>CAJQLB010000027.1 GCA_905479065.1 uncultured Flavobacteriaceae bacterium | reverse complement strand
CAGAAAGAACACGCTACAATCATTACATGAATAACCTCAGTGAAATTGACGAAGCCTTAACCATTGGAGCAGAAAAAGCAAAAGTAGTTGCGGATACGGTTTTAAAAAGAGTCCGAACAAGAGTTGGCTACTAGTATTGTTTGTTTCAATTATTTAATAAGTTCAAAATATTTTCCAGAAAGCGGCTTGATCAGGCCTTTTAATTCCATGTTCAACAATAGCGAAGACATTTTAAATATAGGCATTTGACACATGCGCGCTATATTATCAATTGAGTCCTTATCCTTGGCTAATAAGAAATTGTAAACGAGCTTCTCATCAGCATCTAAGTCGTGAGGGACAAGGCTGTTATTTTGTTGATGACGGGCTTGAAATTTCCAATTTAAAATATAGGGTATGTCCTCTGCCAACGAGAGCAAATGTGCTCTTTGGAATTTAATTAAATTATTACATCCAACACTTTGACTATCATTAATCCTACCAGGAACTGCAAAAACTTCTCGATTATATGAGTTCGCAATATCTGCGGTTACCAAACTCCCTCCTCTCTCAGCAGATTCGATTATAATTGTAGCCTCACTAAGGCCAGCAATAATTCTATTTCGCTTCAAAAAGTTAGCTCTTTCAATTTTGTCAGTACTCCAGAAATCAGTAAAGAACCCACCGTTATTTTCAACAGCAGAGATGTATTCCCGATGAGCATTAGGATAAATTTGATTTAGCCCATGGGCTAAACAACCAATTGTTTGTAAATGATGTTTTATTGCAAATTTTTGTGCAGTAATATCAACTCCGTAAGCAAATCCTGAGACTATGATAGGATTATAAGGTGATAACCTTTCAATAATAGCCTCACAATTAGCAACGCCTTGATTGGTGATTTTACGCGTACCAACAATACTTATTACAGGTTGCTTTTTAATGCTAATATTACCTCTTTGAAAAAGAAGAATAGGTCCATCAATACACTGCCTCAAAAGTGCTGGATAATTATCGTTTTCAAAATAACACACTCGAATATGATTATTCTTAATAAACGTAAGTTCTTTTTCTGCCTGATGCAACAACGAGCCTTTATTCAAATAATTAATGGTATAAGATCCAATACCTGTTATCTTTAAAAGGTTTTTTTTAGACTCGTTCCAAACACCTTGTAATGACCCGCAATGAGCAATGAGTTTTTTAGCGGTAATATCTCCAATATTTGGTGTGCGTTGTAAAGCCAGTGCGAAAAGCAAATCTTCGTCTAACATGTAATTGTTTGATTATCAGTATAAAATAAAAAAAATTACTGTTAATAAATAGTCTTCGTGTTTTTTTTTCAGACAACAAAAATTTTTAACTTTGTTATGATGCACTTAGACACCTACATTAACGATTTACTTTACCGATATGAATGCGTGATAATTCCAGAATTTGGTGCCTTTCTCGCTCAAACAGTTTCAGCGAACCTCAATATTAAAAACCAGACATTTTATCCTCCCAAAAAAGTAATTTCATTTAATGAACAATTACAAAATAATGATGGCTTGTTAGTTGGCTATATTGCTGATGTTGAACGCATTTCTTTTGAACAAGCGTTAAAAAAAGTCAAAAAAGAAACAAAGCAATTTGAGTTACTATTAAATAAAGGTGAATCCATAACGCTCACAAATATTGGTGTTATTAATTTTAATAGTGAAAATAACATTAGTTTTGAACCAGCTGAAAGCGTGAACTTCTTAACAGCCTCATTTGGATTAGCACCAGCTACCTCCCCTTCGATTCAACGTACAAAACAAGAGAAAAAGGTTGAAACAATTGCGAATACTGCATCTACCACTACCATATCTGTTTTAAACAAAAAGACAACCTATCAAATTTACAAGAAATATGCTGCTATTATTATTGTTGCTCTTGGAATCATAGGGTATTTAGCTTCGGATTATCAATTAAATCAAATTGAGAAACAAAATCAAATTGCCCAAGAAACAGCAAATAAAGAAATTGATGCTAAAATTAATAAAGCTACCTTCATTATTGATAATCCATTGCCATCGATAACACTCACCGTTACTAAACAAAATGGTGATTTTCATATTGTTGCAGGTGCTTTTAGAATTAAAGAAAACTGCGACAAAAAATTAGAGCAACTTCAAAAATTAGGATATAATGCTCGAAAAATAGGTGCTAATAAATACGGCCTTCATCAAGTGGTCTACTCCAGTTACAATTCAAGAACAGAAGCTCAAAAAGAACTGTATAAAATAAGAGAAAGTCATAATCAAAACGCATGGCTTTTAGTTCAAAAACTAAAGTAATAATTACTTCTGTAATCATCAAAAGCAACTTACCTTTGCTTAAATTTATTTTAGATTTTTATGACAATCAAACATCCCATTGACTCAAAAACTATAATGACTGACTTGGTATTACCAAGTGAGACAAACCCATTAAACAATCTTTTTGGGGGTGAATTATTAGCTCGGATGGATCGTGCAGCAAGTATCTCTGCTAGACGACACTCAAGGAGAATTGTGGTTACCGCATCTGTAAACCATGTTGCTTTTAATAAGTCGGTACCTTTAGGGAGTGTTGTCACAGTGGAAGCAAAGGTTTCTCGCGCTTTCAAAACTTCTATGGAAGTTTATATTGATGTTTGGATAGACGATCGTGAATCTGGTGAAAAAACAAAGGCAAATGAGGCAATTTATACTTTTGTAGCTGTGGATGATGCTGGGAATCCTGTCAAAATTCCATCCATAACCCCCCAAACAACCGAAGAACAAACTCGTTTTGAAGGGGCTCTTAGAAGAAAACAATTAAGTTTAGTGCTAGCAGGAAAGATGAATCCTCACGATGCAACTGAACTGAAGGCTTTGTTTTTAAAGTAAAACTATTTATGACGACCCTAATAATTTCAATTCTACAAAAACTTCATTTAATTTTCGGATTCTTTATTTAAATATCATGCATACGTGATACACTCTTTTTTTCATGTTCATGTCTTCAATCGTGACAAGCATAATACGGTTGAAGGGGTAAAAGACCACACTAATAACTTTTCCAACCCTGTTGATCGTAGTACTACATTTGATTGATCCAATGTGCAGGGTTCTGAGTATCTCCATTTTTAAAAATACTGAATTGAAGCATTGCCTCTCCCGTAGCTTTACTCGTTAATACCTCACCAATTACTTGTTTTGTTGTTACTTTTTGCCCCTTCTGAACTTGAATCTTAGAAAGGTTCTTATAAACAGTAAAATAATTTCCATGCTGAATAAGTATGGCATTGTTCCCGTTTTTTGGGATAAAAATAGAATGGATAACGCCATCAAATACTGCACGGACTTTTTCCCCTTGATTGGTGATAATTCTAACACCATTACTTTTTATCGGTACCGTTCTATCAATTGGAGATTTTTGAATACCGTACCTTACCTTCACTAATCCATATTTTACTGGCCATGGTAACTTTCCTTTGTTCGCTGTAAAACTTGCAGCAAGTTGCTTATCTTCTGGCGTTAGAACAAAGGTTTTAGAGCCTTTGGATTTACCCGCTTTCACATTAGAAGCAGCCATCGCATCACGAATGATTTTTGCTATTTGTCTATCAATCTTACTTATCTCTTGCTGTTTTAATTTGATTTGGGATGTGTATTTCCTTAGGTCATTTTTAATAGAGCTCACCAAAGCTTCTTGTTCTTCGATCTCAATTTCCAGTCTATTTTTTTCTAATTTATTTTCTTTAATAAGTGCCTCTTTGTCCTTTTTTTGGTATAGTAAATTTTGGTTTAAAGCTTGTAATTCAATTGTTTTAGACTTAATTTGTTCACCTTGTTTTTTTTGATAAAGCGCATATTGTTTTATATACTCAAGTCTTCGATAAGCCTGCTGAAAGTTACTTGATGACAATAAAAACATCACCTTGCTTTGTTCGGATTTGCTCTTGTAGGACTTAACAATCATAGAAGCATATTCTTCCTTTAAAATTGTTAACCGATCTCTCAATTTTGTGATTGTTTTCTGATTGTTATTTATTTCTCTGGTCAAAAGGTTTGCCTGCTGATTTGTAATTGCAATCAAATTTTTTCTTACTGTCACCTTAAAACTTAGGTTTTCAACCAAAGAAACTACCGAGGTTTTTTCTTTATTCCCTTGAAATAATAGTGTTTCTATTTTTTTTATTTGACGAAGATATTCTTGCCTCTTTCTCTCCAACTCCTGTTGTTTTGAGTTTTGAGAATAAGAAAAACAGACAGTTAAAAGAAGAAATATTTTTAAAAAGTTACTTTTGAAAAATGTCATTTTATCATAATTTCTTTAAATCCTTGAGGTATTCTAAAAGGAAATCTTAAATCTGTATTCATAGTTACAGATTTAAATTCCATTTTGAGAGTAGTCTCTTCATCCCTTTCAAGTACAATTATCTTTAAGAATTGAGGTATTAATTTCGAATCAATTTCTTGGTATTTTTTATAATCTATTTGTAACATTCGACGTGCTTCTGGCTGTGAAAATTGCTGAGAATTCATCTTGAAATTTTTAGGATTTAGAAGATAAAAAATTTCAAACAATGCTCTTTGTCTCTTCGGTGATAGTACAAATGAATCTTCATAAATCGCATGATTATATTTGCCATCTTTTAAGCCATAAATGGCATTACCTAACAATATGTTTTGTACATTTTTAAAATCTAGCTCTGTCCCAAATAAGCTATTTATAATTGAAAAGTTTCCGTCAAAATATGTATTATCTAACTTATTATAGAATTGTACTTTTAAAGGGGTAATTTTTACTCTAACTATCCCCAAAGTAGCACTTAACCATATTGTTTTATTTTTTTCTACACGTAGATTCACTGAATAAGATTGTGAATTTTCTCCTTGAGCAAACTCAACTTTCACTCGCGATTGGAGTGTTTTAAACTGAGGGTCTTTTTTATAATGTTCTTTAATAATCTGCTTCGTTGTAAGACTCGTATTGATATCGTTGTTTAACACAACATTTTTCACAGACTTACATCCCACAAAATTAATGACAAGCAGTACCAAAAAGAGTTTGCTAATTATATGTGTATGTAGTTTACTGTCCATTTAATAATATCTCTGCTTTTTTTAAAAACGATTGAGATTGTCGTATATTATTTAAATTTTTATGTGAAAGACTTAATTGTTTATAGAAATCTATTTCCATCATTTTATTATCAACGACATAATCTATTCCAATCTCCAAAGCATTTACCGCCTCTTGATACAATTGCATATAGTTATTAGCAACACCGTTCGCTAAATACAAAATTGGTTGATTAGGGTATCGTTCAAGCATTTTAGAACTAAATTCGATTGCCTCTACAAACATCTCCAAATCGATCTGTATCAGAACTACATTTTTAATTGACTTAAAATCATTAGGATTACTTTTTAAACTAGTTTTAAATAAGCTTAAAGCCTCTGTTTTATTACCTGCCTGTAAGTGGTATTGAGCCATCTCAGAGGTTGATTTTAATGAGCTATCGGCAGAAATTTCTGTTGTAATTTCTAATAATCTGTTTTCATACTCTGGATGATCTTGTGTGAATTTTATAAAGTCATTTAATACTCTATTTTTTGCTTCGGGCTTCACCTTAACGCTTTTTAAAACAATACTCATTGAATTAATTGCTTTCTCGGTATCATTATCTTCCAAATAAAATTTATACAATGCTAAGTGAACTAATATTGATGAAGGAATATTTTTTAAAAGCTTTTGGGCCGTTTTAAAAGCTTCTTTTTTATTGTTTTGTTCACTATACCTATAAATTAACACTAAGTAATTTTGTTCATCTTGTGGATTAAGATCAATCCGTCGTTTTAAATTTTCAATACGCCCTTGGTCGTCCCCTTTGGCATTGTAAATTTTATTTCTCAAATAATCTCGAGATTTTGAGTATCCATACTTATTATCCATATCGTCTAAAACCTTTAAAGCTTGTCTAGATTTATCGTGTTTTGCGTATAAATTTGCTAAATTCTCTTCGTAATCAGGATGATATTTAATTAATAATTTTATTATTTTAAGAGCATTGTCATAATCATCTATTTGCTCATAAACACCATATAACTTATTTAGGTACCATTCATTATTAGGATTTTTATCTATGGCTAATTTTAAAGAGTTTTCAGCAGCACCAAAATTTTTGAGCTGAATGTAACTTTTTCCTAATTCAAAGTATACTGCAGCCTCTGTGTCATCTAATTCGACACATTTTAATAAAGATACTACAGCTCTATCATAGTTTTCAATTCCTTTCTGCTTAAGAGCTTCAAAAAAGTATTCTTGAAATTTCTCTGTAGAATCAATAGAATTATCCTCAGGTGTCTTATTGAAATCAACTTGAGTGATAGCTATCTTAGGAATTAATACCATCCCTAAAAACAAACCTCTAAACATATTTGTGAAATTCATGTTCAATTTTGAGAACCAATATAAATTTTAAATTTTTGATTATACACTTTTCATAAAGTTCCGGTACTCCCAAAGCCTCCTTCACCTCGTTCGGTAACAGAAAGCTTTTCAACCTCTTGCCATACAGCTCTTTCATGACGAGATATAACGAGTTGAGCAATACGCTCACCATTTATAATACTAAAATCTTCTTTAGATAAGTTCACTAAAACAACCCCAATTTCACCTCGATAATCTGCATCTATAGTTCCTGGCGAGTTAAGTACACATACACCATTTTTAACAGCAAGGCCACTCCTCGAACGAACTTGTGCTTCAACACCCACAGGCAATTCTATAAATAGACCCGTTCCAACAATGCATCTCTCTAAAGGCTTCAATTCAATAGTCTCGGATATGTTAGCCCTCAAGTCTAAACCAGCAGAAGCTATGGTCTCATAAGAAGGTAATTCATGATTAGATTTATTTATAATTTTTATAGTCATGATTTGTGTTTAAAATTAATGTTCTATTTCTGGAATTAAATATTAGAATTCTTATTCTTTTCTGAATTAATCAATTGCTCCCATTCATTCTTTTCTAAGAGGAATATCGCAATAATAAATACACAAAGTAAAGGTACCGTTATTAGATAGTTCTCCCTGAAATAATAGAATACAATAACAGACATTGAAATGGAGAAAAAAAGATATGCCCCAATTTTATTTAGATTATATGGTATAGGATAATATTTTCTACTAAAAACATAAGACAATAAAACCATGCTAGAATAGGCTGCGAGTGTAGCCAATGCAGAGCCTTTATATCCCATTATTGGGATTAACCATACGTTTAACCCTAAAGTAATCATTGCTCCAAACATTGATATATATGCTCCAAACTTTGTTCTATCAGTAATTTTATACCAAACAGAAAGATTATGATATATTCCTAAACAAAAACTGGCAATTAAAATTATTGGGACAATCCACATGGCCTCCCAAAAGGCCTCATCTCTAATAATCAATACCTTTATAATATCTGCGAACACAACAACGGTTACTAAAATAACACTTCCAAGAATAACAAAATATTCTAAAATTTTAGCATAATTCTTTTGAGGATTACGACTGTTAGAGTGACTAAAGAAGTATGGCTCAATACCTAGTCTAAAAGCTGTGGCAAATAATGTCATAAATAAAGCTAATTTATAACAAGCTGAAAACATTCCCACCTCACGTTCTGAATCTAATGCTGTAGATAAACTACTGTCTAAAAGAATTCTATTGAATGTCTCATTAATTGTATAAGCAAGCCCTGCAATTAGTACCGGAAAAGCATACTCTAACATTTTTCTCCACAGAGCAACATTAAATGTATAGTTGATCCTTTTGTAAAAAGGAAACATCAACATTAATGTAACCACACTCGCAACTAATGTCGAAACAAGAATGTAATTAATTTCATAATTAGATTTATACAAGGTATTAAACAGTGAGTTTTCTGAAGCGAAATCTTCTAAAAAAAGTAAGAAAAATAAATTAAAACTGATATTTACAACAACATTTGTAATCTTGATAACAGCATATCGAGTTGGCTGCTCTTTAGCTCGAAGCCAAGCAAATGGAATAATTACTAACGCATCTAAAAATAAGATCCATAATACAAAATTGAGATATTCTACTTTAATGTCAATTAAAGAAGCTAACTGGGTTTTAAAAAATAATGCTGCTAAAAAAATTGTTATGGATGTAAAAATTATTGAAAGAGCTGAAGTACTTGTTACAAACTCCTTATCAGATTCCTTATTAAAAAATCTAAAAAATGCCGTTTCCATTCCATAAGCTAAAATGACATTAAAAATAGCAAACCAAGAAAAAATTATAGAAACTTTACCATACACTCCAACGGCCAAAACTTCTGTATACAATGGAACCAATAAAAAAGTTAGCATCCGGGGGAGCACCGTCGCTAGCCCATAGACAAATGTCTGTTTAAAAAGATTTTGAAATGTACTCAACAATAATAATTATGAATTTTAAAAGTACGCTATTGTGAAACGTTTTGCAACATTAGTTCTTTGTAGCCATGGAAGTCATTGGAACATCATGTCTTCTTTTTTCAACCATATTGGTAATCTTGTAATACTTAATTTCACCCCTTGACTCGTAGGTTACGACGCACTCGTCTTGCTCTAAATTATAAAAAGTATTTATTTCAATAATTGGTGCTTTATTATTATACTCATTTAAAGACTCCTTACTAAGTTTCCTATCGAATTTATTTGACGGCGGATACAAAATTCTTCCGATAAACAATTTCTTATTGCCTGGTTTAACCTCGAGGCTTACAACCTTCCCCCTAAAATAAATACTGTCTAATTGTACGAACTCTTTTTTCAATTCAATAAACACATTTATTCCAGATCCACCACCTGATACACCAGAAGTCCAATACTCATAATAGACCTTTTCAAGATCAAAAGGAGGGTTTTTCTGCAAATCATTAGTACTGGAACAGTGTGAACAACTAATTACCACAACTATTAACATCAATAAATTAAATAGTTTATACATTGTCTTCATTTACTCAAAGGTTAATATTACTAATATTAAACAATAGCCATGCCAAAAATGAAGGGTTCAGATCTCTAGCTATTTAAATAAAAAATGAGCACTAAAATAAAATTAAAGTGCTCATTAGCTTACTTTTAAAATTACCTGCCTAGTTTACCGTAAACATCCAAGTTTGACCTATTGTTTTTAAACCTGAATCATCTGTAGTATCTACTTTCCAATAATATGTTTTACCAGAAATTACAGTGACATCAAAATTGTCTTCTGATAAGTCTGTCTCAATAAGTTCAGCTGGATCTAATTCTCCAAAAAACAAATCATATGTCAATACATCTCCAGAGTCAGAATCACTACCTGTCCAGTTTAAGTTCACGCTTCCCTCACTTACAAAACCTTCATCATCTGGAGCATTTAAAGCTGCGCTAAACGGAGCATGATTTGAAATGCCCACACCTTCTGTGAAAAAAGCAAAAGTCGCTGAAGAATCTGATTCACCACCTTGATTATCAATGGCTGTTACTTTCCAATAATATGCAACACCTGGTTGCAGAGTTATTGAAAGACTAGTCGTTGAAACTGTTCGCTGTTCGACAATGTTAGTAAAGTTTCTATCTTCGGCAACAACAAGAATATAACTGATTGGATCGCCATCAACATCTGAGGCTGCTCCCCATTCAAATATTATCGTGCTTTCGATACAAAGTAAATCTGACGACGGATATATTAATTGTGAAACTGCTGTAGGGTTATTATTCTCGGCTGGTGGAGGAGGAGTTGGACCTGGGCTGTCATCGTCACCTCCACTACTGCAGGATCCAGCAATACATAATACTGCTAAGGATAAATACAAGGTTATCGCTTTTTTCATAATAATTATTTTTTTATGATTTTAATAGTTTTAGGCTCATTCAACGAAAGCTTTACAAAGTAAAGACCACTACTAAAACTGCTGAATGGGATATTAATACTTTTAGAATTATATACTTGAATTTCACTCTTATAAATCAATTTCCCATTAATATCAAAGATTTCTGTATAGACTGCATTTTGTGATATTTCAGGCAATGTGATTTTTAAAACATCGATTACCGGATTAGGGCTTGCAACAAAATTTAAAATATTACTGCCTTCCATTGCTCTACTCATTATTCCTTCACAAGCTTTTCCGGATTTAATCTCTAATAAACCAGAGCCCATTGTTTCAACCTCAAAGATTTTTTCATTTGTAATTAAAATGATATCGTTATTAAACATTACTGTGAACGGAGGTGTTCCCGAATTGATGTTAACCATTGTGGTTTCTACGTCGCTGTCACCATTACTATCATCTACCAAGCCAAATATACCGTCTAAAGGAACTGCCGCGTCAATATTTATTTCAAAACATTGCTCAAAATCTCTTCCGTCAACATTTACACAAACAGTGTAAGCTCCAACCGATAGGTTATCAAAACTTATTGAGTCTGATGTCATTGTTTCATTTTCATCAGTTCCGTCTCCTGTAACAGTAACCGTGTATGAAACATATGTTTCAGTAACCGTTATATTAATGATACCATTATCTTGATTTTCACATGACTCCGAAATAACTTCCAGAATGATGTTGTCTGTGTTTTCATAGCTTGTATCACAAATATCTCCTACGCCATTTCCATTGGTGTCTAACTGATCGGGATTTGGTGTATCTATACAATTATCTTCATTGTCAAAAACGGAATCTCCATCCGAATCTTGGCAAGCATCACCCACACCATTTCCATCTGTGTCTAATTGATCAACATTAGGGGTTTCAACACAATTATCTTCTGTATCGATGACACTATCTCCATCCGTATCTTGACAGGCATCTCCGATACCATTGCCATCAGTATCTGCTTGATCTGGATTTGCTGTATTCGGACAATTATCTGTCCCGTTAGGAACACCATCTCCATCATCATCACCATTTGGATCTATAATAAATTGTCCAGAAAAAATACCTCTACCGTAAGTAGCTGCGTATATTGCATTATCATCTCTCAAATCTAAATCCATGACTTTTGCATTTGACATTCCATTAAAAGCAGGCAGCCAGTTTGGGTTTGTAGACAAAAAGTTAGTGGTATACCACACGCCTAATTCTGTTCCAACAATGACCTCTTCCGGATTTAATGGACTCTGTAATATTGCTTTAACTGGCATGTCGGGTAAATCTCCTTCTTTTCCATACCAATTGGCCCCTCCATCATTAGTGTACCATATACTCTGTACGCCATAATTATGAACAGTCACAAAAATATCATTTTCTGATGCGCCATACTCAATATCTGATATACTTCCAACAATAATATTTAATGTTTCGATATTAGTCCATGTCGGAGTTGCTTCAGCATTTTCTAATTTAATAATATCACCCAAAACAGTTCCAACTAACAAGGTTGAAGAAGAAGTTGTGTAAGGTGATACGGTAAATGCCGTTGGTCTACTAACAAGTTCTGTACTTGTTAAACTTGTTTTTTCTATAGTTCCTTGAGATTTTATTCCCGCATATCTTCTAATTGCAGCATCTGAACCCGAGGAATAATTAGAGTATAAAATATCCAAGTTTGAATCTAATCCTTGCGGATTAATAAACGATCCTATACTACTACTCTCACTATTTATCGTGATACTTTGATTATTCGATAAATTATACAAATTAATACCATTATTATAAACATAGTTTCTTATGTAGTATTGGTCTGTTCCGTCTTGATCAAAAAAGCTGTAAGCTCCATCTCCTCCATAGGTTTCAACAGAGCTATTGATACCAGGGTCTGCATTTGAAAATAAATGTGTCCCATTGTCTTGGAGGCCTCCCACAAAGTATTCAGCACCATCAAACGCGGTAGTTGGGGCAACGCCGACAGTATAAAATTGAGACGTAATAAAGCCTTTATTTCTCTCTAAGGTATTTGTCCCGCCGTTGTTAGAATAAAACACGCCTCCATCATTCCCAAATAAAACTGTATTAGGATCTGAATTAGAAAATGTCATTCCGTGCTGATCCGCATGTGCATATTGATAACCAAAACCGGCATACCAATGCGTAAATTGGTTCCAAGAAGTCCCAGAATTTTCTGACTTAAATAAATCAATTCCTCCACTATAGATAACGTCATCATCTGTAGGATCAACTTCTAACATTAAATCATAGAAAGCTTGACCTCTTGTAAAATCTGTTGCACTAATTCCCGTATCAGCATCGTTCGGGAGTGCCATATCCGAAGTTCCTGTAGCAAATCCATCTGTTGTAACTTCCATCGCTACACCTTCTGAGATTTGTGCGAGTATATAAACTTTATCTGCATCTTGTGAAGAAACTGCTATTTGAGTCCTGTTAGCGCCTTCTAAAGTGTATGCATTTGTAAACGTTTCTCCATCTTCAGATGAAAATACCTTTCCTCCACCCTCTCCATAAATAGAGCTCGAAATTGTAGAAACCCAAATTTTTCCATCAGCTCCCACTTCAATGTCATTTGGCTCGTGTTTCTTTCCTGATGCCGTCAATGGCATGTTTAATTCAGTCCATGAATCTCCTTGATCAATTGATTTATAGAGGCCTAATTCTGGACCTCCCAAATATGTTGTCGAGTTAGCATCACCATAAAATGATTCGCCTGCGGCCACATAGACCTCTGAGATTCCATTATTATCTTTAATTTTTATGTCATTAATATGCTGAATTCCTGGAACAAGATTACCAGTAAAATCTCCTGATAAAGGATTCATAGAAACATTAACATCTCCTTCAGCTAATGCTGCTTCGATTAAATCTCCGTCTGCTTTGGAAATCATCACTGCCGGTATTGTAATTGAAGCATCTTCACCTCCCATACTAATAGGGGAGCCAGGAATATTATTCATAATGATAGCTGCAACAGCTCCTTCATCTTGAGCATTTTTAACCTTAACGGTAAAGTTACAAGACCCTCTCCTAATCAAAGCTATTTTACCTGAGACTTCAGCACCAAACTCTTCACAACCCTCCGCTGGTGCTATGGATGTGTCATTAGCTAATACTAAATCAGCAGTTATAACTGAAGTGATTGTAGATCCAAAGGCAGTAGTCGGTGTTGATAAATAATCTCCTGCAATATCTCCTGGAGCATTAATGGTAATATCTGAGGCAGATTGAAACGTTGTAGGTCCAGAAATTCCACCAAAGACGTTTTTCCATGTTTCCCCAGCATCTTCAGACATCCATACACCGTCACCGTTTACATCGCCACTTGTATATGATTCACCTGTTCCTGCATAAAATATGTTAAAATCATTCGGATCGTAAGTCAAAACAGAAACATTTAGATTGCTCGGAATATTGACTCTTGACCATACAGTATTTGCATCAGATATACCTGTGTTCTTCCATAATCCACCACTAACACCGCCTGCAAAAACAGTTTCATTTGAATTATCATTTGGATCAAACATCACAGCTCTAGTTCTTCCTCCAAGATTATCAGGACCTCTTGAAACCCAATCTTCATCAATACCGTCTCCAGGAGTTCTCAATCCTTCAAACGACTTTATTTGATTTCTAATCTCTGGAAGGTTTTCGAATGTAGGTCGGCCCAACACCGGATTCATAGTTAATTCATATTCTTCCTCATAATACTTGTTTGGAGGCAAACCTGCATCTTTACGCTGCTCTTTATCTAATAACAACGATTCTTTGAAAGGACTGTTTTTTAAATTATCTTCATGAATTTTTGTAATGTCGTTGGGTGACATTAAAACATCTGTTTTTTGATTGTGCCAATTAGTTATAATGGCTGTAACAACCACAAAACATAACAAAGCACCAAGCAATAAGTGTTTTAGTGTTTTCATTTTTAGTGTTTATTTTTAAATAATGTTCTAAATTAAGACTATTTTTTCAATTACTGTTTAATTATAATCGCTTTTCGTTAAACAAAATTATGTTCGCGACAATCTAATAAACGACAAAAGCTAAACAAGAACGTTTAGCTTTATTACATTTTATAAATTAGAATTAATTATTCAAGGCTTCTGCCCCGCCAACAATTTCTAATATTTCGTTTGTAATAGATGCTTGACGCGCTTTATTATAGGTTAATTTCAATTGATCTCTCAATTCAGTAGCGTTATCGGTTGCTTTATGCATCGCGGTCATTCTTGCGCCATGTTCACTAGCAAAAGAATCTCTAATCGCTTTGAATAATTGTGTTTTCAACGATTTAGGTATTAGCTGTTCAACAATTTCAGCTTTAGATGGCTCGAATATATAATCTAGATTTGAATTAAGATTGTCTTTTGTTGGGACAATTGGTAAAAATTGCTCCGTCATTATTTCTTGTGTTGCAGCATTTTTAAATTTATTGTAAACAAGAACAACTTTATCAACTTTTCCATCAACAAAAGTATCCATCAAAATTTGAGCAATTTCGGATGCATTATCATAAGTTAAATCATCAAATATTTCACTTCGATCCGCTATCAGATGCTTTGTTTTTTTGAAGGCATCATTTGCTTTTTTACCAATAGTCAAATAACTAATTTCAGTGCTTAAATAGTCTTCAGAGCTCAGTTTTAATGTTTCTTTAATTATGTTGGAATTAAATGCCCCAGCGAGACCTCTATTTGAGGTTATAGGAACTAATAGTACGCGCTTAACTTCTCTTTCAAGAGCAAACTTACTGCCAGAATCTGCATCTAACGTTGCACTCAAACTTTGCAATAACTCTGTCAACTTATCTGAGTAAGGACGCATCGCTGTAATAGCGTCTTGGGCCTTTTTTAACTTTGCAGCAGACACCATTTTCATAGCGCTAGTTATCTGCATTGTTGAAGACACTGACGATATTCTGTTACGTATTTCTTTTAAGTTTGCCATAGTTTTAAAACATTAAACAAATTCTAATTCAATATAACCTTAATTTAAGCCTTGTATTTCCCTGACAAATCTTGAGCAACATTTGTTAATATATCTGTAACATCATCCGTTAGCTTACCAGACTTCAAAGTAGTTAAGGCATCCGTGTGTTTAGCTTTTAAAAACTCGATATAATCACGCTCAAATTCTTTTACCTTATTAACTGGAACATCTTTCAACAAGTTCTTGGAACCTGCATAGATGATGGCAATTTGATCCTCAACTGTGAAGGGATCATTTTGTGCTTGTTTTAATATCTCAACATTACGCTTTCCTTTTTCAATAACATTTAGCGTTGACGCATCAAGATCAGAACCAAATTTTGCAAAAGCCTCTAATTCCCGGAATTGTGCTTGATCTAACTTTAGTGTTCCCGAAACCTTTTTCATTGACTTAATCTGAGCATTACCACCAACTCGAGACACTGATATACCAACATTAATTGCTGGACGAACACCAGAATTGAATAAATCTCCATCTAAGAAAATTTGACCATCAGTAATTGAAATTACGTTTGTTGGAATATATGCTGATACATCCCCTGCTTGAGTTTCTATAATTGGCAATGCCGTTAGAGATCCTCCTCCTTTTACTATTGGTTTTAATGAATCAGGAAGATCATTCATTTCCTTGGCAATAGCATCATCATTAATAACTTTTGCCGAACGTTCTAACAAACGAGAGTGTAAGTAAAAAACATCTCCAGGATATGCTTCACGTCCTGGTGGACGACGTAATAACAATGATACCTCACGATAAGCAACTGCTTGTTTCGATAGGTCATCATAAATTATTAGCGCTGGACGACCAGTATCTCTGAAATACTCACCGATTGCGGCGCCTGTCATTGGAGCATATACTTGCATTGGAGCGGGGTCTGATGCATTCGCAGCGACAATCGTTGTATAAGCAAGAGCACCTCTTTCCTCTAATACCTTAGCAATATTTGCTACTGTAGATGCCTTTTGTCCTACCGCAACATAAATACAATATACAGGTTCACCTGCGTCATAAAATTCTTTTTGATTCAAGATGGTATCAATACAAACTGTCGTTTTACCGGTTTGCCTATCCCCAATCACCAATTCACGTTGTCCTCGTCCAACTGGAATCATAGCGTCAATAGATTTGATTCCTGTTTGCAATGGCTCAGTTACTGGCTCTCTATAGATAACACCTGGTGCTTTACGCTCTAATGGCATTTCATATGTTTCTCCAGCAATTGGTCCTTTACCGTCAATTGGATTTCCTAATGTATCAACCACACGACCAACAATACCTTCACCTACATTAACAGATGCGATACGTCCAGTTCGTTTTACAGTTGAACCTTCTTTTACTTCTTTTGAATGCCCTAATAATACAATACCAACGTTATCTTCTTCTAAGTTAAGAACAATTCCTTCAAGCCCCCCATCAAATTCTACTAATTCTCCATATTGTGCATTTGACAATCCGTAAGCACGTACAATACCATCCCCAATGGTTAATACTGATCCAACTTCGTCTAGTGAAGCCGATGCTTCAAATCCTGATAATTGTTGTTTTAAGATTGCTGATATCTCAGCTGGTTTTACTTCTGCCATCTTATTATTTATTTAGATATAAATATCTTAGTTTAATGTAAATTCTCTTTTTAATTTGTCTAGTTTATTAGCAATACTAGCGTTGTATTGTATGTCTCCAACTCTTAGAATAAATCCTCCCAATATAGATTCGTCAACAGTGTTTTGAACTTCTGCATCATTCCCTGTAAGCTCTTTTACTTTTGTAAGCACTTTCGCTTCTAATTCTTTAGTTAAAGGAATTGCAGTAGTTACTTTTGCTATTTGGGTCCCCTGAGATTCATCAAATAACATGTTTATTTTTTGAGCAACTACGTCTATTATGTCAATACGTTTGTTTTCGACAAGTAGATCAATAAGTTTAACGCTGAGCTTATTCATGTTAGGAAACACTTCTAAAAGCGTTGCCTTTTTTACCTTTGAATGTATCACAGGGCTTTGAAGCATATCGCTTAAATCTTTACTTTCTGCAACAGCATTAACAATAGACTTCATATCGTCATTAAGTTTGCTAGCAGAGTTTTGTTCATTTGCAAGACTCATAACTGCTTTTGCATATCGTATTGCTGCTCTTGTTTGTGCCATGATTCTAGTTTAACTTTGCTTCACCTAACATATTCTCAACTAACTTAAGTTGCTTGTCCTTGTTAGATAATTCTTCTCTTACCATTTTTTCTGCAATATCAACTGATAAACCTGCTACGTGATTTTTAAGCTCCGCCATCGCTGATTTTTTCTCACTGGCAATGGCAATCTGAGCCTGCTCAATCATTTTATTTGCTTGAGTTTGAGCTTCATCTTTTGCATCAGAAATCATCTTTGCTTTTATCTCTCGGGCCTCTTTTAACATGGTTTCGCGTTCTACACGAGCTTCTTTTAAAATACGCTCATTGTCAGCAGTGAGGTTTTGCATTTCAAGACGAGCCTTTTCAGCAGATTCTAATGCTTCACGAATAGACGTTTCTCTATCGTTAACTGTACCTACAATTGGTTTCCATGCAAATTTTCTTAATAGAAATAAAAGCACAAAAAACGAGATAACTGTCCAAAACAATAGTCCAACATCTGGAGTAACTAAATCCATTTCTTAATTTATTTTAAAATCTTTAATACTAAAAAAATAGTGCAGCCAACCGCTGCACCATTTTCTTCTTTACTTTGCAATAAGTGATACAACAACCGCAAAAAGTGCTACCGCTTCAACGAAAGCGATAAGTACAATTGCAGATCCTTGTAATTTACCTTGCATTTCTGGTTGACGTGCCATTGCTTCCATAGCAGATCCACCAATTTTACCAATACCGATTCCGGCACCTATAGCTGCAAGACCTGCTCCAATCGCTGCGAAAGGAACGTAACTTACTGCTTCTTGTAATAATGCTAAACTCATAGTTTATAAATATTAAAAATTAATTAATGTTCGTGTTCGTGTTCCTCCATGGCGCTACCAATATATAGAGCAGTTAACATAGTGAAAATATAGGCTTGTATAGCCACAACTAATACTTCAATAACACTAATAAATACCGAGAATATCACAGATGCTGGCGCAATCCAAATACTCTTTGCTATAAATATCAATGATATTAAACTCAGAACTATAATGTGTCCTGCTGAAATGTTTGCAAACAAACGTATCATAAGAGAAATAGGCTTAATAAATATGCCCATAAATTCTATTGGCGCCAAAAACAATTTCATTGGTACCGGAACTCCTGGCATCCAAAAAATGTGTTTCCAGTAATCTTTATTTGCAACAAACGTTGTGATGATAAATGTTATTAATGCCAATACTCCTGTAAATGCAATATTACCACTCAAGTTTCCGCTGAAAGGGAAAAAAGGAATTAATCCCATAATATTATTTATCCAAATAAAGAAAAATAACGTTAATAAAAATGGTAAGAATCTTTTGTAATGCTTTTCTCCTATATTGGGTATGGCTACCTCATCACGAATAAACACAATCAAAGGTTCTGTGAATTTTGCAATTCCTGTTGGAACTCCGTTTTCCGATCTATTATACGCTCTCGCAGAAAAACCAAATATTAACAACAATAATATCATTGACATAAACATTGAAAACACCAATTTAGTGATAGAAAAGTCTAGAGGAGCTACATTTGTGGGATGATGTTCAGGATCAAAACTTACATAAGAGCCATGATCTGCTTCATCATTAGCATAATAAATTTCTTCATGGAATTTTATAAATTTCTGACCTCCTTTTTCTACAACAATTGTTCCATCATCATTATGGTGAAACTCAGATGACATAAAAGTCACTAATCCATCGTTTGTCCACAAAATAACTGGTAAAGGAAAAGAAATAGCATGTCCATCCCAGTCCATAATATGGAAGTCATGAGCATCTTTAATGTGATGCATAATCATGTCAGTAACATTGAAATCTTTTTCGTCTGATTTTTCTTCAATTGATTCATTTGCTTTTACTACAAACGAAAGTGAAAGAAGTAAGCCTAGTAACAGTGTTTTAAAAGTGTTGATTTGCATCAGTTTTTTAAATTAAAATAGCTTCTAAAATTCGGTGCAAATGTACGTACATTTAATCAAATTGCAAATTAAAACTTACAATGTTTAGCTTTTTTGAAGAAATTTATTAAGGTTGAAAATTTCAAAGGCCAAAAACAAAAAATATGGAATAAAAAAATTAATAACCTCGAGTTGAGCGTGCTCGGATTTACCAAAAAAAAGAGGTAATAAAAACACGATCGCTAAGGCCATCTTTATACTAGTCAATCCCAAAAACAACTGATACATTTTGTTACTTCCTTGACTAGCCTTAAATCTTAAAAAACTATAAACAATAAAAACCAAAACAGCATTAAAGACATAAATAGTCCAAATAGGGAAATATAGGTGTCCAGTAAAAAATTGACTTAATATATATACATGAACGGCTAAAAGAATAGCTGTCAATAATAATAATCTTGTAACGAAACTTATTGTTTCTTTAGTCATTTGTGTTGTTTTTTTGATTTGAAAATTTAGTGACTTGTTTAATAACAAGATATAGAGCAACTCCAATTGAGATTAATGAGCAAATTACAGTAAACACTTGATAGTTATTAGGGTAGATATTATCTAGTTTTATTCCTCCCCAGACACCAACTCCTATCGTAGCAAGCATTTGAAACCCTACACCCGAAAAACGGGCATAATTATTAAGCCGTTCTTTCTTTTTCTGAATTTGATTGTTGCTGCCCACCTTTATTTAGTTCTTTTACAGCTCCTTTCATACTGCATGTTGCATTAAAAGTTGCTCCAGGCTCTACTGCTAATTTGCCGACCTCTACTTCTCCCTGAACATAAGCTGAAGATTTTAATGACAGCGTCCCAGACAATTTGAGCTTTCCGGAGAAGCTCCCTTCAAAATCAGCATTTGTACCGTCAATAGTGCCGTTAACGAAGCCTGATTTGCCAACAACAATTTTGTCCCTAGTCTTAATATTTCCTTCTACTTGACCATCGATTCTAAAAGGTCCTTTACTTACAATATCTCCTACAATTTTTGTGTCTGCAGCAATGATATTTTGCGTTGATATACTCTCTGTTGCCATTTTACTTTTTTTATTGTCTGAAAACATCTTTGTTAATTATTGAGACTCTAAATATACGTCTAGATTTTTATGAATTTGAATAACCTCGTAGTTTTCTGAGGAAACAGGAAGATGGTCCATCTTAATTTTATTACTCTTATCGCCTAAAAGATCCTTAAAACCTTCTGCTCCCTGGAAGCTAGTTAAACCGTGAACGACAACAAATGTTGTTTCCAAATCATATTTATCAATAGACGTGTAAAGATCAAAATACGCTACGTCAGCTATTGCAGTATTCAATGTTTTTACGAACTTATTTATTTCCTCCTCTTTGGTATTGGTGAAATTATATAAAACTTTAAAATTTTTAGAAGAACCCTCTTCTACAAACTCTTTTTTTTCTAAAGCAGGTATACTCGTTTTAAGCATGATTTGGGCCTTTTCTCCTTCTGAACTGTTTGGATAATTTAAGGCTATGAAATTAATTGCTTTTTTGTAGCTTTTGAATCCAAATAACCGTGCACTTGACACTGCTTTTAAAAATTCAAACTTTGGGACAATAACCTCCCCTTCAAACATATTAATAAATTTATCACATCCTGAAATTACTGAAGTGTAATTTTGGGATTCGAATTGTTCGTATAATTTTTCATACAAATACTCTGGGCTATTTTCATCTTCACCTAAATCAGTATCTGGATTTAATAAAATAGCAGCATATCTTGAATTGGAATAGTTGTCGATAATATCTTTTTTGATTATTTCTGCCTCATCAAATTGACTAAGAAGGATGTATATTTTATGTAAATTATATTTTGAAGGTAAAATTAATCGCTCTTCTGGGGCGCTTTCCAATAAATCCTTAAGTTTATTTTTAGCTAATTGGTACTCCTTAAATTTATCCTTATAAATTAGACCCAATTGATAGTAGGCAAAGTTTCTTTCCTTTTTTAAACTGTCTATAGCTTTATTTTCAATTGGTATTTTGGAAATATAAAATTGAGGGTCAAATAATTCATTGTCTTCAATTTCTGCAAATCCCTCTTCTTCTCCTAAAGAAGAAAGCTCTAGACCATCACTTCCTTTATTCGACCATCTCCAATTATCTTCCAAAGATCGACTCCCCCAAACTTTAACAAACTCATTCTTACCATAAGCAACCGTCACTGGATTGTAAAAATAAAAGGATTTAATATTAGGTGCTTTTTGACCAATGCCATTAATTTTACTCTCAACTGATTTTAATCCAACAGACTTGTTTTTTTCAGCTATTTCAGCCTTTTCTTTAGCTTCTTGAGCTTCCTTTTTTAACTTGTCTGTGTATACAGTAAAATATTCAAGGCGCTGATCTTCTGAAAGATTTATTAAAAATAAAATACTATCATTTCTCTGAGCGACGTCTTCAAAACGAATCACATCGTCTAAATTTTCACGCTTTTTCCTAATATCTCTAAACAGTCTGCTATTTCTCTTTAAGTTGAGCATGGTGCTATCGTAATAGGAACCAGCTTGCTTATAGATTGTTTTATCAAAACTCATATCTCCTAAATTCTGATAATTTAAAGCAACTAAAAACCTGTCCCTTGAGGCTGTTCTTAAAGATTTATTATAGTATACTTCAGCGATAGAATCAGAGGTGTTTGTTAAATGAAATTCAGCTATTTGATGATAAATTTTATCTAAGAAAGGTCTGTTTTCTCTATTTTCTTCAAGTTTTGTGAGTTCCTCTAAAAACTCCAACTTGTTACCCTCCGTGTAATTGAAATTTTTCGCCTTTTCAATATGAGCACTTATCAAGTAAATTCTTGGCGTCTTACGATTTAGCTCGATAACTCTATCAAACGCATAATTTGCGCTGTCCCTTTTTTCTAAAGCGTTATATAATTGTCCTTGGATGAAACGATATCGACCTCTCTCATCATTACTTTTTGTATTATTCGATGCTAATTCTAATTGAACAATCGCGCTGTCCAAAAACTCTAAAGCGATGTACCCTTCAGCCAACATCGATGTGGCATCAGCAAAATCTTGACCTTTCAGCTTTTCTTGGTATAACAATCGTTTCAAGTTTGCTACTGCTAACTCTGTATTTTCTAATCTTAAATTTGTTTTTTCCCGCCAAATTCTTGCCTGATTAATTTTATCACTTGCGGGGTATTTGTAAAGGATGTAATTGAAAGCTTCCATTGCAGGCACAAAACGTTGATCAAAGTAACGCGCCTTGCCCAACAACAAGTAAGCCTCATCGATTTGAGGATTTTTTTCTTTACCATCAATGTTCATCCCGTGTTTTTGTACAGCCTTCACTGCTTTTTCCTCTGCACGCTCAAAATCTGCATTTTTTGATTGCCCAGGAAGAATCAACTCATCTGAAACTTGCATTCGTTCAACTGGTAAAATTTCCCAATAGTTGTCAGAATAACTATCATTTAGAGTCTGTCTTCCTTGCTCTAAAGCATTGAATCCATTATATAGAGTATTATATTCCGTTGTTACGGCGTGATAATTTCTGCTAATGAAAGTGTCGTTTTTACGGGAACATGAGGCTGTTACAAGCAGTAATAAAAAAAACAGTAAGATCGAGGTGTTATATGTTTTCAATGTTCGTCTTATTTGATGATGAAATAACTTAAAGTACCGCAATATATTATGCATAAGCGTAAAAATAACTATCTTTTTTCATTTTATGTAAAAATAGTGTGTATTTAAGGCATGATTTAAACCTTCCTTTTCTTCATGACTTAAAATACTCGTTCGCCATAATTCGGTCTAAAAGTAGGTATTAAAACGTTTCTTTCAACACCTTTAAATCAATCAGATAAAATTATACGTTTACCTAATAAAAATAACACAATATTAACTTTAAAGTTTCTTATTTTTGAATAAAAAATTATGAGCCAATTTCACGAACTCTCAGTTAAAGATATCCAAAATATAACAGACCATTCCGTACAGGTGTTCTTAGACATTCCTGATGAATTAAAAGCAACATTTAAATTTAAAGCTGGGCAGTATATAACGTTTAAAATTAATTTAGATGGGAATGATGTTCGTCGAGACTATTCAATTTGTTCGTCACCCGCAAGTGATACACTCTCTGTTGCTGTAAAAATTGTTGATGGCGGTGTCTTTTCAACCTATGCTAACAAAGAATTAAAAAAAAATGATGTTTTGGAAGTGAGCCCTCCAAAAGGGCGTTTTACATTTGAACCTGACCAAGCGTTATCAAGAAGATTAGTTGCTTACGCTGCCGGAAGTGGCATCACACCGATATTAGGAATCATGAAAACGCTTTTAGCGGAAGAACCTAAAAGTGATTTTTTACTTGTTTATGGAAATAAAACACCAGAAAGCGCGATGTTTCTAAAAGAAATAAGTGAACTAAAACAAGCGTACCCAGGAAAATTTCAAACACAACTTTTATATTCCCAAGCAAATGAAGAAAATGCTGTTTTTGGAAGAATCGATAAAAGCACCGTTAATCTGACTCTAAATGAATACTCCAACATCAACTCCACTGACACCTTTTATCTTTGTGGCCCTCAACAAATGATACAAGAAGTAAAAAGTACTCTTTTAGAAAGAGGTGTTTCTGAGACTAAAATCTTATTTGAATTATTTACAGCACCCTCTGAAGAGTCTTCGGTTAATCCTGTCATTGTTGATGGACAATCAGAGGTTATTGTTATGGTTGACGATGAAGAAACCTCTTTTTTAATGCCAAAAACAAAAAACATTTTAGACATGGCATTATCTCAAAATATTGATGCACCATATTCATGTCAAGGGGGTATTTGTAGTAGCTGCTTAGCTCGAATAAAAAAAGGTAAAGCAATTATGACACAAAATAATGTGTTAACAGATTCTGAAGTTGCTGAAGGTTTAATTTTAACTTGTCAAGCACACCCAACAACACCAAGTATCTATGTTGATTATGATGATGTATGAAGCACATTTTCATCAAGTCTCTCTTTTATCTTAGAAATGATAGTTTCGGGTGAAATAGTGCCAATGGCTTGTTCATACTCTTTTGGATACTTATTCCCGTATACGGAAGTGGGGACTTTTGGATGTCGTGATTTGTCTAGTGTTAGAGCGGACGTTATTGATTGATTGAATGGCAAAAATCCTGCATAAGGATGTGTCACTCCCCAAATTGTAATTACGTCAATACCAAGCATGGCAGCTAAATGACCATTACCTGAATCCATGGAAAGCATAAGATCTAGATTTGAAATGACATCAAGTTCTTCGTCTAAAGTTAACCTTCCTGCTGTATTAATAACATTTTTATAATTAGATGCTATTTTTTTTAATTGATTAACCTCTTTTAAGCCTCCTCCAAAAAGAACCACAAGGTGTTTTTTACTTAAACTTTGAATGACTTGATTCATTAGTGTTAATGGATACATTTTACCCTTATGTGCTGCAAAAGGAGCTATTCCTATTCGCTTATTTTTTGTCCCTTTTAAAAAAACTTTAAGCTTAGTATTAAGCTTAACAGGCCTAGGGAATTCAGGATTTATTAAATTAACATCGTATCCTAGTTCCTTGAAAGCGTCTGCATAACGCTGGTGTGTTGTCTTTAGCTGATGGAAAGAACTGCCAAAAACTAGCGCCCTTTTTTCTTTTCGTCCTTTGTTTATTTGCGCGCTAGGATTAATTGATAGAAAGGTTTTTAAGATCCTGCTTCTTAACACATTGTGTAAGTCCAAGAGACCATCGAAATTCCATTGATTTAACTCCCTTGATAGTCGGAACAAGCCTAGAACACCCTTATGTTTATCACTTAGATCAGGGTGTATAACAGTAACATTATGTAATCCTCTAAAAAAAGGTGTAAAAAACTCCTTAGTAAGCACAGTGATTTTTACTTCAGGAAATTGATGACAAAATGCTCGAATAACCGGAACAGTCATGGCCACATCTCCCATGGCGGAAAGGCGAATAATGAGTATGTTTTTAGGTTTAGTCATTGCCTCTAGACCTTTCTTCCAAGACTTTATTTATTTGAACGTAACACTGGATTTAATTCGTTATCATTATACATTTTCATTTGCTTATAAACTTTCATGTATTTTACACCCTTTTCGATATCCTTCAATAAGGTGTCTATCGCTGAAGATAAATCATCTCTCTGTTCTAACAAAACATCGAGCTTTTTCTGACAACCATCTTTATGAGATTGATCAGCATCTGTTCGGGTAGCTTCTTCATTCATATGATAAATTTTCAATGCTAAAATAGACAGTCTATCAATGCCCCAAGCTGGGCTTTCCGTATTAATTGAAGCATTATCATTCACTGATACATGTTTGTATTTTTCTAAGAAATAACTGTCAATATATTCAACCATGTCGGTTCTGTCTTGATTTGAAGAATCAATTTGACGTTTTAATTTCAAGGCTGCAATTGGGTCAATATAAGGATCCCGAATGATATCCTCATAATGCCATTGAACCGTATCTATCCAACATTTTCGATATAATAAATGCTCTAACAGTGTGCTGTTTTTTTTATATGGATTTAAAAATACTTGATCAACCGTATTAATGACGTGATATCTCTCAATTACCTCACTGAATATTTTATTAGCTTTTTTTGAAAACATTTCTCTTATCGTTTAGCGTACAAATATACTTCTAATTGTTAACTTTACTACAATAAAGAAAATACGAGATGCGCATCCACAACTTTTCAAAAGAAAATTCAATTTTAAATAATTTCATGTCAGAAATTCGTTCAATTTCAATACAAAAAGATAGAATGCGTTTTCGAAGAAATATTGAGCGCATTGGTGAAATATTGTGTTATGAGATGAGTAAAACCTTATCCTTTAAAAAGAGTTATTTAAAAACACCTCTTGGAGAAATGTCCCTCATGCAGCCTTCAGAAAACTTTGTTATATGTTCTGTATTAAGAGCTGGTTTACCTTTACACAATGGTGTGCTAAACTACTTTGATAATGCTGAAAACGCCTTTATTTCTGCGTACAGGCATCACAAAAGTAAAACGGAATTTGAAATTGTTGTTGAATATGTTGCAAGTCCAAGCATAGAAGGTAAAACACTCATATTGGTAGATCCAATGTTAGCTACAGGGCAATCTATAGTGTCAACTTATGAGGCACTGCTAAGCCATGGTACACCAAAAAACACCCATATTATTAGCGTTTTAGGAGCTAAAAAGGGTGTTACTTTCGCGGCCTCTAAGTTTCCAAAAAACACCCAACTCTGGATTGCTGGTGTTGATGAAGATTTAAATGATAAAGGATACATTGTTCCTGGTTTAGGAGATGCTGGTGACTTATCATTTGGGATAAAACTACAGCATTAATTGTATGAAGGGAGTGACAGCTAATACACTTAAATAAAAGTCAGCTAACCATTTATTTGAAAAGGCTTCAATGTGATTGGTAATGATAATTGATAATGGCGCAAAAAGGAACAATAATTCACTTGTGTTTTTTACAGGCGCAATAACAACCAGTCCTACTCCAATAAATAAAGAAATCAAAATCAACAAAAAAGACGACCTAAAATCGCTAGATTTATCTCCAATTTTACGAACATAAAACACCATCGAATAAATTCCTAATGTGGTTAATACTGTTATTGATACAACTTGACTTAATAAATAATTTGAGAAATCAAAACTAACAGTGTCAATTTGAAACCAATTAATAGTATTTGAGCTTGGGGCCATAACACTGTAACTAATAATTATCAAAAACACTGTTAAATATCCTGTAAAGGGAATTATCAAATTTTTAAGTTGATGAATGCCATGAAAGAATAAAGCAGCAATTATTAATATAAAAAATAAGATTGACCAAAAGTAAAATAATGATGCCAATGTTATCCAAAATGCAGCATCAAACAACTTCTTTTTAATCTTCAAATTTGATCTCAAACTTAAGACTCTTCTTAAGGCAAAAAGAATAAAGACGTTAGAAATTATCATCTTTCCGTGCATCACGGTTTCAGGAATACACGCTAAAAACAAAGTAAAAATTAACAACTTAAAATTATTTTTTTTAGTCAAATTATTTTTACTCACAAAAAAAGAAAAAACAACTATAGAAAGCATTAAAATGCTATATAGGCTAAGTTCTCTAAATACTTCTAATATAGTTATCCCATCAGAGTAATATTCAAATCGCACCGTAATAAAAAGCGAAAAAATAAAAACAGAAACAAGCACCAAGTGTATTGGTTTAGAAGTACTAAAAAATCTTGTAATCATTTAAATGAGTTTGTATATTTGCAGAGTAAATATAATATTAATAACATGAAAGATTTTTTTTACGCTATACAAGACTTATTTGTAAACGTTCTATTTTTACCATTTGACAGTTTACGTCAAATCGAACTAGAAAATTGGTGGATTGCTAATGCGATGACATGGTTATTAACTATTATAGGTCTTGTTGCTTTTGTTTACTGGATGCTTCAATTAAGAAAATTTGATCAAAATAATGAGGAAGACAAAAGCGTTACATCCCACTCTTATCTATAAATCAAAACCAATATCTTTGCGATAGCACATCTTTTCGAACTTTAACTTACTTATATTTTTGTAACACCTTTTTATAGCCTCTTGGTAAGTATTGCCATAACTTGTAATTGCCATAACACGCCCTCCCGAGGTAATGATTTCACCATTACTTTTAACGGATCCTGCGTGAAAAGGTATTGAGTCTTTTATATTTTCAAGTCCAGTAATTTCTTTTCCTCTTTCATATGCTTCAGGATAGCCCCCCGAAACCAGCATCACCGTTGTTGCTGCTCTATCATCTATTTCGATATTTATTTTATCTAAGCTCTTGTTTGAAATTGCTTCGAAAATTTCTACCATATCCGTTTTAACACGAGGAAGAACCACCTCTGTCTCTGGATCTCCCATTCTAACATTGTACTCAATAACTTTAGGATCGTCTCCTACCTTAATAATCCCAATGAAAATAAATCCTTGATACGGTAAATTATCTTTTTGAAGTCCAAATACCGTTGGTTTGACGATTCTTTCTTCAATTTTATTTAAAAATGCAGGTGTTGCAAAAGGGACTGGTGATACAGCCCCCATACCGCCCGTGTTTAGACCTGTGTCTCCTTCACCGATGCGCTTATAGTCTTTTGCCGTAGGAAGTATTTTATAGTTATTCCCGTCAGTTAATACAAAACAGCTTAGCTCTATACCATCAAGAAATTCTTCTATAACTACTTTGGTGCTTGCGTCACCAAATTTGGCACCAACAAGCATTTGCTTTAATTCTAATTTGGCCTCATCCAAGTCATGAAGAATTAGAACCCCTTTGCCTGCTGCTAAGCCATCTGCTTTTAAAACGTACGGCGGACTTAATGTCTCAAGAAACTTATACCCTTCGACAACATTGTACCTTGTGAAACTCTTATAAGCTGCTGTAGGTATGTTATGTCTCATCATAAATTCCTTAGCAAATTCTTTACTACCCTCTAATTCTGCAGCTGCTTTTTGCGGACCAATCACAGCAATCCCATTAAGTTCTTCATGATTCAAAAAATAATCATGAATTCCTTGAACCAAAGGATCCTCTGGACCTACAACCACTATATCAATCTGATGAGAAAGGACAACTGCTCTGACAGCCTCGAAGTCGGTCACTTTTAAATTTATATTTTCTGCAATCTCTGCCGTTCCTGAATTTCCTGGCGCAACATATAACTTGTTACACCGAGAACTTTTAGCAATTTTCCAAGCAAAAGTGTGTTCTCTTCCTCCCGAACCAAGAATTAAAATGTTCATCTATAGAATTGTTTGCACAAAAATAATTGCTTTTGCGTTTAAAAAACAATTATTTTACAAAAACATATGATCATATTATTCTTTTGAAATTATTTGACCTTTCTATGCGATTTAATGGCTTTCCAATCAAGAAAGCCCAGCACCTCTTAAAGAGTATACAAAGTATTCCAGAGGCCGAATATAGTACGTATCTTTCTGACCAAAAAAAAACTATTCTAACTCATCACCTCAACAACACTCCATTTTACAAACTCCTAGCAAAAAATATTGATTCCTCTGATTGGTCCTCTGTACCAATCATGACAAAACGAGATTTACAACAACCATTAAAAAACCGATTGTCTAGGAGCTATTCCCTTAACAATGTGTATATCAATAAAACTTCAGGCTCATCGGGCGACCCATTTACTTTCGCAAAAGACAAGTTTTGTCATGCCTTGACTTGGGCTATTTTTGAAGAATGGTATGGGTGGCACACTGTGTTTAATGGAAAACAAGGAAGGTTTTATGGCATTCCGTTAGATAAAAAATCTTACTACAAAGAGCGTGTAAAAGACTTGGCGCTTAACCGATATCGCTTTAACGTATTTGATTTAACGGAGGGAGCTTTTGACAATTGGATAAAAAAATTTAACAATAAAAGATTTATTTACATTACTGGATACACCTCTGTTTTGGTGGCTTTTGCACAACATTTATTAAGCAAACAGATCGTTTTATCCAAAGTTTGTCCTACGCTTCAAGCCTGTCTTACCACTTCTGAAATGTGCTCAGAAACAGAAAGAGAACAAATGAGAAAGGCATTTAATATTGCAATTATCAATGAATATGGCGCAGCGGAATTTGGATTAATTGCTCTTGAAAATGATAATCATTGGAATCTAAACAATGTCAATCTTTACATTGAAGTTTTAGATGACAAAGGAAACCCTGTTCCTGAAGGGCAATCAGGTAGAATCATTATTACAGACTTATATAATAAGGCGCACCCATTTATTAGATATGAAATAGGAGATGTTGGTAGCATCAAAAAAAATAATCAAAAGAAACTTCTTTTAGACCATCTTGTTGGAAGGAAAGAAGATTATATAAAACTTCCGAGTGGTAAATTATCTCCAGGCCTTTCATTCTACTATGTTACAAAATCAATAATGGATAGTAACTGCTCCATTAAAGAAATAAAAATTAAACAACATGCCATCGATATCTTTGAGGTTGAGTATGTATCCAAAGTCGAAATGAACAATACACAAAAAAAGAAAGTCAAAACTGCTCTTAATAAATATTTAGAAAAAGGAGTGAGAGTTTACTTCTCAAAAAAACCCCAACTTGAACGAACAACCAAAGGAAAATTAAAACAATTTACATCATATATAAAATCATAGATTCCTAATTTGTCTTGGTTTAATAAAGAAATACTCAACTAAAAAGATTAAAATATACCTCAAAGATTTTAAAAACCCATATCCAAGAAAAAATCTATACACCCTATAGTTATAACTAATTAAACTGAATTTATTATATGATATACCCTCTTTTCTTACTCTATAATAAGCAAGAGAATCTTTCATACCTTTTGCATGACCTGCCTTCTCAATTAAATTTAACCACATTATCCAGTCTTGTCTTTTCTCGATGCCGTGAATAATAGCCTTTCCCAATCTTCTAACATCATACATCCCGGTAAGATTCCCAATGTAATTACATTTGAGTTGTTTATCATAGGTTAAATCTGGTAACGCCTCAATTAATTTATTTAACGGATTTCCGTTATCATCCACAAGTTCATATGAAGAGAAACAAACACTTGAATTAGTCATCTTCATATAATTAATTTGTGTTGAAAGCTTATTATGTTTCCAAATATCATCTGAGTCTAAAAACGCAATATAATCTCCTCGAGAGATATCTACAGCGAAATTTCTTGCTGCTCCAGCACCTAAGTTCATATGATGCCTAAAAAGCTTAATTCGGGTGTCTATCTCTGTGATTCTTGAGACAATATTATAAGTGTCATCTTGAGATGCATCATCAACTATAATCATCTCCCAATTCTGGTAAGTTTGATTAAGAACTGAATTTATTGTTGTTTCAATGTACTTTTCTGAATTATAGCATGGGGTAATTATTGAAACCATAGAAATTAATAGGCTTTTTCCTCTCCTTTGACAGCGTTTATTGCAGTTTTAAAAATAATTTTTAAATCCAGCAATAAAGACCAATTTTCAATATAAAAAATGTCAAATTTAACCCTACCGATGATATCTTTATCTGTTTCTACTTCTCCTCTATAACCACTAATTTGAGCAAGCCCTGTTATCCCAGGTTTTACAAAATGTCTAACCATAAATTTATCTATACGCTTCGCGTACATGTCGGTATGACTTACCATATGAGGTCTTGGCCCGACAACAGACATATCACCGAATAACACATTAAAAAATTGAGGCAACTCATCAATACTAGTTTTTCGAATAAATTTTCCAATATTGGTTATTCTTTGATCACCACGAGTCGCCTGATAAAAATTTGCTTCACTATTTGGAGTCATGGATCTAAATTTATAACAATAAAACTCTTTATAATTAAAACCGTTTCTTGCTTGCTTAAAAAACACAGGTCCTTTGGATTCTAATTTTATTAATATTGCCACTAATGGTGTTAACCACGACAAAATAAAAATTATAACAGATGATGAGAAAATAATATCAAAAACTCTTTTCAAAAATTTATAAATTGGCTCCTGAAGAGGGATTTCTCTTAAAGATAAAATTGGAATGTAATCATAATATTCATACTTGAGTTTTTTAGAAAAAATTTCCTTATTGTCTGGAATAAATTTTAATTCTCTAAGGTTATTGTCTGCAAAATCAATTAGTTTAATTATTTGCTTATTTGATAACTCTCTCGCTGAAAAGTAAATTTCATCGATATTGTTGTTAATAATAAAGTCGAAACATTTTTCAAGTGAAAAACCACTGTCGTTGACATCAAATTGAGCTTTAAAAAAATACCCAAAATCAGACTTTTTATTAAATGTTTCAATAAGCTGCCTTGTTTTTTCATTTTTACCAACAACAATAACATTTCTTCTATTACCCCCTAAAACAGCGCGATACCTCTTCAATAAAAAGAAAGAAGAAATCTTAAATAATATTAACAACAAAGAAACAGTTACGATGTAATTCCCTAGGGCCAATCGACTTATATTAGGTTGCTTAAAAAAACCAATAAATGCATAAAGCAAAACAGAAAGAAATATGATTTGCTTTAAAAGCAAAGTGGCAATATGAATCATTTTTGTATGTCTCTGAATTTCATAAAAATGATTACTTAAAGAAATTACTACCCATGATAACAAGGCATACGTTAAAAAAAAAGGAATATTTTTGACATTTATATTAAAAAACAGAAATGTAAAAATTATAATTCCAAAATCAATAAACCCAAATAAAGGTTTTATGTAAATTGAATATCTTCCTTGCTTGTAAGCCATTTATTTGCGAATGTGATTATCGAAACTTTTATGTTCACTTTTGTAAAGTTCTTCATTTGATAAAGTCTCAAAATAGTTAAAAGTCCTCAACATTCCGTCTTTTCTTGAAACTAACGGAATCCAATCCAATAACTTTTTTGCTAAAGTAATATCAGGTTTCCTCTGCATAGGATCGTCAACAGGTAGATCTTTGTATATCACTTTTTGAGATGACTTCGTAAGTTTAATGATTTCTTCTGCAAAATCTCGAATCGATATTTCGTGAGGATTACCGATATTCACTGGATAAACATAGTCACTTAATAGTAGCCTAAAAATTCCTTCAACTTGATCATCAACATAACAAAACGATCGTGTTTGTGAGCCGTCTCCAAAAATAGTTAAATCTTCACCTCTTAATGCTTGCCCCATAAAAGCAGGTATCACCCTTCCATCGTTGAGGCGCATTCTAGGGCCATAAGTATTAAAAATGCGTACAATTCTGGTTTCTAGACCATGTACACGGTGATAAGCCATGGTAATAGACTCTTGAAAACGCTTGGCTTCGTCATAAACTCCTCTTGGACCAATTGTATTTACATTGCCATAATATTCTTCAGATTGTGGGTGAATCAAAGGGTCTCCATAAACTTCAGATGTAGATGCTATTAATATTCTAGCTTTCTTGGATTTAGCTAGACCAAGTAAATTGTGAGTCCCTAGAGATCCTACCTTCAAAGTTTGAATGGGAATTTTTAAATAATCAATGGGGCTCGCTGGCGAAGCAAAATGTAAAATATAGTCTAACCCTCCTTCAACATTAACAAAACAAGTTACATCATGTTCTATAAACTCAAATTGAGGATTATTTTTCAAATGAACAATATTTTTTACATCTCCAGTAATAAAATTATCCATACCAATTACATAATAGCCTTCATTTAAAAATTTATCGCATAAATGAGAACCTAAAAAACCCGCGGCACCTGTAATTAATACTTTCTTCAACTGTAGTAAATTATAAAATTATTTAAAATGGCCTAAACAAAAATAATAAAGTATCTTAAAGAAAGCGGTTTAACAAGTTCATAAATTCACAAAAAATCAATTTTATTTTATAAAAAACTCCCGCAATACTAGAAAAATAAATTTAGTGTTCCCATATAAATAACGTTTCCACATTCGTTTTGGTTCTTGAATAAAACGGAAAAACCACTCTAACCCACAATCTTGCATCCATTTTGGAGCTCGTTTTGTTTTACCTGAAACGACATCAAAACTACCTCCTACACCCATTATAAAGTTAACTTTTTTAAGTGAAGATTTGTTGTTATATAAAAAGTTCTCCTTAATTGGAGAACTTATGGCTACAAACAACATGTTGGCACCACTGTTTGAGATTTCTCTTGCAATATTACTCTCTTCATTTTTTCTAAAATAACCATTTCTATAGCCTGCAATAATTTCTTCAGAATATTGTGTTTTATATTTGTCGACCACTGCTTTAACAACTACTTCTTTTGCTCCTAAAAAAAATATTTTATAACTATTTTCAGCAGCTAACTCCACAAGATTAATCATCAAATCAATTCCTGAGACCCTCTCTTTCAAGGGTTTTCCAAGCAATTTTGATGCCCATACAACAGCTTGACCATCTGCGTTTATAAGGTCACTCTCGTTTACACTTTTCCTTAAATATAGGTCAGTTTGCATATCAACAATTTTCGACGCATTAACGACCACGTGATGCAACTGTTTTTTTTCATCAATTGCTTGTTTAATTTGTGTTAGTGTCTCTTTTAGACTAAAGTTATCAACATGTGTTTTAAGAAAAGTGTATCTTTTCATAATAAATACTAAGAATTAAGATTTTTTTGAATTATACGATTCATGTTAAGTGAAACAAAAAACACGTAAAAGGTTATCCCTTTATGAATATCAAGTATTGATTCCGTCAAGCTTACACCAAAGCAAATTAATATTAAAGACACCAATAACAGATTCTTTTGGCGTATTCCAATTAACATAGGAAAACAATAAATTGACAATATGCAAATTCCCCCTCCAATTAGTCCATTTCTTGCAAGATTATCTAAAAATTGATTGTGAGGATTATACCTGTACTTATACCCCATAACAAACCTCATTTCCTGATATTTCTCAACTAATACATCTTTTATATCTCCTGTTCCTGTTCCAATCCATAAATTATCGCTTATAACACTTACAGCTGCCTCAATTTTACCAAACCTTGAAGATATGCTTTGATAATTATCATTATCAAATTCCAATTTACTTATTTCTGAAAACTGGTCGAATTTTTGTTGAATCGAAGGAATTGATGCAACTGCCAAAACACCAACAATTAAAATTAAAATCAAAGAAACAATTCTTTTTACACCTGAATTAAAAATCATAAAAAAAGTAATTATTAAAGAAAAAAAGGCGAGAATAAAAATAGTTCTTGATGATGTCATAACTGCTGACACTACAAAAAACAAAGCCCCAAAGGAAAGCAAATATTCTCTCTTTTTCAACCAATAATTTATGCAAATCCAAAAAGCAAATAGATTATACATGCCGAGGTAAGTAGCGTGATAAATATCAATTGTTACAATCATATAAAATTTAGTCCCAAAATTATAATTGTAAAAAAAAAGATACATTAAAAATAAATCTGTCAAACAGAGCCCAATTAGATAAGCTTTATATACATTACGTATTTGAACATGCTTTCCAATGGCGAAAAAAATGAATGGAAACGCAATAAAACTTAGGTTTTTAGCCAAAAAATTGTACCCATAGTCCATGTTTAGTGTATTTATTAATCCAAAAAAATACACAATTAGAGGTGTAGATATAATTAGTAAATAATACTTAGTAACAACTAGCGCGTTATCTTTAAAACAAAACAACTTGATAAAACTTAGGCCAACTAAAACAAAAACAACAATGCTACTATAGTTTAATTTAACAGGAAGAACCGTCAAAAAAACAAATACTATTAAAAAATAATTAGTGAGCGTTGCTATAATTTTTTTTAAACTCATGCATTAAAATTATTATTAAAGTTAAATTAAACGGGTAATTAACTATCGCATTACCAAAAAACATAGGAATTACCATTAATATAATGATATTAAAGTTTTTACTAAGAGTTTTATAAATAAGTCTGAAAAAACCTAAGAAAAGAATAAAACCTAATACGCCATACTCTAAAAGCACTTTAATAAAATCATTATGAGGGTCCTTATCCATAAATTCATAAGGCATAAATCCCTTGGTTAAATGATCTACACCAACGCCAAAAAAGACAGTAACAAACGATTCAGAAAAAAAAGTGGCTAATAACTTTGACCAATAAATTACTCTCCAAACAAAAGACCCATAGCCTCCAGCCCTATTGACTCCATCAATAGTATATATTTCAACGCGCTCTTTTATGAAATCTGAGGTAAGAAAATCAATTGATTCGAGTTGAAAAGCAATTTTCTCTGAGAACCTTACAGATAACGAAATAGAGCTGAAGGCTAAAAGAGCGAAAACCACTTTTTGAAAAAATGATATTTTACTTGATCTCAATGCGTTGTACCCTAATAAAGCTATAAGAACTAATAAGCCTCCTGTAGATTTTGTTAATAATAATGATATTATTAATCCAAAAACACATATGTTATTTATTTTTCGATCCTTAAAGGGTTTATGAAAAATAAAAAAATAAATACACATTGATAGTACATATGCTAGATGATTAGAGTGATCCCAGGTGTTTCGATATCTTCCCCATTCTAAAAATTGATATACACCAACAGGAATAGTAATCAAAAAATAAAACACAATAAGTTTGAAAAACGCTTTAATGTCACTTATTCTAACATAAGAAATTAACACCGCAAACAAAAAATACGCAACAAATCTCAACAATCCTTTTAGAGAAAATATTTCTATTTCCAAATTCAATACTGATTGAATGAGACAAAACATCAAGACAATAAGAATAATATTTAAATAAATTTTGCTTATTGGGTTTATAAAAAGTTTTGATTCTTTTTTAGTTGAAACATAATAAAGAGTTAAAAAAGGGATTAAAAAGTAAAGGCCTTGATGAAAAAATCCTGCAAGAAAAAAACAAACAAGTATTATAAAAATATTCACCACTAATACTTTTTTATTAGTTTATTAAACATGTAAAATTGGAAATATTTTCGCAAATGTTTATTTTCAATTCTTGGCATTCTATTAACCCAACTACTAACATAACCAACAAAGAACTCGTACCCCATTTTAAATTTTCCTTTAATAACTATTAAAAAAAGGGATTTAAAAAAAATATACGTTAATGTATGGCCTCTGTAAAAAGCATGGTATCCTTTGTTGCGTGAATTTGCAATCCGAACATTAACCTCTCGAGATATTACTCTTGCAGACTTTAAAGTTTCAGTTTTCCAACCTTTTAAGTGTGCCAAAGCTATTGAGACAGTATCTGCAGTAAATGCTATCATATATCCAGACTCCCTAAAACATGAGGCTTTCCAAAGTCTACTATTACCTCTTACAAAATTAGTATCAGCAATATGCAGCTTCCCTTCTTTTGTGTAAGTTAAGCCACTAGATATTCCTATTTCTCGGTTATTTTTTAAGAATTGTGTTAATTTAGAATAATAATTAATTTCTGGAAAGACATCACAATCTAAAATGCCAATATAATCTAATGTATTATAAAAAGGGGTGTTTTGAATATACTGAAATCCTGTGTTTATAATTGTTGCATACTTTTTGCCAACTCGGTAAGAGGTGTCCTCAAAATTTATATTAATTAGTTTAAAGTGCTCTACATTTTTTATAGAAGTAAGTTTATTTAAATATTCTTTGCTTCCGTCTGAACTGTCATTCTCAACTATTATTAAACATTTTATAGGAATAGACTGACTGCTTATGTTGCTAAAAAACTTTTCAATATTATCAATTTCGTCCTTCAAAGGAGTTACGAGTGCTATACTTGGTTTAAAATCAGTCATTATAAGTGTTTACTTTTTTAAGCATTAAAGAGTCTCCTAATTTAATCTTCTTTCCATTTATTTCTTTAAACGAATAAATTTTCATTTTCTTTATTTGATCTTCTTTTATTTTTATCTCTTTTAAAAGATATTTAAACCCCTTTCGATAAACTATTAGAGGTTTAAAATCCCAATTTTCAACTCTTTTAACCTTGTTATCATCAATTATCCAAACTCTAACTCCTATCATATCATCAATTTCAAACATCGCTTTACCTAAAGAGTCTTTTAAATTAAGAATTAATGTTTTTTTTTCAAGTTTTTGATCTCTAATGACACCTATTTCTTTAACCCAGACATCTTTGAATAATTGAAAGTTTACCTCCTTTTTATTGCTTAAAATATCCAATCCTCTTTCTAAATAAAGTTCTGTTTTTGATTTGCATGACATGGCTGTTAAAAAAGTCAAAAAAATTAAAATATATTTATCCATAATTTAATATTTCTCCCTTATTTTTTTTCTAAGTTTATTCCTGTAATAAAAAAAAGATTCAATAAATAGCATTTTCATTCTATTCTTTATCCCTGTTCTATATTTTTTAAATTTTGTCACTGGGTAATTAAAAGCCCTCATTGTGTTTCTACATTGAGATTCAATAATTAAAATATCCTCTTCTTTTAACTCATCTTTCCAACCTGTAATTCTGGATTTATCTAACTCCTTACCTACCAAAGCATGTTGAGAAGCTGTGTAGCTAGGAATATTAAACCCCTCTTCCTTTAACATAGATTCACAATACTTAATACCAATAAAGTCACATAATATTTGTAATTGTGATGAACTCTCGTTTATAAGATCTTCAAATCTCACTAGACAAATTCTATTTGAATAAAGCTTTTGAAAAGCAAAAAATAAAACAACATAATCGTTCCAAATATCACTCAATTTCATAGCAGAATTAGCTCCCCAATCAAGGTTTCTAACTGAGGCAAAAACAGCTCTAGGATCTCTGATAATAAATATAAATTTTGATTCTGGAAAAAAATCATTGAGTATGTCAAAATACTTTAAACTACTCGGTGTGTGATCAATTCTTATAAACTCTATACTTCCTGGATTTAAGTCTTGATTTTTAAAATATTCAAGAGTTTTTTCGATAACTACATTAAAATTTGAATACCGTATTAACTCTGGAAGTAAAGGGATTTTATTAGCTTCTATACCCCATTGTTTAAACCTATAATTGTTATTTAAATAATCTATATAATCTAATCGAGTAACTTTTGAAGATTCTTTTGATAAATATTTATAAACAAAATCAATAAAGAAATCAGATTCAGGTGATGCTTTACATTCCCTATTACTACCTATAAGATTAGCAAGCATGGTAGTACCACTTCTAGGACAACCTGTTATAAATACATGCTTCATTTTTTTCTCTGGGCTAATTTCTGCAAAATAGCATTAATTTCATTTGAAATGCCTAATGGTTCTTTAAATTTTATCATTACAAACATTACAAATCCAAAAACTAAAACAATATAAATAATTTCTAGTAAAATTAAGTTTAGATTAAGAGTCCTTAAAAAGTATAAAACAAAATATGAGAAAACAAAAACAACAAATGCAAGCAATATTGGTTTAAAGTGTAGTTTTATAAACTCCCTTCCATTATCTTTAAATTGTAATAAACTTAAGTATGTCATGCTAATAAAGTTAAGCATAATTGATATTAAAACTCCAATAGCAACCCCTTCAATCCCCCAAAAATGTCCGATATAAGAAAATAATAAAACACTAATAGCATAACCAAATTGAATTATTGCTCTTTTGTAAACATCTCCAAGTGCCTTTACAAGAGAATCACTAACTTTATAACTCATTCTAAAAATTGTCCCAATAGCCAAAATTTGAAAAGGAATTACCACTTGTAACCATTCTGAACCAAGTAATATCAAAACAATTTCTTCAGCATTAACAAATAAAACAACTGAAATAATCAAAGAAGTATAAGCTACAAATTGAATAGACCTGTAATAAGCTCTTCTTACTCGAGTTTTGTCTCTTTGAACAGAGGCTAAAACTGGAAATAAAATTATATTTAATGACTGCCCAATTAGTCTTACTGGTGCAACCATTAATTTATAGGCCTGCGAATAATTCCCCAACGCATCTGCACTTAACATTTTCCCAACGACCAAATTATCCCCCTCACCTGCAAAATAGTTAGCTATTTTCGCAAAGGTTTGACCGCTTGCGAAGAAAAATAAATCATAAAAACTTTCTCTTTTAAAAAAGGGAATTACTGAATGAGGCTCTAAATAAGACACCAGAATGGCTCTTAAAATGGCCTGTAATATAGATGCATAAACTAAAGCATACATCCCATAATTTAAGAATGCTAAGGTTACTCCTAAACCACCAAACGCTATGAGATAAGATATTAATTCTGTCAATGCATAATACTTCATTTTAAGTTTACGCTGAATAATCGCTTGTGATACAGATACGAAACTATCAATAATAAATATAATAGACACCATTTTTAGAACCGTTGAAAGTTCTGTCATTTCAAAATAAAGAGCAACCTGATTAGACAACATAACTGTTAAGAGACAAAAAAAGATGCCTAAGAATAATGATATGGAAAAAGCTGTTCTAATATGTGACGTCGATATTTCTCTTCTCTGAACAATCGCTGCCCCCATGCCTAATTGAGAAAATATTTTAGAAAAACCAATAAACACAGTTCCAATTGCAACAACTCCAAAATCATCTGGAGAAATTAATCTTGCTAAAATAGTTGTAACTAAAATCTGAAAAACCGTTTGGGAACTATTACCTGCAAATAGCCAAATAAAGCCTGAAAATGTTTTCTTTTTTAAATCCATTAAAACAACCTTACGTGATTAATCCCAATCAAATTTTTTATCTATTAAATCAAACAATTCTTTATTTGGATTTTTATAAAAAAGCTTCAGCTCTTTACGAATACTGTCCTCATTCAAATCTTGGTTTTTATCCCAAGTATTAAATTGTTTCTCTGTTTGTATATCAAATACTATTTCCTGATTAAGAAAGGTTAATACATTTTCTACAACTTTTTCCGTTTTATTGAAAAAATCATTACTATCAATTATCATAATTTTATCATCACTAAAAAATTTCTTTATTTCTTTTATCTGGTCTACATAAAGGCCTCGTGATCTGTATGAAAAATACTGATAATTGTGACTCTTATAATATGGGTTTTGTCGAAACTTTTTTTGCTCTCCTTCAAGCCTTTGGCTTTCTCTGCCCATTGCTTCTTTCATATTTAAATACTCTCTTCCAAGTCTGACTTCATGATAAAAATGAGATATTGCCCTACTGGCAGGCTCTCTCAATAACACAATGATTTTAATATCAGGATTAACCTTTGCAATTCTTTCAATTGCGAAAGGGTGAAACATGTAATAGGGAGAGGCTTCTCCGGTAATATTATTTTTTTTTGTTTTTAACGGAAAAAACAAATGATACCAAGACAATGATTTGTTATAGTTTAAGTCAAAATAGTGAATTTCTTTTAATAATGAACTTTTAATATTTGGATGTTGAATTAAATATCTGTAAAGAGAGGTTGTCCCCGCTTTTTGAGCACCTACAATTACAAAACTAGGCTTTAATCTTTTACCAAACGTTAGACGACGAAGACCGTGTCTTACTTCAATAATTTTTTTTTTAAGGTTGACTAAAATTTTATTGTTATTCATATCAGTCATATTGAATATCTAATTTAATTTTAAACGTCATTCTTCTGTTTATAGTTCTCACAAAAAGAAATAGTAAATCCTCTTAAATAAAAAAGTTAGTTCTTGTCGTCGTAATAAAACTAATCCTTATTAAGCTTATTAATTAATTTTTTTGTCAAAGTAAAGCTGGGGCTATGCTTGCCATCAATAATGTTTGTTTTTAAAATCATGCTTGTTGAGTCTCTTTGAATAAATTTATTAAATTTTAAAAATTTAGACATTTTTTCAGGTGTATTAATATTTAAATTTTTATAATTAAAAAAAACATTAATGCTTTTGATAGTAACCTCTTTATTCTTCTTGTTTCCTAAACCAAACACTATATTCTTAGACATATTGTTCTTATCAAACTTAGCTATTATGTTATCAAAATCTATTGATGGAGAGACTGTTTCAAAAATTTGAATATGCTTCCTTTGTAGTTCATCAACCTTTATGTTATTCATTGCTATCTTAAACACATCTGTTTCACTTGTTTTAAAACTAAAATGTATTTCTAATTGTTGGATCGTCTTCTCAGTATTTTGATTATTTATACTTGCTTGTTCTTTCTTCTCTGAAGAGTTATTGCAACTGACACAAATAATCAAAGTGAATGATAGCGCTAAAAAAATTCTTTTCATTTGAAGTGTGTTATATTTTAAAAACTAGTATTATATTTTTCAAGAAATTTTAATGAATTGATAAAACACAGTATAACAAACAAAATTACCGCAAAAAAGAATGGGAAAAATAATACCGGCCTTAAAGAAGCACCAAAAAACTCAATTGAATTATCAACAAATCCCTTAGAAGGTGTTATGGATAAAACTTCAACAATAAATTTTTTATTTTCTTTTTCACGAGCAATTGTCACTAGTTCTCTTCTCAGTTCTACATCAGACTTGTACAAGTCAAATTCTCTTGTTTTATTCGTGTCATCAGCTCCTAAAATAGTAGTAACCGATGTTTGAGATCTAGTTGTTGGTTCTATAGTTTCCAATGAGTTTTCTAAAACTTTTTTATAAATTTTTTGTAAAGAATCTGATTTTTGTATGGCCTTATTAACTGCTATTTCTCGATTTCCTAATTGTCTAATATCCTTATCTTGTTCTCTTTTGAAGAAAGGTATTTCATTCATTTTTTTAGCAATTGCATTAAAGACAGGTTTAAAATTATTATCGGTTTTAGAGCTAATAGTGATTTTCTGAATTTTATAAATAGATTCATCTACATTATCTAGATAACTATCAAAACTTAAAAGCTCTGCTATCATTGTTGAATCAAGCTGTCTTGTATAATTCTTAAATTCTACTAATCTCTGATTTTCTGATACAAATGGCTCTATTTCAAAAGAAACAATAGATGATACGTTAGCAGAGTCTATATCTAGCTCTTGTGATAAAGTTTCAAAATCCAATTGTGACAGTAATCCATTATAATAATCTACGCTATTGTATAAGCTCTTTCCTGTGTTATAGTTCTGCTGAATAAGCATAGTTGACTTATAATCTGGGTTTAATTTATTTTCTTCAAAATAACCAAAAGCAAGTCCTGCTAATAACGCTAGAATAAGTTTTATTTTCTGCCTTTTAACAAAGAAAATACTCCAAACAAATGCTAAAAACACTGTGCTAATTGTTTTACTTATTAGGTTAAAGATTCTCTCAAATAATCTAGCGAAAAGATTAAAAAGCTTTCCTAAATCTATCTCCTCTGAATTATTTTGTGGTGATTTAACTTCTTTGCTCATATGATGATCTAATTAAGTATTTGTTCTAAAATTTTTCTTGTTATTAAGTAGGTTGGCCTTACGCCACTTGTTCCTAGGCCACCAGAGGCTAAAGTGCTTCCTGTTTCTAAAGGGTTATCACTCGCGTAATAAGCATACCTAACTTTCACGTCTCGATTAATGCTATTTCTTACTTTAGAAGCAGCTTGAATAGCTTTTTGATAATGCGCTCCCTCCATTTCTAAACCAATGACATTCCATGTTGAATCATGAAAGAACTTAAGGATTTCTTTATTTTGAAGTGAGGTTCCTAAAACAGTCACCATCGCGCCTTCGTATATTTCAACTCCATGACCTTCAAGATCCATCTTTTTTAATTCGTTTTCAAAAGGATAATTATCTGCAGTTCCTTCAAAAATATGAGCCGATGGAATCATTATATCACCTTTACCTCCTTCTAAAATACCCGCCTTTCCCATAATGGAAATTGATTGAATATTTAAATGAGTTTTAACCTGTTTTGCTTTGTAAGGCTTTAAAAACTCATCTATACTTTCGTATGCCTGCTCTCCAAACGCATAATCCATGACAAAAATAATGGGATTTTCTGAATCTTTTGATTTTTTAACGGTTTTAAAATCTAAACACGAAACATCAATTTTTGCAGTGTCAAAAATTTGAACATCAATATTGGTTCCTGAAGTGTCCTTGATAAAAATCATTCCGTCTAGTTCAGCTAATTTGACAACTTTATCCCTGAGTGGTGAATTATTTGAATCACTTAAAGCCTCATACACATCGAAAATATCTTTTTTTGCAACCAAAGATTTTAATGCTCTTGGCGCATGCAACGTATTCATAACGCTATGTAAGTTTGCGCTTATAATATGGATTGGACGCTCTAATAAATTGTATTGACTTAAGACCTCCTTAATGTTATTAGACCATATTTCGCCGTGAATATGGTGCCCCAAGCGCTCTCTCAAAACAGGACTAAAAGTTACCGTTCTTTTTGTGTTCTTAACGGTTTCTTGAATTGCTAGTTTACCAAGCCAATACACTATTTGAAGTAAACGTTCTGGTTGTTTTTTATTTGCAAATTTAGGATACATGACTGTTAATTCTTCAAAGGTTCGTCCTAAGATATTAGCCGTATGGGTAATCGCAATTTCGCGTTGTTTAAAAGTTAATTTTGTCTTTGATAACGCTGCTTTTTCAAGCTTATCCCAATCTCGTGTAGTTTCTCCTTTATCGTTAATTATAACTCGTTTGCTAATTTTATGAGACTCTATGAATAAAAAGGTTAAATGTGTTAAAATATCATATATCTCTGAACGTCCTCTTGTAATTTCTATGTTCATTTGCTCCTCATCGATACGGTAACAATTTCGTCGGCGTTTCGGTGGGATAATGGGTTCAAAATGCGATTTACCATATCCTTCGTCGCTTGTTAAGTTAATAAAACGACACTCTTCTATGCCTTGTGGTAATCGATCAACGACATACAATAAACCATCAAGTTCTGCCTTTTCTTCTGCAATAGAACCATAAATTTCAGGCCTCAATAACAACAAAGCTTCTCGTAAAGTTTCACCAGAAACTCCCATCGGTTTATAAAAGCCTCGATTGAATAGGTGACGCATGGTAATATACATACGCTCTATGGCGCTTGAACTTTCTTGTGCTCTATTTCTTCCAGTATGTTTTTTAGTCATCAACACTGTTTAACTTGCGAATATAGGTTAATTCGCTGTAATCACACTCATTAAAAAATCTGCAATACTCCTGTCGTTAGATAATTTAGGGATTTTATTTTGTCCTCCTAGTTTTCCTATATGACGCATGTAATCATTAAAACCATTCTTTCTAACAACTCGAATTTTTAAAGGTTGGAGCACTTTCCCAGCAACTAAATCAAAATAGTAACTGTTTTGGTCTTGCATTGATTTATCTAAAAACGTCTCAATTTCTTTGATATTATCAGGGAACTCCTCAAATTCAATAAACCATTCGTGAAATGGTAGCCCATTTTCAGGATTTAATTGCGGTGCCACACTAAACTCGGTGATACCAAAATTATAAATCTCTGTAACCTCGCGCATAGCCAGCTCTACCTCTTTACTGATAACGTGCTCCCCAAATGCAGAAATAAAATGCTTGATCCGACCAGTAACAATAATTTTAAAAGGATTTATTGAGGTAAACTCAACAGTGTCTCCAACATTGTAAGCCCAAAGACCGGCGTTTGTTGAAATAATCATTACATAATTTACTCCTAAAACGACATCTTTTAAGGTAATTCTTGCAGCATTGTCATTAAAAAAATCTTCTGCCTTGATAAATTCATAAAAAATACCAGAATCTAACAAGAGTAACATTCCTTTATCTTTTTGCTTATTTTGAAAAGCAAAAAAACCTTCACTTGCTGGGTAAAATTCAATACTATCAACCTTTTTACCAATAAGCTTTTCAAATTTAGATCGATAGGGTTCAAAATTCACACCTCCATATATGAATAAATTGAAATTTTTAAAAACTTCGCTTATAGTCTTTCCTGTGTGTTGATGAATTTTTTCAAAATACATCTGAACCCACGACGGAATACCAGCGATTATAGTCATGTTCTCTTCAATAGTTTCATTAATTATAGCTTCAACCTTTGTCTCCCAATCCTCTATACAATTAGTGTCCCATGAAGGAAGTCTGTTTTTTTGAAGGTATCTTGGAATGTAGTGGGCTGATATTCCTGAAAGACGCCCAAATTTAATTCCCTTTTTTTTCTCCAACATAGGAGAGCCTTGTAAAAAAATCATTTTACCATCAACAAATTTAGTATTACCTGTTTCATTGATATAACACAAAATTGCATTCCTTGAAGCTTGTACTTGAGCTTTAATCGAAACGTCTGTAATTGGAATGTATTTTGCTCCTGATGTCGTTCCTGATGTCTTCGCGAAATACAATGGTCTTCCTTTCCAAAGAATATTTTTTTCACCGTGAATTATAAGCTCAACATAAGGCTTTAGAGCTTCATAGTCTCTTACTGGAACCTTTTTAACAAAATCTGCATGCGTCTTAATAGTGTCAAATTCGTGATCTTTTCCAAATCTAGTAGAACTAGCTTGCTTTATAAGATTTTGAAAAACTGCGTTTTGAGTCTTAAGAGGTTTCGCCATCCATTTTTGCATTTTCACCTGTATGCGATTTGCAAAGGGCTTAGCCAATAGTGCTTTTAAAGAGGTGGTTTCTGATATCTTCATTTATTCAAAATCAATAAAGGTTGTTGGATTAATTGGATAACCATCGTACCAAAGCTCAAAATGTAAATGAGGGCCAGTGGTTAACTCTCCGCTATTTCCAGAAATAGCGATGACCTCTCCTGATTTAACTAAAGCACCCTGATTTTTTGTTAATGATGAGTTGTGTTTATATACGGATAAGAGGCCGTTTCCATGATCAATAATCAAAACATATCCTGTTTGAGCTGTCCACTCTGCAAAAATAACAGTCCCCTCTGAAGTTGCCTTTACAGGAGTGTCTTGAGCAAGTACAATATCAACAGCGAAGTGTTTTTCTTTAAGATTATACCTATTACTTATGATGCCTTTAGCTGGCGGAAATAGCACAAAATTTGTCTTTGAAGTTGCAGACTCAAAGAGACTATATCTGTCCTCTTCATCAACTTTTTCTCTTAACTTTAAATCATCAATTGAGGGGTCAAGAACAATAACGTCCATGCTCTTTTCAGCTGCTTTAATAACAGAGTCTTTGTTAATTTCAACGGCACTTATTTCACCTGTAAGCACACGTTTTATTGACTGAAGATATTTTTCATTCGTAGTAACTGCCTGAAGCAAAGAATCTGTTTTGTAATTTAAAAAAGTCGCTTGTTTTTTAAGCGATGTGGAAGCATACCCTGGAATATATTCCCTAAGCGGTGTGTAGGCAATTAAAATAGTCGTTCCTAAAATTAGCAGTATTGTTAATACCGATGCAATGACAAAAACATTAAGGCGTGTTAATTTAATAGCGAATCGTTCTTCAAAGGTGTCTTCATTCAAAATAACAAGCCTGTACTTATGTAAAAGCCTTTTAGTGAATCGTTGTTTTGCTTTATTCTTTAATGTCATTTAGCTGCAAATTTAATTAAAATACGCATTTTGCTTTTTATATTATGCTAAAGTTTATGTAAAACGGTTTATTTAAACTTTAATTATTAACTTTGCTTTATAAATGCAAATCTAATGAGTTTACACATGATATCCTTGGCAATCGGAGCACCACAAATCATCTTAATTGTTGTGGTTGTTTTATTATTATTTGGCGGTAAAAAAATTCCAGAACTTATGAGGGGTCTTGGAAGTGGAATAAAAGAATTCAAAGACGCTAGTAAAGAAGAAGCGAAACCAGAAGATAAAAAAGAATAAAATTAACTTTTATCTAAAGTGAAGCCAACACCTTGCCGTGATGGCTTTTTTTATGGCTTAAATTTTATGGACTTTGCAATTGCCTCAAGCTCAAACATATAATCTCTTTTTCCAACTGAAGGGGCAAAAACAAACCCTTCAAAAACTACAAACCGTTGCTTTTGTTCATCCTTAATTACGTAATTTAAAAAAGGGCCGGCCATAAAAGCATTTTTAACTTGCCAAGTGCTTCTTGTTTCATAAGCATTCCTTTCACCAATTAGTGTTTTACTTATAGCAGGAGTGTAAGCCTCTTCTGTAATCATGTAAGTGCCTTCTAAAGGTCCTGGTATATGAGCTTTCCCAATGGAATCTCTCAGCTTAATGACTTCATTAATTGGATTATCTTTTTGTCTAATTTGATTTAATGGGATTTCGTAAACTAAAAAGTTGATAGTCCCCGTTTGGATATCTCGTCTCAACCAAAAGAAATCACCTTCCTCTTTCGCTACTCTATAAGCTGATGGAAAATCCATTGTCACCCCTAAAACAGTTTCTATGTTGTTGTTTTTATTTATTGATTTTAATATCCGTCGTTGCTTTTCCTTTATTTCCTCAAACTTAAAAACTGATATAATCTTGTCTGCATTTTCTTTAATTTGATCAATAATCTCACTGTTAGTAAAACCACTAACTACAACCATTTTCTGAGGTTTGGCGTATGAATCTTTGTAAAATTGAGTTCCTGCTTCCTCTCCTTTTACAACTTTGAGCACAATTCTGTTCTTTCTCACAAAACCTGTAAATATTGAAGTAGGCATTTGTCGTAAAGTAAATAATGGTTCATCTTGAGGAAGACCATAAAGAGAGGCTCCTATTAAACTACGAATATTATCGCCAACACTTCCTTCCCATAAATTATTATCAATCACAACAGACAAGTTATTAATGTTCCCTGATGACGCAGATAATGCAACCTTACTATTTGAGTTACATCCTGAAAGTATTACCGCGCTTATTATTAAAATTATAATTGGTTTCATATAGCTTAATTATTTTTTACTGAAACAACAAGAGTCATACCAATTTGTAATTTAGAACTACTCATGTTATTCCAATCTTTAATGTTTTGAATTGAAACTCCTGGAAATTTCTGAGATATACTCCATAATGAATCCCCTTTTTCAACTTTATAAGTTGTACTATTAACTCGTCTGTTAGTTGTACTTTTTGACTGCTTATTTCTATCGTTTTGTTTTGAAGAAATTTTTCTAGGGTAAATTGTAAGTCTTTGTCCAATACGGAGATTATTATTTCTTAAGCCGTTCCAGCTTTTTATTTGACTAACCCTCACCCCGTAGCGTCTTGCAATTTTACCAAGGTAATCTCCAGATCGAACTCGATATCTCAATTTTGTGTCATTGTCAAAAAATTGCGGTAATGGCTTTTCTCGTTTTGAAAATTCATTTCTTACAAACTTGTAAATGCTATCCTCATTGGAAACAAAAAGACCAACCTTTTCTCTCGGTAGACGTAACGTATAATGTTCCTCTTTTATAAATGGGATAATGTCTAATTTATAAGAGGGGTTTAAAAATTGTAACTCTTCAATTGGAATTTCTAAAAGTTCTGAAACTTGATCAAGAGCAATCATGTCTTTTACCCTAATAGTGTCGGTTTCAATATATGTAAAATCTGGAGTTTTAATATTAAAGCCGTGTTCCTCGGCATACTCAAAAATGTACATTGTTGCTAAAAAAGCAGGTAAATATCCTGCGGTCTCTCTTGGTAAATTAGGGCGGATATTCCAATAGTTTTGATATCCTCCAGATCTTCTTATAGCTTTACTAACATTTCCTGGACCAGAATTATACGCTGCAAGGGCAAGGTCCCAATCACCAAAAATTTTATATAAACTGGCTAAATATTTGCAAGCAGCCTCTGTTGATTTAATTGGATCACTTCGTTCATCGACATAACTACTTACATTTAAATCATACATTTTTCCCGTAGTAAACATAAATTGCCATAACCCTGTTGCGCCAACTCTTGACTTTGCTTTAGGCTTAAGAGCAGATTCAACAATGGCTAAATATTTTACCTCTAAAGGAATATCATAATTATCTAATTCACGCTCAAACATTGGAAAATAATAAGCGCTCAAAGCAATCAATTTTTCGATGTGTCTTTTTCTGTCTTTTAAATACCTTTTTATAACGCTTTCTAAAGAGGAATTATATTCTATATTGAAAGGAGTTTTTGCATTGAGTTCTTTCAGCCGTTTCTTAAGAGTGTCAGTGGGTAAGTCAGGATAATAAATGGAATCATACTTCATTTGTCGAATCCCTCGATAAATAGTATCATATAGAGACGTACTATACAGCTCTCTAAGCCATCTAGCTTCCATTTCAGCGGCAATTTTATGATCTTTAAACCCTTGTCTACCTATAGAGTCTTCAATTGGATTAATTGTTTTTATTACACGAGATTGACCATCAATAATAGTGTCTTTTAAAATACTATTATTTTGAACTATAGAATCATTGTTTTGAGTATGAACTAACGATACCGTAGTAATTAAAACAATAATTAAAAGCCTTGCGGTCATTACTTAAAAACGTATTATACAACTTACGTGCTAAAATCGCACATTTTACTCAAAATGGGAAATTTTACTCGTTGTCATTGATAATTGCGGCAATTCCAGGTAATATTTTTCCCTCAAGACTTTCCAACATTGCGCCTCCTCCTGTACTTACATAGCTTACTTTATCTGCAAATCCAAATTGTTTAACTGCAGCCACAGAATCACCTCCTCCAACCAAAGAAAAAGCACCATTTTCTGTAGCGTTTGAAATAGCATGACCTATTGCAATTGTTCCCTTCGCAAAATTTGGCATTTCAAAAACTCCCAAAGGGCCATTCCATAATATGGTTTTTGATAAAGAGATAATATCAGAAAATAATGATTCCGTATTAGGTCCAACATCTAATCCCATCCATCCCTCTGGTATCTCATCAATATTACTCGTGTTTGTTTGAGCGTCATTACTGAAATCATTAGCGATAATAGCATCAACAGGAAGGTGAATTTTTACGTTTTTTGAAGATGCCTGATTCATTATATCCTTAGCTAATTGTAGTTTATCATTTTCTACTAACGAATTACCAACATTTCCACCCGCTGCTTTAATAAAAGTAAAGGTCATTCCGCCTCCAATAATGAGGTGATCAATTTTATCTAAAATATGATCAATGATGGTAATTTTTGATGACACCTTTGCTCCGCCTAAAATAGCTGTAATAGGTTTTTCGCCAGACTGCATGACTTTGTTTATGCTTTCAATTTCTTTCAATAACAGTTGTCCAAAACACTTTCTTCCTTTAAAAAATTTTGCAATAACCGCTGTAGAAGCGTGTGCACGATGAGCAGTTCCAAAGGCATCATTGACATAAATATCACCCAAACGAGAAAGCTGCTGAGCAAATTGAATATTACCCTCTTTTTCTTCTTTGTAAAATCTTAGATTTTCAAGTAACAGTACTTGACCTGGAAGCAACGAATTGGCAGCTTTTTCAACATCAGGACCAATACAATCATCTATGAATAAAACTTCTAAACCCAAGACATCTTCTACTTTATCGATAATATGCTTTAACGAAAAAGATTCGTCTTTACCCTTTGGCCGCCCGAGGTGAGACATAAGAATACAACTTCCTCCAGACTCTAAAACATCTATAATAGTAGGCTTCGCGCAATAGATTCGTGTCGCATCAGTTACTTCGTAGGCACTGTTTAGTGGCACATTAAAATCGACACGTATTAGTGCTTTTTTGTTATTAAAATTAAAATCTTTTAAGGTCATTGATTAGAAATTTTATTGACAAATATAAATTTTTAGTTTGTAAAATATTGAGCTTTTAGGTGTGGATTATTTTTTAATATTAGATTTTTTTTACTAAAAAAAATAAGTAGGTTTGTTTTATGCTATTCAAGGATATACTAGGTCACGAACACTTGAAAAATCATCTCATTCAGAGTGCTAGTAATAAACGGAATGCTCATTCTCAATTATTCATTGGTCCAGAAGGTTCAGGAGCTTTACCTTTAGCAGTAGCCTATGCGCGTCAAATAATTTGTAACGACAATGAAAATACGCAGGCACCATGTCATGTAAAATTCAATAACTTAACACACCCAGACCTACATTTTGTATTTCCTGTAGCGAAAACAAGTAAAGTTAAAACACATCCTGTTTCTAAAATGTTCCTTGAAGAATGGAGGACAATGCTTAAGAAACAGCCATACGGAAATTTGTTTGATTGGTACAGTGCACTAGGAATGGATAACAAACAGGGGCAGATTGGTGTAGATGAAGCAAAAGACATTTCTAAGTCGCTATCTTTGAAAAGCTATGAAGGTGGCTATAAAGTTATGATTATATGGATGGTTGAAAGAATGAACATTGCTTGTGCAAATAAGCTTTTAAAATTACTCGAAGAACCACCAAAAAACACAGTATTTATTCTAATTGCGGAAGATGAGGGGCAGATTATCTCAACCATCAAATCGAGATGTCAAGTATTGCGCATTCCACCCCTATCTGAAAATGTTATTAAAAATAGTCTAATCCAAAATTTTCAACTCCCTCAGAATGAAGCTTCCAAAATTGCACATCAAGCAAATGGTAACTATAATAAAGCATGTGATCTCATGTATCAAGATAGTGAGGACACACAATTTGAAGAATGGTTTGTGCTTTGGGTAAGAAGTGCTTTTAAAGCAAAAGGAAATAAAGCGGCAATACACGATTTAATATCCTGGAGTGATATTATCGCAAAAACAGGAAGAGAAACACAAAAAAAATTCTTAACCTTCTGCCTTGATTTATTTCGGCAAGCGTTGCTTTTAAATTATCAAGCACATGATCTTGTTTATATGGAACCTCAATCGGAATCCTTTAAATTAGAAAAATTTGCGCCATTTATTCATCACAACAACATTGAAGATATCAGTACTGAGACTCAAGAAGCCATATACCACATTGAACGAAACGGAAATTCAAAAATAATTTTTACGGATTTATCAATAAAATTGACACGCCTACTTCACAAAAAAACATAATGATAGTAAATTCAAAACGTTGGTTTGTCATCATAAATCCAACCTCAGGAAGTGGGCAAGGGAGACGCGAATGGCCAACTATCAAAGCGCAACTTGAATTAGAATCTTTTGATTTTGATTTTAAATTCACAAAATATCAAAAAGACAGTATCAAAATTACACATGACGCTATAAATCAAGGGTTTAATCGTATAATTTCTGTGGGAGGAGACGGTACCTTGCATAATATTATTAATGGAATTCAAACACACAATAGTGTCAATCGAGATCAAATCAAGCTTGGAATAATTCCTCTGGGAACAGGAAACGATTGGGTTAAAACTTACAAAATACCTAAAAACATTAATCACGCAATTGCTGTCATTAAAAAAGGGCAAGTTCTACAACAAGATCTTGGAAAAATTGAATTTTATAATCCACAAAAACAAATTGTTTATTTTAACAATCTTGCCGGCGTGGGCTTTGATGGTTTTGTGGTTAGTAAGATAGCCCTATACAAACGTCTCGGACCTGTTTCTTACTTACTGGCAGCCATCGTTTCCCTGTTTTCATTCAGTAAATTCAACGCGAGTATTTCTGTTGGAAAAAAAACATTTGAAACACGGGCTTTTATGATTTTAATTGGACTGTGCCAATACTCGGGGGGCGGTATGCAGTTAACCAATTATAATGGTCCAAATAATGGATATTTTAATGTGAGTATTGTGAAGAACCTTACACTGTTTGAGGTTATTAAGAATTTAAAAAATTTATATAATGGAAACATTGTAAAGCATCAGAAAGTAGAAACTCATAGACTAAAAAAAATAGCTATTAAGTTGATATCGAAAGACTTACCTTTTATAGAAGCTGATGGAGAACTTCTTGGGAAAGGACATATGACTGTTTCTATCATTCCAAAGGCATTGACATTTTTTTGCTAAACTACGGTTAGATGATGATACCGTTATTGAAAAAATTTAACAACTTATTGTTTGGCATACTTTTCATTCAATGCATCTAAAATGGTTTGTGTTAAATCATTTGACTTTTTGCCATACATAACACTACCCGCCTCATTACTCCCTAAAATATAATCGTAACCATGATTCAAACCATAATTTTCAACAAAACTTCTGACCTTTTTGATTAAAGAATCATTTTGTCTTTGACTTTCCTGAGCTATTTGTTGCTGATCAAATTGATCACGTTGATTAATGATTTGATCTTTTTGTTGCAACTCTTGTGATAACTTTTGCAGCTCCGCTTGGGACATGCTTCGAGACTTTAACTCTGCTTCATTAATTTCTAATTGAAAAGACTGTCTAACGCTATCTCTTTTTAATTCATACAACTTAATCTTTTCTTGAAGCTTCTTCTGGACCTCAATTTTTTCTTGATATTCGTTAATTAGTTTAGCATTATCAACAAACCCAATTTTATTTGATTGTTGACAGGAAATAATAGAAAAAAAAGTAATGATACTGAATAGAAAAGATCTCATAATTTTTATCGGTTTTTAAAAAATGGAAAAACAATGATACACAAAACAATATTAATAAATAAGGTCATAACAAAAACTTATTAAAACTCATCTATTAATTGATTTTTATTATTAAAAAAGACAGCTTTAAAGGGCTTTTAAAAACCGCAAAATTATTGACTATATGGATGTAAAGAATTGCATATTAAGCGCTCTTAAAATGGCTTAAATTGAATTTTAGGCTTTTTTTATGGTGTATATAAGTGATGAAAACTCCTTTGTGCGGTTTGCCTTTAAATTTGATAGCAAACCAACATAGAGCGCTCTCAAATAATTCATTTTTCCTGTCTTGTATTTTTCTGACAGTAGACTGACATAAAATGCATCAAACCTCATGGGTGCTATCGCCTCTAAGTGCATGTTATTTTTATTAAACAAGTTTGACATAGAATTCTGATCAAAATGCCATAAATGTCTTGGAACATCAAAACCAGCCCAAAAAGATTTGTAATAAAAAGCATCATAACTTTTATAGTTAGGAACCGCTACAATAAGCCTACCATTATCTTTAAGTAATTTGTGTAATCGTGAAATATAACTGTTAAGATCAGGCACATGCTCTAACACATGCCATAAAGTAATCACATCAAAACACTGTGCGCTATAATAATCTAACTGCGCAATATGATGCACTGCATTATTGGTTTTCTTATTTGCAATTGCGCGTGCATCAATATTTGGCTCAACGCCGTTAATGCGCCAATTGTGCTTGTTGGCTAGTTGTAAAAAATCTCCAGTACCACAACCAATATCTAGTATGCACCGCCCTTCCAACGGAAGCGAGTTTATAAGTGTTATTTTTTTTCTTAAAGCGATTTTTCGAACAAATTGATAACACTTTTCAAAAAAATTTCGACTAGAATCAGTGTGAGAGATATAGTCAACAGAATTATAATAATCACCAAGAACATCGTCATTTGGTTGTGGCGTTGTTTCTAAATATCCGTATTGGCTATTCTCATGCAACTCAAATGATTCACCTGAAACAGCGTGATCTTTTACCCTAAATATACTCTGATTATGAATCATAAAAATGGTTCCACGTGGAACGTTAAGATATTATCTTCCCATAAATACTAGAAGAACAGAAATATCATTTGGAGAAACCCCGCTAATTCTAGACGCCTGCGCAATCGAAGTTGGTTGTATTTCCTTTAACTTCTCTCTCGCCTCCATACTCATAGATTTGATTTGTGAATAATCAAAATTTTCAGGTATTTTAACATATTCCAAACGACTTAACTTATCAGCGTTATTTCTTTCTTTATTTATATATCCCGAATACTTGACTTGGATTTCCGCTTGCTCAATGACCTCATGATCCAAGTTGTTTTGAGAAATATATTGATCAACTAATTTAAATCTACGGACATCGTCAATGGTAATATTTGGACGCGCAAAAAGTTTGAACATTTTGTCTTGCTGTTTTACAAGTGCAGAGTTCTTCGAACTAAGCACTGGATTAGCTTCTTCTTTTGTCACACTTGTGTTCTTAAAAAACTGCACAAACTTTTCGGCTTTTTCGTGCTTTTCTTCCATACGTTTCAAACGCTTCTCTGATGCTAAACCAAGACTATACCCTTTTGGCGTCAACCTGAGATCAGCGTTATCCTGACGTAATAATGTTCTGTATTCAGCACGTGATGTAAACATCCGATATGGTTCTTCTGTACCTTTAGTAATTAAGTCGTCTATTAAAACACCAATATATGCTTCGTCTCTCTTTAAAATAAACGGTGTCTTTTCTTGCACCTTTAAACTTGCGTTTATTCCCGCCATTAAACCTTGCGACGCTGCCTCTTCATAGCCAGTAGTACCGTTTATTTGTCCTGCAAAATAAAGACTCTTTACCAGCTTCGTTTCCAGAGTATGCTTAAGCTGCGTTGGTTGGAAATAATCATACTCGATAGCATAACCAGGTCTAAAAAACTTGACGTTTTCAAAGCCGACAACAGATCTCAATGCCTTATACTGAACATCTTCTGGAAGTGACGTAGAAAAACCATTAACATATACCTCAACAGTATTCCATCCTTCCGGCTCAACAAATAGCTGATGCCTGTCTTTGTCTGCAAAACGATTAATTTTATCCTCAATTGAAGGACAATAGCGCGGACCCAAACTTTTTATACGACCATTAAACATCGGTGATCTATCAAAACCTTCTCTTAAAGTGTCATGAACAATACTGCTTGTATAAGTCATAAAACAAGAGCGTTGTTTATTTAGGGGTTTAGTGCTATCTAAATACGAGAATTTTTCAGGTTGCTCATCACCTGGCTGCTCAATCATGACGTCAAAATTTAAAGATCGACCATCTACCCTTGGTGGTGTACCAGTTTTCATACGACCAGACTGAAAACCTAAAGCTCGTAGCTCTTCGGTAATACCTGTAACAGCGCGCTCACCAGCTCTTCCGCCACCGAAATTCTTATCTCCAATATGAATTAAACCATTTAAGAAAGTGCCGTTAGTTAGTACAACACTCTTTGACTTGATAGAAAGACCTAGGCTTGTTTTGACCCCTACGACAGAGTCTTGCTCTATAAGTAATCCAGAAACCATATCCTGGTAAAAATCAAGATTTGGAGTTTGCTCAAGCAATAACCTCCAATCTTCAGCAAAACGCATCCGATCACTCTGAACCCTAGGACTCCACATTGCAGGGCCTTTAGATTTGTTAAGCATCTTAAATTGAATAGCAGAGGTGTCACTCACAATACCACTATAACCGCCCAAGGCATCAATCTCCCTCACTATCTGACCTTTCGCAATACCACCCATAGCAGGGTTACATGACATTTGTGCGATATTCTGCAAATTCATGGTGATTAATAACGTTTTACTACCCATATTAGCGGCGGCAGCGGCGGCTTCACTACCAGCATGCCCCGCCCCAACAACAATCACATCATATGTATCTGTAAACAAACTCATGGCGACAAGTTCCACGTGGAACAATTAAAAATTAAGAATTAAATTTGGCAAATATAATGGTAATTACTGAATATCTTTTAATAGCATTAAACATGAATTCTCTTTTTCACGCATCATTTTAGCGTCAGCGTCCGTTTTATCCTTATAACCACAAAAATGCAGGAGTCCGTGTACCATAACCCGCAACAACTCATCATTGAAGTTTTCATTAAAAACATTAGCGTTTTCTTTTACCCGATCAATGGAAATAAATATATCGCCATGTAGCTCTTTTCCTACGCAATAATCAAAACTTATGACATCAGTTAACGTGTCATGATCAAGAAACTTCACATTTAAACCGTGTAAATAAGAGTCATCACAAAACACGTAACATATTTCGCCTTCCTTACAGCTTTCCTGTCTTATAACCTCAGATAACCAAAGCATAATCATGTTTTCAGCCTGCAATTGGAACGTAATTTCGTAATTAAAACTAATCATCTATTTTACTAAAATATTCTTTTACTTTATCCTTGTATTCTTGGCGTAATGGTAACAACTGACGATTTAAAATCTCTGTCGTATTAAAGTAATTTTTAACTGTTTTCATTCGCTCCCTAACACTATTTTGATATCGCTCTTTATTAGTGGAAGATTGACGCATTGTATCTTCACCACGACTTAATTCTGCTTTTTCTAACTTTAATAAATTGTGTTTTAAATCTGCCATTTTTTGCAACAAACGCTCTGTAAATCCATCATTCAGCAAATCTGTTTCAATTTCCTCCATGTCTTTTAATAAATTATTTCCTTGCTCTGAATTAACACCCATCTGATTTAACTTATCCTTTAGCGCCTGCCTCAAGACTTGCTGCTGTTGAAAAACCTTAAATAACTGTCCCTGCATATATTCGCTCTCATCAGAACTATTTCCCGCCCCTTTAGGGCCTTTATTACTAGGCTCGCCATCTTCTTTTAATCCCTTAGTTCCTTCTTTATCACCATTCTCTTGTTGACTTAAGCCACTTAAGCCTTGTTTCATCTCCTGATTTAGCTGTTCCTGACTCATGATAATATCCGGTAACTGCATCTCACTACCCTCGCCCTGCCCAGGAGTAGGGTTCATTTGGCTTTCCATATTGTCTAATAAATCACTTAGAAAATTAGCTAACGTATTCGATGATGTCACCGTGTATTGTTGGGAAGCAACACCTTGATATAACCTATTGTCTTCTAATTGTGATAATGTTTTGTTCATATAAAAAAACACCTCAGTGATTTCTTTGTTAATACGCTCAGAAATCATTGGCTGCCGCAAAGATAACGCGAAGAGGCTATCATCAACATGTTCAAAATGCACCTTGAGATCTTGTTGCCTCTTCAAATATTGAGCATATTTATTATGATTAACCTGAATATTTTTAAACTGCATCATTAACGCTTCTTGATTAAAAGAAAACAATAATAAATTATCAAGAATTTGCCTAAGCACATCTATATCTTCAGACATTTGATCACCTCCTCCACCCATAGCTGTTTGACTCATTAACTGTCCCATTTCTTTCATCTTTTGAGATGCTTTCTTTTGACTTTTTTGAGCATTATTGTGATCATTTTGTTGTTCCTTTTTATTAAGAGAATTCTCTTTTTTGTCTAATTTATTAAGCGCATTTTTCAGCTCTTTTTCAATGAGTTTTTCTAAAACTGGGTCACGCTTAATTCCTTCAATCGGATCCTTTAGCTGCTTGTTTTCAGTGTCAATTTCTTGCATGTCCTTTTTAAACGTATCAAACAAGTCAGAAAGCTTCTCTTGCTTGTCTTTTGTATTACGCTCCATGTCTTCTTCTGAGAGCTGAAGTTGCTTCTTTGCTAATTCTTCAATTTGCATCTTGAGTTGTTCAGCTTTTTTAGAAACATAATAACGCTTGGTTAACTCCAACAACTGCTGCAAACTTCGTTTCTTATTCTTGTTTTGCTTGGCTAATTGCTCAAGCTTATCTGTCAACTGCTCTTTTTGAAGCTTATCTGATAATTCCTCTAGCTCTTTTAGGAGCTTTTCGTCTTCTAATAATTGTTCTTGATTTTCTTTCAAACGGTTTTCAATCGCCTCCTTAAAGAAATCATTTTGCACGTCTTCCTTTTCAAAACGCTTTAAATTATTCATCAGGTTTTTATTATAGTTTTGCATTAACCTCTCTTGATTCTTTTGCCTCTTTAAAAACTCCTTAAAATTTTTCTTATCACTAAAGCTAAGATTTGACTTTTCTTTCTGATTTTTTGTTAAATTTTTTAATTCTAAATCTTGCTTATCAAAATTATTTAAAGACCTATTTAAATCTGTAATAGTTGCTTTTTGATTATTTAATTTCTCAAGAGCAAGCTCTTTGACAGAACGCTTTCTGTAACGGAAAAGTTCGCTTTTTACACTCTTATAACCATTAATAATGTCATTATCATAAATCTTAAAATATAACTCATAACTAACATTGTTGTCTAGATCTAAGTTATTAGGAAATATGTAAATAAATTCATCAAAATTAGTCTGTTTAATTGGAATTGACTTAATAAATTTATTTTCAGGAGTGTCTGTTTGATAATATATGAGCTCTAACTTGTTGAGTCCATAATCGTCACTCGCTTGGCCATAAAAATAAAGCGTCTCCAACTCTACAGAATCTCGATTCATTTCTACCTTAAGTCGTGGAAGTTCGTCTTTTAGGATATTAATAGAGAAGGCTAATGATTCATAATTTTCTAAAGACTCATTACTCGTATTTATCAAGTACTTTAAATTATTGTGAACGCGCTGAGATGTTTTAAAATTATCATTATCATTCAAAAAAGAAAAAACCGAATCATCAGTAACTAAACGAAGTTGTGTTGTCGATTTTGTCCTTACATTCCATGTGATTTTTGTGCCTTGTGGGACTGACGCATTACCATTATTAGAAAAAGACTCGTCTTTTTTCTTCGTGTATGCAGGATAATTCAAAACCATTTCAAAACCTAGGATTGTAGGTGCGGCAATCACATTAAGCCTGTAAGTCTCAGAAAAAACACCATTTGCAGAGACTATAAATTCAAGAGGTTGTTGGGGTTTAGAAAAAACATACTCAAACTCATTTGTACGCGATTGCTTCAAGAAATATGCCTCACCTTGATAAAAAATTTGAACATCTTCTGGAACTACATTCCCGCTTGTCGTCACAACAAGCTTAAACGGGTTATTTTCTATTGCATTTAAATTCTGATTTGTAATTAAAAAACGAAAAGGTGCTGGTGGATCATAAGCTGTTTGATAATTTACAACCCGGTTATAACTATCACTAAACCAATTCATGTGCCCAGAAATAAATGACAATGTAACTATTAACAGAGGAATGGCTAGATATTTCAGGTACTTTAGGTTGTGACTAAAATTCACCGCTATCGAAAATGGAACAGGCTTAAGCTCTAAGGATTTTTGCTGAATACTCGCTAACAATAACTCGGACCTATCTTTGGTGTTATGAAGTTGAATTACGTTAATCAATTTATCTTTAACTTCTGGGAAAAATTCTCCAACAATACGCGAGGCCTCAATATAGTTAAGGCCTTGTTTTAGCTTCAATAATTTAAAAGTCGGTGAGATAATTAACTTAATAAACAACGATAATTCAACGATAACAAACACCCAAAACAATAATGTTCTAGCTACAGGTTTAAGCCATAATATGTATTCTATCAATAAAGTAAACAAGAAGTATAACAACCCAATGGCTGCAAACAAAATTAAGCCACGAATGAGCTCGTTGACATAATACTTCTTTATGAACCTTTCTAATTTAAGTTTTACTGTTATAAAATTATCTACCACTAAATATAATATACAATTAACTTATAAAATTACAATTTTATTGTTAATTGACTACTTTGAAAACCACAACATTCCATTAAAATCGATTACCAACCAGAGAGTGCCATTAAGACAATTCAAAAAAACCTGCTTAACGACAACTTCGGTAAAATACACTTTAAAATGATTTTCAAAGAGACCCTTAATTTTCACAATTATCGTTTTATATTTGCCTCAAAACAAAGAAAATGAGTCAAAACGTTAGAGTGCGATTTGCACCAAGCCCAACAGGACCGCTTCACATTGGAGGTGTAAGGACCGCTTTATACAATTACTTATTTGCAAAAAAGCACAACGGAACATTCATTCTTCGCATTGAAGACACAGATAAAAATCGCTATGTAGAAGGGGCGGAAAATTATATTATTAACGCATTGAATTGGTGTGGAATTCCTTTCGATGAAGGTCCTGAAAAAAACGAAAACTGCGGGCCTTACCGTCAAAGCGAACGTCAATCTATTTATAGAGACTACGCCCTAAAACTTATAGAAACTAAAAAAGCATATTACGCGTTTGACTCAACAACAGAACTTAATAATTTAAGAAAAGAAGAAGAAAAAAAAGGTGAAACATTTGTTTATAATTGGCGTAATCGAACGTCTCTTAATAACTCTCTATCTCTCACCCCTGATGAAGTTGCAAACAAAATAGCTAATGGTGAAGATTATGTTATTCGCTTTTACAGCCCTAGCAATGAAACCCTCGAGCTTAAAGACCTTGTAAGAGGTGTGATAACAATTCAATCAGCTAACCTAGACGATAAAATACTTTTTAAAAGTGACGGCATGCCTACCTATCACTTAGCTAATGTGGTTGATGATCATTTAATGAATATTACGCATGTTATCCGTGGAGAAGAATGGTTACCATCTTTAGCTTTACATCATTTATTATACGGCGCTTTTGATTGGGATACACCAAAATTTGCACACCTTCCTTTGATCCTAAAACCAACAGGGAAAGGAAAATTAAGCAAACGTGACGGAGATAAGCTTGGTTTTCCTGTATTTCCTTTAGAGTGGATAGACCCACACACTCATAATTCCTCAAGAGGATACCGAGAAGACGGCTACTTTGCAGAGTCAATGATAAATTTCCTGGCATTACTCGGTTGGAATTCTGGTTCAGAACAAGAAATATTTACCCTCTCAGAGCTTGTTAACTCTTTTGATTTAGAACGCGTTCATAAATCTGGTGCACGGTTTGATCCAGAAAAAATTAAATGGTTTAATCATCACTACATGCAAAAGCAATCAACACAACACTTAGGTGTTTTGTTTAAAAACTCTCAGGATGAATTAAGCGAAGTGTCAAATCAATATATAGAAGCTGTTGTTGACCTAATAAAAGAACGCGCCACTTTTGTTACTGATTTTTGGGAATTAAGCTCATTCTTTTTTGTAAACCCAGACACTTATGATGCTAAAGCTTTGAAAAAAACTCTTAAAGAAGACACTTTTGATTTAATGAGAAGCTTGTTAATTGTTTTAAATACTGCAGATGCTGGATCAAAAAAAGCTATTGAGCAATCTGTAAAAGATTGGATTTTGTCAAAAAATATCGGTTTTGGACGCATTATGATGCCATTAAGATTAGCACTTGTAGGAGCATTAAAAGGTCCTGATGTATTTGATATTATTTATATGATTGGCCTAGACAAAACCATACATCGTATTAATAAGTTCATAACAAAGTCAAATACGTAGATTTATCAACGAAATATAATGCTCTTCTAAGGTTATTAACTACGAATCTTTAAGCACGAACAGAAAGTTAACTGTAAATTAAATTCAAACGGTAAGCAGTGTTTTACAGGCGCTTTGAATTCAACTAATAGTTTCAAAGTTATTGTAGTGCATAACAGAGGTTTTCAAAACCGTGTATTTGTGAATTTTTAAAAATTGTGTCGGTAATACTGTAACATTAACCATCTTTCATGCTACTAACAAAATACAAGCACTAAGTTTAATAAAACATGTTGTCAAATGACACAAATATAGCTTAATTTAGGTGTCAATTAATTTCTAATTATTTAAATCTGTCACTATGGGTCTTTTTACTATTGTTCCAATCATTTTCTTCACATTACTAATTATTATTTCTGCATTTTTTATTGTAAAACAACAAACGGCAGTTATTGTTGAGCGGTTTGGAAAATTCCAAAGCATTAGACAGTCTGGTTTACAAATCAAAATACCGCTTGTTGATAGAATTTCTGGTAGATTAAGTTTAAAAATTCAACAATTAGACGTCATAATAGAAACTAAAACACTAGATGATGTTTTTGTACGATTAAAGGTTTCTGTTCAATATAAAGTAATTAAAGACCGTGTTTATGACGCGTTTTATAAACTTGACTACCCTCACGACCAAATTACCTCCTACGTTTTTGACGTAGTTCGTGCTGAAGTTCCTAAAATGAAACTTGATGATGTATTTGTAAAAAAAGACGATATCGCCTTAGCGGTGAAGGCTGAGTTAAATGATGCCATGTCAGGATATGGTTTTGATATAATAAAAACATTAGTCACAGACATAGACCCTGACGCACAAGTTAAACAAGCCATGAATAGAATTAATGCTTCAGAACGTGAAAAGATTGCGGCTCAATTTGAAGGGGATGCAGCACGTATATTAATCGTTGAAAAAGCAAAAGCTGAAGCTGAAAGCAAGCGCTTACAAGGGCAAGGTATTGCAGATCAACGAAGAGAAATAGCGCGTGGTTTGGAAGAGTCTGTAGAGGTTCTTAATAAGGTTGGTATTAATTCACAAGAAGCCTCTGCATTAATTGTTGTGACACAACATTACGATACGTTACAATCAATAGGTGGTGAAACTAATAGTAATTTGATTTTATTACCAAACTCACCACAAGCTGGAAGTAATATGTTAAATGACATGGTTGCAAGCTTTACCGCAAGTAATCAAATTGGTGAGGCAATGAAAAATTCAAATCAGAAAAAAGAAAACTAATAAAGACATGAAATAATCAAAGAATTTATGTGATTTAGAGCTTTAAAAATTCTTTGCCTCAGCAACTAATAAATCGTTGTTATCATTTAGTGCTTTACTTATAAAGTCGTTAATTAATTGATTACGAGTCAATCCTTTATTGAGCATTTCCTGCAAGGATATCATTACAACTATTCTTGTACCTACTTTCTTAACCGATGTATTAAAAAGTGCCTCTAAGTCACTATATTGAATATCTTGAGTAAGAGTCTTCACCTCATCTTTAATGAGTAATTGTTTTTCTTTTGATTGTTTCGTGTATTTCTTACCTAATTTTTGAAGCACATTAATCGCTTTTGGTTGTTGATTATTTAATGGTGGTGCAAATGACTGGTTCTTGTTTGAAGCTGCCTGCTTCTTAATCCAAGAGTCTCTCAAACCAACGATTTTATTAAACACCAGTCTTTCAGTATCACTGTCTTTATCAATATTAAAATATCCCAAACGTTGAAATTGAAACCGCTCCTCTGGTTGAGCATTCTTTAAACTAGGTTCAACGTAGCCTTGAATAATTTTAAGAGATTCTGGATTAATAAAATCCATAAAACTTCGGTCTCCTTGATTATCTGGAGCTTCATGCAAGAATAAGCGGTCGTAGTCTCTTACTTCTACCTTCAAAGCGTGTTTAATAGACACCCAGTGTAATGTTCCTTTAACTCTTTTTTCAGTGTCTTTTGTATAAGTGCAATGAACCTCCTCTATTTCTCCAGTAGATGTTTTTAAAACGGAATTAGCTTTAATAATGTAGGCGTTTTTTAATCGCACCTCACTACCTATTTTTAATCTAAAAAATTTATTTCCTGCAGACTCTTTAAAATCCTCCTTTTCAATAAAAATTTCTCTAGAAAAAGGAACTTTACGAGTGCCAGCATCTATATTCTCAGGGTTGTTTTCAGCTTCTAACCATTCTTCTCTATCCTCGGGATAATTTGTAATAATAATTTTGATTGGATTTAAAACACCCATAACTCTTGGAGCTACCTTATTTAAATCCTCGCGTATACAAAACTCTAGTAAGGATACATCAATAATATTTTCACGCTTAGCAACACCAACTTTATCAATAAAAGAACGTATTGCTTTTGGTGTATAGCCTCGTCGTCTTAGTCCCGAGATTGTAGGCATCCTTGGGTCATCCCATCCCGTCACAATATTGTTATCTACGAGTCTTAAAAGTTTACGTTTACTCATTATTGTGTAACTTAAATTTAAGCGAGCAAACTCTCTCTGCTTAGGAATAAGAGGCAGCGTATCTTGACTGTACTGGTAAACTTGATCTTTAAACCAATCGTATAATTTACGGTGTGGTTTAAACTCTAAAGAACACAAAGAATGAGAAATTTGTTCAATATAATCGCTTTCTCCATGAGTCCAATCATACATGGGATATATACACCAATCACTTCCTGTTCTATGATGACGAGCATGCATAACACGGTACATAATTGGATCTCGCATTAACATATTAGGGTCTTCCATATTAATTTTAGCCCTTAAGACGTGTTCTCCTGACGAAAATTCACCATCTTTCATACGATTAAATAAATCTAAATTTTCATCAACAGAGCGGCTCCTAAAAGGGCTATTATAACCAACTTGAGTTGGAGTGCCTTTCTGGGATGCCATATCTTCACTTGATTGAGAGTCTACATAAGCCTTACCTTCCTTAATCATTTTAACTGCCCACTCAAATAATTGCGTAAAATAATCAGAAGAATAGACTTCATTTTCCCAATGATAGCCTAACCATAAAATATCTCGTTTGATCGCGTCAACGTACTCTTGCTCCTCCTTAATAGGATTAGTGTCGTCGAAACGTAAGTTTACAGGAGCGTTATACTTTTCACCTAACCCGAAACTTATACCAATTGCCTTTGTATGGCCAATATGTAAATACCCGTTTGGTTCAGGAGGAAATCGAAAGCGCAACTGACTCTTTTGAAGGCTTGAACCTAAATCTTCTTCTATAATGTGCTCAATAAAATTAAGCGCTTTAACATCTTCTGACATCTAAATATTTTTCTTTCTAATATGTTTTCAAAATTAAACAAATTCAGCTTATTTTAGTGCTATTGATAATATTATCCCGTTTCTTGGATATAACATAGAAAAAAGATAAAAAATGAATACGATAAATTATAATTGTCAAAAATGTGGTCATAAACAATATGAAATAGATCAAATTAGAGCAACTGGTGGTGTTTTTTCAAAATTATTTGATATTCAAACTAAAAAATTCACGTCAGTTACATGTAAGCAATGCACTTACACGGAGTTTTTTAAGACAAAAACTAGTGCGTTAAGTAATGTTTTTGATTTTTTTACTAATTAATGGAGGCTATAATTACACTTGATACAATTCGTGTTTACGCTTATCACGGCTGTTTAGAGGAAGAAACAATCATAGGAAGTGATTACTTAGTAAACTTAAGTGTTCATGCAAATCTCAACAAGTCATCTCAAACAGATGCTTTAGAAGATACCGTAGACTATGTGTTACTAAACAAAATTGTCACCACAGAAATGGCATCAGCATCAAAGCTATTAGAACATGTTACATCACGGATAATTAATGCTATTTTTTACAATTGTCCAAGAGTAAATGTCGTTACTGTGGCTGTTTCAAAAGTAAATCCACCAATCGGCGGTGATGTTCAAATGGTAACGATTAAAATGACACAAGAACGAAAAATCTAAATTGACAGGCTAAGAAAGATTAATTTTTTTTACATTTGCTGCCAATTATGGCGTCTTGGCCGAGTGGCTAGGCAGAGGTCTGCAAAACCTTCTACAGCGGTTCGAATCCGCTAGACGCCTCTCAAACCTTCAATTTTTATTGAAGGTTTTTTTTATTAACGTATATCTTCAATTAAATTTTGTGGATTTAATTGGTCTTTCGGAAGAAATCCTTTAATAATTAAAACCAAACCACAGATGACTAAAATAAATCCTAGTATTTTCTTTACTTTGACTATACGTGTGGGTGTTAACTTCTTTTTAAGTTGCTTTGCTAATAAAATCTTAACTAAATCTGTAAAAAAATAAACACCAATCATCGTTGAAAAAAAAACAACAAATCTATTGAGATTGTTCTCTAAAGTAGGGCCTGTGATAATAATAATACCTAGCCAAAACACAAGAACACCTATGTTAATAAAATTTATTAAAAACCCTTTAATAAACATTCCTAGGTAGTTTTTTTTATCAGAAATATATTCATTCTCTTGTTGCGAAGCTTTCTTTGGTTTTTTTAAAAAAATTATAATACCATAGACTGTGATAATCATACCGCCAAATACAAATAACCCAGGTTGATTACTGAGGTTTTCTAATAATTGAAAGCTACTAAAGTAAGCTAAAGCAATAAAAAAAACATCAGCAATAATAACCCCTAAATCAAACACCACAGCCGCTCTAAAACCTTTAGTAACACTTGTTTCAATTAAAACAAAAAAAACTGGTCCAATCATAAAAGATAAGAAAAACCCTAAAGGTATTGCTGCTTGGATATCGTCAATCATGCTAATATGAAGTAAATTCTATTTTAAAGTTTTAACACTAAAGGCGACATCTTTAATCCATGTATTTTATTCTACCACCTAACACCTTGTTTTTAGTAACCTTTTTAGGTTTGCCATAAATAAAAACGTCCCCACCTGCCCTAATTTTAATATCAAGAGATTCTGTTGAATTCACGAAAGCTTCTCCTCCGGTAGTTATAAGGATGTCTGTATTTTTAGATTTTAAAGTTGCTGCTTTTACCACACCACCTGTGCTAATTGCAATGTTCTGATGTTGAGTAATACCAGAAACATCTATAACACCTCCAGTTACTGCTTTCATAATAATTTCTTTAGTATCAATAGCAGTTTTAATCAAACCACCTTCTTGTGCTTTAAGTTCAATTTCGTATTGCCTTATCGTGTCATATGAAGTAATAACAGCCCCTTCGTTAGCATCAATTACATCAAGTGTATTATAAAATAGTTTAACATTAGTTGCTTTACCATCAAAACTTTTTTCGATATTAAGTCTTATTTTTAATACTCCATTTTTATTTACTATTTCAATATTATTCTTATTATCTCCCGAAATTTCAGCTATATTTTTATCAGATTTAATAAGTTCAACATTTATTAAATCATAGGCTTTTAAAATAGAAAAATCACCTATATTTTTAACAACACTGTCTTGAGCTAATAGTAAGGTTGATGTGTAAAGGGAGTAATAAATTAATAATAAAAATTTCATTGTGTTGTTTTAGATGTATTATCAAATTAATTTCAATCAAAAATAATAAACAATTAAATATCAATATATTTAAAAGTTATAAAATTAGCTATTATTATGTTTTCCTATTAATAAAAAATCTAAATGTCTTTTAATTAAATCAGTTTTTTTAACTTTAACTACAACTTCATCTCCCAGTTGGTACATTTTTTTATGATTATATCCCACTAATGCATAGACATCTTCATCAAAAACATAATGATCATCTTTCATATCTCTAACACTTACCATACCCTCGCATTTATTAGTTATAATTTCAACATAAATTCCCCAATCAGTCACACCTGAAATAACACCCATGAATTCTTTATTTTTATGATCTTCCATAAAACGAATTTGCATGTATTTAATAGAATCCCTTTCTGCTTTTGTAGCAATATTTTCCATATTACTTGAATGATTGCATTTATCTTCATAAACATCAGTATTTGCAGACTTCCCTCCATCTAAATAATGTTGTAATAAACGATGTGCCATGACGTCTGGATACCGTCTTATAGGAGAAGTAAAATGACTGTAATAATCAAAAGCCAAACCATAATGCCCAATGTTGTGTGTCGAATATTCAGCTTTACTCATGGTACGAATCGTCAAGGTATCAACAAGGTTTTGCTCTTTTTTTCCATTGACATCTTTCAATAAATTATTTAATGAAGAAGACACGCTTTTTCTATCTTTAAAATCTAGTTTATAACCAAAGCGTTTAACGACATTTTGTAATGTAGCAAGTTTACTATCATCTGGTTCATCATGAACACGATAAACAAAGGTTTTCTTTTGCTTTCCTATAAATTCACCTACTTTTTTATTTGCTAATAACATAAATTCTTCAATAAGTTTATTAGCATCTTTACTTGTTTTAAAAAAAACACCTACTGGATTAGCTTCTTCATCTAAATTAAACTTAACCTCTACTTTATCAAAAGAAATTGCACCAGAACTCATACGTTTACGACGCATGATTTTTGCTAGTTCATCCATTTTTAAAATAGCATCCGCAATTACTTGATTAGCTTTATAATCACTACCAGTTAATGACACTTCTTTTGGAATATTATTTGTTTTAGATTCTATGATAGCTTGAGCTTCTTCATAAGCGAATCGTGCATCTGAATAAGTTACCGTTCTACCAAACCACTCGTCTTTAATTTCTGCTTTATCATTTATTTTAAAGATAGCTGAGAACGTGTACTTTTCTTCATGTGGTCTTAAGGAACATGCTCCATTTGATAGTATTTCAGGTAACATTGGTACTACCCTATCTACTAAATAAACGCTTGTAGCGCGCTCATAAGCTTCATTGTCTAAAATAGTTCCTTCTTTTAAATAATGCGAAACATCTGCAATATGAATTCCTATCTCATATAAATTGTGTTCTAATACTTTAAATGATAAAGCATCATCAAAATCTTTTGCGTCCTTTGGATCTATAGTAAAAGTTAAATCTTGTCGCATGTCACGACGTTTTTTTATTTCTTCATTTCGTATAGAAGTATCAATATTATTAGCGAATTCCTCTACATCATGAGGAAATTCTAATGGTAATCCATATTCAGCAAGTATTGCATGAATTTCTGTATTATGTTCACCTGGTTTACCAAGAACTTTTAATACGCGACCATAAGGAGAGTCAGCTTTTTCTGGCCAATCTTCAAGAGATACGAGTACTTTATCTCCTTCCTCTGCTTTATTCGTTTTATTTATTGGAACAAAAATATCAGTATACATTTTGTTTCCATCAGGAATAACAAACGCATAACTTTTATGAATTTGGATTACCCCAACATATTCACTTTTTGCACGTTGAATAATATTTGTAATTTCTCCTTCTATCTTACCGCGTTTTCTACGTTTATAAGCATAAAATTCGACTTCATCTCCATGAAGTGCTTTATTCATATTATTTGATGTAATAAATATATCATCATCAAAATCATCACAAATAATATATCCAGATCCTCTTGAAGCTATATCTACATGACCTGTATGATATTCGGTATTTATAATCACCTTAAATTTACCACGATCTACTTCTTCAATTTCTTTATTTATTTTAAGTTGTTGAAGTTTCTTTATGATTTGATTTCTACTACTTGCATCATTTACACCAAGTATAGCAGCAATTTGTTTATAGTTAAATGTTTTGGTTCTTTCTTTTTTTAAAATACTTAGAATTGTATTTGTTAAGTTGGAAATTCTATTATGTGAAGGTTTCCTTTTTTTCTTTCTTGTCATTTATTATGTTATCATATTCTATTCCTTAAAGTTAAGGACTATTTAAAATTTAAGACTTAATTTAGGTGAAGAAAGGTTATTAAGTTTCTGCAAATCTAAGGTTTATATATTAAATCAATATTTCCCTGGTATTAAGCCTATAAAAATAGAATAAAATCAATTTATTAACATTTATATACCTATAATTATATTTTTCTTTAAAAATTTTCAAATAAATGATGTTTATTATAGTCTGTTAATAAGCTTTATAACTATTTTAATATTTTATTTGAATTTATTTTAATACTACTCTATTAACAACTTATAATATACTTAATTCACTCATTTATAATAAGATTAGTTAATATATTCACAGTTGTTAATAACCCTTATTCACAGTATTATTTTTATAAGTATTTTTATAAAAAATGTTTATATGAATAAATTTAATGTTTATAATAAGTTTTTAAAAAGAGACTAAAAATTTAGGTTTATAAATTTTACTTTTACCTTGTAAAATTAATTGGATTCTCAATAATTTACTTCTTATTTTTTACGAACACTTATTAACAAGTATTTAATAATTTTAAGGATACTTATCAACATTAAGTATAAAAACTATTTTATAATAGATTTATTAAAAATAAAAATTATGAATAAGTAAGGTATTATAAGTTATGCTTACTTATTAGCAATTATTAACTTTGATGTTCGCAATCAGATATTATATACTATTATGAAGATTTCTATAGGAAACGATCACGCAGGCCCTGAATACAAAAAAGCTATTGTAAAACATTTAGAAGCAAAAGGTTTAGTTATCATGAATTATGGAACAGATACTTTAGATAGTGTAGATTATCCTGATTTTGTTCATCCTGTTGCGAAAGATGTTGAGTCTGGCGCAGTTGATTTTGGTATATTAATTTGTGGCAGTGCAAATGGTGTAGCAATGACTGCTAATAAATATCAAAATATTCGTGCAGGTATTTGTTGGATGAATGAGATAACAAAACTTACAAGACAACACAATAACGCAAATATATGCTGCATTCCTGCTCGTTATACTTCCATAACACAAGCACTTCAAATAGTTAATACATTTTTAGAAACTAAATTTGAAGGTGGAAGACATCAAAATCGTGTAAATAAAATTCCTATAACACCTTGTTAAATGAGTCATTCCCATTCACATAATCATTCTCATCACTCACATGGAAACCTAAAAGGAACTAATTTACTAATATCTATTTTTTTAAATATTTTAATAACAATAGCTCAAGTATTTGGTGGTATTATTTCAGGAAGTTTAGCACTATTAAGTGATGCTTTACATAATTTTAGTGATGTTCTTTCTTTAATAATTAGTTACATAGCAAATAGATTATCAAAAAAAAAAGCTTCTCTAAATAAAACATTTGGTTATAAACGTGCAGAAATACTTGCAGCTTTTATAAATTCTTCAACTTTAATTATTGTTGCTATTTTACTTGTTATTGAGGCTGTAGAGCGTTTTCAAAACCCACAAGTAATAGAATCTGCATTAGTTATATGGTTATCTACAATAGCGATTTTAGGTAATGGTTTTAGTGTTCTTTTATTAAAAAAAGATGCTGATACTAATATGAATATGAAAAGTGCGTATTTACATCTACTTACTGATATGATGGCAAGTATAGCGGTATTAGTTGGTGGTTTACTTATTAAATTTTACAATGTGTTTTGGGTAGATAGTGTCTTAACTTTTTTTATTGCTTTATATTTAATATGGATGGGTTATGATTTATTAAAATCCTCAACTAAAGTATTAATGTTGTTTACACCAGAATCAGTTCCTGTTAATGATATTATTACAGAAATAATCAATTTAAAAGCTGTTAAAAATATACATCATATTCATGTTTGGCAGTTAAATGAAATGGAAACTCATTTTGAAGCACATATTGATTTTTATGAGGATATTTCACTCTCAGAGTTTGATGAAATTTTACACACAATTGAAGATATATTAAATCGTAAATTTGATATTAATCATGTTAATATTCAACCAGAATACGGAAAATGTGATGATAAAAATTTAGTTGTTCAAGATTAATTACAGATGTTAGAGATAGAGGTTAAAACATATGAAGAATTAACAAACGAAGAGTTATATAATTTACTCCAACTAAGAAGCCAGGTATTTGTTGTTGAACAACAATGTCCTTATTTAGATATTGATGGAAAAGATATAAATGCAGTTCATATTTTAGGTAAAAAAAATACTAAAATTGTGGCATATACTAGAATTTTTAAACCTGGCGTTTATTTTAAAAATGCAAGTATCAGCAGAGTTGTTGTTAATGTAAAATACCGTAATAAAGAATATGGTTACCAGATTATTAAAGTGGCTATAACGTCTATTAATAATCTCTTTAATACTTCCGTAATAGAACTCTCTGCTCAAGCTTATTTGAAACAATTCTACATAAATCTTGGTTTTAATACACTGGGAAATGAGTATTTAGAAGATAATATTCCACATATAATGATGATAAAGAATTAATTACTTTTCCCTACATAAGTGATTAATAATTCAACACGTCTGTCTAGTTTTGGATCACCACCTAAAGGATGTTTTCTTCGAAGTCCAACATACTTCATTCGGTGTTTTTCAACACCTTGTTGTAGTAAAAAAGTGTAGATGAATTTTGCTCTTGAAATAGATAGATTTCGTAATCCGGATTTTCTATCAATAGCATCATAAGTATCGTGAGTACAACAAACATGACCTTCAATTGTAAAATAAATATTTTTCTTCTCAACCAAAATAGCAGTAATTTCTTTTAGAGTTGGTATCGAACTAGGCATAATGGTACTATAGCCAGTTTTAAAATAGATATTTTTTAAACGAACTTTATCACCGACCTTAACTCCTTTTTTTAAAATCGTTTGAGTTGTTGGTTTTTCAATATTATTAGAGGTGTATTTTGCAGTAACAACAATTTCTACTCGTCTATTTTTTTTTCTAATTTTATTAATATTAACAGTAACATTTAGAGGTAGCTCTCCTTTTCCATCAATAACTTTTATTTGTTTTTCTGAAAATTCACTATCTAAAAGATAATCTTTAATGGTTGTTGCTCGATTTTCTGAAAGTTGTTGATTATAGGTTTTTGTACCACGATCATCACAATAGCCATATATTTTAATTGTTTCAATTGTTAAGCTATCTAAAGATGAGATAAACGTGTTTAATGAATTTTCTTGTTCTGAAATTATATTGTATTTATCTGTTTCAAAAAAAACATTATGATGTAGTTCTTGAGCATATGAAACGATGTAAAAAGCATAAAAAAAGAAAGTAAATCGCAACATGTATTTTTGTTAACTAATTAAATATAACATTTTAAAATTTGATGCGCAGTAAGTTAATTGTTAGGGTTTTAAATAACTGTTGTATTTATCTAAATCCAATAAAATATCAGTAGCTTTTTGAATTTCATTGTTATTTGACAAATAATACTTGTACAGCCCCTCCCTGTAAAAGTAGCGTAATATAATTTCATTTTCTAGAAGCACCAATAATTGTGATTTATTATTATTAATTTCATAATCTTTTATAGCATTAATATCTTTTACCATAGCCGTATACGAGGAACTTAAATCTTCATCAAAACCTTCTTCTTTAGCTATTTTTATAACACTGTTAAGCGCTGTTTCTGTTTTGGTTTTAAACTCAAAATTATTTTGTTTGAGATAATCAATAAAATCGCTAAAATCAGCGTCGTTTAGTTTAAAAGTGTTTAAATCAATAGTAGAATTTTCATAGTAATAATTAGTCGCATAATTAAATACAAAGTTTTGTTTAATTATGTCTTTTGTAAATTCCGAAATCTCTGATTCTGTTAGTTCTATATCTGGCATAACACCACCACCATCAAAAACAGCTCTACCGTTTTTTGTTTTAAAAGAGTTATAATTTTCTTCTCTGACCCGGATTGCTTGTCCATTTTCATCTCTTTTTTTATAGTCTAGTGCTTGAATACAACGACCAGACGGTGTAAAATATCTTGAAATAGTTACTTTTAGTTGTGTACCGTAGCTTAAAGGTTTTGGACGCTGTACTAGCCCTTTCCCAAAACTTCTAGAGCCAATAATAACAGCACGATCTAAATCTTGTAATGAGCCAGAAACGATTTCACTTGCTGAGGCGCTACCACCGTCAATTAAAACAACAAGTGGAATTTGGATATCAAGAGGCTCATTTCTTGTCTTATAGGTCTTATTATATTTATCAACTTTTGATTTTGTTGTAACAATAACTTCATTCTTTGGAACAAATAAGTTTACAATATTTATAGCTTCAATTAAAAGTCCTCCTGGGTTTCCTCTTAAATCAAACACAAGTTGTTCTGCTCCTTCAGCTTTAAGGTAAGAAACAGCATTTTTAACTTCCTGAGAAGCCGTTCTTGTAAATTTAGCCAAAGCGACATAACCAATGGTTTTATTTACCATTTTATATAAGGGGACTGCTTTGACAGCAACCTCTTGTCTGGTAATTGGTACTGATTTAATTTCACCTTGTCTACGATAGGTGACAGAAACTTTTGATCCTGCAGAACCCTGAAGCAATTCACCAGCGTCGTTTTGAAAGTCAGCTACGACTATATTGTCTACTTTTAGGATTTCGTCTCCTGCTTTAAGTCCTGCTCTGTCAGCAGGATAATCTTTAAAGGGTTCAATAACAATTAGCCGATCTTTTAGAGTTTTAATTGTAGCACCTATTCCTGTGTAATCTCCAGTGCTGTTAATTCTAGACGCTTCAACATCCTGTTCGTTAAAAAAGACGGTATACGGATCTAATTCAGATAACATATTTTTGATAGCTACGTTCATTAAATCACTTGGGCTGGTCTCATCTACATAATTCATATTTATTTCCTTATATAAGGTTGTAAATATTTCTATTTGTTTAGCAATTTCAAAAAAATCGTTTTTATAAGCAGAGGTGGTAATTAGCAAAACCAGAGCAACGATAGGAATAATAAGTTTGTTTTTTTTAGAAATATTCATGAGTTTGAAGTTGCTAACAAGTTGTTTTGATAAACTTTTGAAATAGTGCCGACATTGCTTGGTTAATTTGTGCGCTTGAGGGCATGTCTTTACCAATATACAAAATCATTAATGCTTGTTGTGATGGAATTTTATCAATAAAGGTGTTTTTGTTTAGTCGGTAGGCTTCTCTCATTAGTCTTTTTATTCTGTTACGATCTACCGCGCGTTTAAACTTCTTTTTACTAACCGAAACACCGCATTTAAGAGTAATATTTTCTGGGAAGTCTTTTTGTAGGTACACAAACCGTAACGGAAAACAGCTAATTGAGCTCCCGTTTGTGAAAAGCGCATCAATTATCGCCTTACTTTTAAGTTTTTCAATATTTGAGAAGGATGCTTTCATGTTTAAAACAAAAGTAAACATATCACAAAGATTATGAATGCTTTATAGACAGAAAAGCTATTGTTTTTTATTTTCAGATTGATCAAAAGAAATGGTGTTATCACTTTTATTAGTATCTGCCATGTGTTCACTTGGATCTATGACGATAGAAGCAATGAAATCTTTTTTTACGTCTATAGAAAACGTGTAATAAGGATTAACCCATGGCCAATCTGCTAATGCTATAGCACGACCGTTAACTGGCTTTTCTCCTCTCATCATTTCTAACGGAATATAGAAGTTATCTGATGACCCATCAAGATAATTCACCGTCAAATCAATTGGCATTGGCATCAATTGTTTTCTTTCTAAGGTGATTTCGGTCATTTCATTCAGGCCATTAACTGTTTTAATACTATAGTCAATGGTGTTAGTTGTCTGTCCAAAATCTGTTAAATACCAATCTAATTCTAATCCAGATACTTTTTCAGCAGTTCTAATAATAGCATTTGGTGTTGGATGTTTAAATGCAAAATCAGTAAAATATTTTTTAATAGTTTTTGTTAAGTTGTCTTTTCCAATAATATAACCAAGTTGTGCTAAGAAGACAGCGCCCTTACTGTAAGCTGAAGTACTGTAGGCGCTATTTATGTTATAACGATCAGCATGCGTTGTTAGTGGTTGTTCATCACCAGAATTCGCAAGGGCGATATAGCGATTATAAGAACTTAAGTGTGGGTTTTTACGATTTAATTTCATGACATCATTCATTGCAGATGTGCTAATGTAACTTGTGAAGCCTTCGTCCATCCATTCATGTTTGGACTCGTTAGTGGCTAACAAAAATTGAAACCAAGAGTGCGCCATCTCGTGTGAAGTTACTCCAATTAAACCCCTTAAGCTTCTACCTCCAGTGATTAATGTACACATTCCGTATTCCATACCCCCATCTCCTCCCTGAATAATGGAGTATTGTTTATAAGGGTATGCTCCAATAGCATCACTAAAATAAAACATTAGCTCTGCCGCTACCGGCTGTAGTGCTTTCCAGTTGTCCTTGGTTTCTGGATTATTCTTATAAAAAAAATGAAGCAAGGGACCATTTTTAACCTGTAATTTATCATGAATATAATTTGGGTCAGCTGCCCAAGTAAAATCATGTACCATTGGCGCTTTGAAATGCCATGTTAATTTATCATTACCCGTGTTGTTTGTTTTGCTTCCGTAGCCGTGACCTATATCTTCAGGATTTTGTAAATATCCCGTACCGCCAATAATGTAATCTTTATCAATAGATATTTTCACATCAAAGTTGCCCCAAACACCATGAAATTCTCTAGCAATGTAAGCATCAGCGTGCCACCCTTCAAAATCATATTCAGCTATTTTTGGATACCATTGTGCCATTGATATAGCCACACCCTCTCGGTTATTTCGTCCATTTCTTCTAATTTGAACAGGTAATTGTGCGTTAAACACCATATCAAAGGTGGTTTGTTCACCTGGTTGAATAGGAGTTGCTAGGTCAACTTCTAATACCGTGTCAACAATATTATAAATAAGCGGAACACCATTTTGAGTCAAAGAGGTGACGTTTAAATAGCCGATTTCATTTGGTGATAATTGACTTATTCTACTTTCATATATTGGATTGTCATTTGTGCCTATATTGTTTACCATTCGCTTATCAGGATCCTTTATCTGTTGTAAACGCACATCCATGTTACTTCCAGGCTGAAAAGCATTTAAGTAAAGGTGGTAATATACCCGTGTTAGTGTGTCAGGCGAATTATTAGTGTATGTTAAGTGTTGATTACCTTTATATTGAAAAGTTTCAACATTCATGTCAATAATCATCTTATAGTCTGCTTGTTGCTGCCAGTAAGTATTATTTTGAGATATTCCGAAGTTATACCATAAAAAGGCACACAGATATAAGGTTTTAGATAATAATATTTTCATCATAGTTAATTTGATAATTTTTTAGCTTTTATTAATGCAATATATACAGTGATTTTTTTTAGATTTTAAAACAATTCTTCAATTTGAAAAACTTTAGACAGCCGTACTCCTTTTTCTGTGTGTTTTACCGTGATAATTGGGTGATGTGCATCGTGCTCTAAAAACAGGTAATAGTTGTTGTCAGCGGCTAACTTTAAAAATCCTTCTTTTTCATCAAGGGTTATTAATGGCCTTGTGTCGTAACCCATGACAAACGGTACAGGTAAGTGCCCAACGGTTGGGAGTAAATCAGCCATAAAACAAATGGTTTTATTTTGATATTCAATCATTGGAATCATTTGTTTTTCAGTGTGCCCATCTGCAAGAAATATATTAAAATCTAATTCTGTTGAACTTAGAATTTTTGATGATGAAAGCGATAAAAACTTTAGTTGTCCACTAGCTTCAATGGGTGAAATATTTTCTTTTAGAAAGGAGGCTTTTTCACGTTTATTAGGTTTTGTTGCCCAATTCCAATGATTCTTGTTACTCCAATAATTAGCATTTTTAAAAACAGTTTCAAAATCTGTTTTGTCGGAATTCCACTGAACACCACCACCACAATGATCAAAATGTAAATGCGTCATAAAGACATCAGTAATGTCGTCCCTGTGAAAACCAGCTGTTTTTAATGAAGCTTCAAGAGTATCATTACCCCAAAGATGGTAATAACTAAAAAATTTATCACTTTGTTTGTTTCCCATTCCGGTATCAATTAAAGTGAGTTTGTTTCCGTTTTCAACAAGTAAACACCGCGCGGCAATATCAATCATATTGTTTGCGTCTGCTGGGTTTGTTTTATTCCAAATAGACTTAGGAACAACTCCAAACATAGCCCCTCCATCAAGCTTAAAATTTCCGGCATTTATTGGGTATAATTTCATAGTAATGCAAAGTAATAAAATGATGATAGAACGAAAAAAACTTAAGAAATTATTTAGAGATAGTATCTTTTAAATGCTTACCAAAAACAAAAATTGTAAAAAACATTTTATCAATAAGTCAAATAGTAATTGTGAGACTCTTCTTAGTCGTTTAATTTCAGGACAGCCATAAAAGCGGCTTGTGGAATTTCGACACTTCCAACTTGTCGCATACGTTTTTTTCCTTTTTTCTGTTTTTCAAGCAGCTTTCGTTTTCTAGAAATATCACCACCATAACATTTTGCTGTAACGTCTTTTCGTAATGCTTTTGTTGTTTCTCTGGCGATAATTTTAGCCCCTATAGCTGCTTGTATTGGAATATCAAATTGCTGACGTGGAATTAATTCTTTTAGTTTTTCAGTTATCTTTTTCCCAATTTTGTGTGCATTTTCAGCATGAATTAAAGCAGACAAAGCATCAACAGGCTGGGCATTTAACAGGATATCTACACGAACCAATTTTGACGTCTTCATACCAATTGGATGGTAGTCAAACGAGGCGTAGCCTTTTGATACAGTTTTTAAACGATCATAAAAATCAAACACGATTTCTGCCAAAGGCATATCAAAGCTTAATTCAACTCGTTCAGGCGTTAAATACGTTTGGTTTGTAATCATTCCACGTTTTTCTATACACAAACTCATAACATTACCCACAAAATCTGCTTTTGTAATAATGGTAGCTTTGATAAAAGGCTCTTCAACATGATCTAGTGTTGAAGGATCCGGAAGGTCTGATGGATTGTTTACAATAATGACATTATCTGGATCTTTTCTGGTAAAAGCATAGTAGCTTACATTGGGAACCGTTGTGATTACAGTCATATTAAACTCACGCTCAAGACGCTCTTGAATAATCTCCATGTGCAACATCCCAAGAAAACCACATCGAAAACCAAACCCAAGGGCTGCAGAACTTTCCGGAGCAAAGACCAAGGAGGCATCGTTTAATTGAAGTTTCTCCATAGAGTTTCGAAGCTCCTCATAATCTTCAGTGTCTACAGGATATATACCAGCAAAAACCATTGGTTTTACGTCTTCAAAGCCTGCAATAGCATTTGTGGTTGGTGTTTTTGCGTCAGTGATGGTGTCCCCAACTTTCACTTCTTTAGCTTCTTTAATTCCCGTAATGACATAACCAACATCTCCAGCTTTAATTTCTTTTCTTGGAAATTGTTTAAGTTTCAGCGTTCCAACTTCGTCAGCAAAATATGTTTGCCCAGTGGCAATAAATTTTATGTGCTGTCCCTTTTTTATTGCTCCATTAATGACACGAAAATAGGTTTCTACTCCACGAAAAGGGTTGTAAACAGAATCAAAGATTAGGGCTTGTAGCGGCTCATCTAAGGACCCTTCTGGTGAAGGAATACGTTCAATAATAGCACTTAAAATACTTTCAATACCAATACCTGTTTTTGCACTAGCCGGAATCACTTCGGTAGGATCACAGCCAAGCAAGTCAACAATATCGTCAGTTACCTCTTCTGGATTTGCACTCGGTAAATCAACCTTGTTAAGAACAGGAATTATTTCTAAATCATTTTCTAAGGCTAAGTATAAGTTTGAAATTGTTTGAGCCTGAATACTTTGTGCAGCATCCACAATAAGTAACGCACCTTCACACGCTGCGATAGATCGCGAAACTTCGTATGAAAAATCCACATGACCAGGGGTGTCAATAAGGTTTAAAGTGTAGACGTCTCCACCATACTGGTACTCCATTTGAATAGCATGAGACTTAATCGTGATTCCGCGTTCTCTTTCAAGATCCATACTGTCCAGTAATTGATCCTGTTTCTCTCGATCGGTAACAGAACCGGTAAATTCTAATAAGCGATCGGCCAGGGTGCTTTTGCCATGGTCAATATGGGCGATGATACAGAAGTTTCTTATCTTTTTCATTCAAGCAATATTAGGCATGTAATACCGAAGCGCAAAAATACATAAAATTAAGACATTTGAAAGAGTCGTTTACTTATTAAGCGCAGTAAGAAGTTCAATTTATGGATTTACCGTAAATTTAAGTAATTGAAATGTTTTATGTTTGCAACATATTGCTATTGCATGAATGTCAAAATCTACTTATTTATAACTGTTTTTTTAGGTTTTATTACATCAATAAATGCTCAATCATATGAGTTATCTGGTGTTATTAATGATGAAAAAAATGAGCCGGTTGCATTTGCAAATATTTTAGTTCTGAATCCACAAGACTCAACGGTGGTTACTGGAACGTCTTCCGACGACAAGGGATTGTTTAAAATAGATAAATTAAAACCTAATAAATACCTTTTAAATGCAAGTTTTATTGGCTACAAGGAGGTTTACCAAAATATCGAGCTTACTGAGAACCTAGATGATTTACAATTACGGATAACAGCGTCTTTAGAGAACCTTGAGGAAGTAGAGCTTTTTTTTGTAAAACCAATATTAAAACGTGAGCCAGACCGTTTAGTTTTTAAGGTAGAGAATACAGCATTGAGCCAAGGAAATCTTGTTGAAGTTTTAAGAAGTACTCCGAGCGTGCTAGTTTTAGATGACACTATTTTGGTTCAAAACACCCCTCCTGTAGTTTATATTAATGATCGTAGAGTACATTTGTCGTCACCTGAATTGATTGAATTACTTCAAAGCACACCCGCATCAAATATTCAATCTGTAGAAGTAATCACTAATCCATCCGCAAAATATGATGCTGATAATAGTGTGGTTCTAAACATCAAGATGTCAAAAAATCTCATTTCTGGATATAATGGTAGTCTTTTTAGTAATTACACACAAGGAGTATTTCCAAAGTATAACATGGGTATATCTCAATATTTAAAAGCGCGAAAAATAAACGTTTTTTTAAACTATAATTACACTACAAAGAAGGACAATCGTATTGATAAAGAACATATTTATTACCCCAATGAAGAATGGGTTACTAATTTTAATAGAAATACGTGGTCTGAAACCCACAACGCATCTTTAAACATTGATTACGATTTTAATAAAAAAAGCAGCCTTAACTTGTCTGCGAATACTCAATTTTTACCTTATTTCAAATATCTTGCTCGAGGCTACACAGCCATTCAGTCAGCTGACAGCAACATTAATCGCATTGATTCAAAAAGTATTTCAAGAGACACTAAATTTAATACCGGAATTGACTTAGATTATGTCTATAATGCTAACGATGCTTCAAGAATAGCTGCAAATATTCATTACACGAATTACGACTATCAAAGACAACAAGACGTTAGTAGTAAATACTCACAGAGCAGCTTGATTATCTTAGAGCAGACAGCATTTAATGTGCTTGCGGAACAAGACACAGAAATTTTTACTACTCAATTAGAGTATGCTATCAATTTAAGCGATGAGATACTGTTAGCTACTGGAGTGAAATGGTCAAACGTACAAACATCTAGTGGCATTTTACAGAATGACATCATCAATAACGAGGAAATATTAAACACAAATAATACAAATAATTTCAATTACAATGAAGACGTGTATGCTGCTTTTATTGACTATAGCTATAATTTTAAGACTATAAATATAAGCGCAGGAATACGTGCTGAACAAACAAACATCAAAGGGCTTTCTTCAAATAACAGCAATAGCAAACAAGATTATCTCGAATTTTTCCCAACCATAAATATTGGTTATCAAATATCAGATAAAATAAGCACCTATATAACCTATAAGAGAAGCATTGAACGTCCTGATTACAGAAATCTCAATCCATTTGTGTATTATCTCAATGATAATACGATTGTAACAGGTAATCCAGATTTAAAACCTGTTTTTAATGATAAATATGTTTTTGGGACAAGCCTTGGAGACACCTTTACCTTTGAGGCTTACTATAAACGGTATAAAAATAATTTTTTTGAATTACCTCTTCAAGATAATCTAGATAATGTGATTATTTATACACCGATAAATATCGACAGTACTGAAGAAATTGGCTTTGATTTTGAAGCTTATTTAAATATCACGTCAAGGTGGTTTTTGTCACTTGGAACTTCCATTTATAAAATTCGAGACACGAACAGTTTTTCTGGATCAACGATACAACTTAGCCAGTGGTCTAATTATACAGATTTAACAAACAATGTGTCGCTCCTTGAGGATAAGAGCTTAACAGCCACATTATCCGTTGTTTATCTAGGGGAGAATGTATATGGACTTCAGACGAGTCGTGAACGCTGGGACACCTATTTAACAATGTCGAAAACTTTACTTAAAGATAATGCCGTAATCTCTTTATCTGTTAGTGATTTGTTTAACAAGCAAGATTACGCTAGAAGTTTAAGCTTTTTAGACCAACGTAGCCGCATATATAATGATCTTGACACACGCTACGTTAAATTAGGATTTAGATACAGGTTTGGCAACACTGCGCTAAAAACTAATCAACGCACAAGTCAAAAGGCAGAACGTGACAGGCTTAAAAATTAGTTGTTTAGATTAATTTTGCCATTCCGCAAGAAATAAGTTAGTGTCTCGACCACCACCATTATTTCTATTAGATGAAAACAAGAGGTGTTTTCCATCGTTTGAAAATACAGGGAACGCATCAAAAGTCTCTCCATGAGTCACCCGCTCTAAGTTTTTACCGTCTAAATCTATAAGATAGAGGTTAAATGGAAATCCTCGTTCTGCCTCAAAGTTTGAAGAAAATAATATTTTTTTACCACTAGGGTGGAAGAAGGGGCTCCAATTAGCATTTCCAAGATTGGTTAGTTGGCGTAAATTTGAACCATCGGCATTACAGATGTACAATTCCATTTCTGTTGGCTGCACTAATCCTTCTGCTAGCAAATCTTGATATTCTTTTATTTCACTTACTGTTTTTGGTCTTGACGATCTAAAAATAAGCTGCGTTCCGTCAGGTGAGAAAAAAGCACCACCATCGTAACCTAATTCATGGGTGACTTGTTTAACATCACTACCATCAATATTCATAGTAAACAATTCTAAATCACCAGTTCTCATGGAGGTGAAAACAATACGGTCACCTTGTGGAGACACTGTTGCTTCTGCATCATATCCGGGCTCGGTCGTTAGCTGATTTGTGATATTTCCATCTAAATCTGCTACAAAAATATCATAGCTTTCATAGATAGGCCAAACATATTTTCCCTCTCTACGAAGAGGTGCGTCTGGGCATTCATCACCACCTAAATGTGTTGAACCATACACAAACTGTTTGTTATTTGGTAAAAAATAGGCACAAGTCGTGCGTCCTTTTCCAGTACTTATCATAGGGGGCATACTTGTGTCAAAAACCTCATCACGATTCATTAAAAACATTTGATCACATTCAACCCCCCATTTTTTGTTGTTAGATTGGAATATAATTTGGGAATCATCAAAGCTCCAGTAAGCTTCAGCATTGTCACCGCCAAAGGTGATTTGCTTGATAGATTTAAAATGTGTTTCTTCAGGATAAATCAAAGAGTCTACCCATTTTGTTGCCCCTGTGTAAGCATCGTTTTCTCCTTTTTTTTCAGATTTACATGACACGGTTATTAATACAACAAGTGTTAAAAGTGATATGGTTTTCCTCATAATTATGTTTCTAAATGGCAATTAATACCTAATTTTGCGCAAAAATAACACATAAATCATGAAAAAAATATCGCTACTTGTTCTTTTTTTGTCGCTACTAGGGTGCAAACAAGAATACACTACTCAAAATAAAATTCTAGAAGATGTCACTTTTCTTGCTGATGACAAACTTGAAGGTCGTCAAACAGGCACCGAGGGAGAAAAAGCTGCCGCTGCATATTTAGTACAGAGGTTTCAAGAACTTGATTTAGAACCTAAAGGAACGGATGGCTATATTCAAATGTTTAATTTTAAACCCAAAACTAATCCACATGAAGACGTCAAGTTTACAGAAGTATCGAGTGATAGCACAATAGTAGGTCGCAATGTATTAGGTTTTATTGATAACAAAAGTGATCAAACTATTGTTATCGGGGCTCATTACGATCATTTAGGATACGGAGGAGAAGACTCTTTGTTTAGAGGCGATGAGAAGGCGATTCACAACGGTGCAGACGATAACGCAAGTGGGGTTGCTTTAATGTTAAATTTAGCCAGTAAACTACGCGCCACTAATGTTAATAATAATTATTTATTCATTGCTTTTTCAGGAGAAGAAATGGGGTTGTTAGGATCTAATTATTTTGTCAAAAATGCCACTATAGATGTGGCCAAAATGAATTACATGATTAATATGGACATGGTTGGTAAAATGAATGCAGATAGCACTTTAGCTGTTTATGGCGTTGGCACCTCTCCAAGGTTTAAGCAAGCTCTTACAGCAAACAATCAATTTTTTAAATTAGTAGAAAACGAGTCAGGTATTGGGCCTTCAGATCACACATCATTTTATCTAGGAGATGTACCTGTTTTACATTTCTTTACAGGTCAGCACGAGGATTACCATAAACCTGGAGATGATGCGTCTAAGCTTAATTATGAAGGCATGAATATGATCTCTGATTATATTTTTGATATTATTACAGACCTCGACAGCAACGGAAAACTCAGTTTTAGAAAAACAAAAAACGAGTCAGAGGAAACTCCTCGATTTAAAGTGGGGCTTGGCGTAGTTCCAGACTATTTGTTTGATGGCAAAGGGATGCGTATTGATGGTGTGAGCGACGACAAACCTGCTCAAAAGGCAGGATTACAAAAAGGGGATGTTGTTGTGAAATTAGGAGACAGTACAGTGGTTGACATGATGAGCTATATGAGGGCTTTGTCTGTATTTGAAAAAGGGAATAAGTCTAAAGTGTTAGTGTTGCGCGACGGTAAAGAAGTAATTTTTGATATTTCATTTTAGGGCTCAATTATGAATAAACTGATTATCAATAAAGCTTCATTACTAGTTTCTTGTTTTATTGTAATCCCAGTATCTTTTGTTTACGGCTTTTTTCCTTTCGAATACTTTGAAATCTATCCAGATACCTTAGATGATAGCAGTTTATTAAAAGCTGTAATGGGTTTGTACTTGGCTTTTGCGGTGCTGTGGTTATTAGGACTGTTTAAATCTCTATATTTTAAGGCAGCCCTAACTTCTAATGTTTTTTTTATGCTTGGCTTAGCTTTAGGAAGAGTACTCAGCATGATACTTGATGGAATGCCATCCATTTTATTTATATTTGGATGCCTTGGAGAGCTATTATTAGGAGGATATAGCTTATGGGTTCTAAGGACAAAAGCATAACATGTGAAATTTACTGCAGCCACGATGAAAGTTATTTTTATTATCATTGGAGTTATTCTTACGGTTATTATAGCGGTCCAAATATTTGGATTTTTTAGCCAACGAGGGATTCAAAAATATCCTTACAAAACGGTTGAGGTTTATGATAATTTTGAAGTTAGAGAATATGAGCCAACTTTGTTTACGTCAGTTAAGTTAACTTCGAGTGACTATAAAACAGCTTCTAGTCAGGGTTTTTCAATATTAGCAGGTTATATTTTTGGAGGAAACGAGTCGGAGGAAAAAATTGCAATGACCTCACCTGTTTCTATGTCTATAGGAGATTCTGTGACCATGATGTTTATGGTGCCAAAAGAAATAAAAAAAGAAGATTTACCAAAACCGAATCAATCTAATATTGTTTTTAAAGAAGAGCCAGCAAAAACAATGGCGGCCATTAGTTTTAGCGGCTGGGCAAATGACAATAAAATTAAATCTTTCAAAGACAAATTAACCTTAGCTCTCGAAAAGCATGGTATTGTTCATCAAAAACGATTTTATTTTTTCGGGTATAATGCGCCTTACGAAGTGTTTAATCGTTTAAATGAGGTTTTAGTTGAGATAGAAGCACCCCATGATAGTTATTAGGCACATTGTTAGGTTTTTGATTATATTTTTTAGCCTGAGTAGTCTTGACGCACAAGTGTTTTCAGTCACTGAGCAATTTGCATTACCCAACGAGTTAAGTGAATCTTCTGGGACTATTTTTTATAACAACAAGCTTATTACTCACAACGATTCCGGGAACAACAATGTGTTATATGAATTGGATTTAGAAACTGAGTTAGTTACTAGAGTAATTACTATTATTGGCGCAACTAATGTGGATTGGGAAGACATGGCTCAGGACGATTCTAGTATTTATATTGGTGATTTTGGTAATAATAGTGGTGATCGAACAGATTTGAAAGTTTATAAAATCAGTAAAAGCGATTATCAAAGCTCGAATGTAGTCACTGCTGAAATCATTAGCTTTACTTATGCTAATCAGATTGATTTCACATCCAATCCTCAGAATACCACATGGGATGCCGAAGCACTTGTTTCTTGGGACGCTTCAAGTTTAGTATTGTTAAGCAAGAACTGGGTTTCTGGCACTACAAGTGCTTATGTGCTTCCAAAAACACCGGGAACATATGTTATTTCTCCTTTAGAAACAGAATTAAACGCGAATGGTTTAATTACTGGAGCGACTTACGACGATAATACAAATCAGTTATTGTTGGTCGGATATTCGAACCCTACTTTGCAGCCCTTTGTATGGTTTTGTGAGAGTATTGAGGATGTCGATATTTTATCTGGAACTAACACCTTTATATCTCTATCAGAAAGTTTAAGTTTTGAGCAAATTGAGAGTATTGCTTATAAAACTAATACAGTTTATTATATTACTTCAGAGTCTTTTGCCTTTGGAAATTTATCTGATAATGCAAAGGTTATTGAGTTAATCATTGAGGATTCGGTGCTATCTCTTCAAGGAGGTTCTGAACAGTATCAGAACATGGTGTATCCTAACCCAGTTCAACACACATTAGAAATTAAGGATGATCATGTGAACACTGTTGAAATCTTTGATGAAAAAGGAACGTTTTTGTACAGAGGAAGAGGTAGTCGTATAGATATGAGCCCTTATGCTCACGGTGTTTATACGGTAAAACTGATTTTAAATAACGGTTCTTTGTTGATAAAAAAAATTATTCATAATTAAGGTTACGTCTCTTTTAAACACTGTCGAACTCACTTGTGTGTTTTCCTTAAAAAGATGTAATTTTGCCTAAAAACAAGTCCTTTGGTAAAAATAGACAACATAGAACTTTCTGATTTTCCACTGCTTTTAGCACCTATGGAAGATGTAAGTGACCCACCGTTTAGAGCTCTTTGTAAAGAGCAGGGAGCTGATGTGGTTTACACAGAGTTCGTATCTAGCGAAGGGTTAATTCGTAACGCAGCTAAAAGTGTTATGAAACTAGATATTTATGAGAAGGAACGCCCTGTTGGAATTCAAATTTTTGGAGCCAACCTGGATAGCATGCTTCGAACTATAGACATTGTTGAAAAATCTAATCCAGATATAATTGACATTAACTTTGGTTGTCCAGTTAAAAAAGTAGTTAGCAAGGGGGCTGGAGCAGGGATATTAAAAGACATTTGTCTTATGGAAAAACTGACTGCTGAGATAGTGAAGCGGACGAAACTTCCAGTTACTGTAAAAACCCGTTTGGGTTGGGACCACAGCTCAATAAAAATTGTCGAGGTTGCAGAAAGATTGCAAGATGTTGGATGTAAAGCTATTGCAATTCATGGTCGGACACGTGCTCAAATGTATAAAGGCGATGCCAATTGGGACCTTATTGCTGCGGTAAAAAATAATTCAAGAATGCACATCCCTGTTTTTGGTAATGGTGATGTAGATTCACCTGAAAAAGCCGTATTAATGCGTGATAGGTATGGTTTAGACGGCGCAATGATTGGACGAGCCACAATTGGAAATCCGTGGTTTTTCAAACAAGTAAAGCATTATTTTAAAAATGGGACTCACTTACCGCCCGTATCTATGCCTGAGCGTGTTGAGGCAGCCCGAAGACATTTAGAAATGGCGATTGCCTGGAAAGGTGAGATTTTAGGGGTGTTCGAAACCAGGCGACATTATACGAATTACTTTAAAGGGATTCCACACTTTAAAGAATACCGAATGAAAATGGTTACTAGTGACGCTTCTAAAGACGTTTTTGCCGCCTTTGATGAGGTGCAAGAAAAATTCGGAGATCATGAATTTGTGCTATAAGGACTATTGCCTTGTCAGTGATTTGGAAATCCGTATTGAAGCTAATTTTGAGGCGAGCAGACCTAATGTCGCGATAGTGATAAATACAATTATAATATTGAATATTTTCAGCGTAACTGGATAAGACAGTGTACTTGTAATCATTATTAATCCAAAACTTTTTTGTAAACTAACTAGCATTATGGCTAATATGATACCGATTAAGCCACCCAACAAGCTCATTATACTTCCTTGGAAAAAGAAAATTTGACGAATTTCTTTGGCAGTAAGGCCCAGGTTAAAAAGTGTTGTTATGTCATTTTTTTTATCTAAAATCATCATAATTATAGAGCCTACCACATTGAATAATGCAATAATTAGTACCAATGTAAAAATGAGGTACACAGCAAGGTTTTCGGTATTAAGCATTTTATGAAGTGCCCCATTGAGTTGTTCTTTGGTTTTTATGGTGATGTTGTTTCCAAATATGCCATAAAGCTTGTCACGCACTTCGTCAAGAGAGTCATCAGAGTTTAATATTAGTTCTAGGGAGCTTACAGTGTCTTCCGGATAATTCAATAAGGCGCTTACCATATCAATATCAGCATAAACCATGTCATGATCTAGGTCTTCATTAATTTCAAAAATACCAATATTAGCTGTTGAAATTTTATTAAAAGCTTCCTTTTCTGAAGTAATCTGACCCTTTCCAGGTTTTGGTGTGTACAGCTTTAGTATTTTTCCATAATCCATGACGCCAAAGGAGAGGTTACTTGCGACACCCCAGCCAGCCACAATTTGACGTGAACCAGGAGTCATCCAAGAGCCTAGTGATGTGATACTGTTGATGGTGTTTTGAGGATATAGAGAATCAACACCTTTGAGGGTGATTATTTGCCGTTTGTTATCTGAAACAAGAACAGCACGTTCTTCTACAATCTTAGAGTACGAAACAACACTATTTATCTCATTAATTTGAGCTAATGCGTTTGATTTTAAACGTATGGTTTTACCTGTTCGAGGGGTTATTTTTAAATCAGGATCAACGATAGATGAAAATTGTAAACTAAAGTCCTTTAAGCCAGCAAATCCTGAAAGAACTACAAGTAGGGCAGCAGACCCCACAACCACACCAATTGCGGCTATAATGGTCATGTAATTAATCGCATTATTTTTGCTTTTAGAAAACAAATAGCGTTTCGCAATGTAGAAGGAAACATTCAACTATTTTTTTTTTCGTTTATCTAATAAGTCTGGACTGTTCATAGGGTTTTCCAATCCTTTAAGGGATTGCTCTATGTGATCAATATATTCTAGTGAGTCATCTATGTAAAATTGTAATTCTGGCATGCGTCGTAGCTGATGGCGAGTTCGCTGTGCCAATTCATGCTTAATAATACTAGTATTAGACTTGATGCCTTCTATGAGCGTGTCGCGTTTATCGGTAGGAAATATACTTAAGTATACTTTTGCAATGGAAAGATCAACAGTTACATTAACTTTAGTCACAGAAATAATTACTCCAAGTTGACCACTACGAGCTGCGCTTTGTAGAACATTAACTAAATCTTCTTGTAAAACTGAAGCTATTTTTTTTTGACGGTTACTTTCCATACTGCAAAAATAAGACATTTTGATTGGTATTCTTTAAAAGGTAATGCAATTAAACTAAATTTGTAACATGATGAATAAAATTGAACATATTGGCATCGCTGTGAAAAACCTTAAGGATTCAAATAAACTCTTTGAGACTTTATTTGGCAAACCACAGTACAAGATTGAATCAGTTGTTAGTGAGGGTGTTAACACTTCTTTTTTTATGATTGGCGATCAAAAAATAGAATTACTTGAAGCAACAGATTCCGATAGTCCGATAGGTAAATTTATAGCCAAGCGCGGTGAAGGCATTCACCATATCGCTTTTGAGGTTTTCGACATTTACAAGGAAATAGAGCGTTTAAAAAAGGAAGGATTTCAAGTTTTAAACGAAAGCCCTAAGCATGGAGCAGATAATAAACTTGTTGCTTTTTTACATCCAAAATCCTGTAATGGGGTGCTTATTGAGCTATGTCAAGACATTGCTAAATAGAATTAATTTTCTTGCGGAGAACTAAAATAAGTAGTAATATTGCAGCCTAATTTGGTCTCATAGCTCAGTTGGTTAGAGCATCTGACTCATAATCAGAGGGTCCAAGGTTCGAGCCCTTGTGAGACCACCTTAAAACCCTTCTTAATTGAAGGGTTTTTTATTTATCTTTATAACATGATATATGTTCTCTTAAATAAATGGCTGTACAGATGCTGTTTATGGACTGCCTTCGGGGTGTATTATGATTTAAAAATAGGCTTAAGCTATAAAATCAGAGTCAGGTTTTGGTGAAAGCTCCGGTAAAGTAAGCTTTCATCATTTTTGAGTTAAGCAAAGCACATTATTAGTCTCATTACGTAATAATATTATGTGACAAATTCTGCTTCTAGAGCTTCCAATGATTTTCCTTTTGTTTCTGGAAGTATTTTTAACATAACAAAGAAGCCAATAAACGCGATTGCCCCAAAAATAAAAAACGTAAGCGCATTTCCGAAGTTTGACAATTCCCATGGGAAAACCAATTGGACTAAGGAACTGATTAATGAATTAATAAAAGCAATCACACCTATAGCTAGTCCACGATATTTCAATGGGTATAGTTCTGATAGCAACACCCACATTACAGGCCCTAATGAAAACGCAAAACAAGCAATAAAGCCAAGAATTCCAAAGAGAACTAAGTTTGCGTTGATGGTGGTGGCAGCCTCTAGAATAGCGCCATCATTTTTACTGTAAGCTTGATTACCCAAAATAGTTTTAAGTTCATTTTTAAAGGTCACATCGCTCGAATAGATTTTGTCTGAAAGCGGCAGTAATGCATTGGCATTAGAAAATTCAAATTGACTTATTTGATCTTTTGATAGCTGATAAGTTGCTTGATTAAAACCATAGGAGCATATTAGTAAACTTAGGGAAATACCAGCAGTTCCTATTAAAAGTAATGGTCTGCGCCCCATTCTATCAATTAAATAAATAGCTAGAAAAGTGAAAATTACAGAAATAGTACTCAGCAATACTCCTGACGAAAACGCTGCATCGGTTCCAATACCTGTTTGTTTAAATATTGAGGTTGCGTAGAAATAAACAGCGTTAATCCCTGTAATTTGTTGAAGAACTCCAACAACTAGACCTACAAAGAGAATATAGCCCAAAGAGCGTTTGAACAACTCGTTAAGTTTTAATTTTGAATTTTCTTTACTTTTTTCGATACTAGCTTCAATAATGGCAATTTCTAAAGCTCCTTTCTTAGGTCCGTGAAGAAGTAATATGACCTTTTTAGCATTGTTAAATTGACCCTTCAAATAAAGCCAACGAGGGCTCTTTGGAATAAAAAACAGAGATATAAAATAAAGTGTAGCAGGAATTAATTCTACTCCTAACATCCATTTCCATACATTCGTATCAGAAAAAAAAGTATTGTCTGGGGTGTTGTATTTGTTAAAGAAATAGTTGCTTAAAAAAGCTACAAAAAATCCAAAAACAATATTTAATTGTTGTAATGACACAAGTTTTCCTCTGTTTTCTGCAGACGAAATTTCAGCGATATACATAGGTGCCAATACTAAGGCGGCACCGAAGGCAAGTCCTCCAATTATTCGAGCGATATAGAGCATTTCGTAGGTTGTCGCTAGCGCTGAAAACAGTGCGGAGATTGCATATAAGAGAGCGACTACAATGAGCACTTTTTTTCGACCAATAAGATCACTTATTCGTCCCGAAAAGAGCATTGCAAACATGGCTGCAAATGACGGAGCACTAACCACCCAACCAGACTGTAATTCGTTTAAGTCAAATTCCGGACCGGCATAAGCCATCACTCCTGAAATAATACCAGCATCAAAACCAAAAAGGAACCCACCTAAGGAAACAACAGATGCAATAAAAATAAGTTTTTTATTCATAATATTCTGAATTCATGTAACAGCGATTTCATTAGAAATTTAACTCTCTGACATGACATTTTTTTAAAAAACTAAGATAACATAAGTAAACGAATATGTGTTTTTGTTCACATGTTTCTTTGAATTATACACTAATTAAAAACATATAAATTCCTGATATACGTATCTGAAAAATATTTTTTAATTACTGACAAAATCTGCATTTTGAATAAGATATTTCTTACAAAAAGCATCTATTTATTGTGGCAAAAGTAACGTAAATAAAAGGTAGCTTAAGTAGTTGTTTTAACGTGTTAGTCTGATAATGTTTAAAAAACAGAGGGAACAGAAGGGTCAGGCACAGCGAATTACGGAAAAACCTTACCGGCCATGGAGTAGCAGGTTTTAAACCTTAACAAAAGGTTTTAATTTTTATGTCTTAATTATCCTATATTTGTAAATAAACACTAAAACATCATCCCTATGTTAGACAACATCAATTTTCGATCGACGTGTCCTGTTTCAAGCGTTATGGACATCATTGGCGATAAGTGGTCTTTAATTATTATTAGAGACCTATTTCTAGATAGAAATACTTACAGCGAATTTTTGAAATCTCCTGAAGGTATTGCTACAAATATTTTAGTAGATCGATTAAAGAAATTAACCTCTTACGGTCTTATTTCTTATTTTAAAAAGCCAAATGATAAGAAAGTAAAAGTATATTATTTGACGGATTTAGGGATTGACTTATACCCGATCATTTGTGAAATGACCATTTGGCATAAGAAACATCTTAAATTTCGTGAAATGCATCCGCTAGGAGTAGACCAAATTACTCGAATAGAGAACAAAGGTCTAGCTTGTGAAATTTCTGATACTGTGGAAGATTACCAAAAACGAAGGAAAGCTCTTTTAGAGACAGCTACTTTGTAAACGATATTTTTCCATCTTCTCATACGATCCATTTATCTTTTTATAGTTCCCTCTAAGCGAAAGTTCATTATTTATTGCTATATTTATTGTTAATTGCAATTCAAAACAATCTATTTACTAATTAATAATACTTTACTTATGAAACAAACAAATCTATTTTTAATGACATTAGTTATCTCGTCATTTGCTTTTGCACAACACATTAATACACGATTTATATCTGTTGATAAGGGTTCTAACGAAGCCTTTGAAAAAGGGGTTGCAAAAAAAACGAGCAAGTTTAACGCTAAAGAAGGGCAATTGCGATTTTATACGTTTATGGTAAATACAGGAGCCAATATGGGTAATTATGTGCGCGTGAGATATGAAGATGATATGAAGGGTTTTGACAGAAACCCTAGCAATGAGGCCATGAAGCTTTGGAATTCTGAGGTATCTGATCTGGCAACAAGCAAAAATACTCGAATGCTCTCTCTAAACAAAGAAGCGTCTCATGTCACAGTAAGTCCATTTTCAAAACCTTTGAGAACGGTTATGGAATACACCTTTCAAGGAGGTATGTCAGCTGAGTTTTGGAGATTTAGAAATAATGTTGCAAAGGCAGTAAAAGAATCAGGAGCAGCAATTTTTATGGAAGTTTGGGGTTGTGCTTCAGGCTGTGATGGTAATATGGTCATGGTAGTATTTGGTCATGACAATTATGGCGCATCAGCTGTTGATAATTCAATAGAATGGGAAAAAGTTTATAATACCTATAACAAGCTTAACGGGGAAGGGAGTTATGACAAAGACATTAGCAATTTTGGAAAATCTTTGGAGATGTATGGAAGACGAACATATACCATGACGTTTATGCCAGAATTGAGCTCTCCTGAAGTGATGTCAATTGACAAATTATACACAAACTAAACATAAAAATTTTAAGTAATCTACAATGAAAAAAAGATATATAGTAATTACACTTCTTTTAGCATTCTTGAATTTACAAGCACAAAAGAAACATGTTAATGGTAAAATATATGACAAACATCCAGCAATCACTGTTGCTGACGAATTTACAGAAGCCTTTGTTTCTGGAGACACGGTTAAGATTAAATCTCTAGTAACCGACAATTTTGGTTGGTGGGCAAAAAATCAAATTAATCCCAGTAAAAAGAAATTAGCAAGTCTTTTAAGAAGGTCACAGTATTTGAGCAATAATGTAATAGGATTTAATATAGTGAACAATGGGGGTGCATATTCAGATGCCATGGAATTTGGTGAAGATAAATCGGTTCACGTATACGCTTATCAACTGATGAAAGGTTTTGATAAAAACACTGGAATGAATTTGACCATGCCTAGAAATTCCATTTTTTTTATGGATGAAACAGGGACAAAAATTTCTGGTTTAGTGGTGTCGGATAGTCAATTAAAATGGAAAAAGGCCTATGATGCTTGGGACACTCGAGAGAATGGAATTATTTTCAAAGACCATCCAATGATTGCAAAGGCGAGATTATTATATGCGTATTTAGCACAAGCGAATCTTGAAAAAATAAGATTAATGTATGATGACGATGCTGCAATTAGAGATGTAATGAGTTTGACAGATATCAAAAATTACTTTGGCCCAGAAGAAAAGATGACGATGTTAGAAGACTTTTACAGAACTTATGAAATTGTAAATTTAAAAGAAATAGGATATCCAGATCTTTTAAGATACGATGGAAGCAATGATACAACCATTATTTCTTGGTGGGAAATCAGCATTAAAAACAAAGCCTCAGGTAACGTAACTACGGGCTATCATCACAATCAAATTACTGTTAATAATGATGGTAAAATAATCAAAGAAGATTATTATTGGAATCCATCATTATTACCAGAATAATCGTTAGAATAGAATTTTTGTAAATCAGACGCGTCTGACAGGAGGCCTTCTTTGGGAAGGCCTTCTTCGTTTCATAGAAGTTTCTAACAGCCATTAATTAAAGAAAAATAGAACATAATTTACCGTACTTTAGTTCTCAAAATAAGGTGATGTAGTAAGCGCAGGGACATACGTTTAACGTATACACCGAGAGTTTCAAACTGACCTATATATACCTCAAACTTTTCTTTTTTGATGGCCTTAATCATTCTTGTAGTAAACACAGTAACATCAAGACCTTTTTCAGTCATACTGTCTTGGTAGCCTTGCTTACTTCCATCTCCTGTCAGTGCATTACGAGCAACGTTTGTATTTACAAATCCAGGGCAAACCATCGTGACTTTTACGTGATCATTTACATGTTCAAGACGAAGGGCATCAAAAAACCCGTGCAGTGCGTGTTTTGCCCCACAATAAGCAGATCTTAAAGGAGAACTGAATTTTCCCATAAGACTAGAAACGACCACAAAGTGACCTTTGTTTTGGGCAACAAAATGTGGTAATAATGCTTTAGTTAAGGCGATTGTTCCAAGATAATCGATCTCTATTATTTTCCTGTCAACAGAAATATCTGTATCAATAATAGCAGACCGCTGGCTGATTCCACCATTGTTTATAAGCATATCAACGCGGCCAAAGGCGTCAATAGCTTGCATTGTTACAGCCTGCATTGATGTAATGTTTTCTAAGTCTAAGGGCAATACAACAACATTTTCTGGCTCTTGGCATTGTGATTTAACTGTTTCAAGAAGAGCTATTCGTCTGGCAGACAGTATAAGTTTACAATTGCACTTTGATAAACTGATAGCGAGACTTTTTCCAATTCCACTGGAGGCTCCTGTAATCCAAATTATTTTGTTGTGTAATGTCATAAGTTATGTTCGGTACAATTAGTTATTATTATCACTTAAAAATAATAAAATAAAAAGGTCAGAGCTGTGCCGAATGACAATTAGATTGAAATGTTGTTGTTTTTTAAGATGAAAGTTTTGAAGAGTTTGTTAGGCGTTTGAATTTTGCATTATTCGATGTATCGATAATTTTTATTTTAGCAGTATTATTACAATCTTTTTTCGTTATTTGCATTATTGGTTAATGAGGAGAACTGCGCTTCTGAATTTCAAGAAAAGATTATCATAACGAAATGTTGTTATGTCTTATCCTCTGTTGCGTTATGCTAAATCTCTTCGTTTACTGCATGTGTTTGTAATGAAAGCTCAACTTAAAACTATATTAATTTCTTCTATTTTTATGCTATTCAGTATTGTTTCTTATGCACAAGACAATATTGATCCACCGCCACCTCCTGCTCCACCACCTGGACCAGGCTTACCAATAGATCAAAACATTTTGTGGCTATTAATTGTTGGACTAATCTTTGGCGCTTACAGTATTTGTTTTTCTAGTAAAAACAAATAACTATTTAATTGCAGGCATGAGTTTTTTGACGTACTTGCCAATTACATCAAATTCAAGATTAACATTATCATCTACTTTCATGTGTTGAAAAGTTGTGTGCCTATAAGTATAAGGAATGATGGCAACACTGAAAGAACCATCTTGTGAATTTAGCACTGTTAAACTAACACCATTAACAGTTATTGACCCTTTTTCAATTGTGACATTACCAAGGCTTGCGTCGTAGTTAAAAGTGTAAATCCAGCTACCTTTAGCTGTTTCAACACCAATACAAGTTCCAATCTGGTCAACATGGCCCTGTACAATATGTCCATCGAGGCGCTCCCCGAGGATCATTCCTCTTTCAAGGTTTACAGAGTCGTTGACAGTAACCTGATTGAGACAGGTTTTTTTTAAAGTTTCGTCAATAGCTGTTACAGTGTATTCAGTGTCGTTTAAGCTTATAACGGTGAGACATACGCCATTATGAGCTACGCTTTGATCAACCTTTAATTTGTCAGTGAAATTACAATGAACTGATAGATGTAAGTTGCCATTTTCTTCTTTAAGTTTTGTTATTCTACCTAAATTTTCGATAATTCCTGTGAACATAATTTTGTGGGTTTATTTAACTAAATTTGTCTCAGTAAAATTACAAACTAATATCTTCATTTATTGATGAGAAAAGAAGAAAAAATTAAAGTGGGCATTTCTATAGGAGACTTAAATGGGATTGGAGGTGAAATTGTGTTAAAAACCCTAGAGGACTCTCGAATTCTTGATTTATGTACTCCTATTATATTTGCATCATCAAAGACTTTATCTTTTCTAAAAGATCATTTTAAGATCGAACTCAATTTCAATACTATTCATAAAGCAGAACAAGCGATTCATGGAAAAATAAATGTTGTGAATTTATGGAAAGAAGCTGTTGACATAAATTTTGGAACAGAGGATTTTAATATTGGCAATTACGCGATCAAGTCATTTACAGAGGCTACTAAAGAGTTAAAAAAAGGTTATATCGACTTACTGGTAACTGCACCAATAAACAAGCATTCTATTCAATCAGACACTTTTAAATTCCCTGGCCACACCGATTATTTAAATAGTAAATTAGATGGGAACAGTTTAATGTTTATGGTAACAGAATCATTAAAAGTAGGATTACTCACTGATCATGTGCCTGTGAAAGATATCGCATCTCAAATTACTCAAGACCTAATCGTATCAAAAATTAATACGATTCACGAAACACTTAAAATTGATTTCGCGATAAGAAGACCTAAAATTGCCGTTTTAGGAATTAATCCGCATACGGGAGATAACGGCGTTATTGGTACTGAAGACGATACCGTGCTAAGGCCAACCTTAAGCATGTTGAGAGATTCAGGAAAGCTTGTTTATGGTCCTTACGCTGCAGACAGTTTTTTTGGATCCAATAATTATAAAAGTTTTGATGCCATTGTAGCAACGTATCACGATCAAGGTTTAATTCCCTTTAAAACACTATCCTTTGGGCAGGGCGTAAATTTCACTGCTGGATTAAGCAAAGTAAGAACATCTCCAGATCACGGTACGGCATATGAAATTGCTGGTCAAGGCGTGGCCGATCATAGTTCATTTGCAGAAGCGTTGTTCACAGGCATTTCCATTGTAAACAATAGAGCAAGCCATGAGAAGCTATCAGCTAATCCTTTGAAGAAGCAGCCCAACAAAAGATCCGTAAAAAAAAGTTATTAACAGCTGTAAGCTTAAGAAAATTTTATATATTTGCACGCTCGAAATAAATGTGATAATGAAGCCGTTGAAAGACTTTACGATTCAATTTATTGGATTAAAAATAGGGAAACATCATTTCGAGTACGAAATTAATAAGACGTTCTTTGAGAATTTTGAGTTTGATGAATTTAATGATGCATCGTTAAATGTAAACGTTGGTTTAAACAAAAAGGCCACGTTATTAGAATTACATTTTGCAGTAACAGGTTTTGTTAACCTTCACTGTGATACCACAAATGAGCGTTACAACCAGCACATTGAAAACAGCTTTGATTTAGTTGTAAAATTTGGGGATACCTTTAATGACGACAATGATCAAATACTAATAGTACCCCATGGAGAGTATGAAGTTAATATTGCTCAATATATTTATGAGTTGATAGTACTTTCCATACCAACTAAAAGAATACATCCTGGTATTGAAGATGGTACTTTAGATTCAGAAATACTCAAAAGACTCGATGATTTAAGCCCGAAAGGCTTAGGAGAAAAGACAAATGACGAGGATATCGATCCTCGATGGAATACTTTAAAAAAATTATTAACAGATAAATAATATAGACAATGGCACATCCTAAAAGAAAAATCTCAAAAACAAGAAGAGATAAGAGACGTACGCATTACAAGGCATCCGTTCCTCAAATTGCAACGTGCCCTACTACAGGCGAAGCACATTTATATCATAGAGCTCATTGGCATGAAGGTAAACTCTATTATAGAGGCCAGGTTTTAATTGATAATTCTCAAGAAGAAGAAAACTTAGCATAACCAATTTTATGCAATAAAAAATGAACGCTCACTTGTGAGCGTTTTTTTATGATATATTTTTCTAAAACGCAAAAACAACTTATTTTGCGCAATATTTGGTCAAAAAATAGTATTTTCATCATGTTTTTAGTCAATTTTTGATCATTTTGGTTCAAACGAATATAACATTATGAGTAAAATCAATGCAGCAATTACAGCTGTTGGTGCGTATGTACCGGATTACGTGTTAACAAACCAAATTTTGGAAACAATGGTTGACACAAACGATGAATGGATTACCTCTCGAACAGGGATTAAAGAGAGACGTATTCTCAAAGAAAAAGGTCAAGGCACTTCCTTCCTTGCCATCAAAGCAGCCAATGATTTAATTAAGAAGCGAGGGATAAATCCTAAAGATATTGAGTTGGTTATAGTTGCCACGGCGACACCAGATATGAAGGCAGCATCTACAGCGGCTTTCACTGCAACTCAAATAGGTGCAACAAATGCTTTCTCTTTTGATTTAGAAGCGGCTTGTTCAAGTTTTTTATTTGGAATGTCGACAGCCGCAAAATATGTTGAATCTGGCAGGTACAATAATGTACTATTAATAGGAGCTGATAAAAATTCTTCTTTTATAAATTATGAAGACCGAGCCACATGTATCATTTTTGGAGATGGAGCTGGAGCAGTATTGTTTGAACCAAATGAGGAAGGTCAAGGTTTGCAAGACGAATATTTAAGAAGTGATGGTTCAGGAAGAGAATTTTTACAAGCGACTTATGGTGGCTCATCACACCCAATTACCAAAGAAGCACTTGAAGACAAGAAACATTTCGTTTTTCAAGATGGGAAAACAGTATTTAAAAACGCAGTTTTTAATATGGCTGATGTTGCTGTTAAGATTTTAGAAAGAAATAATTTAACAAATCAAGACATCTCTTGGTTGGTAGCACATCAAGCTAACAAGCGCATTATTGATGCAACAGCAAATAGAATAGAACTCGATAAAAGCAAGGTTATGATGAATATTGAGAAATATGGCAATACAACTTCGGCAACATTACCTTTGCTTTTGAATGATTACGAAACACAATTAAAAAAAGGAGATAATTTAATTTTCGCCGCATTCGGTGGTGGATTTACATGGGGCTCAATTTATTTGAAATGGGCTTATAATTCTAAAACTAACTAATAAACAACGAAATTATGGATTTAAAAGAAATTCAAAACTTAATCAAATTTGTAGCCAAGTCTGGGGCAAGTGAGGTTAAACTTGAAATGGAAGATGTAAAAATCACGATTAAAACCGGATCTGATACTGAAACCACTATTGTTCAGCAAATGCCTGTTTCACAACCCATACCTCAGCAAGCACTCCCTGTTGTAACTCAAGTTCCAGCAACGGCGCCACTTGAAGCACCACAGAAAACCTCAGAGGATGATTCTAAATATATTACTGTAAAATCTCCAATTATTGGAACGTTTTATAGAAAACCTGCTCCTGACAAACCGTTGTTTGTTGAGGTGGGTCAAATGATATCCGAAGGAGACGTATTGTGTGTTATCGAAGCTATGAAATTATTCAATGAAATTGAATCTGAAATCTCTGGAACTATTGTGAAAGTATTGGTTGATGATTCTTCTCCTGTTGAGTTTGATCAGCCTTTATTTTTGGTAGATCCATCATAAAGAATGCATTCTAAAACTTTAGAATGGAAATTTTAAAACTAAAATGATGTTTAAAAAAATATTAGTTGCAAATCGAGGTGAGATAGCATTACGCGTTATTAGAACATGTAAAGAAATGGGAGTCAAAACTGTTGCAGTCTATTCTACCGCTGATGCCGAAAGCTTGCATGTTAAATTTGCTGACGAAGCTGTCTGTATTGGGCCTGCGGCAAGTAGTGAATCTTATTTAAAAATATCAAATATCATTGCTGCTGCTGAAATCACTAATGCTGATGCGATTCATCCTGGATATGGATTTTTGTCAGAGAATGCTAGGTTTTCAAAAATTTGTTCAGAACACGATATTAAGTTTATTGGCGCCTCTCCAGAGATGATTGATAGGATGGGAGATAAAGCAAATGCAAAGGCAACAATGAAATCGGCAGGTGTACCTTGTGTTCCGGGAAGTGATGGTGTTATAGAAACTTTTTCAGAGTGCAAAAAAGTGGCTCTTGAGACAGGCTATCCGGTCATGTTAAAAGCTTCAGCAGGTGGAGGAGGAAAGGGAATGCGAGCTGTTTGGAAACCAGATGATTTAAAAGACGCATGGGATTCAGCGAGGCAAGAGTCAAAAGCGGCATTTGGAAATGATGATATGTATATGGAAAAACTTATAGAGGAGCCACGTCATATTGAAATACAAATTGTGGGAGATTCTACAGGTAAGGCATGTCATTTATCAGAGAGAGATTGTTCTGTTCAACGGCGTCATCAAAAATTAACAGAAGAAACCCCGTCTCCTTTCATGACGGACGACTTAAGAAATAAAATGGGATTAGCTGCTGTTAAGGCAGCTGAATTTATTAAATATGAAGGAGCAGGAACTGTTGAGTTTTTGGTCGATAAACACCGCAATTTTTATTTCATGGAAATGAATACACGGATACAGGTGGAGCATCCAATTACTGAACAAGTAATTGATTTTGATTTGATTAGAGAACAAATATTAGTTGCTGCTGGAGTGCCAATTACTGGTAAAAATTACACACCAAATTTACATTCGATTGAATGTAGAATTAATGCGGAAGACCCTTTTAATAGTTTTCGTCCGTCTCCAGGTAAAATAGAAACATTACATGCTCCCGGAGGACATGGCGTGCGTTTGGACACTCATGTTTATGCTGGATATAGTATTCCTCCAAATTACGATTCCATGATAGCAAAACTTATAACGACTGCTCAAACACGTGAAGAAGCTATTAATAAAATGAAGAGAGCTTTGGATGAGTTTGTTATAGAAGGTGTAAAAACCACAATTCCATTTCATAGGCAATTGATGGAGCATCCTGATTATTTAGCAGGGAATTACACGACAAAATTCATGGAGGACTTTAAAATGTTACCAAGAGTTTAAAAATAAGAGTGAAAAATCCAAGCATAGCTTGGATTTTTTGTTAAGAAATAAGTGTCATATGAACTTATCATACTGGGAGATAAAAACATGGTTATCTAATGTGGATTTTACCATCATTGGAAGTGGTATTGTGGGTATTAGTTGCGCAATACAGTTAAGGCATCGGTTTCCCTCAGCTAAAATTTTGATTTTAGAGAAAGGAATGTTACCGCAAGGTGCAAGCACAAAAAACGCCGGGTTTGCATGTTTTGGTAGTCTAAGCGAGATTATAGACGATTTAAAGACACATTCAAAGCAAGAAACTTTAGACTTAATTAAGCAGCGTGTTTCGGGGTTGCAACTCCTTAGAAAAACTCTTGGAGACGAAACTATTGATTACAGACAATTAGGGGGATATGAGCTCTTTAATAATCGTGATAATCTTCTTTATTCAAGTTGTCTAGAGCAACAAGATGCCATTAATGAATTAGTTTTTCCAGTATTTAACGAATCTGTTTTTTCAATAAAAGAGAACACCTTTGGGTTTCATAACATTAAAGAAAAACTTAGTTTTAATAAGTTTGAAGGACAAATAAATACAGGGAAAATGATGCAAGCCTTAATGGATAAGGCCACAAACCTTCGGATTAATATATTAAATAATTGCTTGGTAGAGTCATTTACTGACACCTCCGAAGGGGTATTTGTTAAGACCAAAAACTTTGAATACAAAACAGGAAAGGTGTTTATAGCAACAAACGGGTTTGCCTCTCAATTTATACAAGATATTGTGGCTCCAGCGCGGGCACAGGTTATCATTACAAAGCCCATAAAAAACCTCAGTATTAAAGGGACGTTTCATTTAGATCAAGGATATTATTATTTTAGAAATATTAATAATAGAATTTTGTTAGGAGGGGGAAGAAATTTGGATTTTAAGGGGGAAGAAACGACGTCATTTGGTCAGTCGAAACTTATCCAAGACCATCTTGAAGAGCTATTAAAATACATAATTTTACCAGATCAAGATATTGAGATTGAGCATCGATGGTCTGGGATAATGGGCGTGGGTAAACAGAAAAAACCTGTTTTAAATCAGCTCAGTAATAATGTTTATTGTGGTGTTCGCCTAGGAGGTATGGGTGTGGCGATTGGAAGTTTAGTTGGAAGAGACTTAGCAGATTTATTAGCGTGAAGATAAAGCAACAACTACATCTCAAATGTCAGGAGTTGTTACAAAACCGTCTTCGTGTTGTAGAAAAAAGCATGAATGATATTTATAACAACCTTGAGACTGAAACCAAGAGCACTGCAGGTGATAAGCATGAAACGGGTAGAGCAATGTTACATTTGGAACGAGAAAAGCTTGGCCATCAATTAGCTATTATTAACAATCAACTTCAAGTTTTTAATAAAATAAATTTGGAAGCGCAAATATCAAGAGTTGTTTTAGGAAGTCTTGTTTATACGACCCAAGCGAATTATTTTATTTCGGTAAGTATGGGAGAATTGAAGGCCGGTAAAATTAGAGCGTACGCAATTTCACCGATGTCCCCTGTTGGGCAAGCACTTATGTTAAAAGCTGTTGATGAGACGGTTTTTTACAATAATCAAAAGATTAAAATTCTTAAAATTTCTTAGAAAAAAGTTAAATCTGTTTTACAAGGTTTATTTGCACCGTAGTTTTACTATAAATTCTTCGTAATGCGCAGTATCCTAATTTTTTTGACTATGGCTTTTGTATCGATTAAGACGCCAGCTCAGGTGAGCAAGATTGAATTTTCAATTAAAAATTTAGGAATTAATGTTACCGGTTCTTTTGATGATTTTTATATTAATGCCTATTTTGATAACAACTTTAAACTTGACAGCATTTACAGCTCTATTCGTTCAAAGTCAATAAATACGGGTATTAAAAGCCGAGATAGACATCTTCTTGGGGACACTTATTTCCAAGTGGAAAAGCATCCAAGGATCATTCTAAATAGCACTCAAATAAAACAGATAGACGCTAACCATTATGATGTTCTTGTTGAAATTCAAATAAAGGATTTTCGCGTTGTAAAGCAGATTCCTGTCATAGTGAAAAAGGTTAAAAACACCTTTCAAATCTCTTCTAATTTTTTGATTAACAGGAAGAAATTTAATATTGGTGGGGGAAGCTTAATAATGGGTAAAACTGTAACGGTTGATGTTTTCCATGAGCATACTAATTAATGTATGACTTTCTACACGACAAATTTATGAACCAACTGAAAGCAGCGGTAAGATTAATTATTAAACTAAGATTTGGAATTATCACAATCATTAGTTTGTTGATGTTACTATCTGCGTACAGTACGTTTAATAATCTTCGTATTGATAATTCGCTTTCTATTTGGTTTCTTGAAGACGATCCTAGCTATAAGGCTTACATAGATTTTCAGAAAAACTATGGCTCTGATGAAATATTTATTGCCATGTTCCCAGTTTCTGATGCTGTCGGTGAGTCAGAAATGAGTGTTCTTAATGATTTGCACCAAAGAATTGATACTTTACCCTTTGTAAATACGAGTTACAGCTTGGCAAGAGCACAGTACCCAATACTTATAAATAAACATATTCGTTTAGATAATTTGTATAACAAATCTCGCAGTAATAGGGGTTTAAGAGCGCTTTTTTCAAAATTACCAAATATTACATCTCAGTTAGTTACAGAAGATTTTAAAAATCAATTTTTTTATATCCAACTGAATCCAACTCCTTCAATAGAAGAGGAACGTCGTAACATTGCTAACGATATTCGTAAGGCTATTGAGAGCCATTACAGCAAGTATTATTTAACAGGTCCTCCTGTTTTAAATGAGGCTTACAGTAAAGGTATTTATAAAGAAAGTTTAACTTTTGGAGTGTTAACAGTACTAATTATGACAATTATGCTGTTGTTTTTGCTTCCAGATAAACGATATCTTTTTATGGCCCTTTTAGCTGTTGCTGTACCAGTGAGCCTACTGTTTGGCTTAATGACATCTATGGGAGCCGCCCTAAACATGATTTCTATGCTTATTCCAACAATTCTAATGGTCTATAGCGTGAGTGATGCTGTACACATTATTAATATTTATCACAAAGAGGGGCTTTTACAAAAATCACTTTCAAAAATTGATTTATTAAGCCTTTCAATAAGAAAGAGTTTAACACCGTGTTTTTACACAACCTTAACAACCTTTGTGGGATATTTTGCGCTATATCTTTCGCCTCTACCAGCTTTTAAAAATATGGGTGTTTTTACCTGTATAGGATTGGTTTTAAGCTTTGTATTGGTCTACATCATTGTGATAATTGGCTTCAGCTTTATGGTTGTGAAATTTGATAAAAAGCCATCTTCAGTAACACATAGTAATATTAATCAATCTGTTATTATAACCTGGTTAAACGATGTTACGGAAAGGTATAGTACACAAATAATTGTATTTTTTACAGGGCTACTTGTTGCGGGAATTTTTGCAGTATTTCAAGTAGAGATAGACACCCATTCTTTAGATTTGTTGGCTGAGGGTAAGGAAAAACAAGAATTACGACATATTGAGAGTAAACTTAGGGGAAGTTCACGACTACAACTTAACATTACAACCGAAGATCAATCGAGTATTTTAAGCAGTAAGACATTCAAAAAACTCCAAAATTTTCAAAACAAGCTAGATGAAAACATATTTATTAATGCGCCTGTTTCGATTGTCAATATCAAAAATTTTTTAGAAAAACGATCTCCTGTATTATTTCAATCTAATGTGTCAAGTCAAAAAATTAAAGAGACTTTTGATTCGTTTGAGCTTAATAATTCTTTTTTCAAGCTATTCTCAGAAGACTTTTCTACTGCTAGTTTTACCTTAAGTTTGCCAGAAATGACGACTTCTGAATTAGAGCAAGTAATAACGGATATTAAGCGAGATTTTAAAGCATCTTTTAATACTAATAAGTATGCGCTAAACATCAATGGCTTTGCGGTGGTGTTCGCTCAATTAAATAATTTTATTTTAGAAACTCAATTTAAATCTTTTGTTGCTGCCTTTTTTGTTGCGTTTTTGTGTTTATGGGTTTTTATTAAAAATTTTAGAACAACCTGCTTAGTATTAATTCCCAATGTTTTACCATTATCTATATTGGCAATACTCATGTCATTATTAGACATTCCCTTAGGCGTCACAACGGCAATGATTACCCCGATAATGCTTGGTATTGCGATGGATGATACCATCCATTTAGTGTATCAATATAAAAAACATGGAACGATTAAGAGTTCTCCAAAATCGAGAGTCAATTTAGCTGTGAAGTATACTGGAAATGCACTTTTTTCAACAACAATTGCTTTGGTTGCAGGATTTTTAATTATTGCGTCAAGCGCCGTCCCTTCTGTTAGAGATTTTGGTTTATTATGCGCTGTATCTGTAGCGGCAGCTTTAATAACAGACCTTATTTATTTACCAGCACTTTTAAAAACGTTTGACCGGTAGAATTTCAAAGCAAATAAGTTGTCCTTTTTCGATAGTTTTTGAATGCTCCAAATATATTTTATTTGAGTCGTAATCAGCCTCAATTAACCAATAACCTCCCTTAAAATAAGAATTTATAACAATTGCTTTTAAATTAGACGTTGCAAGAATATTAAGTTGATTTGCGTAAACAACACCATGAGGTTTAATAATATTATATTCACCAAAAAAAGAGGCGATTAAAGGATGTTTTGGAAATTGAAATAAATTTTGAGGCGTTCCTTGTCTCATTATCTGAGCATCTTGAAGCACAAGAACCTTGTCAGCAAAACCTAAAACGTCATTTTTATCATGAGTCGCCACAACACATGTGATCTCTTTCTTTTTTAGGTGTCTAAAAAAATTTCGCCGTAAAGAGTTCTTTTTAAAATTATCAATATGACTAAATGGTTCGTCCAGTAAAATAATCTCTGGCTCTAAAGCAATAGCCTTTGCAAGAGCAACGCGCTGTTTTTGTCCACCGCTTAAGTCTTTTATTTTTGTGTGAGCATAATTTTGTAAATCAACAATTTTTAGAAGCTCTTCAATACGTTGATTTTTTTTAGTGACAAAGAAGTTTGAAAGGTACATACCAATGGACTCTTGAATTGTAATAAAGGGCATTAAGTCAAACTCTTGAGAGACATATTTCATGAATTCAGGGCCAGTAATTAAATTGTGTTTTGGCCCTTTTATAGCCTGATTGTTCCAAATTATGTCCCCTTGATTTAAATCATGTACTCCGTATAGAAGTTTTAGTAAGGTGCTCTTTCCAGAGCCACTTTGACCTATAACAGATAGGTGTTCTCCTTTGTTTACTTGAAATGAGATATTGTCAAGCACCAATAATTTCTTATAACTAAAGGATATGTTGGTTACTGTAAGCATTCTTGAAGAACAACATTAAAAAAATTCGCTTCTTGGAAGCGAATTTTAATTTTGACCAAATAATTAATAATTATTGTTTTATAAATTTCTGAGTATTAATCTTACCATTGTTGATAATTCTAAGAATATAATTACCTGAACTCAGCATAGAGACATCAATCGTATTAGAAAGTAATCGATTATTTAACACGCGGCGCCCTGTGATATCAAACACTGTATAAATAGCTCTTTCAGATCCAATAACATTCATATTAACGTTTAAAAATTGTTTTGTTGGATTAGGAAATAATATCATGTCATCTGAAGCGGTGGATGGTAAGCCTAAGGTTTCACCCTCTGTTACTACTAATGTTTGGTTAATTGTTGGATTAACGATGACATCAACAGTCCCGGAAGGCCAGTATATAGTTACAGAATCTGCTGAGGTGTCGGTGCCAAGACCAAAATGGGCATTTAAAGAGCTCATATAAGCAAAACCCTCCGCACTTCTAACATCACGTATTTGTGATTTGTTAGTGGCATTGCTATTAAAACTTGGGCTGCTTACAACAATTCTTGCTCCAATTCCGTTAATATTACTACTTGTCCCATCTAATGCTATTTTTAACCAATTTCTATCATTATTGTCGTTATTCAGGTCATTATATTTAATTCTACCACTATCAAAAATATCAAGAAAGCCATCATTATTTAAATCGCCAACAGCCCCTTCTCTTGGCTCATAGTCTGGATTAGTAGTGTTGTACGAGTAAACAACAAATGTTCCATCTCCTTTATTAATGAGCATATTCCCATTCGAGAAGATGTCAACATAACCGTCATTGTTGAAGTCATAAGGTACATTTTCATGTCCAAAAGAGTAAAACCCTTCCGGTAAGGCTGTAGAAGTTGTGTCTTCAAATAAAGGGCCACCATCAATGGGGTTTCCATTTCCGTCAAGAGGGACCTCTAAACGGTTAGTCATGAAAACATGTGGTTCACTGCTTACTGAAGATCCTACGAAGCAATCCATATCACCATCATTATCAAAGTCTGCCCAAGCAGACGACCATGTTGATAGAACTTTATCCATTCCTGTGTTAACACTAACATCTGAAAACGATAAACCACCGTTATTTTTGAATAATTCATTTTGTCGACGCGCTGGTTCACCACCACATTTGGCAATAAACAAATCAGCATCGCCATCGTTATCGTAATCAATCCATATGGATCCATAATTACCTCCTGATGGATAAAGACCCAATCCTTCAGCAATAGGTGCATTGGGATCATCACCTTCCCAAAGTGTTAAATCCGTTCCGTCATTGATAAAGTATTCATTTGGTGCTACATCATCACAGAGAAAAATATCCAGATCACCATTATTATCAAAATCCACAAAATTTGTGCGTTGAGTGAACACGCTGTGACTTGTTGCAGCAACAGAATAAGCCGTTCCATCGGAATTTGCTTTTAAGACATGCGCTCCTGAACTGTTTCCATAAACAAGATCTGTGTAACCGTTTCGGTCGTAATCTGCAGCAGCCATACTCCAGCTTGCGCTGTAAATACCGTCAGTACTATACATAGTACTTGAAAATGTGCCGTTGGGCTGTTGCTCGTTAATGGTAATGTTGGTACTATTTATAGAAACAATGTCATCAAGATGATCTCCGTTCATGTCTACAACACCCCGATCTAAACCCGGAGCGTTAATAGTACTATTTGTGAAGGTAATCATAAGATCTGTGTCAATTTCTACAATTTTAAAATCAAATGATGCGCTATCCCAGATATTATCCCAAGCTATATAATAGGTTTCATTAGCTGCGACACTAAAGCCAGTTCTTGAAGTATCTTGATAGCCACTATCATCATCACCAGCAATACAAGATAAATTACTGCATGTTCCTGTAAAGATATGTACAAAGGTATCATGTGAATTATTACCGCCAGCAACATTGAAATTTTGAGATAACTCAGAGGTGATATAAATATACATATCTGATGTAGGTGTGTACTTGTACCATTCACCATGAGTTCCAATTCCTGTTGTTGAACAGGATGTTGATACAGCTGTGCCATCAAACCCATCTACCGTGTAAACAGTATTACCAATAATGGGTGATGCTGTTTCAGCATCATCACAAGAATTTGAGCTAATTTGGGCTAATGAGATGACTGGAAGTATCCCAATAGCAATTATAATTAGTAATTTTTTTTTCATAATATCTGAATTTTTATTAATAGGCTTAATCACAATCTGTGTTTAATGAATTAATCCATTCTTCAATCAGTTTGACCCCTTCTTCATGTTTTAAGGTTCTACCAATTAAAGGCATTTTATATTGATCTTGATTAGAATTCAAGCGATAATACAGTGCTGAATTATCAATATCCTGAGGTTTTACAACGTAAGATATGTCTGGATTTATGTAGAATATTGATTCTACACAGACACCTAAATTTGATAAATCTTCCGTTTCGTTAAAGGCAAAACGCATAGGAGCATATTCGCAGTAACTTTCGTCAGAGTGACAATGTGCGCAATTAATATCGAAATAAGATCTAATTCTTAAATCTAGAGGTTGCGTCTCATCACTCCAAGAGACTAATGAGTTTATGAAGGTTGGGAAATTATCCTTAAGATAACCTTGTTCTACCCACTTTGCTAACTGATTTTTTGAACCATCCTCGTACGAGTAATTTCTATTAATATTTTGAGGTTTTGGGCCTATAGGCAAGGGTGTTCCGTACTTATTATGGCAGGTAAAACACTCAGAGATACCGGGTATTTTGTAGTTGACATTTTTTGGCTCTCCTTTGTAAACCCAGTCAAAATTAACAAACTTATTATCGCTCGTATAAACAGCTTCTGTTTGAGTATCATTCCATTCATAATTTGCAAATGTCCAATCATCTTCTCGCTTAATCATGAGCCTTGTTTCAATAAGTTTTGTGACCATGTTTGGAAGGACGTCATTATAGAAAAAGTTTTTTATGAGGATCGTACCAATAGGAAAGTCAAAAGATGTAAAATCATTGATATAGGTTGCGGAAGAATCTTTTGGCATCCAAATAAAACGTTTTTTCAAGGCGTAATCACTAAACAAAGAAGAGTTCAAGTCATAAGGCAAGACTCCGTAAACGGGATCTAAATTGGACATGTTACCTTCAAAAAAGTTATAGGTGGAAAGATTTGTGTACGGTAAGCTGTCTATATTAAAAATAACCGGCGAAATTTGTTCAGGAACCACACCAATATACCTGTCGTCATCACTACACGAGGCCATTAGGGCCACTAACGGAATCAGCACTTTTAGGAGATAGGTATGCTTGTGAAACATTTATAATAAATTTGGACTACGAATATATACAAAACCTAAATGTGACTTGAAATTAATTAGGTGTAATGCAAGAAAGTCTCTATAATCTGTAGTAAAACCTGATAATTATAGGTCATTTTATCAGTAAATGAGTGATTCTTTTGCTAAATACTCAGCAATTTGTACAGCATTTGTTGCAGCTCCTTTTCTTAAATTATCACTTACAACCCACATATTTAGCGAGTTAGCTTGTGATTCATCCCTTCTAATTCTTCCAACAAAAACATCATCTTTGCCATTTGCAAATATTGGCATCGGATACATGTTTACGTCTGGATTATCTTGTAAGGTAACACCATCTGTGTTATTTAGGAGTTTTCTTACTACTGAAAGATCAAAATCTTTTTTAAATTCTACGTTTATCGATTCACTATGCCCTCCTGCTGTTGGAATTCTTACAGCGGTTGCAGTGATTCGAATACCCTCATCTCCGAGTATTTTTTGAGTCTCATTGACAAGTTTCATTTCCTCTTTCGTATATCCGTTGTCTTGAAAATCATCACAGTGAGGAAGGGCATTTTGATGAATAGGGTATGGATAGGCCATTTCTCCTTTAATCCCAGCTAATTCATTTTCTAACTGTTTTACAGCTTTGACCCCTGTCCCTGTTATGGATTGGTAGGTAGAGATTACAAGTCTTTTAATATTGTACATCTTGTGAATGGCGGCGAGAGCCAAGACCATTTGTATGGTCGAACAATTAGGGTTTGCTATAATTTTATCTTCCGACGTGAGAGTTGATGCATTTATTTCTGGAACAATTAGTTTTTTCGAAACATCCATTCGCCATGCTGAAGAGTTGTCGATAACAGTAGTACCTTGTTCTGCAAATAATGGAGCCCATTTCAAAGAAGTATTCCCACCGGCGGAGAATAATGCAATTTGAGGTTTTGCTAAAACAGCATCCTCTATTCCAATCACCTCATAGTGTTTGCCTGCATATTTTATTTTCTTACCGACGCTTCGCTTAGAAGCTACAGGGATTAACTCAGATATTGGAAACTTTCTTTCCGATAAGACTTTTAGCATTACTTGCCCAACCATTCCTGTCACTCCAATAATTGCTACTTTCATAGAAACAAAATTTGAGACCAAAAATATCTATTTAATCTCATTTTGCACAAAAAAAACCACTTTTTAAAGTGGTTTTTTTTGTGCTGATAAAAACTTACTTTTTAAGTAAATCTCTTATTTCTGTTAATAAATCATTGTCAGATGGACCTTTAGGTCCTGCAGGAGCAGGTGGTTTTTTTGTTTTATTGTAAGCTTTTACAATTAAAAATAAAACAAACCCAACAATGACTAAATTGATAATCGAATTAATCCACTTTCCATACATGATGGCGTTTTCAGCTTTGGTAATAGCACCATCGGCGCCTACAACAGCTTCATCAAGAACGACTTTCATGTCTGCAAAATCTAATCCACCACTAAAGTGACCTACAAACGGCATCATAATATCATTTACAAAACCATTAACAACTAAGCCCATTGCTCCAGCTAGTAATACGGCTACCGATAAATCAATGACGTTTCCCGTCATGATAAAATTTTTGAATTCTTTTAACATATTTTCAAATATTAATTATTGTTTAAGAACTTTAAAAGTAGTAAAATTTTAATTAGACCTATCAATTTTATTAATTATCGATATAGCTTCTTGGTATTCGTTGCGAAATTGAACTAATGAGCTCATAAGAGATTGTGCCAGAGGATAGTGCCAAGTTTTCAGCACTTTGATCTTCGTTAAATATAACAACCTGATTCCCCTCTTCACAAGGAATATTAGTGACATCAACCATAATCATGTCCATACAAACGTTGCCAACAATAAATGCTTTTTTTTGATTTATATACACAAATCCGGCTTCATTCCCGTATTGTCTCCCTAAGCCATCAGCATGACCGACAGGAATGGTTGCTATTTTCATATTTTTCTTGGCAACATAAGCTCTATTGTAGCCAACAGAATCCCCCTCAGTAATGTCATGTATTTGTGATATAATAGATTTTAATGAAGCTATTGGGGTTAATTGATGATGTTTTTCTTTAGAATTTCCAAACCCATAGAGTCCAATACCACATCGTACCATATCAAAATGCGCTTTAGGATAATTTAACACCCCAGAGGTATTGCACAGATGAATAATCGGTTTATAGCCTATGTTTTTCGTGAATGTATCAGCAATTCTTTTAAAGGAAGCTATTTGATTGTTTGTAAAATTAAATTCCTTTAAATCTTCACTTACTGCTAAGTGAGAAAAGACAGACTTTACCTTTATCACTGAGCTCGCTTTTAATATAGAAATCACACTATCGATCTTATTTTTATTAAATCCAAGCCTATTGAGACCGGTATTAAATTTAATATGAACGGGATAGTTTGCTTGATTAAATTCTTTTGCTATTTGTTGAAAAGCCTCTAGCACTTTAAAGCTGTATAAGCTCGGTTCCAAACAATGTTTAATAATTGTTTTAAAATTGACAATTTGAGGATGGAATACAAGAATGGGCTTGGTGATTCCCGCTTTTCTCAGAGCAACACCTTCAGACGTGTAAGCAACTGCAAAATAATCTACCTCTAATTGCTGAAGTTTTTGAGAGATAATACCTGCGTCACTGCCGTAACCAAAAGCTTTAACAACGGCTAAAAATTTTGTTTTTTTTTGAAGTTTAGATTTAAGATAAATGTAATTCTGCTCGAGTGCATTTAAATTAACTTCTAAGATTGTTTCGTGGGCTTCAGCCATTTCCTGTTTTACGTTTAGTAGATAATTCTTCGTGCTCATTAACGGTAATGTTTCGAAGCTTTTCTCGAAGCATTGATTTGTAATAAGCAGCTCTACTAAGAGGCTCATATTCTTCAACCTCTCCTAACAGTACTAAATTATTGCTTTTGGCTTTTCTGTAACTATATTGAGCTAGATTTCCAGTTTTTGTACATACAGCGTGTACTTTGGTAACATACTCGGCAGTCGCCATAAGATTGGGCATTGGGCCAAATGGATTCCCTTTAAAATCCATATCTAATCCAGCTACGATAACACGAATACCTTTATTGGCGAGATCATTACATACTCGAACAATTTCATTATCGAAAAACTGACCTTCGTCAATACCAACAACATCACAGCCATCTGCCAGAATAGGAATGTTTGCCGCTGCAGGTACAGGAGTCGACCTAATTTCATTGGCATCATGAGAGACTACTTTATCTTCATTGTATCTAACATCAATGGTGGGTTTGAATATTTCCACTTTTTGTTTTGCAAATTGAGCACGTTTCAACCTCCGAATGAGCTCTTCTGTTTTACCCGAAAACATAGATCCACAAATGACTTCTATCCACCCAAATTGTTCTTTATGATTTACTGTATTTTCAAGAAACATTTTGTAATTTTATCAATAAAACGAGGTAAATTTTCGTTTCCATAAAGGTGGCGTAAATTTATTAAAAATCAAAAACCTAAATTGTATTATATTTAAAAGTTATGAAGAAGAAACTCGAGGCAGATTTAATTAGTATAGCCCATAGAATTTTAAAATTAAAAGGTCAGGAGGATGTCAATAAATTATATGCTGAAGTTTCTGAACTTTACGAGAAATTAACTGTTTTAAAATTTGCTCAGGAAAACTTTGAAGATGACATGCCAACAATAGGGAGTGGTACTTCTTTTTTTGATACTATTGAAAAAACGTTCAATAATACCGTTAGTGATGCGGTTGAGGTTGAAAATCAGGTTTATGTTAATCTTGATGATACTGAAGATGATGAGATTTTTGAGCCAGTTATGGAAAAAATAAAGGACATGGTTGCTCAAATGCCAAATGAGACACATGCAATTGATGCTTTAGTGGATTCTGTAATTCCAGTTGCTACAGATTTGGAAAATGAGTTAGAGAATTTAGTTGCTGATTTCCAAGAAATCCCTGTTTTTGAACCTGTTGTAGATTTAAATAATACACAGACTGATGAGAGTAAGAAAACACTTCATGATAGGCTCAAAAAAAGTAAATTTTCTATAGGATTAAATGATAAGCTAGCATTTGTAACACATCTTTTTGACGGTAAAATTGAAGACTATGAACGCGCTCTATCAGAGTTAAATACTTTGAATTCTTTTAAACTAGCCTATGACTTTATACAAAATAAAGTCAAGCCGGAACACAATAATTGGGTTGATAAATCTGACATTGAAAATCGTTTTATGGAAATTATTGAAACCAAGTTTGGTTCATGAGTAAATTGTTTATAGTCCCGACTCCAATAGGAAACCTTCAAGACATAACCTTGAGAGCTCTTGAAGTTTTAAAAGAGGTCGATCTGATTTTAGCGGAAGACACAAGAACGTCAGGAAAACTATTAAAGCATTTTAACATTAAAACATCGATGCAAAGTCATCATATGCATAATGAACATAAAACTGTTGGTGGAATCATTCAAAAATTAAAATCAGGAACAAACTTAGCTTTAATTAGTGACGCTGGGACTCCTGCTATTTCTGATCCAGGGTTTTTACTCGTAAGAGCCTGTATTCAAAATGATATTGAGGTAGACTGCTTGCCGGGTGCAACTGCCTTTGTTCCCGCTTTGGTAAATAGTGGTTTACCTAATGATAAATTTGTGTTTGAAGGATTTTTACCAATTAAGAAAGGTAGGCAAACCCGAATGCGATTACTAGCAGATGAAACAAGAACCATGATTTTTTATGAAAGCCCTCATAAGCTTTTAAAAACACTGTCCTCTTTCTGTGATTTTTTTGGAGAGGACAGATGTGTTTCAGTGTCAAGAGAATTATCAAAAATGTATGAGGAAACATACAGAGGTACTGTTAAAACAGTATTAGATTATTATTCGAACAACACCCCAAAAGGAGAATTAGTGATTGTTGTTCAGGGCAAAAAATAATTTTTTAAGACTTTAATAAGTATTAATAGGCAGAGCCGTTATGCTTTCCTTCGTCCCAACCATGCCCTTCAAGATATTGCTTACCGCTATTAACAGCATCTTCCTCAATAGTGGTCCCCATACTGTCATTCCAACGGTTTAAAAAACCAAAAAGAGAAATGACTCCTAATATTTCAACGATTTCGCCATCATTCCAATAAGCATGTAATTGTGATTTAATATCAGCATTAACAGCATTTGGAACTAATGAAGCAGCAAGACTAAATTCTAAAGCAACACGTTCGGCATCATTAAAAGCTGGATGTGTTTTGAACTCCCAAATATGTTTTAGCTGCTCATCCTTAGCGCCGTATCGTTCTGCAGCTCTGATCGCATGAGCTTGGCAATATCTGCACCCTGTTGCGTTGCTACTTACCCAAGCAATCATTCGTTTTAGAGCAGAGGTCACCTTTCCTTCATTAGCCATTACAGCCTTATTTAAATTGATAAAAGCTTTACTTATGGCGGGGCGATGCTGCATAGTTAATACAGAGTTAGGACAAAAACCTAAAGTTTCGTTGAAGAATGCTGCTAATTCATGAGTTTCTGAATCGTGATTTGAGGATAGAGGATTTACCAATGCCATATGTCTAAATTATTAATTTAATAGTCTTATTTTTGATAGTAACAAGAAACAAAAAATATTTATATATGATAAGAAAAGTCAAAGTAGAATGGCAAGGAGGTATGTCTTTTGAGTCTGACGACCCGAGTGGTAATACCACCTTGATGGATACTCATGTAGAAGGCTCAGACAAGCTTTTTGGAGTATCGCCAAAAACGATGATGTTGTCTGCTCTTGCGGGTTGCTCTGGGATTGATGTAGTTTCAATTTTAAATAAAATGAAGATTACAGACTACGAATTTAACATGGATGTAGAAGGAGAATTAACACAAGAGCATCCAAAATATTTCAATAAAGTAATTATCAGATATTATTTTAAAGGGAATAATCTAAATCAATCAAAGTTTAAAAAAGCAGTTGATTTGTCAGTTGAAAAATACTGTGGAGTCATGGAAATGTTTCGACGATTTGCTGAATTAAGTATCGAGATTCACTATCAAAATAATTAATTATCTGAGGTATTTATGCGTTGGACACTCAAGCCGAAACCAGAAGTTACAAAGGTTGAACATCTTAAAGACCAACTTCAAATAAATGATGTTATTGCAGCTCTTTTAGTTCAAAGGGGTATTGAAACATTCCATGATGCGAAGCATTTTTTCAGACCTAATTTAGAAGACTTGCACGATCCTTTTTTAATGAAAGATATGGAGGTCGCAGTATCAAGAATTGAAAAAGCAATTAATTCGGGAGAACATATTTTAGTGTATGGAGATTATGATGTCGATGGAACATCATCTGTCGCTTTGATGTCTACTTATTTAACAACCAGAACACGAACTGTTGCAACCTACATCCCCGACAGGTATGAGGAGGGGTATGGGGTGTCATATAAAGGAATAGACTTTGCTCATGATAATGATTTTAGCCTAATAATCGCTCTTGATTGTGGTGTAAAAGCTATTGATAAAGTTCTTTACGCAAAAAATAAAGGTATTGATTTTATTATTTGTGACCATCATAGACCTGCAGCTCAACTGCCCGGTGCGGTGGCTGTTTTAGACCCTAAACGACAAGATTGTACATACCCTTACAAAGAATTATGTGGTTGCGGAGTTGGATTTAAGCTTATTCAAGCCCTGAACTCAAAAGAAGGAAAGAGTATTGATGCACTCACTGCATATCTAGACCTAGTAGTATTGGCAATTGGTGCAGATATAGTGCCAATTACTGGAGAGAACAGAGTTCTTGCTTATTTTGGATTACAAGTGGTCAACTCGAATCCACGACCCGGAATTGAAATAATTTTGCGCCAAGCAAACAAACAAAATATCACAATAACAGATCTTGTGTTTCGAGTTGCGCCAAGAATTAATGCTGCTGGACGGATGAAACACGGCAATTATGCGGTCACTTTATTGTCTGAAACAGATGTAATTTTGGTGAATGAATACGCAGCTGAAATAGAGCAGTTTAATTTAGACAGAAGAGAAACAGATAAGCAAATTACCAATGAGGCGCTGCAACTAATTAAGGATGATAAAGAAGAGGAAAAGATGACAACGATCGTTTTTAAAGACACTTGGCATAAAGGTGTTATTGGTATTGTTGCTTCAAGGCTTATAGAAACATATTATAGGCCAACAATAGTATTCACAAAAAGTGGAGATTTTTTGGCTGCGTCAGCAAGATCTATTCCTGGATTTGATATTTATAACGCACTTGAGTCATGTTCAGAACATATTGAACAATTTGGAGGACACAAATATGCAGCAGGTTTAACCATTAGGTTGGAAAATTATGAGGCTTTCAAGGAGGCATTTGAATATGAAGTTTCAAAAACTATTAATTTGGCTTATATGACTCCAGAGGCAAAAGTAGATGCATCCATTGACTTAGGTCAAATAGATCAAAAATTATGGAGAATTTTAAAGCAATTTGCGCCTTTTGGCCCCGGAAACATGAGTCCAATATTTATGTCTGATAATTTAAAAGACACAGGTTTTGGGAAATGTGTTGGAGAAGACTTAAAGCATCTACGAATGACATTAACCCAGTCGGGAGGAACCCCTATTCCAGGAATTGGATTTAGCTTGGGAGACAAATTAAATATAATTTCAAATCACAAATTGTTTAAAGCTATATACTCTATTGATGAAAACCACTGGCAAGGGAACATTACTTTACAATTAAAAATTAAAGATATAAAACCATAATATGTCAAAAACAGATCCTTACGCAGCGCTTCGATTTAAGGAGTTTAATATTTTTTTATTAGTGAGATTCGCGTTAGTCTTTGGTTGGTCTATGCAATTTATAATTATTGAATGGCAGGTATATACATTGACGAAGGATCCGTTATCATTAGGAATTATTGGTCTTATGGAAATAATTCCTGCTTTTACCATGGCTCTGTTTGCTGGTCATATTGTTGATCAGAGTGAAAAGAGAAACTTATTAGCCAAGTGTATTGCTGCTTTTAGTTTTATTAGTTTTGGTTTGTTTTTACTCACTTGGCCACGAGTTGTTGGGGACTGGACTGTAAATAGCGTGTTGTCTTGTATTTATGGCCTTGTTTTTTTTGGAGGGTTTTTACGATCATTTTTTGGGCCAACGATTTTTTCACTGGTAGCTTTAATCGTTCCAAAAAAAGTGTATCCAAATGCTGCTACTTGGAATAGCTCAACATGGCAAATGGCGTCCGTTCTAGGACCTGCATTTGCAGGGGCGTGCATTCATTGGATTGGTGTTCATTGGTCCTTATGTGTTGTTTTTGGTTTAGTCATTTCTTCATTAATTTTTTTATTTAAAATTCCACCAAAACCAATTTTAAATCCAAAAATTGGAGAACCAATTTTTCAGAGTTTAAAGGAAGGTGTGCGATTTGTGTTCAAAACAAAAGCGATATTAGGAGCTATTACCTTAGACATGGTGGCTGTTTTATTTGGTGGCGCAGTTGCTTTATTACCAGTTTTTGCACAAGACATTCTCAAGGTTGGTCCAGAAGGATTCGGAGTTTTAAGGGCGGCTCCGGCAGTTGGTGCATTTTTAACAATGCTTGTAACAGCATATATTCCAATTAGTAGACATGCTGGGATGAAATTACTTATTGCGATTTTTGGTTTTGGTCTTTGTATTATTGTTTTTGGGATATCTTCTGTGTTTTGGATATCTGTGATAGCCTTATTTTTTAGTGGTGTAACGGATGGAGTTTCAATGGTGATTAGACAAACAATTTTACAATTAAAAACCCCTGACGATATGAGGGGGCGCGTTGCTTCAGTAAATTCCATGTTCGTTGGCTCATCCAATGAGCTTGGAGCTTTTGAAAGTGGTTTAACAGCAAAATTAATGGGAGCTGTTTCTGCTGTTGTTTTTGGAGGAACGATGACATTAATTACGGTTGTTACAACTGGAATTGTTTCGCCATCATTTAGAAAGTTAGATTTAACAGAAGACATGAAGGCACATGAATCTGACTAGTATGTTTTTAATTCAAGTTTGTTTCCGTCAAAGACACCATAGGTAAAATATTGTATCCAATCTCCTAAATTGATATAAGTAGATGCTGTGTTTAGTGGGATTTCTAATGGTAGATGTCTATGACCAAACACAAAATAATCGCGATGATTTTCTTCAAGTTTCCTTTTACAATATTGTACAAGCCATTCGTTATCATTTCCTAAGAATTGTGCGTCTTGATCTCCAGAAATAAGCTTATTTTTTACTGATAAGTATTGAGCGATAGCCACCCCTATATCTGGATGAACCCATTTAAAAACCCATTTAAAAATAGGATTTGTAAAGACTTTTTTCATTCGCTTGTAGGCTATATCATGCGGTCCAAGGCCGTCACCATGACCTATAAAAAAGGAAGTTTGATTTATAAAGAATTCTTTTGGCTTATGAAAAACAGGAATATTTAGTTCTTCTTCAAAATATCCATTCATCCATAAATCGTGATTACCAACAAAATAATAAATAGGAATACCAGAATCAGAAATTTCAGCGAGTTTTCCTAAAGTTCTAGTAAACCCTTTAGGAATAACTTTATTATACTCAAACCAAAAATCAAATAAATCGCCAAGAAGAAAGATTGCTGCTGCATCAGTTTTTATATGATCTAACCAATTAACGAATTTTTTTTCACGCTCCTTAGATTTACCCATAGTTGGAGCCCCCAAGTGGTTATCTGATGAAAAATAGACTTTTTTACCTTTAGAAACGGATATGTGCTGAACCTTATTCATTATCTTTTGCATACCATTCTGCAAAACTTGTGGCTGTTTCTTGAAGTTTCAAAGAGAATAATTTAATATTTCTTGGTAATCGCTTTTTTATTTTTGAAGCAAAATCAATGACCATCATTTCACTTGTTGGTTGGTAATCAACAAGCAAAACATTGTGCCCTCTAATTTCCAGTTCTCTTGCTAATTCAACATGTGGAGTGTTTTTATTGAAGACTGTAGCATGATCAAAAACATTGACAATTTCTTCTTTTACAATTTTTTTAAGATCTCCAAAGTCGATAACCATGCCAAATTTAACATTCGTGTTATCATTTATAGGAATCCCAATAACCGTAACCTCTAGCCGATAGCTATGACCATGAACATTTTTACATTTACCATCATAGCCGTAAAGCGCGTGTCCTGTTTCAAATGAGAATTGTTTTGTAATGCGAATATGACTCATCGAGATTTCTTATTTCGGTTTATAAAATAAATAATAATCAAAGCAACCCCTAGCACTAGGAATAGACCGTTGCCACTTAGAAAATTCAGGATATCCATATCAGTTTTTTTTAATTTTATTTTTGTTGTATTTAAAAACCAAAAAGGCAATGGTTACTAAAATAATAAAAGGTAATAGTGTCCCAATAAAAACACCTATTTCATAGTCACTATTTGGGGCGCTTTTCAATTTTTCATTGATGTTAATTTGATAAAAAAGGGTTATTAGTTTCATGATACAATCAGGTAATAATTTTCAAAGTTACACCTTTTGAGATAGGAGTGAAAATTGTTGTCTAAATTTAATTATTAAAGGGACTCCTCTGGCAATTATCCATGCTGTAAATGCTATAAAAATACCATAAAGTTTATAATTCATAGAGTCTAGCCAAAAAAGTAGAGGCAAAAAAACCATGAAAGTAGAAAAGAGTAGCACGTTTCTTAAATATTTCATTTTACCAAGTCCTTTAAAGACACCGTCAAAAATAAATGCTAAAGCACATAATGGTTGCATCAAAAGAATGATCCAAAAAACCTGATAAAATTCATGTAGTACTTTGGGGTCTTTTGTAAACACAGTACCGATAATCTCGTAGAAGAGACCTCCAATTATTGCCATGGATATTCCTAAAATAATGCCGTATTTAATAAGCTTAGAGCTCAGTCTTAAAAGGGCTTGATAGTTTTCTTGTCCAAACAACTTTCCGGAAAGAATATTTCCCGCGCTGGAATATCCATCAATAATAAAGGCCCCTAAAAACCAAAGATTTATGGCAATGGTATAAGCGGCTATATACTCTTTTCCGTAGCTAGTCGAAAAAGCACTTGCATAATATAACGTGATATTTAAAGCTAAGGTTCTCACAAATAGGTTTAGAATCATTAAAGAAAAGGTTTTAATTTCTTTGTTTAGTGTAAGACTAACTTTAAGAGAAAATGTTGTTTTAACGAGCAGGTAGTAGATAGACAGCAAAGCCATTATTAATTGTGCAATAACACTTGCATAACCTGCTCCCTCTATGTGCATTGCGGGTAAAATACCTTCAATACCGTAAACAAGAATTACATCTAGAACAATGTTTATAACTGTACCTACAATGGCAATTATCATCGGATAAAAAGTATTTTGAAGGCCCCTAAAGGTTCCAAAAACAGCAATTGTAAATAAGGTAAAAGGAAAACCAAAAACACGGATTCTATAATAATTAACACTGTAATCTAAAATTATATCAGAAGCGTTGTATAGTTTAAAAATGTATTCAGCAAAGGGGTAAGTAAGAATTATAATGACGATGCTTAAGGACGTAATTAAAAGAATAGCCTGTGCCGGAAGTGTTTTTATTGCATCTAAATTATTAGCACCAAGATATTGAGAGACTAAAGAAGATATGGCACTTCTAGTTTGTCCTAATATCCAAATTAACATTGATAAAAATGTTGTCACGATACCAACAGCAGCAAGCGATTCTGTAGCATTAAATTGAATATTTCCTACAATAGCAGCATCAGTCAATGATAAAATTGGCTCGGAGACTCCTGAAATTAACGCTGGAATAGCAAGTTTGTTAATTTGTTTAAATGTGATTGTCGTTTTCAACTGATAGGTCGCATCTTAATTACTTAATAAAAAGATGTATTTTTGTTATTAAAGTTTAAAAATAGGCTTTAAAGTGTACTTATGAAAAATATTTTAGTCCCAGTTGGATCCTCAGATAATGTGTTGAGTCATTTGCAGTATGCTGTTGATTTCGCAAAGGCATTCAATGCGAAACTATTTATTGTTCAAGTTTATAATGTTTACCCCAAGGCAGGCACCATGATAAAGGTTGATGCCATTTTAGAGCGTGAGGGGAAAGCGTATTTAAACGGATTAGTATCTCAAATAGATACTAAAAATATTGATTTCTCAGTCAAGGTCTTAAAAGGCAATTTAATAGATACATTAAAATTAATTGGTAAAGCTGCCGACATTGATTTGATATTAATAGAACCAAGAACTAATTCCGTTAAGGACGAGGTTTTTTTAGGAAATACGTCAGGTAAAATTATTAAGCAAACACAAATACCTGCTCTAATTATTCCTGAAAATTATGTATTTAAGCCGATAACTAGAATTTTATTAGCTGTTAAGTCAGCTATTTTGAAAAAAGAGAATTCTTTGAAGCCATTATTAGATATTAAGAATAAATTTAAAACAGTTATTAATTTACTTCTGGTTAAAACCACCTACTATAATGTTGGAGATTTTAATATCAATGAGCCTTTACAAGCTATCATAACTAATATAACTGAAACTGAGAATGCGACAACGTTTCAAGGTGTTTTAGAACACTACAAGTCTCACGACCCAGATGTTTTATGTGTAGTTCGTAGAAAACGGGGGTTTTTTATAAAAAAGTGGGAAAAAAACACAATTCTGAAGAAGGATTTTTATAGCACAAAACCTGTCTTGGTACTAAGTGGGTTAAAATAACTATTGGGGATGTAGCTCAGTTGGCTAGAGCGCTTGACTGGCAGTCAAGAGGTCGTGGGTTCGAATCCCATCTTCTCCACTAATTAATTACTAAAGAGTTATATTAATTTATAGCTCTTTTTTATTTTTTAGAGTAGTCACTTTTTCACTTTGATGTTTTTTAATAGCGTTTATTCTCGTGTCACTATCTCTTAACAACATCTTTCTTAACTATTATAATTTGTGTCATTAAAAAAGATTTCTTCAATATTAAACTTATCATCGTCACTTAACACATCACTTACTAATTCTTCGTAAATAAACCTATCATCAATAAACTTAAAGTAAGTAAATCCTTTATGATCATTATCTGCTTCATAAACAACCCCTATTTTCATGTCATTTATTTCAACTACGAATTTCCAAACAATCTTTTTGTAAGTCTCACCTATATCTTCAATCAATTTTACCATATTTAATCTCTATTTTCTGTACATATTTTAGCTCATATTCATCCTATTTTTCCAATTCATTTTGAGGCATTATATGATCGACATTAATTTTTTGCTAAGTAACGGTATAAAAATAGAAAAAAACACAATTTTTTAAAACCAAATTATAGGCTTTTCGTTGTAATAACAATTATTAGCAACGTCTCCATAAAGGAATAAGTAAGTTAAGTAGAGACCTTCTAAAGCGAGAATAGTCACATTGAGAAGTTCGATATTTGAGCTAATTAAACAATTAAGGAGTAACAACTAGATTGATATAATCTAATAATGTTACTCCTTGGCAATAAATTGAAAGGAATTAAAACTAACTAACTATTTAGTAGATACAATTTTTTTAAAAGGTTGCGTTTAGTAAAGGTTATATTATTGAAAAAAACTTTTTGAAATAGTAAGACATGGAATTTGACTATGATTCCTTTATTAAAAATCTTGATATTAGTGATATAACTGATAATAATTCAGGGGGCATATAATTTAAATTCCAAGGATGTTTTGTGTTGAAGACATGATTTGCATTTTTTACGGTACGAAGTTCGCTTTTAGGGTTCCATCTATGCAATTTTTGAGCCTCTTCAATAGATACTGATGAGTCTGAGTCACCGTGAATAATGAGTTGAGGGATTTGTATTTGCTTTGTTGCGACTTCAATATTAAGAGCCTCGCTATTGGCTATTAGATCTTCATAAAATTGGTAAAAATGCGGCATTCTCTGATGTGTTCTCCCATTTAACACATAAGCAACACCTGTTTTTTTCCAATCCTTCAAATCACTAATGGCTTTTGTACGTTTTTTAAAATCGCAAACACTTGCTAGGGTAATTACTTTTTTGATTCGTTGATCTCGCGATGCTTTTAAAATACAAATACCTCCACCACGACTATGACCCAAAAGACAAATATTTTTGCTATTAACAAACAAGTTACTTTTAAAATAATTTTGTACCCAATCTATAACATCACTTAAATCATCTAATTCTTTTGTATAGTTATTAAGGCCAAATGCATTTAAATCGGAGAAATCAATTGGATTTGAAGTTGTACCACCATTGTGTGAAAAGTTAAACTTCACAAAGCAATAACCTTTTTCAGAAAAATTATTAGCCATTAAATGCCAAGCTCCCCAATCTTTAAAACCCTTATAGCCGTGGCAAAATATGATAATCGGTTGTTGATGCTTTTTTTGAGAATAATAGACATCAACAACTATAGATTTTTTAATACCTCTTTGTAAAATATAATTATTTAAGACATCCATTAAGATACGTGTTTTTGGATAAAATCAATATTAGAATTAAATATTTCAGTAATTAATTTTTTTAATTCGGTACAAAAGTCTGTAATTATTGTATCGTTAATAATAGAATGTTTTTTGACAGGTTTTGTAAGCTTATCTATTTTTTGAAATTTCAAAAACCCTGAGGATAAATTTTTAAATGAAATAATACCTGCTTCACATTCGTTGTTTTGAAGGATTTTTTCATCAATCATGTAAGCATAGCAAAGTACCTGAAAACTTTTATGGTGTTTATCATAATTTATTGTTAGATCATTCCAGTTTTCAAGATTAACATCACGTTGCTCAACTTTGCCAGTTTTATAATCAATAATTCTTGTTACCCCATCAAACTCATCAATCCGATCAACTTTTCCTTTTAGACGAATTGGGAAGTTTAATTCTTTAATATCTATTGGAATACTTAAATTATTTTCAATAGAGATTATTTTTATTTGATGTCCTTTTTTTAAGGACGCTTTTTCAAAGTTTAAAAAGTTTAAAACGTAACGTTTTGCAATTTCAAAAATAATAAGATTTTTACCTTTTGAAATAGAGCCTTTTTTGTAAACATCTGAGAAATGTTTTGTTATCGTGATATTGATTTTTGCTATCATGGCATCCATGTCTTTAATGGAAAGGCAGCAACCCTCTAAAGGCTTATAAAAATCTTCTAAAGTATTATGTATAACAGTACCAAGGGTGTTAGCAGCAACGACTTCCTCTACATTTTCGTTTTCTTTGACCCCTAACACCTTTCTAAAGTAAAATTCTGGAGGATTTTTAATATAAGTGGTCAAGGACGAAGGGGAAAAGCCTTCAGCAGCTATCGCTTTAAGCTTAGTAATAATTTTTTTGTTTTTTGAAATAGTTACAAGAGAGTTTTCAACTTTTGGTATTTTAGGACTGAGTATTTGGTGTTCTATAAGGTGGTGATTTTCAATCTCTAATTGTGAAATAAAACGACTTTTCTCTCCACCATTAAGGGCGTCAACTTCTGTATTATAAATTATAAAAATTTGTTTTGCTCTTTGCAATAGGCGATAAAAATGATACGTATACACCGCATCTTTTTCCCTATATGTTGGTAATCCTACTTCAATTTTGACATCAAACGGGATGAATGAGTTGTTTGTTTTTCCCGAAGGTAGTATTCCCTCATTAACAGAAGAAATGATAACAGTTTCAAAATCTAAAACTCTGGATTCAAGCATTCCCATTAACTGTAATCCCTGCAAAGGCTCTCCTTTAAAGTCTAATGTTTCTGATGCTATAAGCTCTTTGAAGAGGCTTTCTAAAGATTTTATGGATGTCAAACTTGCATATGTCTGATTCAATTTAAATAAGATATTGAATACTTCATGAAACCTATATAAATATTCTAGACTTAAAGCGTTGTCTTTTTTAGAGCGAAGATTATTTTTAATGAGCAAAATTAATGATAAACAATTGTCAATTGCTGTATTCGGATCATTTTTCCAATGGCCAAATAACAATGAAATAAGATGTTCATTTTCTTTAGATAATGATTGTAGATCTGTTTTCGAAATATGAATTAAATTTTGTTTTTTAATATAATTTACAAGGTCCTCAGAGGTGTTTTTGTTAAGTAATTTACAAATGTATTGGTGGGATAATACGGAAATGACATCTTTGTGATAAAACGTTTCATGCTGTTTGACATGGACACTAAATAAGAGCTCAAATAAAGAAGTTAAAGGCGTTTCTTTTAGTGGAAACCCCATGGTAATGTTTAAAGTATTAAGTTGATTTGGGAGCGAATTTAATACGGGAATTAAAAGTGATTCATCTCCTAAAACAACAGCTGTTTTATCAATAGTTGTTGTTTTTTTTAGATTATGGAGAGTCTCACCAATAACCTTTGCTTGTCCAATGTTTTGTGGAACACCAATGATCTGTATCTTCTTTTTTGTTTTAAAGTTGTTTGTTATGAAATTGAATGGATGTGTTTGATAATGAGGCCATTCTGATTGGTGATTCTTAATGAAGTGTGAAGCTGTATGAATTTCTGAGTTCATGAATTCTTCATCGATATCCCAATAAACATCTGCTACACCATTATTTAACAATTCTTGTATGATGGTTGACTCAGCAGTGTTTAACGCATTAAAGCCAACAAAAACATGGTGCTTATTGGTGTTTGCTTGGATGTAATTTTCAATATTCTCTGTCGCTTCTCTGTAAATTAATCCTTGATAACCACTTCCCGAATTAATTAAGACCCTTGTAAATGATTCGTATAAATTGTGTAATTGAGACCAAAAAACTAAGTAATTATTGGTAAGACTCGTTTGATTTTTTGATAGTGACCAATGATCTGAATTAATTTTTTGAATATCGTGTAAATAATTAAAAATATGTTTTGGATCAATTAAGTACCGATCAATTTCATTAAAATCTTGTAAAAGAATTTGAGCCCATTTTAAAAAAGAGTCAAACGGTTCTTGATGTTTCTCAATAGTTTCGTTTTGGTAAACTTCATAAAATAAAAATAAAAGCTCTATTTTTTGCTTTGATTTTAAACCTGAAAGCTCTTCAGAAAATTCTTCAATACTATAAATTAAAGGAGCAAAGAGAGTGCGTTTTTCAATATGTGCTAATTCTCTTCTTAATACAATGCCAGCTCTTTTACTTGGAAGAATAAATATAAGTTCAGATAGATTTTTATTCTTTTTTTTTAAATCAATTAAAACGTCGTAAATAAAACTTGTCATGTTATAAAAATAAAAAACGCTGAGATATTATCTCAGCGTTTTTAACTTATTTTTAAATTTTAATTATCTGTAATAATTAATCATTTAATATTACGTCAACACGTCTGTTGTTTGATCGCCCAGCTCTTGTTTTATTATCGTCAATTGGTCGAGTTTCACCGTAACCAACAGTTGATAAACGATCATCACTAATTCCGTTTGCAACTAAATAATCGTGAACAGCATTTGCTCTTTTCTCTGAAAGTTTTTGATTAAAACCTTCACTACCTGTACTGTCTGTATGACCCTCAATGATGAAATTTGCTTTTGGATATTCCTTAAAAATTGCAGTCATTGCATTTAGAATATTTTCAGTTTTTTCTTTGAATGATGATTTTCCAGTAGCAAATCCAATAGATCTCGAGTACTCATTTAAAGTATCCATTACTTCTACTGTTGGATTAATTTCTGGGCACCCATTATTGGCAACTGTTCCAGCCTCGTTAGGACACTGATCATCTTTATCTAATACGCCATCACCGTCAGAATCAGGCCAAGGGCATCCATTATTTGCAGCTGGACCCGCTTCATTTGGACAATTATCACTTCCATCAGCAATGCCATCGCCATCAGTATCAGGGCAACCCCCTAAGGATTTAAGACCAGCTGTATTTGGACAATCATCATTGTTATCTGAAACACCATCACCATCTGTATCTGGGCAACCATCAAATTCGGCTAAACCAGCTTCATTTGGACATGTGTCTTTAGAATCTTCGATCCCGTCACCATCAGAATCTGGACAGCCATCAAATTCAGCTAATCCTGGTACATCAGGGCATAAATCGTTTTTATCATAAATACCATCGCCATCAGAATCTTTACCACCAAAATTAAAAGCAACACTTATTGAGTGCTCAAAATGTTTTGGTAAATAGTTTTCGAAAGCGTGCTTATATGTTGATTCTGCCACTAAAGACACAGTTTCACTCATTACATAACTTAAACCAAAAGAACCATTAACGGTTCCTGCACCAATTTTATCAACCCATGTGTAACCACCTCCTACACCAAAGTAAGGCTGTAATTTGTTCCAATCTAGAACAGGTCCAAGGTTATATTTTAAGATACCATTAATGGCAAAATATGATAAATCGTCTTCTGTCGTAGAATCACCAACCTTTGAAATTGAATTTACAGATCCTCTTATTCCGAAAGAGAGATTATCACCCATATATTTAGATACGGTAAACGTTGAAAGTGATGGTAAAATATTGTAGTGATCTGTAACATTGAAAAATTCATCAAAGTATTCTCCAAGAGGGGCATTTTCTCCTACTGGATAAAGATCAACGGCATTAATACCAAAACTGAATTGCCAAGGGTTGTTATCATCTTGTGCATTTGCATTATTAAAACCAATCAATAACAACAATACGAACATTAATCTGCTAAGATTTTTCATATTCAAAAATTTTAATTTAAAAGTTAATTAAAGGCAAAAGTAAGTTGTTAAATGTTATTAACAAAGTTTAATATAAAAAATATTGCTTTTTTTATGATAAAAACAAGGGCATTTAAAAGGCATTCTAAATAATTTTTAATTGTTTTCCAACTTTTATAAAGGCTTGAATTGCTTTATCGAGTTGTGTTTTGTTATGAGCGGCAGATAATTGTACTCTTATTCTTGCCCGATCTTTTGGTACTACTGGAAAGAAAAACCCAATAACATAAATACCTTCATCAAGCAGTAAATTTGCTGCATTTTGAGATAATTTTGCATCATACAACATGATAGGTACAATGGCTGAATTGCCTTCAACAACATCAAATCCTGCTTGTATGATACCTTTTTTAAAGTAATTGGTATTCCATTCTAAGCGATCTCTAAGGGAAGTATCCTTTTCTAGTATATCAAACACCTTCAATGAAGCGCCAACAATACTTGGGGCTAATGAATTCGAAAATAAATAAGGTCTTGACCGCTGTCTTAAAAGCTCAATGATTTCTTTTTTCCCGGTAGTGTAACCTCCCATTGCTCCTCCTAAAGCTTTACCAAGAGTACCCGTAATGATATCGATTCTGGCCATAACATTTTTTTCTTCGAGAGTTCCTCGACCGGTTTGACCTATAAATCCCGCTGCATGGCATTCATCAATCATTACTAAAGCATCATACTTTTCTGCAAGGTCACAAATCTTATCTAAGGACGCTACGATCCCATCCATAGAAAAGACACCATCTGTTACTATAATTTTATGTCTAGCGCCGTTTTCAGATGCTTTTATAAGTTGCTTTTCAAGGTCAATCATATCGTTATTTTGATAACGATACCTCGAGGCTTTGCAAAGTCTAACTCCATCAATGATGGAAGCGTGATTTAAAGAATCAGATATTATAGCATCTTCGTTATTGAGTAAAGGCTCAAAAACTCCACCATTGGCATCAAAGGCTGCTGCGTATAAAATTGTATCTTCAGTTTGATAAAAATGCGCTATTTTTTCTTCCAATTCTTTATGAATATCTTGAGTACCACATATGAATCGAACTGACGACATTCCGAAGCCATGAGAATCCATTATGTTTTTTGCGGCTTCAATAACTTCAGGATGATTGGAAAGCCCCAAGTAATTATTGGAGCAAAAATTCAAAACTGTTTCTCCAGAACTTAATGTAATTTCAGCACCTTGAGCTGAGGTAATGATTCGTTCTTTTTTAAATAGCCCTTGAGCTTTTATAGATTCTATTTCGTTTTGTAAGTGTGTTTTAAGATTTCCGTACATGTGTATTTTTTTACAAAGTTAAACTTCTTTTATTTCAATCGTGTCATTTATGTAAACCAGAAGCTTGTTGTAAACATTAAAACCCATGTCTTCAAGAGCGTTTTGATATGTTTGTAGTTGTGCCTCATGCTGTTTTTGTTGTACACCCGATTTGTAATCAATTATTGTCACCTCTTGTTTGTTCGTAAACACTAATCGATCGGGCCTTAAATTAAGTCCAGTTGAAGTAATGATGTCACGTTCATTAAACACAGTATTCTTTTCAGAGTAGTATGATTTTAATTTGGGATGCGTAACGATAGACATAACAACCTTTGATAATTTGTTTTTTTGATTGTTGTTTATAATCCCTGTGTCAAGCATAGAACTCAGTGCAAAAGAAATATCTTTTTGAGTTTTAATATGAGACATGACATCATGAATTAGATTTCCTTTTTCAATTGCTTTTTTTTGTGAGGTATCCCAAAGCAATCCTGATTTTGTCAAAATATTAATTTGGTGTTCCTTTCTTGGAATTGAGATAAAAAGTTGTTGATGATAAGTATTCTTTTCAGAATCCTTTTTTGGGATCACGTTATCATTTTTTCCAAAGCTATAGTCTAATTGCTCGTCTCTCCAAAGATTAAGATCTTTTAAATAATTCATGAATAATCCCGAAAACCGATTGTTTTTTATGGCAATATTTTTTTTGGAGTCGTAGTGAACACCGCTAACTATGTAGAGTTTTTCAACAGCTCTCGTGAGTGCAACGTAAAGTAAATTTAAGCTATCCAATTCTAACTCAGTTTTATGTATGTAATCTATTTCTAGACCTTGCTCTCCAAATTCGGCCATATCTTTATTGTAACTTAATAGAGTATGAGAAAAACCACAATAGTCATCGTCATCAAGTGAAAACCAAATTTTCGGATCAATTTCCTCATAAATATTCAAATCGGCATAAGGAAAGATAACAATTGGAAATTCCAATCCTTTTGATTTATGAATCGTCATAATTTGAATTGCATTTATTCCTTCAGGCGAGTTTATTTTTAACCGGTCTTTTTTACGATCATAATACTGCAGAAAATCTGTTATGTTACTAGAGTGGCTACTTGAAAATTTAAAAGTGAAATTTAGAAAGAACTGAATGTAAGCGTCAGAGGATGTTGTGAGGGAAAATTGATAAATAATACTTTCAATTAACTCGTATATGGGGAGTTGAACAGATTCGTGTGCATCAAATAAAATGTTATAACAGCTCAGAGCTTTAAAAAAGCCATCTTGATTTAGTCTTATATGATGAGAGATGAAGTCATGTTTGTTTGGGACCTCTAGTTTGTCTACTAAATAAATGAGCATTTCTAGTTTTGACTGATCGTCATAGTGATTCATTAAATAACGCAGTGTTGACACAATGAAACAAACTTCTAGAGATCTCTCAACCGCGAGAGTTTCAGATGAAATTATATTAATATCTCGATCGCTTAGAAAATTAGCGATAGCAACTCCCTCCTTTGATTTTCTCACTAAAACGCAAATATCACTGAGTTTGTAGCCAAGGTTTATGCAGTTGTGTATTTGATCCAACACCTTTTGAGGGTACACATCATTAATGGAGAAATCTGAAACATTTAAAAAAGACAAATTGACAAATCCTTGCTTCTTTGAATTTGTCTTTTGTTCACTGTTATGGTATAATTCCTTGTGACTATTGTCTAAAAACGCATGATTTGAACAAAAGCGAAAAAATGAATTATTAAATTCTATGATCGCCTTAGAGCTTCGATAGTTTGTATCGAGTGATTTGATTTCAGAGTCAATATTAAAAGGGTTATCCGAGTTGTTGAATAAATTAATGAATTGATTGGCTTTTCCACCGCGCCACCGGTAAATGGCTTGTTTTGCATCTCCAACAATCATTAAACTAGCGTTTTCACTTGAAAGAGCATTATCTATTAACGGAATCAGATTAGTCCACTGCATTTCTGAAGTGTCTTGAAACTCGTCAATAAAGTAATGTTTAAATTTTTCTCCAATTCGCTCGTATATGAAGGGGACAGGTTGACTTTTTATTTGATCACTAACTATTGAATTAAATTCTGAAATCAACAATTTATTTTCATCAATTTTGATTGACAATAATTCGTTATTTATGAGGTTTAATACCGATAAAGGCGTACAGTTTTTGTAGCAGTTTGAGATGAATTTATATTGATAAATTAGTGTTTTTAATATTAAATACTGTGTTTTTAGTTTGGGTAAAATAAGGTCAATAAGTTTTTTTAAGCGCTCATCTAAGGTTTTGTTATAAATGCTTGATTGTTGTTCAAGATTTTCTTGTAGTTTGTTACTGTACAAGTTATTAATATCTAATTGAGATGCTTTAATAAAATGTTTTGGTAAAGTTTGCCTGCTAAAATTTGAATATTCTAAACCATTGTTTGTAATTAAACTTAGTGCAGATAAAGCTGTTTCTTTAATTTGTTTTTCAATAAATGATGAGCGTTTATTGAGAGAGTTTTTAAGTGCTTTGAAATCATCAAGAGTTTTATTTTTTAAAACGTTTAGGAAAGGAATATCATTTTCGTTCACTAGAAGCTTGGATATGTTATTAAAGTCATATGAAACGTCCCAACTTCGGTTGTCTTCTATTTTTTCAATAGCAAAATCAATAAGTAATTTTGTGAGTTCGTTGTCTGTTCCAGCTTTAGAAATTAAATTATCAACAGATTTAAATAATAAGGATTCAGTATCTAACTCCACTTCAAAATTTAAGGGTAATTTTAAATCAAAGGCAAATGTTCTTATCAGTTTTTGTGTGAATTTATCAATGGTAGAAATATCAAAAGCACCATAGTTTTTTAAAATATTGAAAAGAATCTTTTGTGACTTTTTTTGTAACGTTTTAGAAGGTAAATTTAAGTCCTTACGAATTTCTTCAAACATACTTCCGTTGCCATGACACATTGTTGAATCTGAGAACTCTTTTAAGGTTTCAATAATTCGCACTTTCATTTCAGCAACAGCCTTATTAGTAAAAGTAATTGCTAAAATATGTTTAAAAAAATCTGCTTTTGGAGATTGAATTAATAACTTTAAATATGCTTTGACTAAAGAGTAGGTTTTACCGCTACCGGCCGAGGCATTATAGATGTAAAAAGAGGACGAATTCAAGAAAGAAAATTTTTATACCAAAATAAGTAATCTTAATAACTTATTGAGATATTTAATTATCCTTTATTGTAAATTTGATTTAAATAAAATTTAAAAATAAATTATTATGGCTTTTGAATTACCAAAATTAAATTTCGCATACGATGCTTTAGAACCTCACATTGATGCAAGAACAATGGAAATACATTATTCAAAACATCACAATGGGTACACAGCTAAATTAAATGCTGCAATTGAGGGAACGGATCTAGAAGGTAAATCAATCAATGAACTACTAACGAACCTTGATATGAATAATTCTGGCGTGAGAAATAATGGTGGTGGGTTTTACAATCACAGCTTGTTTTGGGAAATTATGAACCCAGAAGATAAAGGTTACCTTTCTGGGGCTTTGAAGGATGCAATCATTGATGCGTATGATACCGTTGATAATTTTAAGGCTGTTTTTAGCAAAGCAGCCGCTACTCAGTTCGGCTCTGGTTGGGCTTGGTTGTGTGTACACAAAGGAGGAAAAGTAGAGGTCTGTTCTACACCAAATCAAGACAACCCATTAATGCCGGGTGTTTCTTGTGGAGGAACGCCTATAATGGGTTTAGATGTTTGGGAACACGCCTATTACCTCAACTATCAAAATAGACGCCCTGATTATATTGAAGCTTTTTTCAAAGTGATTAATTGGAACGAAGTAGAGCGTCGTTATGAATCATTGAAATAATTTAACAATTATGCAAATAAAAAAGGTGAACAGATGTTCACCTTTTTTGCCCCAAATCTACCATAAACTTAACCTACTTATGTTATGGTGATTCAAATATAATGGAGTAGAGACTTAAATATTAAATTTATTAGATAAAATGCCCATATATTAGTCTAACAGAGAAATCATCATCTTGCTATTAATTTAGAAAAGAAGTCGAAAATTGAGTACATATTAATTATGAGAAAATGAACTAAATTATTGAGACAAAGTTTAGTACATAAAAAAAGGCGAACAGATGTTCACCTTTTTTTGCCCCAAATCTACCATGAACTTAACCTACTTATGTTATGGTGACACTAAAGTATATTTATTTTAAAAGAAGAGAATAAATATTAGATGAACTGCATCTTTTTTAGTTTAAAAGACTCATTTCATAGATTAAATGATGAAATCCTAATAATTTCGTTAATATGCGCGCTCTTTGTTTCCTTCGTAAAAATTGATAAATGCGCGGTTTACAACTCGATTCCCTCCGGAGGTTGGATAGTCGCCTGTAAAATACCAGTCTCCTAAATTTTTTGGACACGCCTTGTGCAGATTTGAAACAGTTTGGAAGATAATTTTTACTTCTGCTTTTATAGTTTCATTACTTAAAAGTACGGCGATTTTATCTGAAATTTCATCATCAGTAAATGGTTCATATAATTCTTTCACAAAGTTTTGAACTTCCGAGTCAACTAGATTTATTTGTGCCTTACACTTTTTATAAACATTGTCAACGATACCATAGTTACCTACATCCTTTAGCAATGCTAAAGCAGCTCGAAAGGCAACCAAACTTTCTAAATTTGCCATATCAATACCGTAACAATCTGGATATCGAATTTGTGGTGCCGATGAAACAACTATTATTTTTTTCGGATTTAAGCGGTCAAGCATTTTTAGAATACTCATTTTTAATGTAGTTCCTCTTACAATACTGTCATCAATGATCACCAAATTATCAGTAGGTTTTATAACACCATAAGTGATGTCATAGACATGGGCCACCAAGTCATCTCGACTGCTATCTTCAGTTATGAAAGTTCGAAGTTTCACATCTTTAATGGCAATCTTTTCAATTCTTGGTCTTTGTGAAAGGACTTCTGTGACTTTTTCTGGAGACAAAGATCTTTTTCCTTTTAAGATTGCTTCTGTTTTTTTCTTATTCAAAAAATCCTCAACCGTTTCGATCATGCCAAAGAAGGATGTTTCAGCAGTATTTGGAATAAAGGAAAATACAGAATTCATTATGTCATAGTCAATACTTTTTAAGACTTTAGGCATAATCAATTTTCCGAGTAATTTTCTCTCTTTGTAAATTTCTGCATCAGAACCTCTTGAAAAATAAATACGTTCAAATGAGCAAGCTTTTCTTTCTAAAGGACGTAATATTCGTTTGATAGAAACCTGACCTGATTTTTTTGTAATTATTGCATGACCTGGGTCTAATTCTTTTACGTCATCAAAGGCAACATTAAATACGGTTTGAATAACCGGTCGTTCTGAAGCAACCACGACAATTTCATCGTCTTTATAATAATAGGTGGGTCTTATTCCGGCAGGATCTCTTAGAACAAATGAGTCACCATGACCAATCATTCCAGCCATAGCATAACCACCATCCCAGTTTTTTGCTGCTTTACGTAAAATTTTAGCAACCTTTAATCGTTCTGCAATAAGGGGTGAAGACTCTCTTTTGCTGTAACCTTCTTTCTTTAAATCTTTGTAAATTTTACTGACCGCATCATCTAGAAAATGGCCTATTTTTTCCATAATAGTGATGGTGTCAGTATATTCTTTTGGATGTTGTCCAAGTTCAACAATGTTCTCAAATAATTCCTTAACGTTAGTCATATTAAAGTTGCCAGCAAGAATTAAATTTCGGTGCATCCAATTATTTTGTCTCAAAAAAGGATGAACACTTTCTACACTGTTTTTACCAAATGTTCCGTAACGAACATGACCAAGAAGTAACTCACCAATATATGGGATGTGTTTTTTCTGTAAGTCAACATTAGAGGTGTATTCTGGATGTTCAAGAAATTCCTTGTTAATACGTTCATTAATTTGTGCAAAGATGTCTTGTATAGGTTGTTGAGCAACAGAGCGAACACGACTTATATAACGTTCTCCTGGAGCAGTATCAAGTTTAATACTTGCAAAGCCAGCACCGTCTTGACCACGATTGTGCTGTTTTTCCATCATCAGATACATTTTATTCACACCATAAAAGGCCGTGCCATATTTATTTTTGTAGTAACTGAGAGGTTTTAAAAGCCTTATAAAAGCAATGCCACATTCGTGTTTAAGAGCGTCACTCATTATTATAGTTGGTGTTTATTAAAAAAGGCAGTCCATATTGACCACATTTATGATGATAATTCTATATCAAATTGCGTTAAATTTCTAAACTCTTGCAAACGTTTTTGAATATCATTTTCATGGAGATTCTTCATACGTTCAGTGCCAAATTTCTCAACGCAAAATGATGCTAAAGTTGACCCATAGATGACTGCATTTTTCATGCTTTCAAAAGAAATGTCTTGTGCTTTAGATAGAAATCCCGCAAAACCGCCCGCAAATGTATCACCAGCTCCAGTAGGGTCAAAAACTTCCTCTAGTGGTAACGCTGGAGCGAAAAAAACATTGTCTTCATGAAACAATAAGGCACCGTGTTCTCCTTTTTTGATAACGACATATTTTGGTCCCATTTGATGAATTTTTCTTGCGGCAACAACGAGTGAATATTCGTTCGTGAGCTGCCTAGCCTCCTCATCATTTATAGTAATAACATCCACTTTTTTGATAACCTCGTGGAGCTCATCAAGAGCATTGTCCATCCAGAAGTTCATGGTGTCTAAAATTACTAGCTTTGGTTTTTTGGTCATTTGACTTAAAACACTTGATTGCACCAGAGGATGCAAGTTTCCTAACATGACCACATCCGAATCCTGATAGCCTTTTGGCACTACAGGATTAAAATCTGCCAAGACATTTAGTTCTGTTGCAAGCGTATCACGAGAGTTCATGTCGTTGTGATAAAGACCACTCCAAAAAAACGTTTTTCCTTCCTTAACGACTTCAATGCCTGAAATATCAATATCTTTATTTGCGAGTAACTCTAAATATTCATCTGGAAAATCACCACCAACGACCGAGACAATCGCTGCATCTAAATTAAATTGTGAGGCTGCTAACCCTATAAATGTTGCCGCTCCTCCTAAAATTTTATCGGTTTTACCAAATGGCGTTTCAATAGCGTCAAAGGCCACTGTTCCAACAATCAATAATTTGCTCATAAAGGGATTAAAATTTGGTGTAAATATACATTTTTTAAATACTTCCAACCCAATTTATTTTCGACCAAAATCTGCAGGAATTTCGCCCCAAGCTTTGGTTTCCCATTTCACAATTGGAGTGCTGTAATCATTAGTTTTTAACCAATGAATTGCACGGTCTACGAGATCATAAGTTGACTTGTTTTTTCTATTGCGTTGTAATTTTGAGTTACATGTTTTTTTTCTAACCCAGCTCATCGCTGTTTTTGAGTCTGTATAAATAACATCATTACTATGATGTTTTTTTAAATAAGCTAGGCCATGAACAATTGCTAAAAATTCCCCGATATTATTAGTGCCTTCTTCAAATGGGCCTTGTTTAAAAAGCTCTTTTTTACTTTTTGTGTCGACCCCTCGATATTCCATAACTCCAGGATTCCCACTTGAAGCGGCGTCTACCGAGATTGATTTATAATTGGGAAGACCTATTTTTTGAAGCTGTTCTTTTGACAGATTACTTGTAAATTTTTTAGTCTTTCCAACATAATCTTTGTAGTTTCCTTGAAGAGCTTGTTTTGCCTCATTTAATGTTGGGAAGGACTTGTATTGTGCTCCTTGAAAGTCATGAATTTGTGCTTTACAATCTATCCAAGACTGAAACACTCCATGTTGATGCCCTTTCCAGACAGTGTAGTATTTTTTCTTTTTAGTCATTGAGTAAACTGTTAATAATTACAGGAAAATGTTGCATCTCTAACGTATGGATTTTTGCAGCAACACTCTCGGGTGTATCCAAGGAAGAGATTTTACATTTTACCTGAAAAATCATTGCACCCTCGTCATAGTTTTTATTTACGTAGTGAATGGTAATACCTGTTTCGATTTCTTTATTGGAGACAACCGCTTTGTGCACATGCATTCCATACATCCCTTTACCTCCGTACTTTGGTAATAAAGCAGGATGAATATTAATAATTTTATTTGGAAATGATGATATAATGGCGCTTGGAATTTTCAACAAAAACCCTGCGAGGACAATCAAATCTGGATTTATATTAATCAAGGCATTGCGTACTTCATTTGTCTGCAGTAAAGCTTCACGATTAAAAAGGTGCGTGTCTATGCGATGTCTTTCACATCGTTCAAGAACTGTTGCTCGTGAATTATTTGTGAAAACGCGTACCACTTTTGCATTGTTTCGTTGGCTAAAATATCTAATTATGTTTTCAGCATTGGATCCACTACCGGAAGCAAAAATGACAATTTGTTTCATTGTTCAAAAAAGTAAGAATAATAATCACAAATAAAAGGAATAATTTTCAACAAATTGAAGCAAAAGAAAATTCTAAAAATTAAAATATGTAAATAAGGCTCACATTTTTTTAGTAAACCTGCGTTTTAAAATAAAGTTTTTTATTTTTGCACCCTAATTAAAACTTAAAACTAAAAATTATGTCAGACATTGCATCAAGAGTAAAAGCGATTATCGTAGACAAATTAGGTGTTGATGAAAACGAAGTTGTAACTGAAGCAAGCTTTACAAATGACTTGGGAGCAGATTCATTGGACACTGTAGAGTTGATTATGGAATTCGAAAAAGAATTCGATATTCAAATTCCAGATGATCAAGCTGAGAATATTGCTACAGTTGGTCAAGCAATTTCGTATATTGAAGACGCAAAATAAGTAACGATTTTTTTATGAATTTGAAGCGAGTTGTAGTTACTGGGCTAGGTGCATTAACTCCAATAGGGAATACCAAGGATGAATATTGGGATGCCCTTGTTAATGGAAAAAGTGGCGCAGCACCGATAACGTATTTTGATACTGAAAAGTTCAAGACAAAATTTGCTTGTGAATTAAAGAATTTTAACGCTACTGACTTTCTCAATAGAAAAGATGCGCGTAAAATGGATAGATTCACTCAGTATGCTATGGTGGCTTCAGATGAAGCCATTATAGATGCTAATCTAGACCTAGACACCGTTAATAAACTTCGTGTAGGTGTTATTTGGGGAGCTGGAATTGGTGGCTTAGAAACCTTTCAAAATGAGGTTTTGAATTTTTCTCAGGGAGATGGTACGCCACGATTCAACCCATTTTTTATTCCTAAAATGATTGCAGATATTGCCCCGGGAAATATTTCTATAAAACATGGTTTTATGGGGCCAAATTACACTACTGTTTCAGCGTGTGCATCCTCTGCAAACGCGATGATTGATGCTCTTAATTATATACGATTAGGGCATTGTGATGTCATTGTTACAGGAGGTAGTGAAGCCGCAGTTACCATAGCTGGTATTGGAGGTTTTAATGCAATGCACGCCTTATCAACTAGAAATGAAAGTCCAGAAACGGCGTCAAGGCCTTTTGATGCTACAAGAGATGGATTTGTTTTAGGGGAAGGTGCTGGCGCTATTGTTTTGGAAGAATATGAACATGCAAAGGCCAGAGGAGCCCGTATTTATGCCGAAGTGCTCGGTGGAGGAATGTCATCTGATGCACACCACATGACTGCACCTCATCCAGAAGGGATTGGGGTTATTGCTGTGATGAGGCATTGCTTAGAAAATGCTGGTGTCTCTCCTGAGGAAGTTGATCATATTAACACACACGGGACTTCCACACCTTTAGGAGATGTTGCGGAATTAAAAGCAATAACGGAAGTTTTTGGTGAGCATGCCAAAAATATAAATATTAATTCAACAAAATCCATGACAGGTCATCTTTTAGGGGCTGCAGGGGCTATTGAGTCTATTTCTGCTATTCTTGCAATGGAGCATGGAATCATACCGCCAACAATTAATCACAACACGAGTGACGATAATATTGATTCAAATTTAAATTTAACATTAAACAAAGCTCAGAAACGAACTGTAAACATTGCCATGAGTAATACGTTCGGTTTTGGAGGCCATAATGCTTGTGTATTATTTAAGAAATTAGATTAAACTGAATGAACTTCGTTCGTAACATATTCAATTCCCGTTCTAATAAAGGCGGGAATTTTTTTATTCAGATTAAACATATTTTAGGCTTTAAACCCCTTAATATGAAATTTTATAATAAGGCTTTTACACATCGGTCCATGAACATAAGGGATAAAGAAGGTACGCCCATAAACTATGAGCGTTTAGAATTTGTTGGAGATGCGATGTTGGGAGCTGTAATTGCCTCTCATTTGTTTAACGAAGTACCTCAGGGGGATGAAGGGTATTTAACTAAAATGCGATCAAAGATTGTAAGTCGAGACCACCTAAATGAGCTCGGAAAAGAGTTAAATTTGATAGACCTTGTACAATCCAAAATTGCTAAGGACAATTTTGGCAATAACATTCACGGAAACCTTTTTGAAGCATTGGTTGGTGCAATTTATCTCGATAGAGGATACGATTATTGTGAACGATTTATCTTTAATCGAGTCATTATACCACATGTAGATATTCAAAAATTGGAAGGGAAGGTGATTAGTTATAAAAGCTTGCTAATTGAATGGTGTCAAAAGGAAAAGAAGACGTTTAATTACAATGTTTATGAAGATACGGGGAATGATGATACTAGACATTTCTCGGTAAAACTTTCCATAAACAATAAGATTATTTCAAAGGCACGAGCTACATCTAAAAAGAAGGCTGAAGAAAAAGCTTCTAAGCGAGCCTTTTTTGCTTTCCAGACAAAAATTTCAAGAGCGTTATAAATAATAATGAAACTACAACGTTTTCGTAGTTAATTCTTTTTAAGATTCATTCATTGCATATCATTTAATGAAGTCAAAATATTATATTTACATCGTAGAATTTTGTAAAAATGGCCGTTCATAAGTTATTAGTAGATGATTTTGACAATGACGATTATTTATTATTAGCTATACATTGTGCAATAGATGATTATCGTTTAGCCTACCTTTTAAATCAATATTTATATATTAATTTAAAACGTTATGTTCACGATTTAGACTTTGAACAAGCCTCGGGTTTTTATTCGATATATCAGTGGGAGGATTTAATTAACCAGTCCTCATGGAATTTAATTTCCAATATATGCGTAAAGGAAGAAGTTGACAAGGCTACAAAGGGATCACTTTTTGCCTCGTCCTCAAAGATTATTAAAAAATACAATTTAATTCCTGAACATAAAACAGTTAATTATTTCTTGAAAATAGTTAATGATGACTTTAAAGTAAATATAAAGCAAATCACAAGTGAGATTCAGAGAATACCGCAAGTTGTAACGGTATATGATGTTGATGTAAAGCACTTAAAGTCAAAAAATAATTTAATATTTAATTGATGGCAATAAACATAAAAAAGACGAAAATAGTAGCAACTTTGGGGCCAGCGACAAGCACGAAGAAGGTGTTGAAAGCAATGCTTGAAGCAGGAGTAAATGTTTTTAGGATTAATTTTTCTCATGCTGATTACACAGATGTATCCGAAAGAATCACAATGATTCGTGAGTTGAATGATGAGTTTGGTTATAATGCGGCGATACTTGCAGATTTACAAGGGCCAAAGTTAAGGGTTGGCACCATGAAAGAGGAGGTTGTTGTTAGCGAAGGAGATACGATTTTATTTGTTACAGGAGAACGATTTATGGGCACTAAAAAGCGTGTTTATATGACCTATGATCGTTTTCCACAAGACGCAAAACCAGGCGAACGAATTCTTTTAGATGACGGTAAATTAATTTTTGAAGTTGTATCAACGGATAAGAAGTCTGAAGTTAAAGCAAAAGTTATTCAAGGAGGTCCGTTGAAGTCCCGAAAAGGAGTTAACCTTCCCAATACCGATATCTCTCAACCGGCGCTTACAGAAAAAGATATAAAGGACGCTATTTTTGCAATAAGTCAAAATGTTGATTGGCTTGCTTTATCATTTGTAAGACATGCTGAGGACCTGATTCAGCTTCAAGAAATCATTCAAGAGCATAGCAGTGCTAAAATACCAATCATTGCTAAAATTGAGAAACCAGAGGCTGTTGAAAATATTGATAAGATTGTTGCTTTTTGTGATGGCTTGATGGTTGCTCGAGGAGATTTGGGTGTTGAAATACCAGCTCAAGAGGTGCCATTGATTCAAAAGCAATTAGTATTGAGAGCAAAGCGTGCTCGAATTCCTGTAATCATTGCCACTCAAATGATGGAGTCGATGATTACAAGTTTAACACCAACTCGTGCAGAGGTTAATGACGTTGCTAATTCAGTGATGGATGGGGCTGATGCTGTGATGCTGTCTGGAGAAACTTCAGTAGGTCAATACCCGGTACAAGTTATTGAAAAAATGAGTAGTATACTCATGAGCGTGGAGGACTCTGCGCTTATTAAAGTGCCACAATCACCACCACATATTAGAACCAATCGTTATATAACAAAATCCATTTGTTATCATGCTGCAAATATGGCTAATGAAATTAATGCCAAAGCTATTTCAACCCTAACGAATAGTGGGTATACCGCCTTTCAGATTTCGGCTTGGCGACCGGCAGCACATATTTTAGTATTTACATCAAATAAGCGAATTTTAACTCAACTTAATCTTCTGTGGGGCGTGAAAGCGTTTTATTATGATAAATTTGTGAGTACGGATGAAACAATTGACGATGTTAATGTCATTGCTTGTAAAAAAGGATATCTTGAATCAGGAGATATGTTGATTAGTTTAGCCGCAATGCCAATACAAGAAAAAGGAATGGTTAATACATTGCGAGTAACAGAGATCACAACCTGTTCTTTTTAAAACTCAAAACTCAATTGAGCACTGACACTTTTGGAGGGTGTCATTGTTTTAGTTACATTATTTAAATTAGCTATAGAAATCCCAAGTAACCTCACAGATTCTTCCATGGAATCTTGAAGAAGTAATGTTTTGGCAACATCTAAAATGATAGCCTTATCGCTGACGTAATAAGGTAAGCTCTTACTTCTTGTTTTTAGACTAAAGTCACTGTATTTTATTTTGAGGGTAACGGTTTTACCAGCAAGATTGCTATTGCTTAGTCGTTTAGAAACCTCTTCAGCGATGGTGTCTAATTTTTCAAACATAAAAATTTCACTAGTCAGATTTTTGTGAAACGTGCGCTCAGCAGCCAGGGACTTTCTGGTACGATTTGGTTTTACAGCACTGTTGTGAATACCCCGTACAATATCATAGTAAGAGCCTCCAGATTTTCCAAAATGATGTTCTAAATACTCCCTTGATTTGGTTTTTAAATCACGGCCATTAAAAATACCTTTATCATACATTTTTTCTGCAGTTACTTTACCAATGCCGTAAAATTTTCTGATATCTAGAGCTTCAAGAAATTCAATCACTGACTCAGGCGCTACCGTTTTTTGTCCGTTTGGCTTATTGTAGTCACTTGCGATTTTTGCAACAAATTTGTTGATGCTAATTCCAGCAGAGGCTGTAAGTCCAACATTTCTAAAAATATGATCTCTAATTTCTTTTGCGATGAGCGATGCGCTAGGATTTCCTTTTTTATTTTGGGTAACATCTAAATATGCTTCATCCATGGATAAGGGCTCTACCAGATCAGTATAATCAAAAAAGATCTTTTTGACCTGTTTAGATATTTCACTGTAACGTTCAAAACGTGGGCGAACAAAAATAAGATGAGGACATAATTTAACTGCTAAAGTTCCAGACATAGCACTTTTCACACCATAGGCTCTCGCTTCATAACTAGCAGCACTTATAACTCCTCGGCTTCCACCTCCACCAACGGCCACTGGTTTGCCCTTAATACTTGGGTCATCCATTTGCTCAACAGAAGCGTAAAAAGCATCCATATCAATATGGATGATCTTTCTTTGACTAATACGAGTGGTCATGCTGTTGTTGTAACACTATTAATTCATATTGTATTCGTGTTCTACCTTACAAATTCGGGTGTGATACCACTGATACCATTGCTCTTTTCCTTGTTGTTGTGCTATGAGATGATCAGTGTTGCGTTTCCACTTTTTAATAGATTCCAAATCGTCCCAATAACTCACGGAGATACCGATTTGGTTTCGAGCGTTATCGAAACCACGGAAACCTTGTTGCTGTTTTGCAAGACGAATCATGTTTGCCGCCATATCCTCATAGCCATCAGTATTATTAGTCAATTTAGAAGTAAAAATGACTGCATAATAAGGATTAAATTTTTGCATATAATTTATCGTTTTGTTCATGGTCTATTGATAATTCAAAGATGAGTATTTTCTCTGTTTCTTCACCGTTCATATCAGTCATTAAGATACGTAAATACATTTTACTAACAACAATATTTATAGGGCTGTCATCAAGGGATTTAACGTTCTTGATTGAGTCACTCCACGCTGTTCCGCAAGCGTCTTTAACGACTGCTTTTAGAGAGTCTAAATTAACATCAATGAACTTTGTGGCTTCTTTTTTAGAAATATTAGAGGTTTTAAATTGCAAATGATTTTTAATAGTTTTTAAGGGTTTCCAGCTAGAATAGTAATGCTTCCAATTAATAATATCTGCATGTGACTTGTTATCTGAAATAGCGATACTGTTTTCGTGTTTTTGAAACACTTTAATACTACGGAAATCTTGATGATGTTTAATGATGACCACTTTGTTTTCAAGAGTTTCATTGGGCTCTAACGTATAGAACAAAATATCATTAAAGTCTGAATTAAATGTTGTTCTACTGGTTGTTTTTCTTGGTAGATCTTTGATGGAAACAGCAAATTTATCATAGATCACTTTAAAGCGTCTATCTAAGACGTCTTCAGTTAGGTAGCCGTTAAATACGTACCCCTCTTCAAATAAGTCATAGGCGTCAGTGCTTCTCACTTTAACCCATTTACCCGATAATTTCTTTCCGCCATCAACGAGATCAAGTTGTAAATCGGTGTACTCAACAATTTCTAAAGCAGTTCCATAATCAAGCACTTCTAATTTGAGCGCTCCCTGACTTGGTTGTTCTCTAATAATTAATCCGTTCTCTGCGGCTACATATTGAATGTCTTGTGCCAAAGAGAAATTTGATAATAGGCCAGTAATAATTAATAATCGAAGTAACATAAGCGGTGTTTTTAATTCATAATTTACAATAAGAAGAGTCAAACGTCTTCTTCTATATTTATGTACCATTGGTTTGAGAAGCTTAGATGTTTTGCCATTGTTAAAGTGTTCTTAAAACTTTTTAAAGTTTCAGTTAGGATGAATTATTCTTGATTCAACATTTAATTTATTAGTATCTTCGCGTCAAATTTTTAATTTAAAAAACACTGAATATATGGGAGTAATTGCTAAAGATTTTGGCATAAAAGAAGCTTTAAAAAAGTTAGGCGTTAAAGATTTAAATGACGGCACTTCAACAGGATCTATGTCCTTCTCTAATGGAGAGGTTATAAACTCATATTCTCCAGTAGATGGTCAACTAATAGGTCGGGTAAAAACAACAACTAGAGCAGATTATGATAAGGTTATGGAAACTGCAACAAAGGCCTTTTTATCTTGGAGAGACATGCCCGCACCGCAACGAGGAGAAATTGTACGCCAATTTGGGAATAAACTTAGAGATTTAAAAGAGCCTTTAGGGAAACTAGTATCCTATGAAATGGGAAAATCTTTACAAGAAGGTTATGGTGAGGTACAAGAAATGATTGATATATGTGATTTTGCTGTTGGACTCTCCAGACAATTGAATGGACAAACCATTCCTTCTGAAAGGCCAGGCCATGTTATGCGAGAGCAGTGGCACCCAATAGGAGTTGTTGGAATTATTTCTGCATTTAATTTTCCAGTAGCAGTTTGGGCTTGGAATACAGCATTAGCATGGATATGTGGTGACGTTTGTGTCTGGAAAGCTTCAGAAAAAGCACCTCTTTGTGCGGTAGCATGTCAAAATATTATTGCAGAAATATTAAAGAACAACAATTTACCAGAAGGAATTTCTTCTATCATAAATGGAGATTATAAAGTTGGTGAAATGCTAACTACAGACACTAGAATTCCATTAATATCTGCAACAGGCTCCACACGAATGGGTCGTATTGTCGGTGCAACAGTTGCTGAAAGATTTGGTAAATCGTTACTGGAATTAGGAGGTAATAATGCCATTATCATTACGCCAACAGCTGATTTAAAAGTGGTTGTTCCAGGTGCTGTTTTTGGTGCTGTAGGAACTTGTGGACAACGTTGCACATCAACAAGACGTTTAATTATTCATGAATCGGTTTATGCCAAAGTAAGAGACGCTATTGTTGGAGCTTACGGTCAATTGACCATTGGTAACCCATTAGACGAAACAAATCACATTGGGCCATTAATTGATCACGATTCAGTAAACACTTACCTGTCGGCTATTGAAAAAGCAAAAACTGAGGGGGGTAATGTTCTTGTTGAAGGCGGTGTATTAAAGGGAGAAGGTTATGAAAGTGGCTGTTACGTAAAACCTGCTATTATTGAAGCAAAAAATCATTTTGATATTGTACAACATGAAACTTTTGCACCTATATTATATTTAATGACTTATTCTGGAGATGTTGAAAATGCCATTGCTAAACAAAATGGCGTGGCTCAGGGATTATCCTCTGCAATCATGACTAATGAGATGAAAGAAGCAGAAAAATTCTTATCCTATGCTGGTTCAGACTGTGGGATTGCCAATGTAAATATTGGTACTTCAGGTGCTGAAATTGGGGGTGCATTTGGAGGTGAAAAAGAAACAGGAGGCGGTCGAGAATCTGGTTCTGATGCCTGGAAAGTGTATATGAGACGTCAAACAAACACCGTTAATTATTCTGATGAACTACCTTTGGCACAAGGAATAAAGTTTGATTTATAATAAACTTAATTGTAAAAAAAAATGCCACATCTTTGATGTGGCATTTTTTTGTGAATATAACATTTAAAAGAAGATATCTCAACTTATAATTTTGATGATATCTTCGTTAAGTTTTATAAGTCGTGCACGTTTATCCATGGGGTCTGAGTGATAAATAAAAATATCCGTATGGTAATTATTTAAGAGACCTTTAAATTTTTCAGAAAGTGTCCTCATCAGTTGTTTTCTCTTTTTTCGTAAAGTTTCGTAACTGTCTGAATGTGGTTTAAAAAGGTCTAATAATTCAGTGTAAGAGATATATTCACCTTTGGTGTTGGCAATTTTGATTAATAAATCTAATTCAACACCATCAAATTTAGTAATGTAGTTGCCTTTATATTTTATTGTTTTTGTTTTAGTGTTGAGAGTAACGAGATTGAAGTTTTTGTGCCATTTTTTGAGAAGGTGGCCCAAAAATAAAAGTAATATAATAATAGCCAAACTAGCCCCTATGTTATAATATAATACCGCATTATTTTCAATATAAATAGGGTGTTTTTCACTATTTTGAATGTATATGTCACTATCAAAATATTTGTAATATAAATTATCTTTAGCAATACTCCTTTTTTGTTGGATGGCTAACATGGTATTCTCCTCAATATGTATAATATTGGTGTCTTCCCGAAATACAGGAATGTTATTATTATCTATCGTAGCATAGTTATTATTCTTAAAGTCATATATATTTAAATAGGGAGTAGGAGTCCTACTAATTAATTTATCAGTAAATAAATTTCTGTGGGTGTAGCGAGCAATATTATAAAGTTCGATATTAAGACGACCTAATTTAAAAAAATTCATAGAAGTTAAATTCATTCGATAGACAAACCAGCTGTCATCTTTCACACCCTCCATATATGCAGAATTACCTTCAGAAGCCACTAAATAAAGATCATTGTTAATTTTTATGTGCAGGTAGTGACCCCTAATAATATTAGGAATATCACCAAAAGTAGGTGTGCGAAACCATTCTTTTTCTTGAAAATCATAACGAATTAAAATATTTTTATGAATAAATAGCCCACTTCCTCCAAGCAGGTAGATTTCGTCATTAAATACAAAGGGAATACTGTTATATTGGTTGTGGTGAGTGAATGATTTATCAATTCGGGTAAAAGTACGATCAATGTACTTAACTACGACACCTCCACTTTGCTCTACCAAATAAGTCGTATCTTTTACAGTCAAGGGGATTAATTCATTCAATTTGGAGTCATCTAAGTCTAGTGGTTCAAAAAATAATTTACTTTTTTCAAGACCTATGTATATTGTGGAATCATTTAAAATAATTACAGGTTCACTATTTTGATTATCCCAAAAACCAAATTTTTTAGTATCTCTTAGTCCACTCTCCATTTGTGAGAATGATAAAAAACTTGATAAATACAATAATAAAATTACTATTTTTCTCATTTTTTTGGATGAATTAAGGCAATAATAAACAATTCAAAATTAATAGCAGTTGTAATTACCAAATACCGTAGTTTCTCATAGTTATGGTATTGATTTACCATTGTTTGCACATAATTTAATACTCTTATTACGAGTAAGTTGTCATTGCGGGAAACTACGGTATGACTTTTTAAATTACTTTTTTTAATTTTTAATTCAGTTCTTTATAGAGTGTAAAAACCATGATGAATTATTTTCATACGATAAAATTTTATCTTTTACATATCGCGGAAGGCTTTGAAAAGTAATACATAATTTCAAAGACTGTATAAATAGTCGCGTTCTTATATTGGTTTATCTTGATTAACCATCATTTAAATAGTTGTTTTAGAAAGCAGTCAAAGCCGTTTCTTTCGGGAAACGGTTTTTTTTAAACTTAACTGTATTTAATTTTACGTAAAATCCTCGTGGCTTCTTTGTATAATTGGTAAACCTCTAAACTGTATTTTTTTAGAAAAGGTTTTGCTATTTCAAGTTTGCTAATAGCGTCGTCAAAGCCGTGAAGATGGCATATTAAATAGGTGACGGGTAAATTCTTTAAATCAAATTCTTGATGGTTGTTCAAAGGAGCATCGATTTTTAGTTGCTCAAGGAGTGCGTTATTGCTGTTGTATACGTGATGTAATATCTTTTTGTCATACTGTGGTGGGATGAAGAGTAATTTGGTCTTTATAGTATAAGAAGCGTTGTTATTAAAATTGATTAAAGTTTCTTCAAGTTGGCAATATTTGTTTGCTCCTTGTAACCCAAGGTTCACATATTCTATGATGCTAAAGGTGTTGTCATCATAGGTAATTGTGACTTCATCAAGGGTTGAAAAAAATAGCCGAACCTGTTCATTAATAAGGGCAATATCAACACGGGAATAGTAATTTTGATGTTTATTTTTTTTTTCTAGGCCTGACCAGCAAAGCACAAAATATTCTTTAAATACTTTGTATTGTGGCGCAAAGTCTTGGCGTGATTTTAAGAAATCAAACACCCCATCTAAGGTGTGTTCTATATTGTTTTGTGCATGATTTTCAATCGCGGAAACAGTACTTGAATTGGTATCTTTCAAATCAAGTTGTTTGTTGTTTGGCATGCTCATACTACCCTCTCTAAAAAAGACTGAATGGGCTTGATATTTCCAAATATTGCGCCTTAAGGAAGTGATCTTATTGATGGCTCTAATGGTCACTAAACCAACGACCTTATCATTAGAAAGGTGAGGGAATGGGATGTTTTCATAGTTAACAACAGGAGGATGTTCTAAGTAAGCATTGATTAAATTTTGAATTTTACTATCGTCAAAAAAATCAACACCAACAATGTGATTGTCCTCATCGTCAACACCAATAATGATATAAGAATTATTGTTAGGATTGCTATTTGATAAGGCACAAATATGCTTTAAAAATTTGGCTTTACCTTCTTTGTAGCTTAAGGTTATTTTTCTTTTTTTATCATAGAAGCTGTTCTCATCATTATGAGCAAGTAAGTGTTTGATGAGTAGGCGTTTATTTATCATAAGTTCTTTTCGCTAATCAAAATAGGTCAACTTAATTTTTTTTCACCGTAATACTATTAGCCTGGGCTGTTGGAAAAACCAAGAGATCTGCAATAGCGACATGAGCCGGTCGCGTAATGGCGAAATGAATTATTTCTGCTATATCGATGGCTTGAAGGGCCTTGTAGCCTTTGTAAACTTGTTTTGCTTTAGGGTCTCCTTTAAAACGAACCTCTGAAAATTCTGTTTCAACCAAGCCCGGATTAATTGCTGTTACTTTAATGCCAAATGGATTTAAATCGATACGCATACCATCTGTAATTGCAATAACTGCGTGCTTACTAGCACAATAGACATTACCTTTTGGATAAACTTCCTTCCCTGCTGAAGAACCGATATTGACAATGTGACCAGACTGTCGTTTGGTCATTTGAGGGATGATTGCTTTACTCACGTAAAGTAGCCCTTTGACGTTGATATCCATCATGGCATCCCAATCTTCTAAACTGCCGTCTTGAATAAAATCTAAGCCATGTGCATTTCCAGCATTATTTATTAAGATGTCAATATGTTGAAAAGAAGTTGATAACGATCCTATGGCTTTAAAAACTTCATATTTGTCGCGTACATCAAACTTTAAAGATGTCACAGTTGTAAGTTCTGAAAGTTCTTTCGATAAGGCGTCTAGACGCTCTTGACGCCTTCCACAGATAATTAATTGTATGCCGTGTCGTGCGAATATACGTGCTGTGGCTTGACCGATACCACTCGTAGCTCCTGTAATTAGTGCTGTTTTTGTATTGTTCATTGTTTTTAGTTTTAAGGGACTTTATGCCCTTGACTTGCTATCAATAATGCAAACCAATCTTCTAGTTCAAGTTCAATTGTTGTGGCATTATTGGCAGCGATTACTCTTTCTTTAGTGGTGGTTCCAATGACTGGATGAATTTGTGCAGGATGTTTTAAAATCCATGCTAATAATAATTGATCTTTTGTGACATTGTATTTGGAGGTTAAAACGTCAAGACATTTATGAACTCTTTTAGTCTGAGCTGTTGAGCTCTTAAATACAGCACCGAGTGGAGACCAAGCCATGGGCGTGATATTATCAACAATCATTTGATCTAAAGCACCATTATGTAAGGCACTGTACTCGGTTACAGAAAACTCAATTTGATTTATTTCAATAGGGACTTCACTAGCAATAAGCGTTACTTGTGAAGGGGTGAAATTTGAAACTCCAAAGGCTTTAATTTTGCCTTCTTGTCCTAATTTAGCGACAGCTTCCATAACTTCGTGAGGGTTCATTAATGGGCTAGGTCTGTGTAAAAGGAGCGCATCTAAATAATCTGTTTTTAGATTTTTTAATGAGGTTTCAACAGAAGTAATAATATACTTTTTACGGTAATTATAATGCTTCAGGTTGTGAGGTCTGTTTGGGCTGACATGGGCAATACCACATTTGGATATCAATTGAAGTTTTTGTCTTGAAATACCACTGTGTTTAAACGCAGTTCCAAAATCTGATTCTGTGGTGTAGCTACCATAAATATCGGCATGATCAAAAGTAGTAATATCATGATTAATACAGGTAACAATCATGGAAGCTATCTCTTTCGTATTAAATGATTTAGACCATTGACCCCAGTTCATGGTCCCAGCGATAATTTTTGAAAATAGAGTTTTTGACATGTGCCTGTAGATTTGTCCTCTTAAAAATAGAAAAGAAAACTGTAAAATAGCTTTACGAAAGCTTATTTTTTAACCAATTATTAACAGTAGGTCATCAAATATTTTAACAATTTGCGATGTTAAAATATGTAAGTGATATTTACGCTTCAAAAAATTAAATTATAATGGAAGAAACAGGAACAATTGATATTAAAGCAATTAGTGAGAAAATTGAGAAAGAAAGCGCTTTTGTTGATTTGTTGACCCTTGAAATGAATAAGGTTATTGTGGGTCAAAAACACATGATTGAACGTCTTCTTATTGGTCTTTTGGGTCAAGGGCATATTTTATTAGAAGGTGTTCCAGGCCTTGCGAAAACATTAGCAATCAACACCTTGTCTAAAGCAGTTGACGCCAGTTTTAACAGAATTCAATTTACTCCAGATTTGTTGCCTGCAGACGTGGTAGGGACGCTGATTTATAATATTAAGGAGAATGACTTTACCATAAAAAAAGGACCAGTGTTTGCAAATTTTGTTTTGGCAGATGAGATTAATAGAGCACCTGCTAAAGTACAGTCTGCTTTGTTAGAAGCTATGCAAGAAAAGCAAGTAACCATCGGAGATGAGACGTTTATTTTAGATAAACCTTTCTTGGTGATGGCTACACAAAACCCGGTAGAACAAGAAGGAACTTATCCATTGCCAGAAGCACAGGTCGATCGATTTATGCTTAAAACAGTCATAGATTATCCAAAGATGTCTGACGAACAATTAATTGTAAGAGCCAATTTGAAAGGAGCTTTCGAGCAGGTGAATCCAGTGGTTTCTGTGAAACAAATTATCAAAGCGCAACATGCGGTTAGAGAGGTATATATGGATGAGAAAATTGAAAAGTACATCTTAGATATTATTTTTGCAACCCGTTATCCTGAGAAGTATGAACTTTCAGATTTAAAACCATTAATTTCTTTTGGCGCCTCTCCAAGAGGGAGTATTAATTTGGCTACAGCAGCAAAATGTTATGCCTTTATAAAGCGCAGAGGTTACGTCATACCAGAAGATGTTCGTGCGGTGGTTCACGATGTACTTCGTCACAGAATTGGAATTACATATGAGGCAGAAGCCGAAGACGTCTCTTCTGAAGACATCATCAATAAAATTATCAATAAAATTGAGGTGCCTTAACAGCTTGTCTTTTGTCACGGAGAATTGAATGTTCGCTGATTATTGTTGATTGAATACCATGAATACGAAAGAATTACTAAAAAAAGTAAGAAAAATTGAGATTAAGACAAGGCGTTTGTCTGATCACATATTTGGAGGAGAATATCATTCCACCTTTAAAGGACGAGGAATGACTTTTAGTGAGGTACGTCAATATCAATACGGGGATGATGTTAGAAATATCGATTGGAATGTCACGGCAAGAACTAATGAACCGCATATAAAAGTATTTGAAGAAGAACGAGAATTAACCATGATGCTTATGGTTGATATTTCAGGATCTGAGTTCTTTGGTACTGAGAAGCAATTTAAAAGTGAAGTCATTACTGAAATTGCAGCAACTTTAGCGTTTTCAGCGACTCAGAACAATGATAAAATAGGATTGATACTATTTTCCGATATCATTGAATTATATGTTCCACCGAAGAAAGGAAGATCTCATGTATTGCGAATTATTCGTGAATTAATCGAATTCAATCCTAAAAGTAGGCGTACTAATTTTGCTGAAGCACTGAAGTTCTTATCTAGTGTCATGAAGAAAAAGGCCATTGTTTTTGTATTAAGTGATTTTATCACTGATGAGTACCAACATACGTTGAAAATTGCCTCTAAACGTCATGACGTCACAGGGATTAGAATTTATGATAAGCATGAAGTTGCCATCCCTAATTTAGGAATGGTGCAAATGCAGGATGAAGAAACCGGAAAGCAGTTATTGGTTCATACAGGTTCAAAGAAAGTACGAGCAAATTATGCAAAATTCTATGAGGATAGAGTTGCTTATTATAAAGATAGTTTTACTAAATCTGGCGCTGGAGTTATTGATTGCAGAGTAGATGAAAGTTATGTAAAGAAACTACTAGGATATTTTAAAAGAAGAGGATAATCAAGGAGATGCATAGTAACACAAGATTAAACACCTTAAATAATAAAAGTTTCAGATTTGTCTTTTTCTGTATCTGTTTTTTGTGGCATTCTATCGGGGCATCTGCACAAAAAATAGATGCTCAAATTGACTCACTGTCAATTAAAATTGGTCAAGAGCTGTCTTATAAAATTGAAGTTGAGGTTGATACTTCTAGCCTGGTCGTGTTTCCTGAAGGCCAAACTTTTTTGCCTCTTGAAATGATCGAGTCCTATCAGGTGATCGCTACAAAAATGAAAGATAGATTTAGACTTGTAAAAGAATATGGTCTCACTCAATTTGATTCAGGGACCTACACCATTCCCAGACAAAAAGTAGTAATTGGTGATTATGAATTTTTTACAGATTCTCTTCAAGTTGATGTAAACAACATTGTTGTTGATACCACGAAGCAAGGCTTATACGATATCAAACCCATCGTACAAGTGTCTAAAAGTCCGAGTAATTGGGGGTTATATTTTTTAGTGGTGTTAATGCTTTTGGGTCTGGTTGTATTTCTTTTGTATTGGTTTATATGGAAATCAAAACCTTTAACAGAGGAGGAGAAAGCAGCTTTATTACCCCCCTACGAACGTGCTAAATTAGCATTGAAAGTTTTAGATGATTCAAGCTATTTACAAAACAATGAAATTAAAGCTTATTATTCTGATTTAACTCAAATTATTAGAACGTATTTAGATGAAAAAGTATATGATCGCGCTCTCGAAAGCACCACTGATCAGCTTATTAATCGAATTAAGCTATTAAGAGAAGGAAATAAAATAGATCTCAGTAAAGAAGACATCAAGAATATTGAAACTATTTTAAAACGTGCCGATTTGGTGAAATTCGCAAAATCAAAACCAGATATTGCATTGGCTCAACTTGATAGAAATACCATTGATACTGAGCTTGATCAAGTACGACAAGCATTACCGGAACCTACGGAGGAAGAATTGCTAGCAGACCTAAAGTTTCAAGAAGCACTTGCTGAAAAACGAAAAAAACGAAGAACCGTGATAACAGTAGTGTCATCATTATTATTGCTGGTTGCTGTTTATGTTGGTTTGTCATTATATTTTGGGTTTACTTATGTTAATGATACTATTGTGGGTAACCAAAGTAAACAACTTTTGGAAGCGAAAGAGTGGGTTACTAGTGAGTATGGAGCTCCTGGGGTTACAATGACCACTCCTAAAACATTGGTAAGAGATTCTTCTCTAGTTTCGGAGGAATTAGACAATCAAAAAAAGGTGGTCACCTTTAAATATGGAAATTTAAATACTACTTTTGAAATTGAGGTGAGAAGTTCAAAATTCAACCCAAATGCATCTCAAAATCAGCAACTAAACTCGGATGAAGAAAGCACTAATAGCATTGATTTATTAGCCACCGTAGAGGAACAATTAAAACAGTTTGAGAGTAGTGGTGTTCAGAATATTATTACAAAAAATGAGCAGTTTATTACACCGAATGGCCAGGAAGGATTAAAAACATTTGGGACGGCCGACTTTAAAATTGAGAACACTGACCAGAGGGTTAAAGCTAATTACATTATTTTAGGATTTACAACCGATTATCTTTTACAACAAGTGATATTGAAATGGAAAAAGGAAGATTCTTATTCTGATGATATTGTTGAGAGAATAATGGGTTCAATAGAACTTTTAAAATTGACAGAGGAAGACCAATGATACTGGAAGGCATAGAATTTTTTAATAAGCAATGGTTTTGGTTGTTACTTGTAATACCGATAATCATTGGATGGTATATTCTTAAAAATAGCCAGCAAACTGCCGAGCTCAAAATGCCTAATCTAAAGGGCTTTGAGGTAACTACAACTTGGTTACCAACATTTAGGCATGTCTTATTTGTTCTAAGAATTATAGCACTTGGACTATTAATTACAGCTTTGGCTAGACCCCAGACTGTTGACGTATCAACAAAGACAAAAACGACACGAGGTATTGATATTGTTATCGCTATTGATGTTTCTGCTAGTATGCTTGCAAAAGATTTAAAACCAAATCGATTGGAAGCTTTAAAAAATGTAGCGGGAGATTTTATTAAAGGACGTCCTAATGATCGCATTGGATTGGTTGAATACGCGGGAGAGAGTTATACAAAAACTCCAATTACAAGTGATAAGTCTATCGTATTGAAATCGCTGCAAGAAATTAAGTATAATACAATTATTGAAGGTGGAACAGCCATAGGAATGGGTCTTGCAACTTCTGTTAACAGATTAAAAAACAGTAAGGCCAAGAGTAAGGTTATTATATTGTTAACTGACGGGGTAAATAATTCTGGTTTTATTGACCCAAGTACTGCTAGTGAACTTGCTGTTGAATATGGGATAAAAACTTATACGATAGGATTGGGAACAAATGGAATGGCTCTATCCCCAATAGGAATTCTACCCAACAATGAATTTCAATATGGTCGTGTTCAAGTAACGATTGATGAAGCGTTGTTGAAGGAAATAGCAAAAGCGACTGGAGGGAAGTATTTTAGAGCGACAAACAATCAAAAATTGAAAGAAATCTATACTGAAATCAATAAGCTTGAAAAGACGGATGTTGAAGAGTTTAAATTCTATAATTATGAGGAAAAATACCGTGCGTTGGTTTTATTTGCAGGGTTTTTATTGTTAATTGAGTTAATCTTACGTTACACTATTTTTAGAAGTTTTATATAAATGCAATTGGAAGAGAAAATATGGTTTTGGTTATTATTGTTAGTACCAATAATAATATTTTTATTTGTGATCGTGCAGGTATGGAAGCGTCACGCTCAAAATAAGTTTGCACATCATCAAATTTTAAAAAGATTAAGCCCAAACAAATCACATTTTAAGCCAATTCTAAAGTTAATTATGCTTTGCTTGGCGTTTACCTGTCTAACCATTGCCATGGTAAATCCGAAAGTAGGGACGAAACTAGAGACAGTGAAGCGGCAAGGTGTTGATATTGTGTTTGCTGTAGATGTTTCAAAAAGCATGTTAGCGGAAGATATTGCTCCTAATCGCATTGAAAAGTCAAAACAATTAGTGACTCAAATCATTAATAATTTGGCTAGTGATCGCATAGGAATCATTGCTTATGCAGGCAAGGCTGTGCCGCAGCTGCCTATTACCACAGATTATGCGGCTGCAAAGATGTTTCTACAGAGTATGAATACTGACATGTTATCGTCTCAAGGGACTGCTATAAATGAAGCAATTCAACTAGCGAGAACCTATTTTAATGACGAAGAACAAACCAATCGCGTATTAATTATCATTTCTGACGGCGAGGATCATAGTGACTTATCTCAAGATATTGCTGAAACAGCAGCGGAAGAAGGCATAAAGATATTTACTATCGGCGTTGGTAGTTTAAAAGGGGCTCCAATACCTATTAAACAAAATGGAATCGTACTGAATTATAAAAAAGACCGTTCCGGTGAGACTGTTGTAACAAAACTCAATGAGGAGACCCTCAGGGCGATTGCTGAAGAAGCAAACGGGCAGTACATAAATGGTTTAAATACTACTGAGGTAGTTGAAGCTATCAGGGATATTTTAAACAAAATGGATAAAAAAGAATTTGAAGCGAAGGAGTTTGCCGAGTATAAAGATCAATTTCAATGGTTTTTATTACTAGGGATTTTCTTTATAATTATCGATATATTTTTATTGGAACGAAAGACGGCATGGTTAGAGCGCCTAAATTTATTTAACCAGAATGTGTAGGTGAATTTATATAAAATTTAACTAGAAAAAGAAGAGGACTTTATTATTTTTGTAACCTATGGAACGCATTAAAACACTCACCTATATTTTTATTTTATTGTCTTTCTGCGGCTTTTCACAAGATCAAGAGAAAACTTTTACTCAAACGAATGATTTAATTTCTCAGGCAAATGACTTAGTTCAGGAAGATTTTGTTAATGCTGAGGTTGAGTACAGGAAAGCAATCTCAAAAACACCTTCAAATACTATAGGGACTTATAATTTGGGGAATGCCTATTATGAATCTGGTTTATATGATGAAGCTTTATTGCGTCATATGGAAGCTGCAACTTCTGCATCCTCTAAAAACGACAGACATCGTGCGTTTCACAATATCGGAAATGCGTTAATGAAGCAAAATTTATGTCAGGAAGCGGTAGAGATGTTTAAAAATGCCCTAAGAAATGACCCTACAGATGAGGAAACCCGATATAATTTTGCCTTAGCAAAAGAGTGTGCAGAGCAACAAGGACAGGGAGATGATGATGAAAACGAGGATGAAAATGAGGATGAAAAAGAGAATGAAGATAAAGAAGATAAAAAAGATGACGGTGATGAAAATGAAGATAAAAAAGATGAAGAAGGGAATGATGAAGAAAAGAAAAATGATGGAGATGATAAGGAAGATGATAATGGTAAACCTGATGAAAAAGAGGGTGATAAAGCTCCTCAAAAGGAAGACCAAAAGAAAGAACAGCAACAAGGAAAATTATCGCCTCAACAAGTTAAAAACTTGTTAGAGGCCATGAACAATCAAGAAAAGAAAGTTCAGGAGAAAATTAATGCTAAAAAAGCGAAAGGGCCGAAAGTTAGGGCCGAAAAAGATTGGTAAAAAAGACACCTCACAAGATTCGTTTTACAGATGTTATTTTAATGAAAGCGCTCACATACATATCGATTGTTTTATTTACTACCATAAGTTCGTTTTCATCGGCGCAAGTAACTTTTGAAGCAAAGGTAAGTAAGCAAAAACTTGGAGTAAACGAGCGTTTGAGAGTTGACTTTGAAATGAATAAAGATGGAGATAATTTCAACCCTCCAAGTTTCGAGAGTTTTACTGTAGTGGGTGGCCCCAGTCAATCTATTAGTAATTCATGGATTAATGGTGTTAAATCATTCTCAAAAACTTACAGTTATTTTTTAGCTCCTAAAAAACGAGGAAATTTCACCATTGGTCAGGCTACCATTGAAATTGATGGAGAGACCTTTAAAACTCTTCCAGTGACTGTTACTGTTACTGCTGCGGTTGACAAACCAAAAGACCCTAACGATCCAGATTATATTGTAAACCAAAATATTCATTTGGTTGCTGAAGTTTCTAAAACCAATCCTTATTTAAATGAGGCGATTACTGTTGTCTATAAGCTTTTCGTTTCAGAAAACACAGGCGTTAGTAATTGGCGAGAATTAGACATTCCTCGGTACAATGATTTTTGGAGCCAAAATATCGATATTAAAGGTATAAAAATTCAAAATGGGACTTACAAGGGTGAAGATTATCGATACGTTGTTCTTAGAAAGACGGTTTTATATCCCCAAAAGTCAGGGCTTTTGGAAATAGAGCCTCTTACCTTAGACATCACTGTGGATGTCCCTACCAATAGGCGCGATATTTTTGGAGGAAGATTGATGCAGTCTGTTCACAGAACCGTAGCTGCTGGGAAAAGAACAATTAATGTTAAACCCTTACCTGAAGCAGGAAAACCTATCAATTTTTCGGGAGCAGTTGGAGATTTTGATTTCAATGTGACTACTTCAAAAACAACGCTTAGAGCGACAGAGGCATTGGAGGCAAAAGTACAAGTTAGTGGTAATGGGAATTTGAAACTTTTTAAATTACCAGTGTTAACGCTTCCAAGCGCTTTGGAGGTCTACGAGCCAGAGCACAATGAAAAAATTTCAGTGTCGTTACGGGGCATGAGCGGTCAATCTTCTGACGCTTACACGATTGTTCCGTCTTATCAAGGAAAATATCCAATTCCTAGCATTACATTTTCATATTTCAGTTTAAAAGAAAAACGTTACAAAACACTATCATCAGGTGAACTAGTTGTTGATGTCACAGAGGGTCCAGTGAACAATAATTCACAAGCGGTTTCAAGCACAAAACAAAATATTCTTTCAACGGGTAGTCAATTTGCGTCTTTTAAAACAAAAACGAATTTTCTTAATACAAAGCGTACAACGTTTTTCAACTCCTTGAGTTTTTGGATGTTGTTATTAGTCCCTTTTTTAGCCATCCCGGTAGCTGTTATTTTAAGGCGTAAACAAGAGATGAGACGCGGCGATACTGTTGGAAATAGAATAAGAACAGGAAATAAATTGGCAAGAAAGTATTTAAGAGAAGCCAAAAAAACATTAGGAAGTAAAGAGTCTTTTTACAACGCACTTGAGCGGGCGCTACACAACTACTTAAAGTCTAAGCTAAATATTGAAACGAGCGATTTTTCTAAAGAAAAAATTCAAGAATTATTACAAACTAAATCAGCTAAAGACGCTGCTATTTCACAATTTATTGAATTATTGACAAATTGTGAAATGGCAAGATATGCACCATTTTCAAATGTTGAAATGGAGCAAGACTATAACAAGGCTTCTAATGTAATTTCATTAATCGATAGACAAATTAAATGAAGCAAATCTTAGTCATTGTGGTGCTCTTATTTTCTGTGTTGATTAACGCTCAAAACAAGGACGCCTTTCTTGAAGCCAATGATTTTTATAATAATGGAGAGTATCAAGAAGCTATCGCTCGTTACGAGGCTATTCTTAACACACAAACACATTCTCCTGAGTTATACTTTAATTTAGCCAATTCGTATTATAAATTAAACCAAATAGCAGCGAGTATTTATTTTTATGAAAGAGCATTGCAGTTATCACCAGATGACATAGATATTTTAAACAACTATAGTTTTGCACAAAATATGACTATTGATGCAATTGAAGAACTACCGGAAATTGGATTTACTAGGGTTTTAAAGACTTTAGTCAACACATTTACTGTTGATTCTTGGGCAAAGCTCTCTGTATGTTGTGTTATTTTGTTTGTAATTTTATTTTTGAGTTATTATTTTTCATTTTCAACATCCAAAAAGCGAGCATCATTTGTTCTAAGTTTTATAACCTTAATTTTAGCGATTGTATTTTTATCCTTTGCGTTTCAAAAACATGCAATTAATAAAAAAAACAACCCAGCTATTGTTTTTGCTCAAGAAAGTGATGTCAAATCTGATCCAAATTTAAAGAGTGAAACAGCATTTCAGCTACATGAAGGCACCAAAGTGCAGGTCTTAGAGACGTACAATGACTCTTGGACTAAAATTAAAATAGCGAATGGCAAGAATGGCTGGATAAATTCAAAAGACATTAGATTGTTGAATGATTTTTAGTATTTCATTAACAAAATTATTTATTTCAACAAGTATCTTTGTTTTTTAAATATAAAAATGAGTAATACTACTTTGGCATTTGTTTTATCTATTATTTTCACATCGATTACGGTGTTGCCTAATATCATGGCTATGGTGGATAATACTTATGATATTTCGGTTCTCATAGACTCTAGCGAAGAAGAAGAGAAAAAGGGAGAAGAAAAAGGAAAAGACTTAGAAATTGAAATTTTAGAAAATATAAAGCAAGATTTCACCACATTTAAAATCAATTTAGTAGACATTTTAAGATCACGAAATGATAATTACCGTTCTTACAGTAAAGAATTGACATCTCCACCTCCCGAACCTTGCATTTAACATCAGATTAAAATTAACTAGCCTAGAGTTAGTACATTATTATCCTCAGTTCATTTTCTAGAGCTGGGTAAAGTTATTTAGATATGTTTAAAATTACCACAAGACAAATAAAAATACTGAGTATCCTTTTTTTAGGAGCTATGTCTTTTTCTGCTCACGCACAAGACAGTAACCTTGGAAATTGGTTAATATACATTGGAAATAAGAAGTTAAATTCGAAATGGAATATTCATAATGAAATACAGTATCGTAATTATAATGCTATTGGAGATTTAGAACAGCTGTTGTTAAGAACAGGAGTTGGACACAATTTGACAGAAAATAATAATAACATCTTGTTAGGTTATGGCTATATCTTATCTAAAAACTATATTGAAGACACTGAGGATAAAGTTTTAGTAAATGAACATCGTGTATTTCAGCAGTACACGACAAAACAAGCAATTGGGAAAGTTACATTAAGCCATCGTTATCGCTTTGAACAGCGATTTATTGAGGATGACTTTAAGCTTCGTTTGCGCTATTTTTTGAGTCTCAATATTCCATTTAAACAATCGACAGACTCTAAAAGTCCTATGTATTTTAGTGCTTACAATGAAATATTTTTAAACACTAAAAGCTCAATATTTGATAGGAATAGGCTTTATGGGGGGCTTGGCTGTAAACTAAACAATAACATTAAAATAGAGCTTGGCTATATGAATCAATTTTTTGAAACTAAATCAAGAGACCAAATTAATATCATCACTTTTGTGAATTTTTAAATCGATAACATTTAAATTAAATTAAAAAATATGAAGAATTTATTTTCAAATATTAAAGGAGATGCTTTTGGCGGGATTACCGCTGGCATCGTTGCATTGCCTTTGGCTTTAGCTTTTGGAGTATCATCGGGATTAGGACCCACAGCAGGGCTATATGGTGCTATTTTCATTAGCTTTTTTGCTGCCCTTTTTGGGGGTACTAACACTCAGATTTCGGGTCCAACGGCACCAATGACTGCAGTGAGTATGGTAGTAATTGCAGGGATAATTGCTGTTAATGATGGTGATGTTAATAAGGCATTACCTATTATTCTTACTGTTTTTTTATTGGCAGGTTTAATGCAAATAGGTCTTGGTGTTTTAGGCATTGGGCAGTACATTAGATACATTCCATATCCTGTAGTTTCTGGTTTTATGACAGCGATAGGTGTCATTATTTTAATTACTCAAATTTTTCCTTCTGTTGGATATTATCCAAAAGAAGACACGGCTTTTGTAAATCAATTCAAACCACAAGCAAAAGAATTAATTCTTAAAAGTATCATAAAAGAGGAGTCTGGTGAAAGCATCTTGGTTCTTGAAGACCTTCAGGAAACAGTTATTAAAGCAAATAAAATAACAGAAGCTCAAATTTATGCAGAATCTCAAACACTCGCTGCTAAAGAAGCGTCAGGTGTTTTAGGGACTATAAAAGGCTTACCTAATGCATTAAAAAATATAAATTGGTTAGAATTGGCGTTGGCACTAGCTACTATTTTTATTATTTATGGTTTTAAACGTATTACCACAGCGGTGCCTAGTACGCTAGTGGCACTTGTTGTCGTATCAGGTATTGCCGTAGCCCTTGGATTTGATTACAGACCCATTGAACAGATTCCTCAAGGATTTCCATATCCTGTTGTTGAAATATTCACACAATTTAAATTAGGGAGTGTGACTCCTTATATTTTTACAGCGCTCACCTTGGCGCTTTTGGGAGCAATTGATTCCCTTTTAACCAGTGTTGTCGCTGATAATATGACTAAAACAAAACACAAGCCAAATAAAGAATTAGTTGGTCAGGGTATTGGGAACAGTATAGGAGCTATTTTTGGCGGTCTCCCTGGTGCAGGAGCAACCATCAGAACTGTAGTCAACATTAATTCTGGTGGGAAAACACGATTGTCAGGAATGATAGCAGGCATTATGCTATTATTTATTCTCTTAGCTCTAGGTCCTATTGCATCAAGGATTCCAGCTGCAGTTCTTGCGGGAATTTTGATTACAGTTGGTATTGGTGTTATGGATTATAAAGGTTTAAGAGCCATACCAAACTTACCTAAAGACTTGAAATTAGGACCTATAAAATTAAGTTCAGAGGTGCTTATTATGCTTGTTGTATTGGTTTTAGCATCTGTATGGAATCTTGTTTACGCCGTTGGGATTGGTTTAGTCATTGCCTCTCTCATGTTTATGAAAAAAATTGGAGACTTAACGGCGGAAAGATCTGATGTAAAAACTCTAAAGGAAGAGGCGTGGTCAGATGAAGTGGGTTTCCCAGAAGAATTGAAGGAAGAGGTGTTTATTAAGCATGTGAAAGGACCTTTGTTTTTTGGATTCACCAGTGATTTTCAAGCCTTATCTCAACAAATTCCGAGTACAGCTAATACTGCGATAATAAGACTTGGACGTATGCAATATATGGATCAATCTGGATTATACGCTATGGAAGACATGCTTCAGGATTTAAAAAAGAATGATGTTGAGGTATTATTTGTTGGCTTACTAAAGCAGCCTAGATATATGATGGAACGTATTGATATTATTCCTGATTTTATTCCAAACGATCATATCTTTGACGATTTTAAATCTTGTTTAAAATGGGTTAAAGAAAACGTAGAAGATACAATTTAAAATAAAAACCTCCGAAAAATCGGATTTAACAACAAAATAAAAATGAAAAATTTAGCTATTACAAAAGACGTTCAAGATACGTTAACGCCTCAGAGCGTGCTACAAGATTTATTAGATGGAAATCAAAGATTTATTGATGGCAAATCTCAGATAGTTGACAACAACGCGTTAATTAATCAAACGATTGGCGGACAATTTCCCAAAGCCGTTGTATTATCGTGTATAGATTCAAGAGTTCCTGTAGAAACTGTTTTAGACCAGGCTATTGGTGATATTTTTGTGTCTCGTGTTGCTGGAAACTTTGAAAATATTGATATTCTTGGGAGTTTAGAATATTCTTGTAAAGCAGCCGGAAGCAAACTTGTTCTTGTGTTAGGTCACGAGTCATGTGGCGCTGTAAAGGCCGCTTGCGACGGGGTACAATTAGGTAATATTACAGCCATGTTGGATAACATCATGCCAGCTGTTGAACTCAGTAAATCAGAGGTAGCAGGTGAATCTAATTCATCTAATAATGAGTTTGTTGCAAAAACTGTTGAAAACAACGTGAAATTAACCATAGAACGCATAAAAAATAAAAGCGACATATTAAAGGATATGGAAAATACAGGCGAAATTGCTATTGTCGGAGGTGTTTACAGTTTAAGTACTGGACGTGTACAACTCATCTAATTTTATGTTTTAGTTATAAGAAAAGAAGTCGCTTTTAAGCGACTTCTTTTGGTTTACTATTTTCTTTACTATCAATATTGATGATAACAGGGTAAAGATAAGGAGCTATACAGCGAACGTGTTCATATAAAACCGATTCATCAATATCTTTTTGATCTACAAAAGGGATTGTTTTATTTACATTAGAGAACAACATTAATATAATACTCAAAATTAATCCGATTTTTAAAACTCCAAATACAGCTCCAAAAATTTTATTTAATACGCCAAGAGCGATGAAGTTAGCCAATTTTGTTAGAGTTTTGCCCACCAATGATACGACAAAAGCAATAAAAATAAAGGTAATAGCAAAAGCAACAATATTGATGTATTGCTCATCCCATTCTACTTTTTGTTTAATTAGGGATGTTGCAAAATGACTGAAATGAATTGCACCGTAAACACCACAAATGAGGCCCAGGAGCGAAGCAACTTCAATAAAAAATCCTTTATATAAGCCGTTAATTAAGCCATAAAGTAAAGACGCCCCTAAAACAAGATCAATTACATTTATATCCATGTCCATTTGATAAGTGATTAAAACTAATTAAAATTCGTGTCATTTGTGTAAAGGATGTAAAAAAAATTGGTATTGATTAAAATAACGTAAATGTTGCTTTACTATTATTTAAGTCTTTAATTTGTTGTTGTATATGGTAAAAGATGAACAATTAAAGGCCCGTTGGGTGGTATTGGTAAAGAAGCTGTCTCATCAGTTTGCCGATGGAGCAAACTTAGATTTGGATGCTATTATTTATTTAATTGGCTTACAGGAGCTTGGCCAATTAGATCGAAAGTATAAAAAAGATCAGAAATTAGATTTGATGCACATTGCTATATGTAAACTCCTGATGCCTTATGGCTATTATGAGTTTGATTATATTGATGAGGACGGTTGGCCACATTATAAAACACTTTGTGAGCTTCCTCATTTGAAGCCAGGCGAACAAAGTGTTCTTATGAAAGAGGCGATCGTTAACTATTTTGTTAAAACAGCGTATATACGATGAAAACATGTCCATTAATTTATTAAATTTGCCTCAAATTTCAAGGGTGTAACATGATAGACAAGATTAAAGAGTTGATAGAAGAGGTAAAGGTATTTTCGGCACACTCTCTTGATGATATTGAAATATTTCGTATTCAATATTTAGGTAAAAAAGGCCTTCTGAATAAGTACTTTGCAGAATTTAAAAATATTCCAAATGATCAAAAAAAGGAATTCGGACAAGCAATAAACCAGTTAAAAACAATTACTCAAGAAAAGGTAAACTCTTTAAAGGAGGAATTGAGTCAGCAAGAGGAACAACAAGGTCAGCTGGGAGATTTAACACGACCGGGTGAGCCGATTAATATTGGATCAAGACATCCTATATCCATTGTAAAAAATCAAATTATTGATATTTTTTCAAGGATTGGTTTTAATGTTAGTGAGGGTCCAGAAATAGAAGATGATTGGCATAACTTCACCGCTTTAAATCTTCCGGAACATCATCCTGCACGGGATATGCAAGACACGTTTTTTGTACAGACAGATCCTGATATATTGTTAAGAACACATACGAGTTCTGTGCAAGTGCGTTACATGGAAAATAACAAGCCTCCAATTCGTACAATTTCACCAGGGCGAGTCTACAGGAATGAGGCCATTTCTGCCCGTTCTCATTGCTTTTTTCATCAAGTTGAAGGTTTGTACATTGACAAAAACGTAAGTTTTGCAGATTTAAAACAAACTCTACAATATTTTACTACTGAAATGTTTGGGAAGTCTAAAATTAGATTAAGGCCATCGTATTTTCCTTTTACTGAGCCAAGTGCTGAAGTTGATGTGTATTGGGGTTTAGAGACTGATATTGATTACCGTATCACTAAAGGAACAGGTTGGTTAGAAATAATGGGTTGTGGTATGGTAGACCCTAACGTTTTAACCAATTGTGGTATTGATCCAAAAATTTATTCAGGGTTTGCCTTTGGAATGGGTATTGACAGAATTACGATGTTATTGCATCAAATAGGTGATATTAGATTGCTTAGTGAAAATGATATCAGATTTTTAGATCAGTTTAAGTCTGTCCTTTAGTTTTGAAGAAAGATATTATTATTCCCGGGGTGCAAAGCGTGTACGTAGCCATTGTCAACGAGTATAATCAGGTTTATCACACTCAAGATTGGAATGTTTACATTATAAATGATAAAGTAGTCGATTTGGAATTAGTATTAATAGTTTCAAGTGGAGAATTAGACACCAAAGTAACGTCTATTTTTCGAAAAAAATTAGACAAATTACCTGCTAAAAGCTATGCTAAAATTGAAATGATGCAAGAAGACTTGTTTGCTTTTAATAATAGCTTCAAGATTAGTTTTTTTGAAAAGAATGTCATGTTTGATAAAACGTTTACTTTTCCTAAAAATACGATCAGCAGAGAAGCTCTTCAAAAAATCCCTTTGATGAATGAAAGAGGTTTTTTGGCAAAGTAAACTAATCTAATTTGTCAGTTAATTTTTTGAACACCTTTTTTGCGTTTTTACCCTCATATAATATTTTGTAAACGGCATTAATTATTGGTAACCTTGCTTTGTTAGAACTTGTTTTATTAATCAGGTAAGCACTTTTTGTAGCGTAATAACCCTCGGCCACCATATTCATTTCTAATTGTGCGGATTTCACGGTATAACCTTTACCAACCATATTTCCAAACATTCGATTTCTTGAAAACACAGAGTAGCCAGTGACTAATAGATCTCCTAAATAAGCTGAGTTTGTAATATTTCGTTTCATTTTATGTGTTTTTTTAATAAAACGCTTCATTTCACGAATAGCGTTACTCATTAAAACACTTTGAAAATTATCGCCATAGCCAAGACCATGTGCAATACCAGCAGCTATTGCATAAATATTTTTTAACATCACGGCATACTCAGTTCCAATAATATCATCACTAATCTTTGTTTTGATATAATCACTTTTTAAGGAACCAGCAATTTGTTCAGCATTTTTCGAATTTGAGCAGGAAATGGTTAAGTATGACAAGCGCTCTAAAGCAACTTCCTCGGCATGGCAAGGGCCTGCGAGGACTATAATATTTTCGAATGGGATCTTGTAAATTTTATGAAAGTGCTCTCCAACTAAAAGCCCTGTTTTTGGTATGATTCCTTTAACCGCTGAGACTACTATTTTTTTTGAGATATCAGTGGTGAGTTTTTTTAGCTCATCAAACACGAAGGCTGAAGGTATTACAATGATTAAGACATCTGCATATTGGGCAGTCTCATTGATGTCATTACTTAATTTAAGTTGATCTAAATTAAACTCTACAGAACTTAAGTAATGTGGATTGTGTTGATGTGTTTTTATGTGATTGAGAGCCTGTTCATTTCGCATGTACCAACCAATTTCATCTAAGTTTTCACAGAGCATTTTGACAATAGCAGTTGCCCAACTTCCTCCACCAAATACAGCATACTTTAATTTTGAGGTCATAAATAGATATGTTTTCTATCCTCAAAAGTACATAAAATATCAGTTTTATTATCTCATTGAAATTAAGTCCATTATATTTTTTGGCACACAATTTGAAAAGATTGTGATATAATGTTTAAAAACTACAATCATGAAAAAAATTAAGTTAGTGTCAATATTTGTTTTATTATCAATGCTTACTTCATGTCATGTTGATTTTGTGAATGACGAGTTTTTTGAGGAGTCAATTTCATTAAACCAATTATTAAATTCTCACGAATTGTGGTATGTAGATATTAACGAAACTATTGGTTTTGGGCAAACGTTGTTTCTACAAAAAGCATTTACTGTGTCTTTTTTGAATGGAAACGTTTATGCAAATAATAATTTAGTTGGTATTGGAAGCCAAGGTAATGGTTTGGGAATTATGATTGGACAATATGATGCTTATGATATGATTTTAGATGTTTATCACACTTTTGATGGGTTTTCATCATTTGATATATATCAAATTGATGGTAATACAATAGAGCTCTACAATCCTTTTAATGATACTTCCTACTTTTTACACGGTTATCAAAGAAATAATTTTGATTACGATTATGTGTTCTATGATAATATTCACTATTTCCTACAAGAATATCAAGTTTGGGAAAAAACATATACAAGTGAAGATGGGGCGTTAAGTGAATTTGATTATGAGAATTTTTTGCAATTTGTGCCAGAGAATTATGGTCAGGTTTTTCGAAGTTCACAAGATGACTTAATATCAAGCATTCATAATGTTTTCTGGGATTTTACAGGAACTTATAACGTGCAAAATATAGAGGGGAATATGTATTTGAAAAAGTTAATTCTCAATTATGATTATTTTAGCGATGAATACTTTGAATTAAGTATTTTAAGCGATCAACTGATAAAACTTTATCATGCGCCATCTGGCACCTATTATGAGTTTGAGGGTGTTGGTTATATTCAATACGAAACTGATGATAATGAGACGTCCTATGGCGCTCAGATGCCTGAAAAACTGAGGATACAACGATCAATTAAAAAAGAAAATCAAAGGACTTCAAAACGTTTGTGACACATGTCTAATGAATAAAACTGCTTAAATTAGTGTTAAGCAGTTTTATTTGTAAAAATTCATTTCATCCAGATAATTCCAGACATTTTCTGGAAGTAAAGGCCGTACATTTCTTCTTTGTTTAATAGCCTTTCGAATAAATGTTGAAGATAATTCCATTATAGGGGCGTTAACATGGTGAATTTTTGGATGTTTATCAAATGGTGTTACACTACCTTTTTCAGTAATTCTTGGATATACATATATATGATGCCGCTCCAGAATTGATTCATAATTTTTCCATTTGTGAAAACTTTTTAAATTATCCTCTCCCATTATTAGAGCAAACATGAGGTCAGGATATTTCTCTTCTAAGTATAGAAGCGTGTTTATAGTATAGTTAGGTTTGCTCAAGCCAAATTCAATATCACTTACACGCAATTTTGGATAGTGTTCTAGGGCGCGATCAATCATTTGATAACGATGATTGTTACTTAATAATGTGCTCTTTTTTTTGAAAGGACTTTGTGGTGTTACAACAAACCAAACTTGGTCAAGATCACTAAATTCAGCCATGTGATTGGCAATCGCCAAGTGACCATTATGGACAGGATTAAAAGTACCAAAGAAAAGCCCTATTTTCATTTACGTATGGGGGGATTATTTAATAAAGTTTTTTACCAGACCATAAGCCTCATCAAGAGCATCATTCAGACGGTCATTTTCAATAATGATGTCAAACAATGGAGCCGTTGCAAGTTCAGCAGAGGCCTTTGCAACACGCATATTTATTTTGTCATCACTTTCTGTTTTACGTTTTTTTAATCGAATTTTTAGCTCATCAATACTTGGGGGCTTCACAAATATAGACAAGGTCTGCTCAGGAAACTTGCGTTTAATTCGCAATCCTCCAGACACATCAATATCAAAAATAACATGCTTACCCAAACTCCAAATTCGTTCAATTTCAGACTTTAAAGTACCGTAAAAGTTATCCCGGTAAACTTCTTCCCATTCTAAAAAATCATCCTTTTTAATATGCTGTATAAATTCTTGTGTTGACAGGAAATAATAGTCTTTACCATTTATTTCATCTCCCCGCTTATCTCTTGACGTAGCGGATATAGAAAATTCTAGATTTAAATCAATTTGTTTTAAGAGATGCTTGACGATAGTTGTTTTTCCAGATCCAGAAGGAGCAGAGAATACAATTAGTTTTCCTTTTTCCATTTAAAGGACATTTAATAATTGTTCTTTTATTTTTTCTAACTCGTCTTTCATTTGAACAACTAGTTTTTGCATTGGTGCGTAATTCGCTTTTGAGCCTATTGTATTTATTTCCCTTCCAATTTCTTGACTGATAAATCCAAGTTTTTTGCCATTAGAGTCTTTCGAGTTCAAAGATTTTGTGAAATAGTCTATATGATTTTCAAGACGCACTTTTTCTTCTGTAATATCATATTTTTCTATATAGTAGATTAATTCTTGTTCAAACCTATTCTCGTCTACACGTTCTTTTAATTCATTAACACTTTTCTCTAACCGCAAACGAACGCTTTCTATACGATCTGGATCAACATCCATAACTTGACTTAATAGCGTAGCTATGTTCTGAATTCTAAATAAAAAGTCTTTTTCTAAAGCGGAACCTTCTTCCTTTCTATATTTTTGAATTTTGATAACTGTGTTTTTTATTTCTTTATCAATTAATTGCCATTCTTTTTCATCAATTTCTTCACGTTCTGTTTTTAGAGCGTCGGGCATTTTTATTGCCATTTTGAGTAATTCAGTATCGTTAGCATGAACTATATTTTTCAATTGATTCATGTATTTTTTTAGAACTCCTTCATTGATTTGGGCGGATGTTTCTTCACCGGTCATTTCCATGTACAAAGAAAAGTCAATTTTTCCTCTCGTTAAGTTTGAAGCAACAAATTTCCTAATTGTCAATTCTTTTTCTCGATACATTGAGGGCATTCGGGCGTTCAAATCAAGATTTTTGCTATTTAAAGATTTTAATTCAATAGAAATTTTCTTAGTCGGTAATTGAATAGTGGATTTACCGTAACCTGTCATCGATTGTATCATTCCAGAAATTTAAAGTTACACAAAGATAATTAAAAGACTTTATTATGTAATTAATATAAAACAAACAAAACATGTAGTTTTGTTCAATACAAATTAAACAGAGTATGTACACAAAACAATTTGAAATTCGCTGGAGTGATCTTGATGCTAATTTACATCTAGGGAACTCAAAATATATGGACTTTATGAGTCATACTAGAATGTCTTTTTTAATAAATAACAATCTTGATTTAGAGGAGATGGTTCAAAGTAATTTAGGTCCTGTCACGCTACATGAGCATATTTATTATTTCAAAGAGGTTAGACCTAATGAAACGATAACTGTAAGTTTGGAGGTTTTAGGTTTTACCCCCGATGGAAGATTTTTGAAATTTGAACATAATTTTTATGATAAAGAAGGGGTGAATTTAGCCTATGCTGAAATTTTATTTTCATGGATTGATATGAAAAAGCGAAAAATAGGCACGATTTCTAGTGCTATTTTGAATAAAATAGAATCCTTACCTCGTGCAAAAAACTTTAAGTTTTTAGATAAAGAAGATTTAAAATCGAATGCAAGAACTCCAAAGAACATCATAGAATCTTAGTACTTAAAATATTTTTATTAAATTGTTTTTCTAATAAATTATAAAGAATTAATTATGGAAAAATTCGATATTAATTGGTTGGCTATTATTGTTGCTTCAATAATACCTCTTGTCACAGGTTTTATATGGTACAATCCTAAAGTTTTTGGAACTGTTTGGATGAAAGAGACAGGAATGACGCCAGAAAAAGCGGAGCAGTCTAATCCTGCAAAAACTTTTGGAGTTGCCGTTATTTTTGCTTTTTTAATTGCGTGTTCTTTATGGCCTGAAGTAATGTTAGGAGGAGTTCCAGGTGAAGTTCATGGCGCTGGAGGTAATTTTATGACTTTTAAGCACGGTGCTTTACATGGAGGGTTAGCTGGACTGCTTATTGCCTTTCCGGTTTTAGGAACAAATGCATTATTTGAACAAAAATCTGCAAAGTATATTTTGATTAATGCAGGGTATTGGATTCTTACAATGTCTTTAATGGGTGGGGTTATAAATTCTTGGGTTTAACTCTTGAATAATCAATAAAAAACAACAATCAATTAGGGGGCTTCATTAGATTTTTTAAAAGGCTGATGTTCTCTAAAGTCTTTTATTTTTACTCTACTCATAAATGGCTGAAGTAATTTATTGATGACGTTGTGCTTGTGTCTCGTGTAGCAAACTAAGTGTTCAGGTTTGGCTCCTATTGTTGATTTAATTTCTGATGCTGTTCTACCAAAATTTATTTGAGACACTTTATGTGCTATGCCAAGTCTCACATAATCGTTCAAAATTCTTGGATAGATAGCATGAATCTTGTTAAGCCCATAGTTCAATCCAATAAAGTAGGCATCCAAGTGATTTTTATTTACAAGGGCTGATAAAAATCCAATTAATTGATGGTCTAAAAAATAGGCGTGTACAATAAAATTATTTCCGTACGTTTCTCGGAGTTTTATGTAAGTGTTTAAGTTCAGCACCTGGGCATTGAAATTAGCATTTGCTATGGTGTTTTCATAGAGCTGTTGCAATTCAATTTGATAGGTTTTAAAATCACTTTCATTGAAGGACTTAACACTTAAATGGCGACTTGTTTTATCTGCTTTGTTTACCTTAATCCTATACTTTGATTTTAAATCATTTTTGTAGTCCTCAAATGTTTTCCAATGAGGATTTAACTTTAAAACCATGTTTGGTTCTACAGGCATTTTGATATAATTAAAATGCAATAAATGGTTTGTAATATGTAGAGATTTCTGATAAAAGTCTTTTATAAAAATTGCGTGAATTGGTTTGTATTCAGATAACCTAATAAGGTCTTTAATTGTCTTTGATATAATCAAGAAAGCTGCTTTTTTATCAATGTTATTTTTCAAGTAAATTCCGTGTTCACCACTTAAAAAGATGTTACCACAAAACATTATTTTTAAGGGGTAGCTGGTTAGAAAATAACGCAAGAATTTTTTTGAGATTTCTGAGATTTTAATATTTTTTAAAATAACATCGATACTTAAGGTTATAATTTGCAGATTGGCTATGCCAATCGCTTTAGATTTATGGTAGATTACGATGTAACGAAATAAGATATTTGGATTTGAGACTTCAAACGCTTCTAAAAATTCTTTTTGAAAATAGGTGTTATTGGCGCTTATAGAGACCCAATCATCATGTTTGATTGCATCAGTAGTTGTGTAGACAGTTGCCGAATATTGGGTCATTTAGAGAAAGACATCAATTTAATTGAGCGATATGTGCTATAACTGACGCAACAACTTTCTTGCTGTTTCCAATAAAAACTGATTTATCAATAACAATCACGGGACGTTTTAAATAAGTATAGTGTTGTAGTAGGTAGTATTTATAGTCTTGTTCTTGTAGATTATTATTTCCTAAGCCCATTTCTTTGTAAAGTTTTGCTCTTTTATTGAAAAGAGCTTCATAGCTATTGGTGAACTTGTAAAGAGCATCTAGTTGCTCCACAGTTAACGGTTCTACCTTTAAATTTTGAATTATAAAATCGGGAGAGGGATTAATCTCCTTTATGATTCTCATACAGGTATTACAACTCTTGAGATAATAAATCTTTTTCATGGGGTTATAAATATTAGCCAAAAATATTCAATATAATATAAATAATAAATCTTTATTTTAATTTTACAATTCTTTTGAGGTTTTCTTAGTTAAAACATAGTTAGTTGGATTGTTGAAATAAGAACTCTCTCAAGATTATTTAAATTATTTACAATATGGATTATTTTACAATAGCTACTATCTTAATTATTTTATCAGCTCTTTTTGGTTACATCAATGAGCGATTTTTAAAAATGCCACTGACCATTGGTTTAATGATTATTACTATCATCTTTACTTCAATGGTGGTATTGATTGGGCAGTTTAATGATACGCTTTTAATACGTGAGAAAGCCCTCATTACACAAATAGATTTTAAAGCAGTTTTATTAGATGTAATGCTTAGTTTTTTACTATTTGCCGGTGCGTTACACACTAATTTTGCACAATTAAAAGTACAACGTTGGCCAGTTTTTGTCTTTGCTACTGTAGGTGTTTTAGTGTCTACGTGTTTAGTTGGAGTCTCTATGTATTATGTGCTTGGAGCTATTAATTTTAAAATAGATTTAATTTACTGCTTGTTATTTGGGGCCTTAATATCACCTACAGATCCAATTGCGGTTTTAGGAATTTTAAAAAAAGCTGGAGCTCCTAAGAAGTTGGAGACAAAAATAGTTGGAGAATCATTATTTAATGATGGAGTTGGCGTCGTTGTTTTTTTAACTATTTTTTCTATCGCAGAATCTCCAACAGGAATTATTGAACCAATCAAAATACTTGAATTATTTGGTGTTGAGGTTATCGGTGGTATTTCTCTCGGGTTGGTTTTGGGTTGGATAACGTACAAACTAATGAAATCTATTGATGACTATGAGGTTGAGGTTATAATTACTTTAGCCGCTGTTATGGGAGGCACGCTTTTAGCACAACAATTTCATTTATCTGCACCATTAGCCATGGTAACATCGGGTTTGATTGTCGGAAACGAAACAGTTCGCAGTAACGCGATGTCAAAAATAACAGAAACTTATGTTGATAAATTTTGGGAGCTTATTGACGTGTTTTTAAATACCATATTATTTGTTTTAATTGGGATGGAAATGCTCATATTAACGTTTAAAATAGGTTATATTATTGCCGGTTTAATTGCTATTCCAGTAGTTTTAATATGTCGTTATTTATCCTTGTGGATGCCTATCAAGTTTTTTGCAAAGCGCTTGCAATTTGTTCCAAAAACAAATTTAATTATGACTTGGGGAGGATTACGAGGCGGTATTTCTATTGCGTTAGCATTAAGTCTAACAGACGCCATGGAGCGAGAATTGTTTTTGGTGATAACTTACATCATCGTGTTATTTTCTATCATTGTACAAGGACTCACAGTTGAAGCCGTTGTAAGAAAATATAAAACCATAGGTTAGCGAGTTTTTAAAAGCGCTTCCAAAGTGTGATATGGTACAGTAAATTCAGTAATTCCGTCGGCGTATGATGCTATGTCATAGACATTATAAAAAAACATAATACCTTCATCATTGAAGCCAATGTTATTTGGTAAATCGAAATCTTCATTAAAGAAATATTCGATATTTCGATTTTTTGTTTCATTGTAAAAATGTGTTTTCACAATATCTATCAGGGCCTCTTTGTCATAAAATAAATCTTTAAAGTGAAGTAAATTTCCATGAGAATCAAAATTAAAGAAGGTTACATTTGAATTACCATGTGCCCCTCCAGAATTAATATAATTAGTAATGGCGATCGAAATTACTTCAGCTGATTGATAAGTTACCTCGCCACTAAAACTCGCCTCCCAAACGATCTTTGATTCGCTAAATTGATCTTTAAAATATTTGTATTCTTGATCAAATGATACGATGGCGGCATCTAGTGTATAAGTTGAGGGCTTTTCTTCAAAAAAAAGAAGTTGCTCGATTACATGTGTATTGACAATATTATTAATTGAATTGGAAGCTTGACTGTTACCATGAGCTCTTGGAATATTTAATTCAATAATGGCATTTTTTTGGTATAATTCATCGATCTCAGTAAACGTGATATTATGGGGTTCATTACATGATATACAAACACTTAAGCCAAAGCAAAAATATAAAAATCGTATCATTTATAAACTTTATTCGATGTTGCTATAATAAAGATATACTATCCATTTGAATACAACGAATTATAAACTAACTTTGTTATATATAATTGATACTAATGAAATTCAACACGAAAACAATTCACGGAGGCCAAGAGCACGATAAAGCGTATGGCTCAGTGATGCCGCCTATTTATCAAACTTCAACGTATGCACAATCAACGCCAGGGGGACATAAAGGTTACGAATATTCAAGAACTCATAATCCCACAAGAAATGCATTAGAAAAATCTTTTGCCAGTATTGAAAATGGTAACCATGGGTTAGCATTTGGATCAGGGCTTGCTGCAATTGATGCAGTCATCAAATTATTGAAACCAGGTGATGAAGTGATTTCAACTAATGATTTATACGGAGGGACCTACAGATTATTTACTAAAATATATGAGGCTTTTGGAATAAAATTTCATTTTATAGGTATGGAAAATGCAAGTAAAATCGAAATGTATATCAATAAAAATACAAAACTCATATGGGTTGAAACACCAACAAATCCAATGCTGAATATCATTGATTTGGAAGCTGTTTCAAAGATTGCAAAGAAGTATGAAGTATTGTTGGCTGCAGACAACACTTTTGCTACACCTTATTTACAAAAACCATTAGATTTAGGAGCAGACATTGTTATGCATTCTGCCACAAAGTATTTAGGGGGTCACAGCGATGTTGTCATGGGTGCGTTAGTTGTAAAGGAAAAAGAATTAGCAGATAAATTATATTTTATACAAAACGCAAGTGGTGCAGTATGTGGGCCACAAGACAGTTTTTTGGTGCTTAGAGGGATTAAAACACTGCATGTTAGAATGCAAAGACATTGTGAAAATGGCAGAGCAATTGCCGCGTATCTAGAACAACATCCAAAAATAGAGAAAGTTTATTGGCCAGGACTAAAAACACATCCAAACCATGATATTGCAAAAGCTCAAATGAAAGATTTTGGTGGAATGTTATCTTTTACAACAAAAGGGAACAGTTATGAAGCATCAATTAGAATAGTTGAAAAACTTAAAATTTTTACGTTAGCAGAATCTCTTGGAGGTGTTGAGTCGTTGTCAGGGCATCCAGCAAGCATGACACATGCAAGTATTCCAAAGGAGGAGCGTGAGAAAACGGGTGTAATTGATTCACTCATTAGATTGAGCGTAGGCATTGAAGATATTGATGATTTAATAAGTGATTTAGATCAAGCTCTATTATAATTTTTTAATCGATATAATAGATATATCCAAAGTTGAGCCACAGCAGCCAATCATTTGCTTTGTTGGAAGCTAGTTGATGGTCAAGCCCATCAATAAAGTCGTCAAAGTAAGTTTGCCATCTTAAGTCTAGCATTAAATCTGACAAAAACCCCAATTTATAACGTATCCCAATGCTACTTACTATAGACCAAGTTGTTCCTGAGTTACTGTTAATGGACCCTGGCTCCCACAATGGGTAAAAGTTATTTGGATCTAAAATATTTCCAACATCATTGGTCCCTGAACTATTAACATAATTTGTACTAGCTTTTGGATTAAATGATGTGTAGTGAACTCCAAGGCTAAAAAACGGTGCAAATTTATAATCAAATGCTTGGAAGGCTCTAATGCTTTTTGGAAAAAACTCTAACTGCATTCCAATGTCAAAGTTGTTTGCTTCGCCACGATGACCTCTTAGTCGCTCTGCTGAATCACTTGTAACGTCTGAGCTTACCCAGCGACCAAAATGTTCAAGTTCTGTTTTGTTCCAGGAAATTTCATTTCTCAATTTAAAATGATCATTAAAAAAAGTATTGGTCGTGTAACAATTACAATCTGCGCGATAAGCAAAGTTTACATAGTGAATAATACCAAACCCAACACCAGCATTCCCAATATTTGTTGATTCATTTTGGCGCTGACCAAAGTCGGATCTGAACTCAATTGGACCTGTAATAACTCCAATTTCATTGGAAAACCCAAATTGAGCATATCCAATAATTACATTGGCTGAGAATAATATAAAAAAATGTATTATTTTTTTGTGAAGCATTTTCGATGACACTGATAGTTGCTTATTTACTAGACGATCTATAAACGTATTATAATGGTAAAAATTTGTATTTACCAACATTTCAAATATAGAATAAAAAATCATCTATTTTAATTGCGAATTTTTAAAAAAATGTCTCTTTTTTTTAAAGATAATGTATATTTGTCCTCTATAAATCATGTTAAAATAAATTTATAATAATTTTCAGTATGGAAGAAAAAATTTCCAAATTCTTAGACTTAGTAAAGGAACGTAATGGTCATGAACCTGAATTTTTACAAGCTGTTCAAGAAGTAGCAGAAACGGTCATACCGTACATCGTCAAAAATGAAATATATCACGGAAAAAACATTCTATTAAGAATGGTTGAGCCAGAAAGATTAATTTCATTTCGTGTTTCGTGGGTTGATGATAATGGAGAAATACAAGTTAATAGAGGCTACAGAGTACAAATGAATTCTGCCATTGGCCCATACAAAGGAGGATTGCGTTTTCATCCTACCGTTAACGCGAGTATTTTGAAATTTCTGGCTTTCGAACAAGTATTTAAAAATTCTCTAACAACATTGCCGATGGGTGGTGGTAAAGGGGGATCAGATTTCGATCCTAAAGGAAAGTCAGATAATGAAATTATGCGTTTTTGTCATGCTTTTATGAGTGAGTTATTCAGGCATATTGGTCATAATACGGATGTTCCTGCAGGAGACATTGGCGTTGGTGGTCGAGAGATAGGGTTTATGTTTGGAATGTATAAAAAACTAAAAAATTCTTTCACTGGTGTTTTGACCGGAAAAGGAGCATCTTGGGGGGGATCTTTAATCAGACCAGAAGCAACAGGATATGGAGATGTATATTTTGCAGAAAACATGTTGAATACAAAAGGAGACTCTATCAAAGGTAAAACAGTGGTCGTATCTGGTTCAGGAAATGTTGCTCAGTATGCCACAGAAAAAGCGACCCAGCTTGGAGCAAAAGTAGTCACACTATCGGATTCATCTGGATATATTTTGGATGAGGATGGCATTGATTCTGAAAAGTTAGCCTTTGTTATGGATTTAAAAAATATAAATAGAGGTAGAATTAGTAAATACGTTGAGCAGTATCCAAGAGCTAAGTTTTTCCCTGGTGAGCGGCCATGGTCTGTGAAGTGCCACGTTGCCTTACCTTGTGCAACTCAAAATGAGTTAAATGGGGATGAAGCCACAATGCTAGTTAACAATGGATGTATTTGTGTGGCTGAAGGGGCTAATATGCCATCAACTCCTGAAGCAATTCACGAATTTCAAAAAGCTAAAATACTATTCGCACCAGGTAAAGCATCAAACGCGGGAGGTGTGGCAACATCAGGACTAGAGATGAGTCAAAATTCTTTGCGTTTGAGTTGGACAAGGGAAGAAGTTGATCAAAAATTAAAACAAATCATGAAAGAGATACACGCTTCTTGTGTTGCCTATGGTCAAAATGAAGATGGCTCAGTTGATTATATAAAGGGTGCAAATATTGCAGGATTTGTAAAAGTTGCAGACGCGATGTTAGCTCAAGGAATTGTCTAATAAATAGTTGAAAAAACAACAAAAAGCTTTCATTTATATGAGAGCTTTTTTTGTAGGGTCATATATTATTTTATTTTGTAAATCGTTACTAATAAATATATTTGAACGAAATTAGAAAATGAGAAATACATATCTTTTTATTTTATGCAGTTTTTTTGTCTTAACCATACATGCTCAAGATTACTCGACACTTTGGGAAGGACATTTTTCGTATCTCAATATCAAAGATATTGTACAAGGGAATGATAGGGTTTTTGCAGCCTCAGAGAATGCTGTTTTTATCTATGATTTTCAAACAAATGAATTGGAAACAATTACTACTGTTGACGGTTTATCGGGCGAATTGATATCAACCATACATTTTAGCGAGGCGTATGGATTACTAGTGATAGGATATGATAACGGTTTAATCGAAATTTTTAATGAGACAGATCAGAGTGTAATTTCAGTGGTAGATATTCTTCAAAAAGTAACAATACCACCAAATAGTAAGTCAATCAATCATTTTAATGAGAATAATAATGTTATTTATATAGCTACCGATTATGGTATTTCAGTTTATAATTTAGAGCGTCTGGAATTTGGGGATACTTATTTTATTGGCAGTGCAGGTTCTCAAATAATTGTAAATGAAACCGCTATATCTGGTGATTATATTTATGCTGCCTGTGGCGACTCTAATGGTATTAAGAAGGGGTTACTCGAAAGTGGAAACCTAATTAATTATCAAGAATGGAATCAATTAGTTGATGGCACTTATAATTATATAACCGAATTACAAGGGAAAGTATTCACCGTTCGAAATAATAATATAATTTATGAAGTATTAGAAACTTCAATTACAGAGTTGTTTTCCTATCCTTCATTGCCTGTGGATGTCAAAATTTCGAATGATAATTTAGTTATCGTACTTTCAGACAGTGTTTTTATTTATGACGAGAATTTTAATTCTGAAAACACCTTAAGCTTAAATGAAGAGTATCATACCCTTCTTACAACTGCTATTACTACCATGGAGGGAATTTATCTTGGGACTACAGATTTTGGATTATTAAAGACGTCTGCTTCTAATGGCCAAAATGTATTTACTGAGATTCATCCAGATGGACCATTAAGAAATAATATATTTTCAGTGTCGGCAGGCTATGGTAATGTTTGGTGCACATACGGCAGTTATTCATTAACGTATTTTCCTGAAAATAAAAGATATGGAGTTAGTCATCTTAAAGATGAATGGTTTAATATTCCATATGATAGTTTACAATATAACGCACGAAGTTTAAATAAGATATCCATTAATCCATTTTCTCCTGAGCAAGTGTTTATTAGTTCTTTTGGAGATGGCCTTTTAGAGATTGATAATAATGAAATCATAAATTTATTCAATCAATCAAATAGTGGCTTAGAGTCTTTGATAGTGCCTGGGGCACCAAATGTCAATAGTATTCGTCTAACGGGTTCTAATTTTGATCGAGAAGGCAAATTATGGACCCTAACAGGACGAGTTGAGCGGCCACTAAAATCTTATGACCCTGCGTCTGGACAATGGGTGAAATATAGTTTTTCCGAGTTATTACCAAACCCTTTAACTACAGAATTTGGCTATAGTGATGTGGTTATTGATGCTAATAATACAAAATGGATAGGTGGTTATAATCTAGGACTCATAGGATTTAACGAGAATGGAGGAAGCGCTTCTTTAAAAAATATTTTTGAACAAGAATCTAGTAACTTACCTTCAACTTATATCAGGTCATTAGCGATAGACAAGCAAAATCAATTATGGATTGGAACACTTAAAGGATTGCGTGTTTTGTACAACACTTCAAATTTCTTTGAAGAGGAAACAGTGAGCACAAGTGCTATTATTATTTTGGAAGATGGAATCCCTAAAGAACTTTTAGAACAACAATTTATCTCTGATATTTTAGTAGACGGATCAAATAACAAATGGGTTGCTACCATTGGTGCTGGAGTTTTTTATTTTTCGTCAAATGGACAAGAAACTATATTTCATTTCACAAAAAACAATTCGCCTTTGCCATCAAATAATATCAACGAAATCGCTCTTGATGGAAATAGTGGAGTGATTTATTTTGGATCTGACAGAGGATTGGTTTCTTTCAACGCCGGAGGGTCAGAGACTCAGGATGAATTGGCGGCCGCATTTGTTTATCCAAATCCAGTTAGGCCCCAATTTGACACCTTGAATGATAAAATAAAAATTAAGGATATTAGTGATAATGTAAATATTAAAATTACTGATATTGAAGGAAATTTAGTTGCTGAAGCCGAATCAAGAACTAATTTGAGATACAGAGGGTATAATTTAGAAATTGATGGGGGAACTGCTTATTGGAATGGAAAAAATCTTGGAAACAATCAAGTAGCTTCTGGAGTATATCTAATCATGTTATCAGACCTAGATACATTTGAAACAAAAGTTTTAAAATTAATGGTTATTCGCTAATGCAGGTATCTACGAAAGCTCTAGTGGTGTCAAAATTGCGCTATAAGGAGAGCGATTTAATTGTAAAGTGTTATACGGCAAAATTTGGAATAAAAAGTTACCTTATAAAGAATGCTCTTAAAAGCCGAAAAGGAAAGTTTAAACCAGCTTATTTTCAACCTTTAACAATGGTTCATATTGAAGCTGAACATAAGCAAAATCGTTCGCTTCATTTTTTAAAAGATGTCAAAATTCATAATAAGTTTGAGTCCATTCATACAAATATCATAAAAAGCACTATGGCTATGTTTTTAGCTGAGGTCTTAAGTATTGTTTTGAGAGAGGAAGAGGAAAACGCACCATTGTTTAATTTTTTAGAGGCTGCATTCATATGGTTTAATGAACATAAATTAGATACAAATTATCATTACATATTTTTAATTGAACTCACGAAGTATCTTGGTTTCTACCCTGATATTAGTCAAATTAAATCATCTTATTTTAATCTTGAGGATGGGAAATTTTATAACCAAAAAATTGGTAAGTATTGTGTTGATGGTGAAAATTTAATTGATTTTAAAATCTTGTTAGGTATAAAATTTGATGTCAATAAATCAGTCATGCTCAAACCAAGGCACAAACAAGAATTTTTAAATATGATAATACTCTATTTTAAACTACATTTGCCTGGATTTTATCAACCAAAATCAATGCTTGTTTTAAATCAAGTTTTTAGCTAAATAATGAAATTTGTTCTGTCCGTTTTTATCTTTTGTTTTACGTCAAATATTTTGGCTCAAAACCTGGTGGTCTTAGATAAGGAAACACAAGAGCCAGTTGTTGGAGCGATTGCTTCTAACAGCTCTGGAACGGTTAGTTTAATGACAGATTTAGAGGGAAAATTATCATTAAATAACTTTAAAGAATTTGATAAGGTTATTTTTCAGCATGTATTCTACTTTAAAATAAGTGTCATTAAAAACGATATTAAAAATGTTTTATACCTTCAACGTCAACCACAATATTTAGATGAAATAGTGATTTCTGCTTCGAAATTTGAGCAGAGTAAAAGAGAAGTTCCTCAAAAAATTATTAGCATTAAAGAGGATGACATTGTGTTAATGAATCCTCAAACAAGTGCAGACCTTTTAGAATCAAGTGGTCAGGTATTTGTTCAAAAAAGTCAATTAGGAGGGGGGAGTCCAATGATTAGAGGGTTTTCAACCAATCGATTGCTGCTGTCCATTGATGGTGTTCGTATGAACAATGCTATTTTTAGAGGAGGGAATGTGCAAAATGTGATTGCTATTGATCCTTTTTCAATTCAAAATACGGAGATTATTTTGGGTGCTGGGTCAGTTATATACGGAAGTGATGCTATTGGTGGTGTCATGAATTTTTACACAAAAAAGCCCTTACGTTCTTTTAGTGATTCATTGGAGTTAAAAATTAATAGCACAATGAGGTATGCTTCGGCAAGTCGTGAGAAATCAGGTCATTTTGATTTAAATTTAGGATGGAAAAAATGGGCATCCTTTACAAGTATTAGTTATACAAATTTTGATGATTTAAAAATGGGAAAATATGGTCCAGATGATTATTTGAGACGCGAGTATGTTGATACGAGTAGCGGGATTGACGTGATAAGAGAAAATTCTGATGCGAGAGTTCAAAAGTTTACGGGATATAATCAGATTAATATTCTTGAAAAAATTCATTATCAAGCAAAGGATAACGTAAGTTTTGATTTTGGCTTGCATTATTCAGAAACTTCTGACTACCCAAGATATGACAGATTAATTCTCTATGATACTAATAATTTAAAGTCTGCAGAGTGGAATTACGGTCCTCAGAAGTGGTTTTTGGCAAACTTACAGTTTACGAAACTAAGCAGTAACTCAACCTTACACGATAAAATAAAAGTTGGTGCTGCCTATCAAAGTTTTCAAGAAAGTCGCATTGATAGAAATTTTAACTCTCTATTGAGAAGAAAGCGAGAGGAACTTGTCGATATGATGACATTAAATGTTGATTTTGAAAAATCAATCACTGACAAATCCAAGCTTTTTTATGGGCTTGAGTATTTATACAATAAAGTACATTCAAAAGGATTAGAAACTAATATTGTCTCAAGTGAGTCCAATCGCATTGCATCGCGCTATCCAGATGGGTCAACATGGTCTTCAGCGGCTGCTTACTTAAGTTATAAATACAAACCAAATAAAGAATTTACATTTCAATCGGGAATACGTTACAATCATATTCAAATTAAGGCAGATTTGACTGATAATAATGTGTTTTATAACCTGCCATTTACCAATGCTGATGTCAGCACAGGAGCTTTTACAGGTACTTTAGGTGTTAGCTGGTTGCCTAATAAAATTACTCATTGGAAATTTAATTTATCATCAGCATTTAGAGCACCTAATATTGACGATGTTGGTAAAATTTTTGATTCTGAGCCTGGTTCGGTGGTTGTTCCAAATGCAAGTTTAAAGCCAGAATACGCCTATGGAGCAGAATTGGGATTATCTTTAAATTTAGGTCAGAGTGTATCGCTTGATGTCGCTAGCTATTATACGTTTTTAGATAACGCGCTGGTAAGAAGAGATTTCACCATTGGTGGGGTGTCAGAAATTTTGTATGATGGTGAAATAAGTAATGTTCAAGCTATTCAAAATGCATCAAAGGCCTGGATTTATGGTTTTGAAGCAGGGTTGTCAATACAGTTTTCTAAAAGTCTGACGTTTAAATCACAATACAGTATTGTTAATGGGACAGAACAAGATGCCAATGGTATTGAGGTCCCAGTGAGACATGTAGCACCAAACTTTGGAACAACGCATCTCTTGTGGGAAAATGAAAAGTTTAAATGTGATGTCTTTATAAATTATAACGGAGCGTTGTCTAATAATCAATTAGCGCTTTCAGAGAGAGATAAGGCTTATTTATACGCTAAAGACAAGAATGGAGATCCTTATTCTCCTTCATGGTACACACTAAATTTTAGATCACAGTATCAATTGAGTAAAGAATTATCTTTGGTTGCAACATTAGAGAATATCACAAATCAACGCTATCGAACTTACTCGTCAGGAATCACCTCGGCAGGAACAAATTTTATTGTATCAGTAAAATATAGTCTATAACAGCTCAGACAGCTTCTTCAGGGTGAATGCTATTTTCTTTTTATGGCTTTTTTGGTGTTGGTTTGCCCATTGTTAAGTTTTACAGTTATTAAGTAAGCGGTTTTGCTAAGATTATTTAGCGAGAATGTTTGAGAGAATCCTTATTTGATAATAAATTTCAAGAGATTTTGAAGTTAAAAAAACAAGCCTAAATAAAATGTTACTAAATTGCATATATGATTCCTTATAAAACCTACACTTTAGAGGAAGCTCTTTCGAAGCTTCAAAATTATTGTTCTTATCAAGAGCGGTGTCATCAAGAAGTTAGACGTAAATTGGTAAGTATGCGAATGATTCCTGAAGCGATTGATCAAATTATAGTAGCTTTATTGGATCATAATTTCCTCAATGAGGAGCGTTTTGCAAAAGCTTATGTAAGAGGAAAATTCAGAATAAAAAAATGGGGACGAAGGCGATTAACTCTTGAATTAAAGAAAAAAGAAATAGGTATATTTAATATAAATCAAGCAATCAGTCAAATAAATGAATTAGACTACTTAGAGGTGTTTAATGACCTGTCTGAATCAAGATTATCATTTATCAAAGAGTCTAATAAACTAAAAAAGAGAAAGAAATTAGCAGATTACTTGCTTTACAGAGGATGGGAATCTCATTTGGTTTATCAGAGGGTGAACGAATTAGTACAATAAAAACACTGAAGACATTCTATTTTCTTTTTATGGCTTTTTTGGTAATGGTTTGTCCATTGTTAAGTTCTACAGTTACCAAGTAAGCGGTTTTACTAAGATTATTTAGCGAGAATGTTTGAGAGTATCCTTGTGTTGAGAAGTTATAAATTACTTTTCCTGAGATATCCATGATTTGTATGGATGCCATTTCAAATTGACTAGGCACTTTAATTTGTACCTGTCCATTTTGCAGTTCAGTAATTTGCAGCGTCTTAGAGTCTACTTGAATGTCATTAGTGCTTAGTGATTCTTCATTAAAAGCAATTTCAAAACGGTCATTAAAAGTACCAACCTCTGTATTAAAGCTGTAAGGAGCGATGGTTAAATCATGAGTAATGGATAAATAATGATCGGTGATATAAATAGGAGTTTCTGATAAGACACCTTCTCTGTCTCCCAAATCAATAGATAGATTTCCTAAGATATTTGATTGGTATCCTAGTACAATAGATTCATTCTCATCAAAGGCAGGTCTACCTTGAATTCCATATTCATAGGAGGTATTGTCAAGTGAGTAAAAGTCAATATAATTACTCCCTTTTAAACGAACACCATCATAGAGTCTGTCTTTTTCAAGAGTTGCATTTTCAAAAAATCCGATAAGGATTTGACTAAAAGCACCGTTAGGATTCGTTAGGTTTAACCAAAAGCGATCCTTTTCAATAATCTCATTTGTTGAAGAAGCGCTAAAGGAGTTGTTGTTTGCATAAGATTTACTTCTCATGCTATTATTAAACTCTACAGTAGAACCTGGACTGATAGCATCTACAGCATCTACAAAAAATCCTAAACCAGTTTCAATAATACCTGTAGGCACAGCACTGCCAGATTCAGACGCCTCACCTGTTCCTATCCCGCCAGTGAAATTATACATGGCATAATCATCGGTGCTATAGTTATAGGTGTCAGGGCCCGGATTGTCTATTGAAATATCGTCTACATGCGTCCAAAAATACAGGGTACCATTGATAGTGCTGTTTTGTGTGATAAATTCATCTGCAGAAATCGCAGAGGGGTATGGATTGCCAAGCAGATTCCAATCATCTTCATCACCGTCTTCATCACCATTTTCATCATTACTTAATGCCACGTTTACTGAAATAACACCATTATTTACTATACCACTAAAAATGGTATTTCTTTCACCAGGGCTTGAGGTCATGGCTGCGTATCCTATTCCACTTTTCATGTCGCTAGAATAGTTGACCCAATCATTTTGTTCATCATCAAAATTATCATTATCCAAATCGTTAAAATCAATAGTATTGTATTTGTAAATACGAGAAGCAAAGAAGTCTGTAAGGACAGAAGCCACGGGTGTGGTGTTAGTTGAGTAATCAATTGGCGAGGACCAATAATGATAGTCGTACTGTTCCATGGTTGAGGTGCTTCTATATACATTAATGTCTCCGTCATTAGTAATAGTTCCTAAATCATTAAACATTATTAAAGAGCCTTCATGATCTATGTTGAGAACACCTCTCGCGTTAACAGTAAGGTCATTGACAATAGTTATATAATCATCAGCTCTAACGTTGATATTAACAGTCCCAGTGGTTTCTAGCGAACAAGCTTCAAAACTACCTTTTAAACCCGTATCGTAATCGGCGGTCACTGTGACACTCCTTGATCTTTCTGGCAATCCATTGGTCCAACCATTATATATCCCATCCCCACCATCTCCAACAAAATTTGTGCCCCCACTGAAATGTTCGCCTAAATAAAAATTTGAACCAATTACGGTATTAGGAAGATCATCGTTGGTTAATTCTGTCCAATCATCAAGATTAAATGTTTTAGAAGGTCCATTTTCTGTACAATCATTCCTAATGAAAACGGTTCTAGTTCCCCAACGGGTGCCATTTCCGATAACATCTATACGATTTTCCCAAGTGGTACTGTTGTTAGTCCCACTGATTAAAACAAGGTCATCTCCATTAAAGGCGTTCGTGTGTAATTTATAAGTTGGTAACTCATCATAACCTATTTCGCCTGGACAAGCATAGGCGGGGAGTGTTGCTTCTGGATCACCATACCTGAGGACCTCCCCTACAGCAAGACTTTTTGTGATTAAGGTAAAACTATTAAAAGAAGGACTACTTTCCAAAGTTGGATTTGCATATTCTGGATCATCAGCATCCTTGTTACGCAAAGTAACTATGTAAAGAGAGTTTTCAGGAATAATGGTATTACTAATATTTTTAATTTCAATCCATTTATCGTGAATATTATTATTATAATATTGTGTCACCATGACGCTCTCACAACTAGAATCGTATATCCATTGTGCATATAAGGTAGTCGGACTAGAAATGTTAAATCCATCTCCTTCTAAATAGGTTATTCCAGAACCGTCAGCAGAGGTATTCCATCCATTAAAGATAAAGCAAGGTTTACTTAAGTTCCCTGTGTTTCCGAGGATAGTTGCAATGTCAGTACACCTGTAATCATTAACATCAATTGGTGTGTTACCTGAATCATTATTATTACCATCATAGGTGAGAATATTTGGCGATTCATTACCCCCATCATTAATGGTCCACCCGTAGGTGTTAATTAGTATGTCTCGCGCAGCTTCTGCATCACAAGAATATTGCGAGTTACCAAAATCTATAATAATGTTTGATTGTGGCGTCTGTGCAGCCCATGAAATTAACGTGGCATCATAGTTGGCAGTTGATAAACCTGGAGCTAATACTAGTAAACCAGACATATTAGTAATATTTGATATATCCCAATTTGCTAGTGACCTATCAAATAAATTTGTATTTCTCAACATACCTAGAATAGTAGTAACGTTACTCATATTCCAGTTTGAAACATCTGGACTGAATATAGCATTTTGAAAAATGTACGCAGCATTTGTCAAACTTTGAGTATTCCAGTTAGAAACATCAAGAGTTGTAATAGGTGAATTTCTAAAAGCAAATTCCATTGTTGAAACATTACTTACATCCCAGTTTGAAACATCCATTGACGTAAGTGAGCTACATTCTGAAAAAGCAAAATATAAACTAGAAACACTACTTAAATTTGGAGTATCGGAAGCACTCACAACAGTTAAAGAGTTACACCCGTAGAAAGCAGTATTCATTTCCGTCCAAGCACAAGTACCCCACTGTTGAATATCTAATAGCTTGTCTTTATCATCAATATTGCTAAAAGATATCCTACCAGTTGTAGCAGTAACCGCTACATCATAAGTACCAGCAGATGCATAGGTATGAGTCTGTGTATCCACTAAGCCGGTATCGGAAATCCCGTCCCCCCAATCAACATCATATGTGCCGGTCCAAGGCAGCGTAAATTCGTCATCGCCAGACGATCCAGGGTTATCTGTTTTGATTGTTATGATAAATGCATCGCTAGGATCTCTATTGCCGTCACTAGTATCTTTAAAAGGTTCAGATTGATTTAATTTTGTGTAGAGGTGAAATTCTGTAAGAGCATTCACAAGATGTGTCATTGGAGATAAAAATCCAAAAAACACACACAAAAAAATGATTTGTAGTTTCTTCATAACACACATCTTCTGTTAAAACTTGTTCTGTAGTAAAATGAAGATGGGATATTTTCACTACAGTTTAACGATTAAAATTGCGCCATATAAGGCTAATAATCACTTTTTATTCGAAATTAAAAGATGGTCTTGTTTAATGAATTTTTTTTCGACAAATTACATTAAAACATGGGTTAAGTGAAAAAAAAGCAGAGACGAATGACAAATTTGACATTTAGGAGCTTTATTTTGAATATTTAGAGGCTTTTTAAAAGCCTTTATAATTTAGTAATAACTATTATTGTTTTCATTACTATCGTGTGATAATTTTTTTTGACAGATTCTAAATGGGTCCATTATGTCTCAAATATTACAGCGCAGTTTGATCAAAAGATTGCACTTCAATGTTGTCTTAATAATTAATAACAATGTAATTCATTCGAAAAATTTTAACAGTAAATAGATTTTCTTGCCCTTTGGTATGACAAACTATTAAACGTCTATTAAATTATAAGTCTTATTATAAATATCTTTATTGATAAAATTTTTGTGAATTATGTCAGCACTTTTTTTACAATGTTATTGCCCTCATGCACGTAAAGAGTCGTTGTGAGATACATCGGTACAGCTGTTGTTAAATCTCCTCCTAAACGTTATAAACTTGTTTTTTAAAGTGGAAAGGTGTTATTTCAGAAAAGGAAAGCAATATAGAAAAACAAAAAAGGATGTGTCTTTGTTCGTGTCTAATTCATAATTTAAAGGAATCATCCAATTCAAATACATATCCTTTTTTCTGCTGAGAAGAATATATTTTTTCTTATCAATGGATAAGTTTTTTACTCCTCGTTTTCTTGTTTTACACGCTCATAAACATAAAACATTTGAACCTTTCCGTCTTTAATCAAGGCATCATG
>CAJQLB010000026.1 GCA_905479065.1 uncultured Flavobacteriaceae bacterium | reverse complement strand
GATCACTCGGAGTGTTTATAAAGTTTTTATTTTGACAGGCTCCACAAACAACTTCTTCGTCACTTTGTAAAATCTCATTTACGTAAATCGCTTCATAGCAGTCATTTGATGTGTCTTGAGAGTCATCTTTGCCACTACAAGACACCAATACAATTCCTAATAGCATCAAATATTTATTTATTAAATATTTCATTTTTCAATAATAATTATTGTTACTCTGCTTTAAATTCATCTCAATCTGATATAAATATTCACACATCAACACTCATAAACACTCTGAATTAAATTAATAGTACACAAATGCCAAAGATTTAACGACTTTCAGAGAACTTCAACTCACCCAATCGTAGTGCTTTTTCAATCAATAAATAATACTTGATATTATTAATTTCAAAATATAATTTAACCTCATTTTTAGTATCAATTTTTAAAATATTAGCCCTCATATTTACTAAATTCATATCTCTAATAATTTTGTTTTGGTCAGAAAAAACACTTTTCCATTTAATTGTAAATGTACTTTTTCTGAGTCCATTATGATAACCAATCGGCTCACCTAATTGAATTATATCACCAACTTTATAGACATATCCTGTGCTTGATTTATAGGAATCTTGAGCATATGAGAAAGATGTGAACAATGTAACACTAAGCACTATTATAATTTTTTTCATACAATTACATTTTCTACTGATAAAATATAAAAATCAAATAATTTATTTTTAAACACATATCAAGGCCATTTAGATTCAAAAATCAACAGATCCTTTGATAATACTCTCAACAATTTCTGGATTTAACAACGTACTTGTATCACCAAGGTCGGTAGTTTTTTTATGTGCTATTTTACGTAAAATACGTCGCATTATTTTACCAGAACGTGTTTTAGGAAGTCCTTCTGTAAATTGTATTTTATCCAGTTTCGCAATAGGTCCAATGTGTTCAGTAATGATTTGATTTATTTCTTTTCGTAGATTAATTTGATTTCTTGATTCACCCGAATCTTTTAAAATTACATAACCATACAAGGCATTTCCTTTTACATCATGAGGAAAACCAACTATAGCAGACTCAGCAACTGCAGGATGTTCATTAACTGCATCTTCAATTGGTGCAGTACCCAAGTTATGACCCGATACGATGATAACGTCATCAACACGTCCTGTGATCCTGTAATATCCGACTTCATCTCTTAAAGCACCGTCTCCAGTGAAATACATATCTTGAAAAGATGAAAAATATGTTTCTTTGTAGCGCTGATGATTTCCCCAAATAGTTCTTGCCATACTCGGCCAAGGAAATTTAATACACAAACGACCATTTACCCGGTTTCCAATTAATTCATTGTTATCTTCATCCATAAGACACGGTTGAATACCAGGGAATGGCAGTGTCGCATAAGTTGGCTTTGTCGGTGTTACATAGGGTATTGGCGATATCATGATGCCTCCTGTCTCAGTTTGCCACCAAGAATCAATGATTGGAGCATTTTTCTTTCCAATATTATCATTATACCAATGCCAAGCCTCTTCATTAATAGGCTCACCAACAGATCCTAAAACCTTTATTGATGACAAATCATATTTTTCCACCATGTCTAATCCTTGCTTCGCCAGTGCTCGTATTGCTGTAGGTGCAGTATAAAACTGGTTAACTTTGTGTTTTTGAACAATTTGCCAAAAACGTCCAAAATCAGGATAACTTGGCACACCTTCAAACATTACGGTCGTAGCACCATTTGCCAAAGGACCGTAAACGATATAACTGTGCCCAGTTATCCATCCAATGTCTGCTGTACACCAATAAATATCATCTTCTCTATATTGAAAGGCATTTTTAAAAGAATATGCGGTGTAGACCATATAGCCTGCTGCAGTATGCACCATACCTTTTGGCATCCCTGTTGACCCTGATGTATATAAAATAAATAAAGGGTCTTCTGCATCCATGACCTCTGCTATCCGCTCTGGTGAGGCCATATCTAATAATGGCTGTAACCATTTATCACGAGCTTCTTTTAATTGTATTTCACATTGTGTTCTTTTCACAACCAGGACCGTTGAAACCCCGTCACAACTTTCCAATGCCTCATCAACAATACTCTTTAAATCAATGATTTTTGCTCCTCGGAATGATCCATCACTAGTAATCACCATTTTACAATCAGAATCGTTTATCCGTGTGGCTAGGGCATTAGATGAGAAACCAGCAAAAACGACGGAATGTATGGCTCCTATCCTCGCACATGCCAACACGGCAATGGCGAGTTCAGGAATCATAGGTAGGTATATACAGACGCGGTCACCTTTATTTATTCCCTCATCTTTTAAAACATTCGCAAATTTATTGACACGATCATACAATTGTTTGTAAGAGATGTGCTCAGCAGGCTCATTTGGATTATTAGGCTCAAATAAGATCGCTGTTTTATTGCCACGAGTCGCTAAATGTCTGTCAATACAATTTTCGGTAATATTTAATTGTGCCCCTTCAAACCAGGTTACTTTTGGTTGAGAAAAATCCCATGCCAATACCTTGTTCCATTTTTTTCGCCAAATAAAATGCTCTTCTGCTATTTCTTCCCAAAAACTTTCTGGATTCTCGATTGACTTTCTGTAAACTTGAAAATATTCTTCAAGATGCTTAATATGATAGTTACTCATGACGTTTGTACAATAAAATATAACATTAATGATTTGATGGTTTACTTGCTCCTAAAGGAATTCTTATATTTTCAACAATTTCTTGAACATCTAAAGGTGGTGCTTTGGTAAATTTCATTACAACAATAGATACAATAAAATTAACACACATAGCCACGGCACCAAATCCTTCCGGAGAGATACCAAACCACCATTGTGATTTATCAGGGATCACGCCACCTATCAAACCAAACTTAAATTTCATGATATAAAAAAGCATTAACACAATACCTACGAGCATGCCTGTCACAGCTCCCTCTTTATTCATACGTTTGTAAAAGATTCCTAGCACGATGGCGGGAAAAAATGAGGCAGCTGCAAGACCAAACGCTAATGCTACCACCGCAGCCACAAAGTCGGGTGGGTTAATTCCAAAATATCCTGCAACGCATACAGCTCCGATAGCAGATATCCGCGCAATAATTAACTCTAATTTTTCAGAAATATTTGGATAGTATACATTTTTTATCAAATCATGTGAAACTGATGACGAAATAACTAGTAATAAACCTGCTGCAGTCGATAGTGCTGCAGCTAAACCACCCGCTGCAACTAAAGCGATAACCCAATTTGGTAACTCAGCAATTTCAGGATTCGCCAAAACCATAATATCTCTATCAACTACCAATTCATTTTCAATTTCATTGGCATTATATTGTATTAAACCATCATTATTTTTGTCTTGAAACGTGATTAAACCAGTTGATTCCCATTTTTTAAACCAATTAGGGACTGTTGTATACGGTTGATTCGACACAGTTTCAATCAAATTTGTGCGTGCAAATACAGCTACTGCAGGTGCAGTGGTATATAAAACAGCTATTAATAACAGTGCAATACCTGCAGATTTTCGCGCATCTTTGACTCGTTTTACTGTGAAAAAACGAACGATCACGTGAGGTAAACCTGCTGTTCCGACCATCAAAGCCAAGGTGATAGCGAAAACATCAATTAATGATTTTGAACCTTCTGTATATTTATGAAATCCCAAATCAGTACTCAACCCGTCAAGTTTATCCAATAAAAATGTTCCAGGCTGATCAATTAATTCACTTCCAAATCCGAGTTGAGGTACCGGGTTACCCGTCATTTGAATTGAAATAAAAATAGCTGGTACCATAAAAGCAAAAATGAGAACACAATATTGAGCTACTTGTGTATACGTAATTCCTTTCATACCCCCTAAAACCGCATAAAAAAGGACAATAAGCATGCCGATAATAACTCCTGTATTAATATCAACTTCTAAAAAACGTGAGAACACGATACCAACACCCCTCATCTGTCCTGCAACATAAGTAAATGATACTAGCAAAGCACAAAATACAGCTACAATCCTGGCTGTGTTAGAATAATAACGGTCTCCAATAAAATCTGCGACTGTAAACTTTCCAAATTTTCTTAAATATGGAGCCAAAAGCAGTGCTAAAAGAACATAGCCTCCTGTCCATCCCATCAAGTAAACAGCACCATCATAACCTGAAAACGAAATTATACCAGCCATCCCAATAAAAGAAGCAGCACTCATCCAGTCTGCGGCTGTGGCCATACCATTTGCCCAAGGAGACACTCCACCACCGGCAACATAAAATTCTTTTGTCGAACTAGCTCTTGACCAAATAGCAATTCCAATGTATAGTGCAAATGTCAGACCAACTAAAATATAGGTCCAATATTGAACATCTAAGGTTTCAAACATGAGGTATCTATTCGTCAAATCCATACTTTTTATCTAAACGATTCATCAACAATATGTAGACAAAAATCAAAATCACAAAAACATAGATTGATCCTTGTTGTGCAAACCAAAACCCAAGTTTGAAACCTCCAATTTTAAAAGAATTTAAAAAGTCTTTAAAAATAATCCCTGCTCCATAAGACACAAAAAACCAAACTAATAGTAGTATCAAAACATACTGTATGTTTTTTTTCCAATAAGCTTTTGCCTTCTCTTGACTTGTCATATTTCAGGTTTTTTTAATCGTTTCTTGTAGGCAATTAGCTCCTGAATGACTTTAGGTGCTAAAATAATCGTAGATAGCATAGTGGGTATCGCCATTAACGCGAATACTCCATCAATCAAATTTATCATGGCACTTAATGAGGTCGTTGCGCCTAGGAGAATGCTGATAATATAAAAATAATTGTAATAATGTTTTTTATTTGCTCCAATTAAAAAAGACATACATTTTGTTCCATAATATGAGTATGAAAATAACGAAGAAATACTAAAAACAGCAATGCATACAAGAAGTAAATATTTTCCAAAACCTGGCATAGCAGCTCCAAAAGCGGAGGCCGTTAAACTCACACCATTATCAGCAGTCGTTTCCCATACACCTGTCACTAAAATTGCTAAAGCAGTTAACGTACACACAATCAATGTGTCTATGGCGGGTCCTAACATCGCTACGAGACCTTCACGAACGGGCTCATCCGTCTTTGCAGCGCCATGAGCTAAAGGTGCTGTACCCAAACCAGCCTCATTTGAAAATGCTCCACGTTTAATACCATGTAATATAAGTGCACCAACGACACCTCCCAAAAAGGTATCTTCTTTTGGGTAATAATCTGCTGCAAAAGCATCTGTAATTATCAATGTTAAATAATCAGGCACAACCTCCATATTAACACATAAGATGATCAGGACCGCTACAAAATACAACAACACCATCGCCGGCACCATTTTGGAAGCTGTTTTACTAATTCTTTGTAATCCTCCTAAAATTACTACTCCTGTGATAACAGCTAAAATAATTCCTATAATTAAATTTGATTTAAAACCAACAGCAATATTATTTGGTACCAATAAAATATCATTTACTGCTTGAGTTAGTTGATTCACATTAAAAACTGGTAAAGCTCCAATCATACAACAAACACTAAACATGACAGCGAGAGGCTTCCAAGCAGTCCCCAATCCTTCCATTATGATGTACATAGGACCTCCTTGTACCTCTCCTGCACTATCTTTACCTCTGTACATTATTGAAAGTGTGGAAGTAAAAAACTTCGTAGACATACCTATAACTGCGCTTATCCACATCCAAAATACTGCTCCTGGACCACCAATCGATATAGCTACGGCAACTCCAGCGATGTTTCCCATACCTATGGTAGAAGACAATGCTGTAGTTAGAGCTTGAAAGTGAGTTATATGACCCGGATCGCTTTCATCATCATACTTTCCTCTTAACACCTTGATAGCATGAATAATTAATAAAAAAGGAATAAATCTTGATTGAATTAGCAAGTAAAGTCCTCCACCTACAAGCAAAATTAATAACGGTAATCCCCAAACTGCACTTGAAAATGCCGCTGTTAATTCGTTGAGTATATCCATAGATAAGATCTTTTAATAAAGTACTAAAAGTAATAAAGAAGAATGAAACATTTTAAAATGTTGATAATTTCTTTTGACTTTGACATTTTGATTTTGATTCATAACATTTTATAAACTAATTTTAATGCACTAATTTTTATTGCATCACTTATGAATTTACGATTTAAAACTGTTGTCTCACTTCTCCTTTTATGTTTTGGCTTGAATACTTTTGGACAAGAATCCATGAGACGTTGGCGTAAAATGAATCAGGTCAGGAATGATAAATTTGATTTGGTTTTACCTGAGGTCATGCGTGAAAACAACATTGACATGTGGATTATAACGAATCGAGAAGGTAATTTTGATCCACTATATTCAGATATGGGAGAAGGTTATGTGAGCTCAACTGGCTATTATATTTTTACTGATAACGGTGGTGATCGGATAGAAAGAGCTGTCCTAGGTATTGGCGGCTATTTACTAGAAAAAAGTAATGCTTTTGATTATTTTGGATCATCTGCAGAACTTCTGGAGTTTGTTCAAACTCGAAATCCAAAATCAATTGGTTTAAATATGTCTAAGAACTTTGGAGGAGCAGATGGTCTAACGCACACTGCGTATATAGAATTAGTTGAATTACTTGGGCCAGAGTTAAAAAAAAGATTTGTATCTGCTGAAAAATTAGTTTCTGATTTTAGGTCCCGTCGTGTTGCTAGTGAAATAGCTATCTATGGAGAAGCGGGAGACTTATCCTACACAATTGCTGAACGCGCTTTTTCAAATGAGATTATTACACCAGGAATTACCACTCTGGAAGATGTAGCTTGGTGGATGAAAGAGCAGCAATTTAAATACAACTTAGAGTCGTCTTTTGGTATGCCCTCAGTATATATTACTGGACCAAATGGTGTTGAAGCAACTTCCTCTGACAGAATTATTCAACGTGGTGACCTCCTAATGATTGATTGGGGTGTTGGCCTTATGAATATGTACACAGACATGAAGCGTATGGCTTATGTCCTCAAAGAACACGAAACTCGTGTTCCCGAAAGTATTCAAAATGCATTTAATAAAGGTGTCAAAGTAAGGACCATAATAAAAAACTCTATTAAATCCGGTGTTACAGCCCAAGAAGCTGAAACTTCTATATATGAAGCTCTCACGAAGGCAGGGTTTAATAAAATGAAAGCATTTAATGCCTCAACTGACTTAGATAAAACAGACGTAATTATTGGTTGTCATTCTGTAGGAAATTGGGGACATGGCATCGGGCCATCCATCGCTTTTTTTAATCCGATACGATTAAATTATGTGCTAAAACCAACCAACCTCATTTCAATCGAGTTATTTGCATATACTAAAATTCCTGAATGGGATGGTAAAAAATTAAGAGTACCCCTCGAGGATGATGCGATTATCACTGAACGTGGCGTTGAATGGCTTTATCCCATCAATCCACGTATCTTAATTATAAAATGAAAGGAAGGTCATTTTTAAGTCTCAAAGGATATCGGTTATTTAGAAAAGTAATTTAAAACATTTGCTTCAATACGCTTGTCGATATTGGAAACATCAGCTTTGATGAATGATTCCCCAAGTATGTTTTCGTATAATTCAATGTAACGATTTGAAACAGTTTCTATATACCCGTCAGTCATTATTGGAACAACTTGTCCTTTTAAACCTTGAAAGTTGTTAGTAATTAACCACTGTCTCACAAACTCTTTTGATAACTGCTTTTGAACCTCTCCATTGTCCTGTCTTTCTTGATATCCTTCTAAATAAAAATAACGAGAAGAGTCTGGTGTATGAATCTCATCAATCAAAACAATTTTTCCTTCTTTAGTTTTTCCAAATTCATATTTTGTATCAACCAAAATTAGGCCTCGTGATTGTGCAATATCAGACCCCCTTTGAAACAATTTCCGTGTATAATCTTCTAATATTGTATAATCTTTCTCTGAAACAATCGCTTTATTTAAAATATTCTCACGTGATATATCTTCATCGTGAGCACCCATTTCTGCTTTGGTTGCAGGAGTTATAATTGGATTTGGAAATGCATCGTTTTCTTTCATCCCCTCAGGCATATTAACGCCACATAATTCGCGTTTTCCTGATTTATACTCTCGAGCTGCGTGTCCAGACAAATATCCCCTGATAACCATTTCGACTTTGAATGGTTCACATAAGTGTCCGATAGCAACATTTGGATCTGGTGATGCCACTAACCAATTAGGCACCAAATCTTCAGTCGCTTTCATCATATTAGTAGCAATCTGATTCAATATCTGCCCTTTAAAAGGGATTCCTTTAGGCATAACGACATCAAAAGCACTGAGACGGTCTGTAGCAATCATTACTAACAATTCGTCCTGAATATTATAAACTTCTCGAACTTTCCCTTTGTAAACTCCTCTAAGATTTGGAAATCTAAAATTTGTACTCGTAATTGTTTGACTCATCTATGGGCTAATCTCTATTTTCAATATTTTTGTAGGCAGCAATGACCTTTTTAACTAATTTATGACGAATAACATCTTTGTCGTCAAGAAATATGATACCAACACCTTGAACATCTTTTAATATTAACAAGGCTTCTTTTAACCCTGAAATTGTGCGACGTGGTAAATCAATTTGACCAGGATCTCCGGTTAATAAAAATTTTGCATTTTTACCCATTCTTGTCAAAAACATTTTCATCTGGGCATGTGTTGTGTTTTGTCCCTCATCAAGAATCACAAATGCGTTGTCTAAAGTTCGTCCTCTCATAAAAGCTAGTGGTGCTATTTGTATCACTCCCTTTTCAATGTATCCTTCCAACTTCTCATGTGGAATCATATCCCTTAAAGCATCATATAAAGGTTGCATGTAGGGATCTAATTTCTCTTTCAAATCACCAGGTAGAAAGCCTAAATTCTCTCCTGCCTCAACAGCTGGACGTGTCAATATAATTCGCTTTACTTCTTTATTTTTCAAGGCCATGACAGCCAGTGCAACACCCGTGTAAGTTTTACCTGTTCCAGCTGGCCCTATTGCAAACACCATGTCATTTTTACGCATACTCTCTACCAATTTACGTTGATTGGCAGTCTGAGCCTTTATTAATTTCCCTCCAACACCATGCACTAAGACTTGACCACTCAATTCGGATGTTTGATAATCATCACTACTTTGGCTAGTCAAAACACGCTCGATAACATTTTCATCCAACTTATTGTATTTACCGAAATGCGTCATAAGCATTGTCAGTCTTCGATCAAATTCTTCTAAAAGTTCTTCATCACCAAAAACTTTTAATTTATTCCCTCTTGCGACAATTTTTAATTTTGGAAAGTACTTTTTTAATAATTCAATATTCGCATTTTGCGCACCGAAAAATTCCTTTGGGCTTATCTCTTCAAGCTCGATAATTAATTCATTCAAATACTTAAATATTTTATGTGGAAAATCTTTTTGTATTCCTTAGTTTTGTATGGTATAAAAGTACAAAAATTACCATCAATACGGTTAAAAAAAGATATCAATATTTTTGTCATGCCAATAATTACATTAACCACTGATTTTGGAGAAAAAGACCATTTCGCCGGTGCTATAAAAGGAGCTATTTATAGTGAAATGCCTGAAGTCAAAATCGTTGATATCTCACATTCTGTTTCTCCATTCAATATTCCTGAGGCTGCTTATATTATTCAAAACGCATACAGTAGTTTTCCAAAAGGAACCATACATATCATAGGTATTGACTCTGAAATAAATAAAGAAAACAAGCACATAGCGATTAAATTGGATGACCACTATTTTATTTGTGCAAATAATGGTATTATGAGTATGGTTTGCTCAGAAATTGCTCCTGAAAAAATTGTAGAAATAAATATTCATGACAAACTCCCTACAAGTTTTCCTGTTTTAGATGTATTTGTAAAAGTTGCATGTCACATTGCAAGAGGTGGTACCCTCGAAATTATTGGTAAATTAATTACTGATATTAAACCAATAAAAAACATTCTCCCTTTTGTAAATGATGATAAAAACCAAATAATAGGAAATGTGATCTACATTGACAATTACGGTAACGTCGTCACAAACATTAAACAGAGTTTTTTTGAAGCCATACAAAAAGGTCGCGAATTTGAAATTTCTGCAAGACATTATAAATTTAAAACAGTCTTTTCAAAATACAGCGATGTGGTTGACTTTAATTCACCAGAAGATAAGCGATTTGACGAAGGCAAAGGATTGGTAGTTTTTAATTCATCCAATTATCTTGAAATCGCTGTCTACAAGAGCAACAGTTCAACGGTTGGAAGTGCTACAACATTAATGGGTTTGAACATGAGAGATACCGTTTCTGTTAATTTCATCAATGACTAATTTTAATAATATTTGACAATGTCCTTGTTTAAAATAACACATACAATTCGCTGTAACCTAGATAAATTTAATCTCAATTTTTGTTAATAAGTTTGTTTCCTTTATTAACTAGTAAGAGATATATTTGTATTAATTGTACACTGATTATAAACCAAAGCGATACCAATGAAATTTATAGTATCTAGTACCTATTTGCTTAAGCAATTACAAGTGTTGGGTGGTGTTATTAATAACTCGAACACCTTGCCTATCTTGGATAATTTTCTTTTTAACTTACAGGATACAACTTTGACTGTATCTGCCAGTGATTTAGAAACAACGATGTCATCTACCTTAGATGTTGAAAGTGATAGTTCTGGAAATATTGCTATTCCAGCTAAATTGCTTTTAGATATTTTAAAAACATTTCCTGAACAACCTTTAACGTTTATCGTAGAGGACAATAACACCATTGAAATAAGTTCCAATCATGGTAAATATGCACTCGCTTATGCCAATGGAGATGAGTTTCCAAAAGCATTAGAGCTGGACAATCCGAGCAGAACCACGATCAGCGGTGATGTTTTGGCAACTGCAATAAGTAAAACCATTTTTGCTGCTGGAAATGATGATCTTCGTCCAGTTATGAGTGGTGTTTTTTTTCAATTTTCAACTGACAATCTAACCTTTGTTGCAACTGATGCTCACAAGTTAGTAAAATACACACGTAGTGATGTGGCAGCAAGTGAAACTGCAGAATTTATCATGCCTAAAAAGCCATTAAATCTTTTAAAAGGAATTTTATTAGGATCTGAAGAAGATGTTAAGGTTGAATATAATGACTCTAATGCTAAATTTACTTTTGAAAATTCTGTTCTTATTTGTAGACTTATTGATGGTAAATATCCAAATTACGAAGCGGTTATTCCTAAAGAAAACCCAAATAAGTTGAGTATTAGCAGAAATCAATTTTTAAATTCGGTTAAGCGTGTCTCTATTTTTTCAAATAAAACAACACACCAAATACGATTAAAAATTGCGGGTGCTGAATTAAACATATCAGCTGAAGATATTGATTACAGTAACAAGGCAGAAGAACGTTTGACTTGCGATTACCAAGGCGATGACATGCAAATTGGTTTTAATTCTCGTTTTTTAACTGAAATGTTAAATAATTTAAATGCGAATGACGTTCAACTTGAGATGAGCTTACCAAATCGTGCAGGTATTTTAACACCCATTGATGGATTAGACGAGGGGGAAAAAGTGACGATGCTTGTTATGCCAGTGATGTTAAATAGTTAATGATATTATCACAGAAAAGAAAAGCTCACCTTACGGTGAGCTTTTTTATTATCTCAACTAACTAACTAACTAACTAACTTAACAATGAGATAATTTTAAAATAACTGAAATTTATGCATCCAACTCACGTTTATGTCATGATTTCATATTTATGTGTCATACTAGTTTTCCCACCTACTTTAAAAATGTGATTGTCAGTGGATATACAGGAATCTCTCCATTACTTGCCTTTAAGGCATTCATAATTGGTAACACAATAGACACCAATCCTAACGCTATTAAACCTATTAATCCAATACCTAAAAATAATATTAAGGGTATGCACACAACAGAATAAACAATTAAGCTTAATTGAAAATTGACAATGTTTTTCCCATGTCTATCCATATCATGGACTTTTCCCTTATTTGTAAACCATATAATCAATGGTATTATCAAGCTCCCACCACTCACTAAAAGTGTTATTAACTGACTTAAATGTGTTATGACGATAAGTTGCCTATCTTCTCTCATGTGAACAATCTGTGTTTACAGTATCTGACGTATCTTACAGAAAGATGTTACAACAAAAATCGAAAATTTTATAAATAATATTTTAATATGTATTATTTTCAATTAATTTTTTTCACGAAAACATACAATCTCATATCACTGTTTTAATTGGATGCAATCCTGCCAGTCGTGAATTTAATAAATTTATAATGAGTACTTATTAATATCTAACTGATGAATACAGAGTCATTTCAACAAAAGCTGTTTAAAGAACTAAACAATAAAGAATTTTTCCAACATGCTCATAATCATGTACAAACCTATTTAGATTCAGCAAAAGAGCGCGTTGTCTATCCACTAATTTCGGCTATTGAAAATCTTGATGTCTTTGATGAGCACATGCCTATTGATTCAAATGACGGAAAAGATATAATTGAATTACTCAGTACAGTGGGATCGCAGGGAACAATAAATACACTAAATGGTCGCTACTTTGGGTTTGTTACCGGCGCCTCATTGCCAGTTGGTATGGCGACCAAACATCTCACAACCTATTGGGATCAAAATTCTGCTTTACATGCGATGTCTCCAATAGCTTCAAGATTAGAAACAATCGTGGAAACCTGGTTAAAAGATATATTTCATCTCCCCAAAACTACAGTTGCAGGATTTGTAAGTGGAACATCAATGGCTAATTTTTGTGGCTTAGCTGCTGCACGTTATAGACTTCTTGAGCGCCAAGGATGGGACATTAATAAACAAGGATTGTCAAATGCGCCAACAATACGAATTGTAACAAGTAAGCAGGCGCATTCCACTGTTATCAAAACTATTTCGTTACTAGGTTTAGGCATAAATCAAATTGAATGGGTAGATGTTGATAATCAAGGTCGTATACGTCCAGATTTATTACCGAGTCTCGATAACAGCACAATCGTAATTTTACAGGCCGGAAACGTAAACAGCGGTGCATTTGATCCTTTCAAATTAATTTGTGAAAAAGCACGTAAGGTTAATGCATGGGTGCATATTGATGGTGCATTTGGGCTTTGGGCAGCAGCAACGAAAAAGTTCAAGTATCTCACAGATGGCATGAATATGGCACATTCATTTGCTGTCGATGCACATAAAACACTAAACACACCATATGATAGTGGGATCATTCTATGTAATGACCAAGAAGCATTAGCTGCATCATTACATATGGACGCCGGTTATATCATAAAAAGTTCTGCTAGAGATGGTATGTATTTTACGCCCGAAATGTCACGTCGAGCACGAATTTTTGAATTGTGGGCAACACTCAAATATTTAGGAAAAACTGGCATTAATGATCTTATTAATTTATTTCACGACAGAGCGCTACAATTTTCAAATGCCTTCAATGAAATTGAAGGTTTTGAAGTCATAAATGAAGTGCATTTTAATCAAGTGTTAGTGACGTGCAATGATGATGACCTTACAAGTAGGGTTCTTTCGATAATTCAAGAGGAAAGAACGTGTTGGGTGGGTGAATCACTTTGGAATAACAAACGAGTCATTCGTGTTAGTATTTGTGCTTGGACAACTACAAAAAAGGATGTTGAACTATCAATTTTATCTTTTAAAAAAGCCCTACGATTAAGTTTAAAAGAGTAAACTTCATTTTAAGGCATCAAACAAAACTTCAATTGGATGTTTAGCTAACTTACCTGTACCATCATAAATTTGATGTCTACAACTCGTTCCATTTGCAACAACAATAATTTCTGAAGATGCTTTTTTTAACTCGGGAAATAATACTTGATTTGCAATTTTTTGACTCAACTGGTAATGCTCTACTTCATAACCAAACGAACCCGCCATTCCGCAACAACCAGACTGTATTTCCGTCACTTTATAATTTTGTGGGAAATCTAATATTTTTTTTGTGAAATCAGTTGATGATAATGCCTTTTGATGGCAGTGTCCATGAAGCAACAAAGACTTTGACTCAGTATTAAAAGCGTCTAATTTAATGTTATTTGCTGTTATTTCATGGTATAAAAACTCTTCTATTAAAAAAACATGCTTACTTAATTCTAGTGCGTTTGACTTTAAAGATTTATCTACCAAATTAGGATATTCATCTCTGAAACTTAAAATTGCTGAAGGCTCAATACCAATTAACGGGACATCTTTTGTTATCAAAGAATTAAATAGTTCTACATTTGCGTTTGCTAGTACCCGAGCGTTATTTAGAAATCCTTTTGATATGTAGGCTCTGCCACTTTCATTGTGTTGAACCACCAAAACCTCAAATCCCAAATTATTTAAAAGCAGTACAGCTTTTTGACCAATATGGACATCGTAATAATTTGTGTATTCATCGCAAAACAAATAAACTTTCCTGTTATGTTTGGGCTGTTCATAATTTATAAACCATTTGTATAAAGTTTGCTTTTGCAATTCTGGAAGTGAACGATTCTTTGAAATTCCTGTAACTTTTTTGAACCAATTTTGACGCGCAAAGAAATTGTATAACTGTGGAATTTTTGAAACAACACTATTTATGCGTGCATTGCTTGCGATAAGTCTATCTCTTAAGGGTCTTCGATTACTTTTATAAAATTGAAATTGAAATTCCGCTTTTAATGTTGCCATATCTATATTCGAAGGACATTCAGACTTACAGCCTTTACAAGAAATACACAACTCCATAGCTTCTTTAATTTCTGGATGATTAAATGGGTTGGCTTTCGTATTTTGGGTTAAAAAGTCACGTAAAACATTTGCTCTACCTCTGGTACTATCCTTTTCGTCAAGTGTCGCTCTATAACTAGGACACATGGTGCCACCAGAAAAGTTTAATTTTCTACAATCACCGGAGCCATTACATTTTTCAACAGTCCTGAGAATACCACCGGTTTCCTCAAAATTAAACATTGTATGGACTTCAGGCGTCTCAACATCTGGCGTGTATCTCAAATTTTCATCCATCTGTTTTGCATTCACAATTTTACCTGGATTAAAAATATTTTTTGGATCCCAAATCTTTTTAATCCTGTGAAATAATTCATAATTCTTGTTCCCAACAACTATTGGAATAAACTCGGCTCGTACTCTGCCATCACCATGTTCACCACTTAAAGAGCCGCGATATTGCTTAACCAATTTAGCAGAGGCCCTACTTATCTCTCTAAAAAGTTTTACATCCTCTGATTTTTTTAAATCAAGAATGGGTCTTAAATGAATCTCTCCTGCACCTGCATGTGCATAGTACACGGCTTTTTGACCATATGTTGACAATAAAGATGTAAAAGCTGTAATGTACTCCGGTAAATCTTCAATGGAGACAGCAGTGTCTTCTATACATGCCACTGCTTTTTTATCTCCGGGAATATTAGCCAATAATCCAAGACCAGCTTTGCGCAGATTCCAGACACGTTCGGTCTTTTTACCTGTGATTTTTGGATACTCATAACCCAACTTGGCTTTCTTAAATTTGTTTATTATTCTATCAGCAAAAATGTCTGCTTCCTCAATGGAATTTGCCCTAACTTCAACAATTAAAATAGCCTCGGGATTCTCTTTAATAAAAAATCGATTGGATTGTTGCTCAATATTCTCCTTTGTGCAATCCAAGATCGTTTTATCCATTAACTCACATGCTGATGGACTGTCTTTCATTGCAAGAACCGCTGCTTGAAGACTTTCATTTATTGAATGAAAATGTGCTGCGATTAGAACTAAATGTGGCTTTGGCAATGGTACTAGATTTAGTTTAATTTCAGTCGTAAAAGCCAAAGTTCCTTCTGAACCGGTTAATAATTTAGAGAAATTAAAATCTTGTGAGCTATCAGAAAAAAGCTTTGAATTTAACAACGCATCAATCGCATAACCTGTATTTCTTCTTGTAACTGTTTTTTTAGGGAAATTGATATCAATTTCTCTCGTTACTGATGGGTTCGATAATTCGCTTTGAATATGTTGATATAACTTACCTTCTAAGGATGTGTCACAATGCTTTTCTTGAAAATCATTAGAAGATTTCGCATTAAAAACCACCTCACTTCCGTCGCTTAAAATGACGGTCATTTCTATGACATGATCACGTGTTGTGCCATACTCAATCGATGTTGAGCCTGAGGAATTATTGCCCACCATACCGCCCATCATACACCTATTCGCAGTGGATGTATTTGGTCCAAAAAATAATCCATAGGACTTTAAAAGAAGATTTAATTCATCTCGAACAACACCCGGTTGCACCCTGACCCACTGTTCCTGAGCATTGATTTCTAAAATCTGATTAAAATATTTGGTATCAACAACGATTCCATCTCCAACACATTGACCAGCAAGAGATGTTCCTGCTGCTCTTGGAATGATAGAAAGTCCATTCTCACTAACAAATTTTATTAGTGATTGGATGTCTTTCTTGTTTTTGGGAAAGGCTACAGCAGTAGGTAATTCTCTGTAAACAGAGGCATCGGTGGCATAAAGTGCTTTAACAATAGAATCAAAGTATAATTGACCATCCAATTGGCTCTGTAAGTCTGCTAATTTAGTATCTAACAATGCTTTCATCAACACGATAAAGATATGAGTTTTTATTGTGTCTAAGAGTTAGATTTTAACATTATTAAAATCAAAACTTTAGGTAGCCTATCAAAGTAATTTGTTAAATAAAATTAAATTTTAGACAAAATTTCGTTAATAGTTAACGAATGATTTTTCACAAAGGTCCAAAGGCTTATATTTGACATCAACATAAGAGTTAATGCGTCCATGAGATTTATCATCATAAGTGTTTTATTTATATTGTCTCTCAACACGCACTCCTTGTGGGCTCAAAATGACGTTAGTAAGGGTGGTCTAAGAATTGAAGCTATTGACAAAACCGCTGAAGCACCTGCTGATGCACAATTAACATTATCACCGATAAAAGGGCTTACAAATAAGAACATACGTCCAATGATTAATTTCACACAAATTCGTGATGTATTTAAAAAGAAATCAGGAGTCCGCATGGTTCAAAAAAGTGACTTAGTACAGCCCACGTGGACAATCACACAGAAATTTGGCGAAGATCAGAAAGACTTGTCTAAATTTAATAAAGACTTTAACTTAGGTAGCTTAAGTACAACTTCAAAATTCATTATAATCAAGTGCAGAGATCATGAATATGTTGATGGTGACAGGATAAAGCTCATGCTAAACAAGGTCATCATTCATCCAAACATCATTTTAAAAGGTGATTATTTTGTCATTGATGTTGATTTAGTACCTGGCTACAATTCTCTCAATTTTATTGCACTCAATGAAGGCGCCTCAAGTCCTAACACAGCGCAACTAAAAGTATACGATGAAGAAGGTTCTCTACTCGCCTCAAACAAATGGCTTATTCGAACTGGTTACAAGGCTAGTTTAAGTATTTACAAAGAATGATGTTATTTAAGTTGTTCCTTTATGAACAATATCAACCGGAATCTTTATTTTTAAGTGCGGTTTTTCAAGATGTTTATTTTTCAATTTTTCAACAATTAACCTTAAAGCACTGCTTCCAATATTCACTGCATTTTGATTAATGTAGGATAATTTAGGGACAGAAAGATTAGAAACAACCTCATCTGCAAACCCAATAATGCTGAGATTTTTTGGTATTTTATAATTTAAGCTTGATGCTACATTGACCGCAGTAGTCCCTGAAATATTATCAGCCGCTATAATAACATCAATTTTTGGGTATTCTTGAAGAAACTCTTTAATTTGTTCTTGATAATCAAGACCCTTTTTGATTGACAATTTAATAGGAGTTTGTTGACCATGTGCCGAAATAGCTTGCTCGTACCCTGTACTTCTTAATATTCCAACATTCAAATCATCAATAGTACTCATAAAAGCAATACATTCTCTTCCTTGATTAATAAACATATTTGCTAAATCAAAGGTAGTTTTGTAATCATCAATAACTACCTTATCACAGGTAATATCATTCAAATTTCGATCAAACATCACCAAAGGAATCTTTTTATCAATGAGTTGCTGAAGATGCTGGCTTTTCTTATTGACAAGGGTTTCTTCAGACACAGCCACAATAAAACCATCTACACTGCCATTTGATAAAAGTGAAATACTATCACATTCTTTATCAAATAGCTCATTTGACATACAAGTAATGATGCTATACCCCATTTCTGCAGCGGCTTGCTCAATACCGAACAACGATTTTGCAAAAAATCGATTCAATATGTTTGGAACAATAACACCAATCGTTCTAGTTTCATTATTTTTCAAACTTAATGCAACGCGATTTGGTTGGTAATTAAGCTCATCTGCAAGTGCTTTAACACGTTCAATGGTATCCTTACTAATTTCCTCACTATTGCTTAGCGCTTTAGAAACGGTAGATACAGATACATTGAGTTGTTCAGCAAGATGTCGAAGTGTGACCATAAAACAAAAGTAAACAAAAAAGAGTGTACTGTCATCACAGCACACTCTTTTGTTAACATTTAACCGACCGTATTAATCCTTAATTAACTTAACCACCAAGCGACCTTGAGAAGTCACCAAATTAGCAAAGTAAATTCCTGAACTGAAATTTTGACCATTTATAACAGTATGCAATTCATTAGGTTGTGAAGTAAAAACCTCTTTACCGATTAAGTCATAAACAATAATTTGTTTTATTGGAATGGTCGTTCCCGTAATATTCCAAATATCTATTGAAGGATTAGGATGAACTTTAAATTCATTTTCTAATTCAAAATCAACCACTCCTAAAGAACAATTATCTCCCACTTCATACGTGAAATATTTTGTGACTGCTAAGCCACCAGCAAAAGCAAATTTACAGCCAAAACTCACTAGCTCGCCCGGAGTGAAACCACTTAATGTTTTTGAAAACGTTTTACCAGTCACATTATCCATGGGTGTTTCTGTAAAGGGACTTTCTTCCCACAAATACGCTACGACACCATCTTTGTCATCAAGTAATTCAAAAGTGAATGTTATGGCATTGCCAGATGTTTGAAAATCATAATTATATCCAACATCAAAAGACCCTTGTTGTGCCTCAGATGCTGAGCCAGAGCAACTTGTACTTGCGTCAACTCCAGTCGTTGCATTTAACGTAATTGGACTTTCTGAATTGATGTTTCCTGCCAAATCTAATGCAGTCACCTCAAACGTATAATTTGTTTCTGGAGCTAAAGCTGTGATTGAAATTGAAGTTTCATTACCTGAAGAGCCTGTTACAGTTTCGGAACCATTGTCATAACTTATGTCATAAACGATGGTGCCAGAATCATCAGTAGCCTCCAACAGTAATTCAACAGAACTTGCTAAAATAGCACCAATATTCGCCGTAAAACTAGTTGGCGCTTCAGAATCTGAACTACCACTGCAATCTGAACCCACGACATAGCTGACATACTGTGTGACTGCTAAACCTCCAGAAAATGCAAATTTACATGCATAACTAATGGTAGCTCCAGGTGTTTGACCTCCCAGTGTTTTAGAAAAAATATTACCTGAAACTTGATCCATTGGTGCTTCTGAAAATGGAGATTCTTGCCACAAATACGCTACTACTCCAAACTTGTCTGTATCCAATAACTCAAAAGTAATAGTTACATCGGTACCAACCGTTTCAAAAGTGCTTTTATACCCAACAGAGAAAGAACCTTGTTGTGCTGCTGTACCTGTCTCGATACATGAAAACAACTCATTCACCGTGATATTTATGGCAGAGGATGTGCTCTCACCGCCTTCATTATCAATAGCTTTTGCAGTTAAATCGTGTAATCCAATTGTAGCGTCTGTCCATGAGAAGCTGAAGGGTGCACTAACATCCTCTCCAATTAATGTTGTTCCGTCATAAAACTCAACTTTACTAATCGTACCATCAATATCACTCGCAACTGCTTCAATGGAAATACTTGTACCTTGATCAAAGTTACTATTATCCGATGGTGAGGTTATTGAGATTGATGGATTTGTATTGCCATTTTCAGACACAATTACCAACATATCACTTGATGAAGAATGTGCGTCATCTGAGACCGTTAATTTAATTTTATAAACACCTGCCTCTAAATTAGATATCTCAGGCATCGCAGTTGAATTATCAGAAAAGACAACTGTTGATGGTCCATACAGTTGTTCCCAAAAATATGTTAATACAGCCGTGTCTTCATCGGTGCTTAGAGAACCATCAAGTGAAGCTGTAGTTTGCGGCAAAATTACTGAAACATTATCTCCAGCATCTGCAAACGGTGGCATGTAAGTAAGTGGCGCATTGTAAGAAAATGTCATTTTCCCGATATTAAACTCTCCATTCGTTATCACTAATCTTAGTACATGTAATCCTTTGTTTAGCTCGATATTTGTAGCTGTTTTTGTAGACCATGAATCCCAATCACTAGTAGTGGTAACAACAATATCTTGACTAATTTTATTCCCATCTATCTCAAAATAAAAAGGACCTCCTCCATTACTATTTCCCGAGGCATATCGAAGCGATAAATCATACACTCCTGCCGTTGCAACATCTATGGTATATTCTATCCATTCTCCTGCAGCTATGTACCCAACAATAGCCCCTTCGATTGGATGTGTTCCTGCGTCGACATTTTCTGTAATTCTAAAATCACTTGCATTACCAATACTCAAGTCTAAGTAGGAGATGTTTTGTCCAATCCCTCCTTCATAACTATCATAAAGTCCCGCCTCAACAATACCTGGAACATCGAAAGGTATTCCTAAATAAGGAACTTGTTCTCCAACTTGAATATCAATAATATTGGTAACGTTAAAGCTATCATTTTGATACACTTTAGCATACATACCATGCGTCCCCAAATCTAAGTTTAGGGGGCGAAATTCATATGGCTCAGAGATATCTTCTCCAAGATACTCAGTTCCATCAAAAAATTGAACCTTTGAAATATTAGTCCCATCAGTTATGACAGTTAAATTGACACTCCCATCGGGATATGCTTGATAAAAATCTGATGATATGACACCTGAAGCATCACTATCCTTACTAGTTGCCATGGAATTTGCTGGAACTTCTAAGACAAAATTGTCTGAAAAAGACACTTGAATTGTATTATCTGAATAATTATGAGCCACATAGGTCATGTCTCCATTATTACTAAATGCCGCCGCAATTGGATAATTAGAAGTAATAGACGCATCAACAGGACCAAGCGCATTCATTGCATGTAACCAGTGATACGTTTGCGCATCTGAAATACCAAATTTTAAATTTCTGTCTGGAAAAGAGTTATAGAGTTCTATAGCCGCTGGGGCATCAGTAAGTGCTAAATATTTCCAATAAGTATCATGCCACAAATTTGGATTAACTTCATTGGATAAAATACCAGTATTTGAAGCCATCTCTGACCACAAGGACTGTGCATAATCTTGATGATGACCAAGATATAAAGATCCAGCATGCATGGGATATAATTCTATTCCATATGATGCAGCAATATCAGATGTAAAGAATGTTCCATTATCAAACGAATTCCCCCAAACCCTCGAAACAACACTATATTCTTGTGAAAAGGGAGCAGTTGAAGCCTGAAAATTACGATCTTGGATATCGAACCAGTATTCTTCAACGGCAGATTGTTCTGTCGTGTAGATATAAATGCCTAAATCTCTAATAGTAGTATTTTCTGTAATAGCTCCCCAATGTATTAAAGAGGAGGCAAACTGCATGCTCTCGGATGTAGATTCTTGATCATTTCCTTGTGGAAATGTTGCAAAACCATTTGCCCAACTATGGCCAGCATAAGGGCTAAAATTTCTTAAAAATGGAAATTGGTCATCATTTCTATCAAAAGATGCAGCATCCCGAATTAATAAATTAATCATGGCTCCCCACTCATCGACCCATCCTGGCTCAAATTGTTCCATAAATGCAGCAGCATGAATAAAATAACCCCAATGAAAATGATGGTCATTGATGTTATTGTCCTGTCCATGACCTGACGGATATCCCAATAAAGAGGACCAAGTGGCATCGTAATAAAATAAAAAAGCAACTTCACCCGACTGGTAATGTAACCAATCCTCAAGACGATTTTTTATCGTTGCGACCATGTTATCTCGCGCTTCTAAATCACCTGTTTGGTCTGCAATTCTCGCTGTCTGAATCATTCGATTCATCATCTGACCTTCGTTATAAGAATCAGTCCATGATGCTAACTCATCATTTTCTATTAAAGAAATTTTTTCGTTTAAATCTGAGGGTGAAAAACCATCACTGTAATTTGCGACATATGGTAATGTTGGTAGAATACCTTTGAAAGTGTTTTCTACTTCAAAAGCGTTCCCTTTAAGGGTCTTTATTTCTCCACGAACACCATTGTAGCTATATTCATTTGGAGTGGAAGATGCTGATGAAAGATTATCCCATTGATGTGGTAATAAACCTAATAACATCTCAGTATTAGTTTGAGAACCATCTTTTACGTCAGTGTCAACTACAAACGTAGAAAGAACCTTGGAATCGCTCTCACTGTATGCCCATGACACCTCGGTATTGGAAGGAAATACATAAGCATATTTTTGATATTCGTTTGCTAATGTGGTAACGCTTGTATTGTCTAATGGCAACATGGCCATAGACCAATAATTTTCACCATTTAAAGAAGATGTGAAGGTTGTCCCATTTTGAGACCAAGAACTTCCAACGGGCGCATAAACAATAAAATCTGCGTTTGCACTCGCATTCTCAATAATTATGATTTCGTCATTAATGGTGACAGTACCCGAATTAATGGTAATAGCTACCTCATTGGCAGCGCCTTTTTCAAAGTAAACAAAAGGCATACCGATTCCCGCCGTGGCTGTTAAGTCATGAGAACCATCATTCCAATTCATTGAAACCGTCCAATCTGAATAATCCGATGCTGTTGCTTGGGCAGCATTAAGACCAGTAAGTCCCACTTGAATTGGTGAAGAATCACCGATAACTCCCCATGGAATATAGGTCACAATCAACCCCCCAGGGGTTGTTTTCATCGTCATTGGATAATTAAACAAATTACTCGCATGGTTTTCTTTAATAAGACTTGACCACCAGTCATTTGTAGGAACTGGTTTGCCAATAGCATTTCCACTTAATTGCGGTGATCCTGAAGGAAACCCATTTCTTCCTGCAACATCGGTCCCGGGAAAGTTATTGGTGTAACCACCACTTCCAACAGATGTTGTTTGTGCACCTGAATGAGCAAAAAAGCACAACAATAAAATTAGAATACAATGATTCTTTTTTAGTGACTGGATATTCATGATAACTCTTGTTATAACTAGGTTTATTAAAATTCAGTTATTCTTAAAACAATATTTAAATTATAAGTACAAAAAAGGGCCATATTCATCTAAAACAAACAACATGACCCAATTTAAAATTTAAAACTTACAGCAGTTTACTGCTTGATAAGTTTAACTGTTTTTTCAACATTATTCGATGTTACTTTCGCAAAATAAACACCTGTTCTTAATGCATCTGTACTAATAATAGCTTCAGTGTTGTTTGGTCTAGAAGCAAAAACTTCTTTTCCAAGAATATCAAATACCTGAATCGCTTGAATCGTATTTTGAGCTTTCACTGTCCAATCACCTAAGGTTGGATTTGGATAGATTTTAAATACATTTAATTCATTATTCGCAACACCTAGAGTTTCGCTAGAAAACTTCACATTTCCAAGAATAAATTCAGTATTTGGATCTGCAATTTCACCATATACAGCAAAACCATACTGAATAAATGTAGCTCCTAAAGATTCTTCTCTAGTTACACTTAGAGAAAAATCTCCTGTCTCAGAAGCAGTCAATATCTTTACATCAGATGCTCCAGTATCAGCAAAACCGCCATTAAGTGTTTTAATAAAGACTCTTACTTCGTAAGTACCTAAAAGTGAGTTAGACGGAATTTTTCCGTTAAAAGTTATATCACTCCCTATTAAAGCATTATCAGTTATATATAAATTAGCTTCAACCTTTTTAGAAGGTATTCCTGGTGAACTGAACCATGTTGAATTCCATTGAGAATCAAACTCACCATCACCCGGTGTGGCATCATTTGCATCCCAAACATCAAAATTTGGAAAGAAATTCACGCCATCTGGTACTACTTCTGTTTTTAATGATTCTGGACCTGAGGGAGCAAAGCCAAATTGGTAACCATCTGCTAAATCAAAAACATTTATATAAGACTCCCAGACTTCAGAACCATCCAATTCAATGACAACCGGATCAGGACAGGTTGCACACGAACCACCGCAATCGATATCTGTTTCATCTCCATCTAAAATACCATTACTACATGTGTCAGTACTATCACCAGCAGTATATTTAACATTATCGTAGGCCGTTGTTGTAACTGCACTATTGTTTTCTGAACCATCAAAGCCTGTACCATTCCATAACGGAAAGAAAAATAATTTCTCAAATTGTGATGCAGATGCGGCACCTCCATCTTTCGGCACATCAAAATCAAATTCTAGCGTCGCCCAACCATTACCTGGGTGAGAGGCGTCCGTTGCTCCATCTGCACCTCCACCAACAGCACCAACTGCCTTTGCTAGGATAAACGTCGCAGTATCTGAATAAACATCAACTTCAATGGTCCGAGTTGTTGTCAAATCCATGTAATTGTCTTGCAATACTAAGTAACCTGCTTGCCACGGTTGAGACGCAGCTTGTGTGATAATTTGACCGTAATCTCCATCTGAAGCAACAGCGTTTGATCCTGACAAGGATGCATTTTCAACGGTTGAGTTTGTACTTCCATTGTCATTTTGAAATTCAACTGTAGTCAAACCTGTAAAATCTTCCGTGGCGGTGTATGTTTGAGAAAAAGCAAACATGGCACTGAATAGAAAGGTTAATAAAGTAATTTTTTTCATATTTTTTAGTTTAATTAAATATTCGAATTATACAAAGATGCATTATTTTAACCGATTTCTATGTTAAATACACCTATACAAAAACTATACATTATAGTATAGTCCGTAAACTATTTTTTTTACAAAAAGAAATATATATCTTAAAACCAATGTTTTAACATAAAAAAAAGTCATATTCATAAACTATACAACTATACATTTAGGCTACTTCATATTTTTTTTAAACAATAACGGTGTATCATTATTATTTAAAACCAAATACAAATTTTGTCCCCTTGCACTATTAAGTAATTTTATTTCACGACTATCTAAAGGAACATAAAAACCACTTTCTAGAGGAGATACATATTCAAAGCCATTTTTACCATCTCCTAACAACACCCCTCCAACGCCTGCATCATAGCGCACTGTTTCAACCTCCACGCCATAATGATTGCCAACCGTGAAAATATCCTTAAAGCCATCTTCGTTTACGTCACCGATATAAATAGATTTAATTGGTGACACTTGTAATTGATTCGGTAATACTTTTCTTTTCAATTGCCCTTTGTCGTTAATCAAAATAATACTTTCAAAACTAGAAATCTCATACACTACGGCACTCTCAACTTTATCCTGTGGTAAAATATCCATTAATGTAGATGAAGCAAAACTGTGAAAATCTTCAAATTTTTCTGCAACATAAGGCATCTGTTGGCTTGTACACTCTCTACCCCGCACCGGCACATAATCATCTTTATAAAATTTAGAAAGTACAATATCATTTGTTCCATTTTCATCGAAATCATTAACGTACACTTTAAAAGGATGCTCTTTGGATGCCTTAAATTTATTATTTCTACCAAGGTTTCCTAATACATAATCGTCATCACCATCATTATCTAGATCAGTGGCAGTTACAGACCACCAGATTCCTCGAGTATCAGATAACCCATATTCTTTAGATCTATTTTCAAAAATACCGCCATTATTTAACAGTAATGTCACTGTCATCCACTCTCCCACCACCAATAAGTCATCATCTCCATCCTTGTCAATATCAGTAAAAGTGGCATCTGTAACCATCCCTAAATTAGTAAGGTCCGGAGCAATACGATAATTAGCTTGATTAAAAACTCCTTTGTTATTTATTAATAAATAACTAGTTCCTGGATAGGCATACTTGCCCGGCACGGAACGTACACCCACAAATAAATCTAAATCACCATCATCATCAATGTCAGAGGCTTTTACAACTTGTGTGTTCTCATATATGTTTGGTAACGCCTTAGTGTCTTTCACAAAAGAACCATCACCGTCGTTGATGTATAGGCGGTCTTTCAGTAAATAACTTCCTCGTTTATTTTCAGTACCACCACTAGTCACATATAAATCCATGTCACCATCATTATCTACATCAAAAAATAGTGCTTGTAAATCTTCAGATTTTTTATCATTTTCCCAAGGTTGTGAATAAGCTTTCTGAAATTTTCCGTCACTCATTTGAAAATATAACACTCCTGCTTGATTCAAGGCACCACCAATGAACAGGTCTTCAAATCCATCTCCATTAACATCAGCTATTGTAGAAAAAGGCCCATTTTGTGATATATTATGTGGTAATAAAATCTCATCTTTATATTCATCGAAATCATTTTCTTGATGTACATAGTTGATGTCTAAATCAGAATTGTTAATTTGTTTTAATAGAGGTAATTCACTACTCTCTTTAGTCAATACCTCTGATGCTTCTTTATGTTTAATTGTAAGAAATTGATTTGCCTGAACATTAGTTAAGATGTTTTGCTTCCCCTCGGGCCAAAATACTTCAACCCTATCAATCATTGTCTCCTTACCTAAACCAAAAAACAATCCTGGCTCTACTGATGAAATGAATCCTTTTGTTAAAATATGTTCTGATACTTGAAGATTGTCACCGTAATAAATTTTTGCTTTTACACCAATGCCATACTTATTGTTTTCAGGACCTTGCAAATTAATTTTTAAAAAATTACCAGTCGCTTTATTTTCATAAACAAAAGCTTTCGCTTCCATGTTGTTCAAAACTAAATCTAAATCTCCATCATTATCCAAATCTCCATAAGCCATACCACTAGAAAAACTCGGCGTATCAAAACCCCATGGTTTTGATACTTTTTCAAATTCAAGATTCCCGTTATTACGAAAGGCATAATTTGAAATAGGTACTGAAGGTGCTTTTTGACTTAACTCAAACAATTCTTGAACTGATGTATCTGAATCAAGATCAATTAAAGTATTTCTAAAATCATTATTATCAACATCCTTTTTTATACCATTTGATATCACGATATCTTTATATCCATCGTTGTCTAAATCAACAAGTAAACTTGCCCAACTCCAGTCAGTACTGGCAATACCAGCCATATTAGCTACATCAAAAAAGGTTCCTTTTCCTGTATTAATTTGGAGAGAATTTGCCATATATTGGCGGTGAGCTCCTGAATCAACTAATTCTTTAAAAGCTTCTGAACTCATTGAAGCCATATTTGTTTTAGATCTGTAATGATCTTCTGGGGTCATATCGGTTGTAATCAAATCTACTAAGCCATCATTGTTTACATCACCGGTATCTGACCCCATACTCAACTGAGTAATATGCTTTAAATTCTCATTTATGACATTGGTAAACGTACCATCCCCGTTGTTGTAATACATAAAATCGGGTTCTGCATAATCATTGGCCACATATAAATCCATCCACCCATCATTATTGAAATCGGATGCACTGACGCTCAAGCCATAAGAAACATTGTTAGATATACCTGAAGATCGTGTAACATCAATGAATTTACCATTATCGTTTCTGTATAGTTTATCTCTCAAATATTTGAATTGTTCTTTAGGAATTTTATTAACCAATAATAATTTCTTATCGGGTAATTGATTGACCTGGTACATGTCTAAATCACCGTCGTTATCCATATCAAAAAACACTGCCTGAGTAGAAAAACCTGCATCAGCTAATCCGTAAGCGATAGCTGATTCTGTAAAGGTTAAGTCTTGGTTATTTATATATAATTTATTACGTCGATCAGCCATGTCAAAAGACATCCCATTGCGGGATACATAAATATCAAGAAATCCATCGCTATTTACGTCAGCCATCGTGACCCCCCAAGTCCAACCCTCATTATTTCCGATACCAGATTGTTGTGAAATATCTTCAAAATTTAAATCTCCCTTATTTAAATACAAACCATCGTTAACCTGATTGCCTCCAAAAAACACATCTGATAAGCCATCATTGTTAATATCACCAATTGCCACTCCTGAACCAACATAAATTTGACTGTAATAAAAGTGATTGAAAATTGTAGATTCCTTAATTGAATTATCAAAATCAATCCCTGTAGTCTTGGCGTCCAATAACTGAAAACCACCTTCCAAAGATTCAGGATTTAAATCTCGTACAGGTTGCTCGCAAGAAGTAATTAAAAACACTATCAAAAAACATAAATAAGAAGTGTAAGCTTTCATAGAGTCAATTTTCATGTAATGTATCAAAAATTTCTCAATACTTAAGTTTTTCATTTTTATCCCAAATACCCCAATAAGCTCCAACATCCCCCTCGGAACCGACCTTCCATGCTTCATCAAATGATGAAAAATAAAACATTTCAATATGCTCTTCTTTAGACCACTTTTGAGCATTGATAAAATATTTAAGTGCATTTTCCTCAGATGGAAAGGCACCCTCCAAACTCGATCCTTTATTTGGCCATCCAGTTTCTGAGATAATTACTCTTTTACCATTACCTGCTCGCTTGGCTCTGTGATACATGTCTTTCATATAAAGTAATGAATATTCTTGGCTACAACCTTCCCAAAAAGGATAACAATTAGCATAAATAACATCACAGATATCAGTAATCGCTGGCCTATCTGCAAATTCATAATAAGCATCTACGTAACCAATAGGAACCCCTTTAATTTCCTTTTTGGCTTTACGAATAAAATTCAATAATTCTTCCTCTGTTAAATCTCCGCGGTACAAGACTTCATTCCCAACAGCTGCCAAGTCAACATATCCTTCATTTGATAGTTTAATTAATCCAGCCATCTCATTTTCGTTAGTTTCAGGGTCATCACCTAACCATGCTCCTACAAATGTTTGTAAACCATATTCTTTAGCTATCATTGGTATCAACTCATTCCCTTCAGTACATGAAAAAGAACGAATCCACTTCGTATATGGCTTAATAATTTCTATACGTCTTCTAATTTGAGCTTCAGACAAAACATCTCCAGGTTCCTGTCCATCCATGTAAGGACTAAAACATAAACCATGCATTCCATTCTTTAATAATGTATTGTAGGTCTTTTTTAATCCCTTCGTTGATTTATCACCAAAATCAACATTTGCTATTGATAATAATTTCTCTTCTCGTAATGACATTATATATATTTCTTTTAAAGTTTAATTTTTTTTCGTTTTTGGAGTGCCATCCTAATTTCATTGGCTTTTTTCTCTGTGATATCATAATTACGCATAATTAGCATTGCTAGAATGGTACCTCCCATTGGAAAAAAACAAAAGAACGCATGTAATCCGTCAACAGCAGACTGTTGATCCATTGCAGGAAGATCAGCATTAAAACCAACTACAGTAATAATAACACCACTTAATGCTCCTGCAATACCATAGCCTACTTTTACCATCCACCAATAAATAGCACCGAATATACCTTCTCTGCGTTTTCCTGTGTTCATTTCATCAATATCAATAACATCAGCAGTCATAGACATCATTATGGTAAATAAACTTCCAATACCGAAAGAAAAGAAAGGCAAAGCGAAGATATACATCCATGGTTTACCTGGTATGAATAAGAAATAAAGCATGATATATCCAACTAAAGAAATTGATTGCGCTAACATAAACGCTTTTTTCTTTCCTAGTTTTTTTGACATCCATGCCACCGTTGGAATAACAATGAATGTGGTTCCCAAAGCTCCCAAACAACCAAACATAGATACCCAAATACCACTTTCACCTGCATCTCCACCAAATAACTTATAAACAATCACAAAAAAAGTTAAGGCAGCGACTGTATTAAAAGCATTAAATATTAAAAATGTGGCACCACACAGTTTTCTGAATTCTTTTATTTTAAAAGCTGCAACAAAACTTTCGTATATTTTCACTAAACTATTACCAATATTAGCTGAATTAAGAGGTTCATAATCCTCATTAACTGTCGATTCGCTTTTAATGAAAATTGCGGGTACTGCTGCACAAATAGCACAAGGTATTGCTACCCAAATCGCTAATTCACGAACAGCAACGTCTGCAGAGGAGAACCAATTTTCGTCATACATAATGATCCAAAACAATGGTGCGATAACCCAAGCCCATTGACCAATCCATTGCGCGATAGCCATGATGTTAGTTCTTTCATGAAAATCATCACTCATCTCATAACCCATTGCTACGTAGGGAACACTAAAAATTGTAAGACCCAAATAAAACACCAAAGACCATAGGAAGAAATACCAAAAATTATATTGAACGCCATCCACTTTATACAGCTGCCACATAAAAATATAGGCAATACCCATAAGAACACCTCCAATAAGAACATATTGGCGACGACGGCCCCACTTAGATTTGGTGTTATCTGAAATAAAACCCATAATTGGATCTGTAATGGCATCAAAAACTCTAGGAAAAAGAAAGACTAATGACCACATCCAACCTGAGAAATTTAAATCCTCGACTAAAACGACCATAAAAATCCCTAAAATCGCTGGAAACATTTGATTGGCAAACATCCCAAAACCAAAAGCGATTTTTTGACCGATAGGTACTTTTGAAGTTAATACTGACATAATTTTTGTTCGTTAGTTCGTTATTACTATTGATTGAATTGCTTGCGCGCTTACTGAAATTTCTACAGATTTACCATCAAGCTCCAATTCAATATTTTTTTGTGTTGCGCCCTCGTTAAAAACAATAACAACCATTGAATTGTCGGGGTTTTTAGCAGCAGTAACCATTAAATCTTTGTCCGATTTTTTAACCTCTATGATTTCAGCTTGAGGTCTAATGTATTTACTGAAATGTGCTAACGTATAATAAAGAGGCGTAAAATAAACCTCGTCTTTCTCTATATCTACAATTACAGGAGCAACGCACCAGTTTTTAAACCAGTTTGGTCCTCCCTGAGTGTCTAAAACCATATTCCAATCTACCCAACCATCTACCCAGTTATTTAGACACCCAATGATGTCTCTGGCATACCTGTTTACAGGTGCATATTTAGGGTGAAGATGTTTGTCTTTTTCAGTAGCCCAGTCCCACCCCCAGTCTGTTGCTTCTTTACTCCAGTACCAATCATCATCTTGCCATTTAGGGATTTCCGAATCTACACAGCCCTCTGTTTCAATTAAGTACTTATTAGGTGCTTTATCATGAGCATATTGCAAATCCTGAGGGAAATAATCGTAAGTACTTTCATACCAATGAATGGCCGTTCCGGCGAAATAACGTGACGATTCTTCATTTTGAAACATCACATCTACCCATTCTTTTAGTCCTGCACGATTTTGATCATACCCTAGAATATTGACATGGTCAAATCCATTTTTTTCAAGTTGAGGCCCTAGATGATTTAGAACAAAGTCGGTCTCCTCCTCTGGTGAGAAATGCATACTTTCCCAATTATTTCCATTACCATGCGGCTCGTTTACAGGCGTAACTCCCCAAATATCTATACCCTCTAATTTGTATGCCTTCAGATATTTCGAAAAAAACAGGGCAAATGTAGAGTAATACTCTGGCAATAATTTCCCACCAACAAAAGCATTGTTATCTTTCATCCAAGGTGGCGCAGTCCAAGGCGAAGAAATGATATTAAAACCCTCTTTAGAGATAGCCATGGCATCTTTAATCATTGGAATCAAGTCATCTCGGTCTGCTTGAATTGAAAAGTGATCTAATTCTAAATCACTTTCAACAGGGGCATAAGTATAATTACTTAGTGAAAAATCACAAGAGCTCATGTGGGTTCTTGTTAGAGAAAATTGAGCCCCTTCTTCTGCAAAATAAGCTCGAAGGATTTTAGAACGTTGAGCAGGGCTTAATTGATTTAATAAATACGCTGATGCTTCCGTGAATGATCCTCCAAACCCTGAAATTGTTTGAAAGGTGTTTTCTGGAAAAATAATCACTGACGATTTCTCTTGGTTATTAAATTCAGGAAAAGAATTCAGTTTTGTTAATTTATGTCCTGATGCAGAAGTTTCGTAAACTTCAACTTCTAACTTATTTGTTTGACTCTTACAACTCATTAAAACTGTTATTAAAAAAAGTGATGTCAATAAAATTGTTGTTCTCATTTAAATCATTGTTTTAAATACAGGTCTTTTAACACATCGAATACCTCTTTTTTGTTTCGGTTAATATCTACTATGCCCCAATATTCTTCGTTTGGAATTCTATCAAATGGAACGCCGCTTCCTTCCGGAGCCCATCCACCAATATCTTGAACATCTGCTTTTCCTGCTTTCCACCAACCATCAGTAAATGAAAAAACGGTTATTCCGGCACATATACCATCACTATTAAATGTGTTTTCAACGATTGTTTTTACAGCATCTGCTTGTGCTTTTTGATTTTCACCTTGCTGATATCCAAAAGCAGAAACCGCCATGTAACTGTCAGCTCCTCCCTCAGAAAAATACATTGGCTTGTCACTTATAATTTTCCATTCAGGATAAATTGATTCTGGTCGTGTCATACGATACACATTCATCCCCCAAACATCAATATTAGCACTGAGCGATAAGGCTTCATTACTAGGCAAATCACCATGTGCAGTTGTTACAGGATGCGTTAAATCATTATCATGAATGGCTTTAGCGGCATTATTTAACGCATGGTACCAGTTTTTTAAATCTCCATTAAACCATTCGGGATGGTAATTGTATTCGTTTCCTAATTCCCACATTAAAATGGCATTGTGATTTTTATACGTGTTTATGTATTTTAAGTAATTTCCTGAACGAATATTGTAATGGTCATTGGGATCACTATATCCAAAACCAATAATTACCTTTAATCCTGCAGCATCAATTTTATTCAACACCCTCAAATCATCAATAGGGCTGTATACTCTAATTGTATTCACTCCAGCTTCCGTCATTAATGCAAGGTCCTTGTCGATACTTTCAAAACTCCGTTCACTTTTACCTATTGGGACGGGGTGGTAACAAATTCCTTTGATGATATAAGGTTTATTATTTACTAATATTTGCCTTTTGTTCACAGTAACTTTGTCTAAGATGGGTTCCTGAGTAGAACCAAAAAGAGACATTCCTAAAAAAAGTAAAACACAAAAGGCTTTCTTTTTCATAAGCTTAATTATTGATAATTTGAATTTCTGGCACAGACACAGCATTTAAAAGTCTCTCAAGATTCCCATCGTAGGTTTTTGTTATTGGATTACCGTTTCTTGTTAGTCCTTGAAACTTATTTTGATCAACCAATTCCCATAACGCATATTTCGCTTGACCGTCTCTTGTGATGAGTCCAAAATGATTTTCTGAACCTTCCGGATTTTGATAATCTTTCCATATTTCATTGAATGCCTCAAAATAAAAACACGCTAATTCTTCTTCATTTGTCCATTCACGCATGTATTTGTAGTACAAAGCAGCTTTAAATTCATCAGTTGCTATGGACCCCTCAGGCCCGTAGTATCCATTAGATACTGTTGCCCAACCAGATTCACCAATATGAATTGGTTTTTTAACTCCCAAGCTTTCTACATAAGATTTTACACCTTGATATTGCGAAATGGCGTAGTTCTTTGCTCTCGTCATTGCTGCTTTAATGGTTTCTAAATCTGTTGAGCGATTTATCGAATCATTATTCCAAAAGGTTGGATTATAATGAGTGTCATGAAAAGCATAAGTGTGCATAGAAATATAATCTACCGCGTTAACTAACTTCTCTAAATCCTTTGTATGATAAACGGGATCCCCGCCTCCCCAAGCTGCAAAATTATCAGAACTCGTTATCCAAAGGTCTTTTGAAAGGTCTCCTGACTTTTTTAAGTCTTGTAAATAGTTAACCCATTTTAAAATGACATGAGGACGCACAAAATATGTGGTCGCCCAATGAACCATCGCTTCATTACCTACTGCTATTATTTTCACAATATCAGGGTATTTTTGAGCAAGCGAAACGGCTTGTTCTATTTCTTCAGCATTGCGAGAACTTTCTAACTCATGATTTGTAACCCTATTGGTCCATGCATTTTTACAATCAATCCAAGCACCCAACATGACATACATTTCGAAACTAGCGTCTTCATTTTTTAACTCTTTAATAGCCGCTAGTAGATTTGATGCTTGGTCTAAATGAACATTGTATGTTCTTAAAATTCCTACGCCCATAGCTGCTAGAATCTTCATATCATCTTTTAACTCTTTAATGGTTGGTTGTACCTCTCTTGTATTTTCTCTGTACCCCCCATAAGAAATAGCTAAGTAATCGGAGTTCCCTAAAATATTTTTAGCTGTCATTTGTTTCTTAGATTGCATAACTTGTTCTTGTTTTTGATGATTCCCACATGAAACACTTGTGAATATTACAACTATAATGATATAAATTATTCTACAAGGTATCATTCGCTACTTTAAAATATCAGGATTAATAGTAACACTGATTTGCACAATGCTACCCTCTCTTCTAAAAATAGACTTTGACACATCAGTGTCAATAATTAAATTTTTAAATATTTTAAGGTCATTACTGTTGCTATATTGAACTTCAATGTTATTAACGTCTCCAATGGTATAAATAATAGGAACTTGACAATAAGTAAATCCTAACGAATTTTCGTGTAACTCAATTTCTTTTTTGTTTTGGTGTACGTCGATATACTGAAATATTCTGCTGTCTTTCAAAAACTCCCTTTTTCTTAACAAACAAGGAAAAAATTGAATTTGACCTTTGTATACTGACACGCCAAGTTCACCAAAACGATTTATAATATCTTCTTTGACTTGTCCTGTCATTCCTGGTTGTTGGGCACCCTTACCTGCAGGAGTGTGAGAATACGGATCTGTAGGAAAAGCACCATATAATTCTGGAGATTTATGTACCCCAATACCGGCATGAATCTCATAATAATGATCCAGAAGTCTTCCAATAACTTTATCGTCAACGTTATTATTTATTGCCTTCAGACAATTTTCTTGAACACTCAATAATAATTTTGACACCATATGCCAATAGATGGACCCTAAGCCCTCGTATCCGTAAAATGTTCCAGAACGACCTGTGAACGACTTGTGATTAAACACTTCTTCAAAAATTTCAAGAATTAAGTGATATTCAGATTTAATAAGCTTCTTGTAACTAGAATTAGACATTTCGTCCAATGCCAGTTTTAAATCATCGGCGTTTTTAAAATTTCCATTGAAATGAACATCATTGTTTACATCTTTATTTACAACCTGGATATTTTTATCGTCTAAAAGTCGTTGTAATAATTGTGATGATACTACTAAATTATTTGGAATGGTATTCCTGTTTATGAATTTTAATAAGTCCTTGTTTGGATAAAGCAAATAGGAGTATTGATCTTCTCTAAAAAGTGCACTTCTTTTAAGGGCATCTAATATTTCTAATGCTTTAATTGGAGATAAATATCCCGAACTCAGTGCAGCGACTTGACCTTCTAACATTTCACTTAAATAAGAGATAGATATGGTGTCGGAATCTACCGTCATCAAATTATATGCATGAAATAAATTGTCTGAACGTCGATTTGCTCTAATTGAATGTTCTAAATAATTAATACTTAATTCTGTAAAATGTTTTAAACTATCGAGAGTTATGGAAGCTTTTCTTCCCGTAAACGCACTGTTATAAATTTTATTTCGGTAGTCACTAGCAGCCTTTAATAAATCATTTAAAACAACCTTGCGTTCCTGATCATTAAATCCTTTAGACAACAAATTTTCATTGCTCTCTAGTATATTGCAAACTTTCTTGTAAAAATAAACAAGCTCTTTCGACACCTCAAATGCTTGATTATCAGTTTTTTCAAAAATAAGTTTGAAAAAATTTAAAAAGCGTCTGAGATAGTAAAGTGTCACCATAGAGACACCATTCCCAACCAATGCATTATTCGCATCATTCCACTCTGGCCGCTGCGTATTCATCCATATACCAGCCTCTGGAATAAAATTTGACATTTTCGCTAAAGTTGTCGCAAGCATTTTCTCAATAAAATTCACTTTAACGATGAATCTATTTTCATCCCTCAATAATGCCCCGTCTGCGCCAATATCTAAACGCTCCTGCCTGATTTTCTGGTCTAAAAGTTCGTCAAAATCAATCGTGTCTTTTGGGTTTTTTAAGATACTCTTATAATCCTTGATGCGGTAAGGAACATTCGCATAGACAAACAAATCACTTGTGAAAAAGTTTTCTAATTTACCCGGTTTTAATTTCTCAATAAACTCTAAGAACTTTAACAAGTATATAATTTGATGGTCACCCCAATACCCAATATAAGACCAGGGATCATCTGGTTCTATTGTTTCCCAGTCAAACCCATCTTTAGTAACGCGATAAGGGTTATACCCATCGAACGTTGTGGCATTTAAGAATTTATGAATCATGCTTTCTATAAATTCAGGATAGGAATGTGCTAAGGCTTCCCAATTTTGAAATATGTCTCGCCAGTTACCTTCATAGTCCAATATTTTTGAACCATCAATTTCGCTTCTTGTATTTATCGAAAATTTATTCCATGGTCTACTCGGATCTCCATGGCGCCTACTAAATCTTAATGGCATGTATTCCAAACATAATCGTCGAAAGTTAGGATCGTTAGTTTGTGACGCTAAATCTTTTAAATGAAAAAGTGTAAATGTTTCGTTTAATCCCTCTAACAGTTGTTCATTATTTCGAGCTACTTTTTTATTCGCTTTTCCTATATATTGTTTGAAATCATTTTTTTCAATTTGATAATTTTTATCAAAAATACCACCACGCATGATGTTAAATAGCGTATTAGAAAAATGTCTTGAATCTCTGAATTTATCACCACTTAATTGCACTCCATCAGCAGAACCGTTTAAGGTTATTAAACGCTCTGTACCAACCTTGACATCGTACCTGACTTTTTCACACAAATTACTATCCGTGACAATTGATTTAGATAATTTTACAATTTGTGAATGATTTTGATTCACATTAGCGACGATCATCCACTGTTTAGATTCATTTGAACTCAATGTCAAAGTAGAATTGATAAAATAAGCACCTTTTTCTGCCTTCACATCAAACTCGGGAATAATGGATTTTCCTTTTCTAAATGTTTTCAATTGCAATGAGGATAATAGGTAAGTCACATCATCTAGTCCTGAAGACCAAACAGTATTCGCCTTTAACGCCTCACTTGGTTCAGCTTTATCAACAATAATAGCACTTAAAGCATAGATTCCTAAACCTGAGTTCTCAATAAGTTCATTACGCTTATAGGCATCAACAAGATTACTACTTTGATTTTGTAAATCACTTCCAACACCGTAAGGAAGAATGTTTTGAATTCCATCCAAGATATTGATGTCAACAGCAATTTCATTATGATTAATTAGGGTTGATTCTCTTACAAAACCAAATTTATTACTGGAGCTCCACTCGTATCGATATGTCAAATTAAGATCATGATTAATCTCCTCAAACATTAATTTATTTCCAAATTCGTTTTTGTAAAGATTTCTGGTTATTTTAAATAATCCTTCAAAACGCTCAGAAAAAGGTTCCCACGTATATACTTTATGATTGTGCATTACACGAAAAAGAGATTTACTACCAGTAATCTCTGAGGACTCCGTAATTTTATCATCAGTATAATATGGAAACAAGGCAAATTCTGAATTTTTTCGTCCTGCTGTTAATCCCCCATTACTTGAAATAAACATCCAGTGATTTGAATCACTCACCACACTCATAAAAAATGGACGCATGGCATCACTATTACATATTTTGTAATAATTGCTCTTATTAATTTTTATATGACTTATAGATATATCATCGTTTACGATACGCTCCTCTTCAGTTGTTATATTCATTTATAATTTTTAATTTCATTAAAAAGGTTGTAACGTAGAACACAATACAACCTTAGCTTAACAATCAATGTCTTATTGATAGACTCTTACATAATCTATTTCCATCATGTCTGAGGTAAAAGAGGGATCGATAGTCCCACCAAGTGTTCCTCCGACGGCGATGTTAAATAATAAAAAGAATTCTTTATCAAACGGAAATGTTGCATCGAATACTAATTCATAATATTCGGAGTCATCAACAGCAATTTTAATCGTCGATTCGCTCCATTCTAGTTTATATACATGGAATTCAGTGGTACTGGTTGGAAGATTCGTTTCTTCACCATAACTAGCATTTGAATTTGTATTTGTATTTAACCAGTGGCAAGTCCCTAGCACATTATCTTTATCCCAGCCTCGTTGCTCCATGATGTCAATTTCACCACATGTTGGCCATGAAACAGCATCAATGTTGGACCCCAACATCCAAAGCGCAGGCCATGTCCCTTGAGTTTCAGGCAATTTTGCTCTTATTTCAACCTTTCCATATTTAAAATCAAATAGACCTTTTGTCTTAATTCTTGCCGAGGTATAAGAGGACCCTGAGAAACTTTCCTTTTTTGACATAATTTTTAAAAGCCCATCTTCAACAATAACATTATCGGACCGGTCTGTGTAAAATTGCTCTTCACCATTTCCCCAGCCACATATACCAATGGAACAACCATCTCCAATATCATAGGTCCAATAAGATGGATTTGGGGCACCTGCTACATCAAATTCATCAGACCACACTAATTGATAGCCGGGTTCATTACCAACGAAAACAGTTACAGATTCGAATGTACTAATACTATTATCCGTACTCGAGTAAGCAAATGCACTAACAATATAGGTATTTGTACCATCGTCGTTGAACGTGTAAGAAATTGAACCACTATTGGATTCAATAAGTGGGTTGTTGTCTATTTTTACAGCATACCGGACGGCATTCGAGGCCGAAACTTGAAAATTAGCTTGACCAGTACCGTCTCCATTTGGGTTAGAGGCATCACTCCCGGTAAGATTAATACTCAAACTTAAATTGGTAGGAATAACATCATTATTTATGGGATCAACAGTTTCGTCATCTGAGCCGCCACTTGAACAACCCAATAAAAACAATGATGCCATGGATATTTTGAGTATCCCTAAAATATTTGTACGCATTGATATCATTTTAATTTAAAAATTATTAATTTTTAATCATCCGCGATTAAGGTAAAGCCCCAATCAAATTCGTTGTTACCGTCCGTTGTTTTCAAAACCATTTCGTTTTCAGATCGACTTAAAATGACGTAAGTATGATTTCCACCTACATAATACGCAATAAATCCTGTGCCTGTTAGTGTTATTGTTTCAACTCCTGAGGGTGCTGTTACGGTATGCTGTCCTTCATAATCAGATAAGTCATAGTTTTCAATATCTGCACCATTTGGAAAACCACCAGAACCATCAACTAATTCGTTAATCAGTACTTCTCTACCTACAATTGTACCATTCGTGTCTATAGTTGGATCATCATTAAAAGCATTCGTAATATGAGTAAAGCTCCCATCTTGATTAAAAATATAACGATCATCATACATGCCAACACCTGACTTGTCCCCAGGATTAGCTCCATAATAACTAAAAGGATCTCCACCAACTGGGCCTAATCCAAAATGATTTGGTGCTTCATCTTTAACGCGCCACACTCTCGAACCTGATCCATACAGCATTTGAACTAACTCAGCCGGAGGCTCGTATAATGATAACACATCAACATCAATACTTGTGGTTGAGGCAGAACCACCGGTTCCGAACGCAATGATAGTAACTTGATAGGTGTTCTCCCCTAACGTTGTAAAATCGTGTGTCACTTGGCCTCCCTGTGCTAATTTTGTAATATCTTGGATTATAAAATGGAATGATGTCACATTATCTGCTGTGGCAGTAAAATTTACTCTTCCACTACCATCACCATTTGGATTTGCTGAATCTGCACCTTCCTTATCAACGACAACTTGAAGATTTGTTGGTGCCAAAATATCTCCAAATTCTTGGTCTTCGTCTTGGCAACTCGTTGCGAGTGCACTGATAAAAATAAGACTGTAAATTGTATATTTTAAATTTTTCATTTCAATTATATTTTAATTATAGAAATATAAATTATCGATAAATACTGTGATAGTTCCTGGAGGAATATTATCAAATAAAATTTGACTTACAGCGGACCTATTTATAGCGAAATCATTCAATGGTATATCAACGCTTATCCATTGCCCTCTACTAACAATACCAACACTCTCTTGGTCTTGTTGCCCTATGTTTGTATTCACAAGTTTAATTCCCAAACCCTGACCATCTGGTGTCCAATAATCAAAATGAACATGAGTCATTTCAGATAAATCAGCAGGATTACCATAATCAGTGACAATACCTGTAAAATCGAGATCAAAATATTTAATGGTATTATTCCCTTCAATTTGAATTTCCTCAAAACCTGAGCCAGACCATACTGTTGGTAATTCAGTAACAGTAGTTTGCGTATAGCTATCACTGTAAATAGAAATTACATTTGCAGCGTTGCTTGTTGGCACTGGAGCAGCTTCCACTGGCGCTAGAGGAACATCGTCATAGAAATAAAGATTATCGATAAACACTGTGATAGTTCCAGCAGGAATATTATCAAACAAAATTTGACTAACTGCTGAACGATCCATATTGAAATCATCAAGTGGAATATCAACGCTCACCCACTCGCCTTGTGTCGTCGTACCAACAGTCTCAATATCCTCCTCTCCTAAATTCGTGTTTACAATTTTAATTCCAAAATCTTCAACATCGTTTGACCAATAGTCAAAATGTACAAAATCCATACTTGTTAAATCTGTTGGATTACCGTAATCGGTCACTATCCCAGTAAAGTCAAGATCAAAATATTGAATTATATTGTCGCCTTCTACTTGAATCTCATTGAAACCTGACCCGGACCATTCAGTGGGTAATTCTGACACCGTTGTTGGTGTGTAGGCATCACTGTAAATTGAAATAACATTGAAAGAAGGTTGCTGTGGAGATGGAGCAGGAATAGACGGTGCTTGTAATTCAGTAACTTCAAAGTTTTCTTCAACATATTGTGTCGTTGCAATGGCTGCACTAAATGCCGTAACAGAAATATCATAGAATCCTGCATCTTCATATTCATAAACTATTTCATCACCAATATTAGCACTCAAAACGGAAGATTCTCCGTCTTCACCAAAATCGACCTCATAGGAAATTCCAAAATCTGCAATAGCAGTTACACGAACAACACGAGATACAGCACCATCATTTTCTATTGAAACTTGTAAATTCTGAGGTGCTTGATATGAGACAGAAAGTGACTCTGAATACTCTGTTGTAAGGCCATTTACAGAAGTGGCTGTTAACAACACATTGTAAACACCTTCATTGTAAATGTGTTCTGTACTTTCCCCAGGACTTAGCGTAACCGCCTCATTGGAGTCATCACCATAAGAGATATCATAACTTTGCGACCCTTCACCGTTAGGCGTTATGGTCACAAGTCCTGTGTTGTCTGCCGTTACATCAAATATTAAAGACAAATTAGATGGCGCTGGAGCATCGGCAACATAACTTAAATCATTGTTGTCTTCTGTACAATTTTGAAAAAGTACTAGAATTAAACTAATGCTTAAAACGTATTTTATTTTTTTCATGATCTTGGTGTTTATGATTAATTTGAGCATGTTGCTGTCGTTGTATATCCTGGGTTCTGACACCATCTATTTCCAGCTAATTGAATTTCTATATCAGGAATTGGAAATAATTCGTGCTGCCCTTGTATGAACCCATCAATTTCTTGCGCTGCTCTTCCAGTTCTTACTAAATCAAAGAAGTGGTGTCCCTCTCCGACTAATTCAACACGACGTTCGTGATAAATAGCATTTGTCAATGAACTCCCTGTCGCTAAAACATTGTTATCAGAGTTTCCGAAAGCACGTTCTCTTACTTGATTAAGATATAATTGAGCCCTTGCATCATCAATTCCACCTCTATTTAAAGCTTCAGCAGCCATTAATAATACATCAGCAAACCTAATAGCCCTGTAGTTATTAGGATTGGTTAGGTTAGCATCTCCAATATTTGTATCACCTTGACGAGATATGTACTTTCTATTATAAAAACCTGTATGTTCGTTTCCTTCAGTATAGGTAGCCCCTGTTTCATTAGACCAAGCTTCGATATCCAAAATAGCAGTCTCTAGCCTCAAATCTCCATCTTCAAATTCATCAACAACTTCTTGAACAGGCACATTAAAACTAAAACCTGACTCAAATAAAGGGCCATTGTAACTCCTTATTCCATTAAATCCAACAGCTACATTTCCTTCACTACATTGTAAACATCCAAATCCTGCACCCTCTAAATCTGTGTATTGCACTTCAAAAACTGATTCAACATTGTTTTCATTATCGTTCTCAAACAGGGTACTGTAGTCTGATAACAGACTGTAAGGTGCACTACTAATTAATGACTCTAAAACCGAAGCAGATTCAGTGAATTTTTCTTGATATAGATATATTTTACCTAATAAAGCCTGAGCAGCTCCCTTGGTAACTCTACCTGTTTCAACCTGAACCGTCGGTAAATTGTCTATTGCAAAAATAAGATCTTGCTCAAGTTGGGCATAAATCTCAGCCTTTGGTGTACGATCGATATCAAATTGATCACCAAATTGAATTCTTTTGTCAGCAACAAATGGAACATCACCGAACCACTTGATTAGTTCAAAATAATAATAAGACCTTAGAAAGAGTGTTTGTGCTATTACCCCATTTTTATCAGCAAATTCCGTTTTATCTTGAAACTCAATTATAAAATTTGCACGATTAATCCCTCCATACATAAAACCCCATATGTCACGAAGTTGTGTATTAACAGGAGTATGAATCATATCATCTATTTCTTGAATACCAGGAACATCTGTGGCACTTTCTCCCCCTGCTAAGGTATTATCTGACGCTATTTCACCCAACATTACGTTTAAATACGTCCATTGTAAAGCATCATATGTGGCTATTAATGCATCCTGATAATCTTGCTCTGAATTAAAGAAATTTTCTGAGTTTTCGTCTTCTGATTCTACATTAACAAAATCATCACTACAAGAGCAGACCACTATTAATGAAATAAGAAATAATTTAATTTTAAAGTTTTTCATAACTATTTTTTAAAATTTTAAGTTTAAACCAAACAGAAACGTTTTTGGATTTGGATAAAATCCTTGATCTATACCTCCTCCAATTGGTGCGCCACTTGAAGTTGTTGGATCGTAGCCACGATACTCGGTTAACGTAAATAAATTACTCGCTGAAACATAAAGTCTCAGCTTATCGATATTTTTGTTGTTGAAAGCCCCATCAGAAAAGGTATACCCTAACTGAATATTTTGCAATCTTACAAATGATCCATCCTCAACATAGTAGTCCGAGAATAAAGTATTTGATGTAGCTCCTGTTGTGACTCTCGGAGTTGTATTACTAGTACCTTCACCACGCCACCTATCTAAAGCATAGGTCGTTTTGTTTGTTAGTCTTTGGTTTCTTTCATAGTTGCGAACAATTTCATTACCAACAGAAGCAAAAGCATAGGCAACAAAATCAAAATTTTTATAGTCTAACGATAAATTTAAACCCATTGTAGCTGATGGTAAAGGATTTCCTATGTCTGTACGGTCATCATCATCAATAACACCGTCGTTATTTATATCAACAAATCTTAAATCTCCTGCCTGAACAGCGCCGTTAATGGTTGGATAGGCATCCACTTCAGATTGGTTTTGGAAAATACCATCAGTTTTAAACCCTCTAAAATATCCTATCGGAAAACCTGCCTCCATTCTAGATGGGGGATCTTGGCCTATTCCAAAACCACCTCCGGTAAGAAAAGCACCATCTGAGCTAACAGAAATTACTTCATTCTCAATGGTTGTGACATTGTATCTTAAACCAAATTTAAAATTATCTGATAGTTGTTTTGAAAATCCAATTGCGAACTCAAAACCTTTATTTTCAACGATCCCCGCATTAATCGTCGGTGCACCAGAACCTGGAGACGAAACACCAAGCAACCCTGACACCTGAGGGACAACTAATAAATCTTCTGTGCGTTTCTCAAAATAATCTGCCGTTATATCAATTGCATTATCAAATAACTTTATATCGACTCCGATATCAAGCGTTTTTTGTTTCTCCCACTGAATTTCTGGATTCGAGACAGCCCCTTGAGCAGTACCGAAAATCAACTGACCATCTAACACATAAGTTCCTTCACCGTTTAGTAGCGCTACGTAACCAAAATCTCTAATTCTATCATTACCAAGAATACCATATGACGCTCTAAACTTCAGAAAATCAATCGTATTACTATCACTTAAAAAACTTTCATCTGAAGCTATCCAACCTATTGAACCTGAAGGAAAATATCCAAATTTATTTTCTGGTCCAAATTTAGTAGAACCATCTCTTCGCATGACTGCTGACAATAAATATTTACCTTTAAAGTTGTACTGTACTCTCGCGAAATACGAAAGAAGCCTAGAGTCGAAGGTAGGATCTCTTCCTAAAACCTGATTTAAATCCTCTACATCAGACGCTAACTCAATGGTAGCGTTGGAAATACTGTTATCGATAATTTGAAATCCTCTGTCTCCTGTAAATTTACCGGTTGTTTTGAATACGGATGTACCCAGCATCACGTTTAAATTATGATTTTCATTAAACGTATTTTCATATTTAATAAAGGCATCAAACGTATAATCTCTAAAGTAATTGAATGATTCAATGACTTCGTTGACCTCTCTGTCAAACACCGTATCTGTATTATCTTGTAAACCGAAATCGGTTATTGGGTTAAAAATATGTCCCTTTACCTCAGCATAATTAAATTGAAAATTAGATTGCACAGTAAAATGATCCAAGAAATTGTATGATAATCCAAAATTACCTCCTATTTTACTCACTTTAGTTCTGTTGTAGGTAGCACCAATCTGACTTAATGGGTTAATTACCTCGCCCCCTAAACCGATAGCACGACCATCGATAGGTTTCGTTGGATCCATATTCAGAGCATTAAATAGTACTGAACCCAAAGCATTTTCTGGTAAGTTCTTTTTGTTTGTTGCCGTGAATAAAATCCCCGTGTTAAATTTTAAATTTTTTAATATATCCAGACTGTAATTTAAACTCTTCGTCAATCTAGTGAAATTGGATTTTTTTCTTCCAACAATACCATCTTGAGTCAAAAATGAGCTACTTACTGAAAAGCCTGATTTTTTACCTCCACCTTTCAGAGATATGGCATGATTAAAAATTGGAGCATCTTCAAATATCGCATCTTGCCAATCTGTTCCTACACCTAAGCCTGAAATATTCGGGAATGGCAGACTCTGACCACCTGCTGCAAATGCCTCATTAGCAAGTAAGGCATATTCAGACGCATTGAGTACTGGAATTTTTCGGGTAGTCTGTTGAAAACCTCCGTAAGCACTATATTCAATAGTAGTTGGCATTTCTTTTCTACCAGTTTTCGTTTTTATTAAAACAACACCATTGGCAGCTCGTACACCATATATACCTGCTGTCGCGTCTTTAAGTACATTGATGCTTTCGATATCATTGGGGTTTATCACACTTAAATCTTCAATAACATTACCGTCAACTAGTATAAGCGGTCGACTATCACCGTTTGTTGAAATTCCCCGTATTTGAATATTGGATGCAGCCCCGGGTGAACCAGAACTTGAAGTAATATTGACACCCGCTACTTGACCTTGCAATGCTTGTTCTACACGCACTGGCTTTAGTTCTTCAATGGTCTCATTTGATACGACGCTGACTGCCCCCGTAATTTCCTTTTTTCTTTGTGTTCCGTAACCGATAACAACAACTTCGTCCAATTGTGCAACATCAGGTAATAAAGTAATCACTAAACTATCCTCATTCGTCACCACTATTTCTTGTGTAACGAAACCAATATAGCTACATAATAACGTGGCTCCTGCTGATACGTTATTAATAACAAAATTACCATCAAAATCTGATATGGCACCTGTATTGGTGTTTTTAACGATGACATTGGCTCCAGGAATTGGCATTAAATCCGAATCTTGAATGACACCTTTGACATTGATACTTTGAGCATAAGATAAACTAGCTAGCGTCAGCAACAACAATGTTGATATATAACCTTTCATTTGTTAATTTTTGATTTCCATAAAATTAGTAAAAGGTTAAGAAAATCTTAAGTTTTTGACCCCAACAAAAATCATACAAAATCAAGAAAAAAACTTTTTATTCACAAATTATAAAAAAATTATGCATAAAATTTAAGATTTCGCAAATGTAAATACTTCCCTTTAAGACATTCATATAACCAAACCTACCAAAATGTTGTGGTAATGTATGGTTAAAAAACTAACATGTTGTATGCCTACAACTCTAAAATATAATTTGTTAAGCTAGTTTCGTGGGCTAAATTCATTTTTTTACGCAAACGGTAACGTTTAACCTCTACACTTCTTGGAGAAATATTTAGCAAAGGAGCTATTTCCTTGGAGGATAGATTCAATCTAAGATAAGCACAAAGACGAAGATCATTGGAAGTCAGTGACCCATGTTTTTGTTTTATTTTCTTTAAAAAATCTTTATCGGCATTATTAAAAGCTTCCTCAAATAATTTCCAATCATCTGTATTGTTTATGTTTTTATCAATAATCTTTACAACTGATTTGAGATCTTTATTATCTTGAAAGTCTTTTAATTCGTTTTTGATGGTGTTTAAAAACTCGTTCTTTTTAATTAAACTCATTGTTGACAAAGCCAACTCCCTGTTTTTACTCTCTATATCATCTTTCAACTTTTCATTTTTAAAGCTCATCAATTGTTGTTCATTTTCTAATTTTTTTAGCTCTAATTCATTTTTTGCTTTTTCCAATAATTTTTCACGTTGTCGTCTGTAATAGCGCTTATAAAAACTATGTACGACAAAAGAAAATAAAAGTGCTGCTAAAATATATAACGAAATCATTCCTTTTGTTAAATACCAAGGTCTTGCTATTGTAAACCTGAAAGATGCTGTATTGACAGTTTCATCTCCATTAATTCGAGCTCTTACGTTAAAATCATATTCTCCAAATGATAAGTTTTTGAATAATTCGTTAGATTTGGCAGACCAATTACTCCAATTATCATATATGCCTTTTAATTGATACTGATATTCAACTTCTTGGTATTTATCAAATTCTGCAACAGCAAAAGAGAAACCAATATTATTTTCATTTGTTTCAAATACATTGTCATCAACCAACTCTACCAAAACTTTTGGATTATTTAGAATTTCTTTTGAAACACTGGTAATACTTACTTCATATTTTTTTGTCTTGAATTTATTCAAATCAATTAAAATATACCCTTCAGAAGTGCCAAACAGATATTTATTATCACCTATGCGTGATATATTTTCATAACCTGTCTTACTCATACGTAATGTGTTTGGAAGAGGAATTCTTTCCAAGTTAGGAATATCACTTAATTTACCGGGTGAAAAATAATTAATGCTACTATTATTAAATCCAATCAGATTGTTGGATACATCATCTTTAATTAGTTTTCCTGATATGTAATTCTGGGAATTATAAAGAGTACTAAATACAGAGTCCTTACTGAAATATTCTTTTTCAGAATTATATCTGTAAACGCCTTCTTGATTGCCGTAAAGCAAGTTACCGTTGTAATTAATGAGGCTAGAATGAATACCATTTTTCGCAGTGACTTCTTTTACGACGTTAGTCACGCTTGTGAATTCTGAATTTAAAGTCACTCTGAACACGCCTTTATATTCATGATTTATAAAATATTCCGTATCCTTGTACCATTCAACAAACCGTGAAGCATTTTTAAAGCCGTCAATTTTATTCCTTAATTGCCATTTATCATTTACTTTCTCAAGAATATTTAGACCATTATACTTTCCTTGTATGAGTAAATTTTTTTGATTCGGTACTTTACTGATATTCCATGTCCCGTCGCTCATTTCAACGATTTTAAACTCGTCGCCTTTAACAATTAAGGTACCTATGTTATGCCCACAAAATAGCACGTCGTCAATAACAATTAAATTCCAAACTTGACCTTGTGTCCCTTCGATAAATTTAAAACTATTGTTGGAGTTTAATTGTTTAAAAAATAGTCCCTGATTCGTTCCTAAATATAAATTCCCCTCATAAGCAACAGACGTATACACTGTGCCGATAGTCCCATTGTCATCATTAAATATTTTATACGGAGAATTCATATTGATGCAATTAATACCATTATCAAGACCTAACCATATATTATTGTCTACATCCTCAAAAAGTGATAGTACGGTGTTATTTGAAAGTCCTTTGCGCTTACTTATTGAATATTTTATACGCCCATTCTCAGACAAATTAATAATTCCTTGTGAAATAGTTCCTAAAACAAATCCCCCATCTGATAGTTGTATACTGCTGTAAACACTTAAATCTTTTAGTGTTTTAGCCGCAGGAATATTCCATTTAGAAAGCTTGTCAGATTTCCACACAAAAAAACCATGTTCTTGGGTTTGTAATAATAGATAATTCTCCTTTTTAAAGATGTTTATTAAAATTTTATCATTGATTATATTACTCTGAAAAACCTTCTCTTCAGCACCTCGCTCTATTTTGTATATACCATCATTTAATTTTTGAAAATAAATTGTTTCATCGACATTAAACATGTTGGTTATTCTAGATTCAGATTCAATAATCTTAAAATTATCTTCCTTGACATTATAGATGTAAATTCGATTGAGTGATTGAAACAATACCCAGCCATCAAAATCCAAAATATTCCAGAATTGTTCATCCTCGATCAACGGTTTGGTTAATTTTTGTGAAATGGAATTATATTTTAATTGTCCAAAATTATCGCTCTCCCAAAAACCAAATTCCATGTAACAACCAGTGTAAATTTTATCGTTGATTACTCTCACCGAACGCATAATCGTGTTGTTTGGTGATGGATATAATTGCCATTTTGCCCCATTAAATTCTAACAACCCCTTATCGTTGGCAACATAAATATATTTATCAGCAGATTGAGAAACGGACCAATTTTGATTTTCTCCACCGTATTCATCCGGATAAAAAACGTCTATTGGAGGTAACTCTTGAGCAAACATGTTACCTACAAGAAGACAAGCGAATAAGCAGTATTTAGTAACTGATAACATAAATCTATTTTAATTAAAAGTTAAAGATACAAACTTTTAAAATGCACACAACAAGAAAGAATGACCCCAATACAAAAACTAAAAACCACCATTACAAATTAAACATATCATCACAACAACCTAGGTAAAAAGTAAATTTCTACCTATACAAGTGGAATAAGTTTACTTCTAATCTATTTAAGAAAAATATATATAAATGGCTATCACCACAAAACTAATTAAAACACCGATACGTTTGGTGAGTTTCGACTTAATTGATTTTTCTAATTGCCTGTAACAACTTTTATTAAAGCACCTTTACCTTGTTATTTAAAATTTTGACACTATAGAACTGTAGGAAATAAAAGAACAAGAAGAATGATTGAATTTATCATTTTTATAAATAGTTTGGTTTAATAAATTTACTTATTTGTTTTTAGTATGTTTTCTGAATGTTTGTTTTGTAGTAGTTACTTTCCAATACAA
>CAJQLB010000025.1 GCA_905479065.1 uncultured Flavobacteriaceae bacterium | reverse complement strand
TTAAAGAACCATCCGAACATAAAAACAAAGGTAAAACCAGACTCTTTCTATTTCTGCGATAATGAAAAAGACGCAAATGAATGTGCTGAATTAGTATTAAAAGGCATTAAAAGAGCAACCGCTACCTCACTTTGGTGGTTTAATAAAACTCATACACCACTACCTAAAGTTGGCAGCCACCATATCATTACTGATTGGGCTGGCAATGCAAAAGCAATTATTGAAATAAAAAAAGTAACGTTAACTCCTTATAACAAAATCACTCCTGAATTTGTAGAAATAGAAGGTGAAGGAGATAAATCTCTTGCTTACTGGAAAAAGGTCCATAAAGATTATTACATAAGAGAAATGGAGTCATTTCATGAATCATTTAATGAGGATATGATGATTGTTTGTGAATATTTTGAAACTATTTACAAATTAGAATAGCAGTTATAATTTAATCAAATGTGAGTATTTCAATTAATTGCATTTCAATAGCAAATATAATTATGAATGAATTTATGTATTATCTTAAAATTACTTCACTAACACCTTATATTCCACATAAATAGTTCCAAATATTTAATATTTTAGTACATTAGTTTTGCGTTTTAACTATACATAGACATGGATACCATACCCAAAAAAGGAATTCAGGGATTGCTAGAAAATTGGCAATCTGATTTAATCGCAGCAGTGAGTGTTGCACTCATTGCCTTACCCCTTTCATTAGGAATCGCTTTGGCAGCAGGAGCACCTGCAATGTCGGGTATTTTCTCAGCAGTGGTTGGTGGGGTTGTCACAACCCTTTACAGAGGTGGTCATATATCAGTAAACGGTCCAGCAAAAGGGGTTATTGGAGTCATACTTCTTGGTATAACATTGATGGATGATGGTTCAGGACAAGCATTTAATTACGTGCTAGCAGCTGTAGTCGTTTCCGGTGCTCTTCAAATGTTATTGGGATTGTTAAAATTAGGAAGATTGGCAGACATCTTTCATAGTTCGGTCATTCATGGTATTTTGGCAGCAATCGGAATTATTATTTTTGCCAAGCAGATTCATGTTGCCATGGGTACCCATTCAGATAGTCCCAGTATCATACAAAATCTCATTGACGCTGTTAAATACTTACCTGAAGCGAATCCTTTTGTTTTAATTATTTCTCTGACAGGGCTATTTTTATTGTTATTTCACTCCAAAACTAACTACCGTATTTTTAATTTTTTACCTGCTCCTATGTGGGTAATAGCGCTTTCAATTCCATTTGTATATGGTTTTAACTTTTTTGATCAACAAACACTGTCATTTTTTGGAAAGCCATATGATTTGGGACCACATTTGTTATTGGATATCCCCGACACCATTTTGGATTCCATAATGCATCCAAACTTTAGTAAAATTAATACCATAGAGTTTTGGACAACAGTATTTTCTATGTTGATTATTACGAGTATCGAGTCCTTAGCAATTGCTAAAGCAGTAGATAAAATTGACCCCTACAAAAGAAAGACAGATTTAAATAAGGACTTGACAGGCATTGGATTAAGTACCATGGTTGCTGGTTTAATTGGAGGCTTACCAATTATTGCGGTCATTATTCGAAGTACCGTCAATATTCATAATGGTGCTAAAACTAAGTGGTCTAACATGTATCAGGGCCTTTTATTACTCCTATTTATTGTATTGTTAAGCCCTGTAATGAGACAAGTCCCTCTTTGTGCTTTTGCTATTTTACTAGTTTACACAGGATTCAAACTAGCATCTCCTGCAGTTTTTAAACAAGCTTACAATCAAGGAATCGAGCAACTCATTTTCTTTGTAGGTACAATGATTTTAACACTTTACACAAATCTATTAATTGGCTTACTTGGAGGATTAATCTTAGCGCTAGCAACCCACATGCTTTTGGCTAGATTGTCTATACCAATGTTTTTTAAAATGGTATATAAATCGCATACTAAATTAATAAAACTTGATGATGGAAGTTTCGATTTAAAAATAAGGGGCATTGCAAATTTCCTAGGTATATTAAAAATTGACAAACTGGTAGCGCAAATTCCTACAGGAGCAAATGTTAATATTGATTTATCAGAGACGCGATTGGTAGGAATGACTTACATGGACTACTTAGTCGAGTACTTGAAGACACAAAGGGCTGCAGGTGGAAAAGTCTTTATCACAGGGTTAGACTCACATGTGTCATATTCTACACACAACAGAGCTTTAAAAATTAGTTTGACGAGTTCTGCAGCCAAATTATCGCAACGACAAAAGCGATTACGAAACTTAGCAACTGAGAGAGATTATCAGTACAACAGCCAAGTTGATTGGAACACCATCTATCTCAAGAAATTCCACTTTTTTGAAATTAGACCCATTGAGCGTAAATATAATTGTTTAAAAGGGGCTTATAAAGACCCCAATATGTCTTGGGAGATTGCCGATATCACCTTCAATGAAGGTCAAGCTTTTACTGCGGAAACATTTAATACCACAGCAATGATCCTAAAACTGAACAGAAAAATACCTGTTTTCACTATGGAAAAAGAAGGCATGTTCGGGAAGATATTTGATCGTGTAATGGCCTTTACGGGTTATAAGGATATCAATTTTGAAATGTATCCAAATTTTTCAAAAAAATTCCTTCTAATTGGAAGTAATGAATCAGAAATTCGTAATTTTTTTACAAAAGATGTCATTCGTTTTTTCGAAAATAATCAGATGTATCATGTAGAAAGTAATGGTGAAGCACTATTCATTTTTGATAAAATTAAATTGGCTCGAACTGATGAAACAATTGCTTTCATAGATTATGGTAAAGAATTGGCAACACTCTTGAAAGGTAAAGTAAATTCGTAGTTCAAATTTAACGTCATACATTGATGCCTCTTAATCTAATACTATTTGCTAAACTTGTTTGTTTTTTTTAAATTGCATTAAACAAGTTAAAATCAATTTATTATGAAAAAAATTATCTATTTACTCGCAATTTTATGTACAACTTTAGGTTTTTCTCAAGATATTGAATGGGATCCTAATACCACTTTCGATGCGGTATTTGATATTGATGCTGTGCATACAAAAGATGGAATTAATTATGAGCTTTCTGCCTCCGGAGATGCTGGGCCTTACGGTAAAGCTTATTTATCATATATGTTCACAAACCATAACAATAGTGATACTACCGGAGAGTTTACAGGTTTTGCATGGACTCAAATGGGAGAAAACATCGTAAAAGCTACCTTACAAGGTGTTTACAAAAAAGAGGGGAAAGTATTTAAAATGTATTCTTATGACGCTACAACAGATGATAATAAGATCATGATTGTGAGCGGCGTTGTTGACTTCGTTGCGCAAACAATGAAGTTTAAAGTGGCTCCTTTAAAGTAGTTTTGTCAATGGTTATTCCTTTAATTTTATTTGAATTTGATGTCGAATATCCTTAGAGGATGCACCAATTTTTATGTTATAAGACCCATATTCTAGAGCCCATTTATTGTTCTTTTCATCCCAATAACTTAATTCTGTAATTGGAATTTGCAACGATATAATTTCTTGTTCTTCAGGATTTAAAAGTTGACTCTTTGTAAATGCCTTTAACTCCTGCTTTGGCCGATCGATGTCTGAGTCCATTTTTTCAACATACACCTGCACAACTTCCTTGCCCGATACATCACCAGCATTCGTTATTGCAAACTGAATCTGAATGCTATCGTTCACTACCTTAACTTCTATATCGTGATATTCAAAATCAGTATAACTCAGTCCAAAGCCAAAAGGATAAGATACCGGTAAATTGTCTTTATCAAAATGGCGGTAACCAACATAAATCCCTTCATCATAATATGTGTAATCTTCATCTTTAATTTGCTCATTTAAAGGTCGATCTTTCGGTGGGAAAACCATATTTTTAACGAGAGTTTCAATGTTAACCATGATAGGGTTCTTAGGGAAGTTAGCATGCGAGGCATGATCCTCTAAATTGACAGGAAAGGTCATGGGTAATTTTCCACTTGGATTAACTTTCCCTGACAAGATATCAGCAACGGAGTTACCTCCTTCTTGCCCACCCTGCCATGCCAAGAGAAGCGCATCAGGTAAAGATTTCCACGATGCAGTTTCAATGACACCTCCAATGTTGAGAACCATAATTACATTTTTGCCTTGGCTATGGAAGGCTTGTGTGATATGATTAATCAATGCTATTTCGTTGCTGGTTAACAAGAAATCATCTTCTTCCATCCTATCACCTCCTTCTCCGGCATTACGGCCTAAAGTGAAAATTCCAACATCAGAGGTAGCAGCAATTTGGTCAAGTTGCTCTTTCGTATAATCAATTTCTGGTGGCGAATAGGGAGTGAAAATTGCATCTAACCCCTCAGGACGTTTAAAACCCTTCAGATTAGCGTTTTTATGGGCTTCAAATAATTCTTTTGCTAGAGTATTAATTTTAAAACCCCCATTAGACAACCCCTCTTCCAATGATATGGTGTAAGCCTCATTAACATCTCCCGACCCCGAGCCTCCCGCAATAAACTCGTAGGATGTTACTCCCAACAAGGCAATATTAGTAACATTAGTGAGTGGTAATGCACCATTATTTTTTAACAACACCATACCCTCGGCCGCAGAGTTTCTTGTTATTTGAGCATGTTTATCGAGGTTTGGATTGTTATCAAATACATAATTCTGCATTTTTTTTGTCTTGAAGATCAAGCTTAAAATACGTTCTGCTGCGCGATCAATATCAGTTTCTAACAAGGAACCATCACGAGCAGCCTCTAATAATGCTTCCCATTGTCTTTTGGTTCCGGGCTCCAAAAGATCATTTCCCGCAGTTATTTGAGCCACTGGGTTTCTACCCCCAAACCAGTCTGTCATCACCAAGCCTTCAAAATGCCAATCGTCCCGAAGAATATCACTTAACAGTTCTTTACTTTCCGAAGTAAAAACACCATTTACTTTATTGTAAGAAGACATCATTGTCCATGGTTGTGAGCGTGCTACAATATGTTCAAACCCTTTTAAATAAATTTCACGATACGCCCTTTCCGAAATACGAACATCATTTAGATTTCGATTAGTTTCCTGATTATTTGCGACAAAATGCTTCACTGATGTTCCAATCCCATTACTTTGAATGCCATTCACTACTGCGGCTCCCATGAAGCCAGAAAGCAATGGGTCTTCTGAATAATATTCAAAATTTCGTCCACATAAAGGGTGTCTATGAATGTTTGCTCCTGGTCCCAAAATCACATCGATACCATAGGCCTCTGCCTCCTTACCCATTGCATCCCCAACTTCATATAAGAGATCTTCGTTCCATGAGGAAGCAAGAAGGGTAGCAATTGGAAAAGCAGTACAATAAAACGTTCTATCCTCTCCTGTTCTAATAGGCTGAATTCGCAATCCCGCAGGACCATCAGACAAATATATGGTCGGAATACCCAAACGTGGTGTTGGAACTATGGTTCCTACAGCACCTGGGATACCTCCAGGTTTGACATTGCCCATAGCCGAAGCAACTCCTGAACCTTTCAACAAGTGTATTTTTTCTTCAAGAGTCATTTGGGAAAGCACATCTCCTACACGAATATTTAATGGTTGACGTTCATCCTCATAGATATCCAAGGCACCATTGCCGTTCCTGTCTAAAAATGTATACCCATCAATACGTAGCTCTGAGATATGAGATGGTTGCACAAGATGATCTTCGAACCCCAGAAATGTCTCATTGAAATAACGATACGAAAAAAATCCACTAATAAGAAGCAATAAAAATAGGACACCTGTAATCTTCAACACAAACTGTATTTTAGTCTTCATATTTATACATGGATTAGTGAAATACAAATATAATTATCATATATTTCATTGACTGAAACTTTTTCCAAAAATAGTTTGATGACCCAGAGAATTAAATATTGTAACATCTGCGAAACTGATTTTTCTACAATGTATCGGGTTCAATACAAGAATCCAAGAGAATGGGTCTTTGTTTGTAAAATATGCTTACTCGACATAAAAAAAAATAATCCCATCTACAAATATGGGGGGACATGGAAAAAATAATATGCAGTTACAAAAAAGCGTTGAAGATAACTTTTTACGTCTGTCTCCCTAAATAATAACCTCTATTATTTTTATATCTTTATTAAAAAAATACGGATGTATATTATTATGGGGGTTAGTGGTTCTGGAAAAACATTTCTAGGAAAACAGTTAGCACAAGTAATCTCTAAGCCTTTTTATGATGCGGACGATTTTCATTCCGAAGCAAGTAAAATTAAGATGAAATCAGGTCATGCGTTAAATGATATGGATCGCCTACCCTGGCTCCATACCTTGGCCGATAATATTAATAAATGGTCGCGTAACGGAGGAGCTATTCTTGCATGTTCGGCTTTAAAAGAAGACTACCGCAAAAAACTTTCAAAAGATAACAATCACATTACTTGGATTGTTCTTAATGGAACCTTTAAGATCATACAATCGCGACTCAAAGAAAGACATGATCATTTTTTTAATCCTGAATTACTAAAATCTCAGTTTGATATTTTAGAACTTCCAAATTATGGCATTCATTTAAACATCAACCACCCTATAGAGGTTTTAATTCAATCTGTTTTGACTAAAAAAACTATTGATAATCAAGCATCAATTGGAGTAATTGGCATGGGAGTTATGGGGCAAGGAATCGCCATAAATTGTTGCAAGAATGGTTTTGAGACTGCCGTTTATAACCGTTTTATAAAGGGAGAAAAAACTGTAGTTTTTAATTTTTTGTCTAAACATCCCAATATTAAAAACTTACATGGATTTATTGATCTCTTGTCATTTATCCGTGCCTTAAAGCGTCCTCGAAAAATTTGGTTAATGATTAAAAGTGGTGAAGCCATAGATACCTTACTTGACGAAATTCTGCCCTTACTTGATGAAAATGATGTGATTATTGATGGAGGCAATTCTCATTACAAGGACACTCAAAGAAGAGAAAGAGCACTGAAAAAGCATCGTGTCAACTATGTAGGTTGCGGTGTCTCTGGAGGGGAAATTGGAGCACGTGAAGGCGCGTCACTTATGTTTGGAGGAAGCAAAGAAGCCTACAACATTTTAACGCCAATTTTAAATGCTATTTCAGCAAAAGATAACTCCGGTAAGCCCTGTCAACTGTTTTTAGGAGCTGATGGTGCAGGTCATTTTGTGAAAATGGTTCATAATGGCATCGAATATGCAGAAATGCAACTTTTAGCAGAGCTCTATGCCGTACTTTCTAATCAGATGGACTATGATGAGATGGCATCTGTTTTTGAAAAATGGAATCAAGGTTCTGAAGGAAGTTATTTATTAGAAATTACATCAAAAATTCTAAAGAAGAAAGAAGGATCTGAATACCTTTTAGATGTCATATTGGACAATGCTAAAACCAAAGGTACTGGCATATGGTCCACACAATCATCCTTATCTTTAGGGGTGGTTAATACCATGATGTCTTCAGCAATATTTGCTCGTTATATCTCAGGTATGAAAGAACAACGTGAGTTTTTAGTCAAAAGAAAACCTCCATCTGAAGCAACAAAGTTTTTTGATTTAAATACATTAAAAGATGCTTATAGGTTTGCTAGAATCATCAATCATATCCAAGGATTTAATCTCATACAGGCTGCTTCTCAAAAATACCATTGGAATTTCAACCCTAAAGAGATTGCAAGAATTTGGACCAAAGGATGTATCATACGTTCAAACTTGATGGAAGAGCTTATAAGTTATTTTGCTCATGACAAATCTCTGTTTAAAAATGACACACTGATGGAAACTCTTACTAAAACAGAGCCTCAAATAGCAGCATTATTGCATCACGCTATAGACCAAAAAGTAGCTTTAGATAGTTTCTCATCTGCTTACAATTATTGGATATCCATGTGTACAAAAAGACTTCCTGCAAATTTAATTCAAGCTCAACGTGATTTTTTTGGCGCCCATACTTACCAAAGAATTGATAAACATGTGGACACTAATTTTCATACAAAATGGTATTAATATGATTGACTACTCACTTCTTTTAGCAGTACTTTTTGGTGTTGGCTCACTCCTAATTCTAATTCTAAAATTCAAAATACAACCTTTTATCGCACTTTTAATTTCGAGTATCATTGTTGGTGTTCTAGCTGGTGTTCCTCCCCAAGAAATCATGGTAACTGTTAAAAATGGAATGGGATCAACCTTAGGGTTCGTTGCAGTCGTTGTTGGATTAGGTGCAATGTTTGGAGCTATTTTAGAGCACTCAGGTGGCGCGGAAGCATTGGCACAATATATGCTCAATGTCTTTGGAGAAAAAAAAGCATCATGGGCGCTTATGGTCACAGGGTTTTTAATTGCAATTCCTGTCTTTTTTGATGTTGCTTTTATCATTTTGATACCCCTGGTCTATTCATTACAGAGAAAAACAAAAAAATCCTTGCTTTTATATGCTATCCCATTACTTTCAGGGCTCGCAATAACTCATGCCTTTATTCCTCCAACGCCTGGCCCTGTTGCGGTCGCAGATATTTTAAATGCAGATTTAGGTTGGGTCATTTTACTAGGGATTATTGTGGGAATTCCAACAGCTATTATTAGTGGTCCTCTTTATGGGAAATACATAGCTTCTAAAATTTTTATAGCAGCACCGGCGGCGATAAAAAAAAGTAATTTATCCCATTTCCCTCCTATTTCACTAATACTGGTCATTATTGGAACTCCAATCTTGCTAATAGTCTTAAATACGCTACTCAATGGCTCAATCAATGATCGCTTTCATTGGTCTGCTAATACCATTGCTTGGGTTCAAATGTTTGGACATCCTTTTTCAGCTTTAATTATAGCCAACTTAATGGCATGGTATTTTCTAGGAATTAAACGAGGAGTTTCTAAATCTATTTTATCAAAAATCACAACAGCCTCCTTAGCTCCTGCCGGAATCATAATTTTATTAACTGGTGCTGGAGGTGTTTTTAAACAAATGTTAATTACAACAGGAACCGGTGAAATGCTTGCTAATTATTTTTCTAGTATTGGTTTAAGCCCCCTACTTTTTGGATTCTTAGCTGCTGCTACTGTAAGAATTCTACAAGGATCTTCTACGGTCGCCATGATCACTGCTGCTGGGATTACCTCGTCTATAATCATTACACCATTAAATCCGTTACAAACAGCACTTATTGTCATCGCTATTGCCGCTGGAGCATCCATATTGTCTCATGTAAATGATAGTGGTTTTTGGCTAGTAAGTAATTACCTTGGGCTTTCAGAAAAGGACACATTTCGCAGTTGGTCCATCATGACACTCCTTCTGTCACTAACTGGTTTGGCTGCAGTATTCCTGATATCATTGTTTATTTGATTAGCACTCTCACATACACTAAAATATCATAATGATTGAAAAATCTTCATTAGAATAACAGCTTAATCAGATTTCTCAACTACAAATTTATTTCATAGTTCAATTCGAAAGAAAATCAGTTATAAATTAACTAACTTGGTCTCCTTTAACACAGAAATCATATAACTTTGAATAAAAATTTACTGATACATCATATCGCTTCCTCCTTCAAACTACCTAATGGATCCGTATTAAAAAACAGGATTGCAAAATCTGCCATGAGTGAAAATTATGGCACTGCGTATCACGCACCGTCCAAAGGTCTTATTCATGCCTATCGGGTCTGGGCACAAGGGAATCCCGGTCTTTTAATTACTGGTAACGTCATGATAGATTCAAAAGCTTTAGGAGAAGCTCGTAATGTTGTTGTGGAAAATTATAAGCACTTTGATTTATTAAAAGCTTGGGCGCAATCGGTCAACGGATCGGGTGTTCATCTATGGCCACAGATAAATCATCCTGGTCGTCAAGCTTTTGCGGCCATCAATCGTCGTATTGTTGCTCCTTCTGCAGTCTCTTTAAAAATGGGTGGTGCATCAAAAATGTTCAAAACACCAACCCCCCTTAAAGAACAAGAAATTTGGGATATTATCAAACGTTTTGGAACAACAGCAAGAATCATGAAAGAAGCCGGCTTTACGGGATGCCAAATTCATGGCGCCCATGGGTATCTTGTGAGTCAGTTTTTATCTCCTAACAGCAATATACGAGAGGATCAATGGGGAGGATCTCTTGAAAACCGTGCGCGATTTGTCATTGAAATCTATC
>CAJQLB010000024.1 GCA_905479065.1 uncultured Flavobacteriaceae bacterium | reverse complement strand
TTTAAACCAATCCCAAGTAATTCTTAATCCCTCACGAACCGTGAATTGAGGCTGATAGCCCATCAGTTTTTGAGCTTTAGCAATGTTGGCCAATGAGTCTCTAACATCACCTAACCTCGGTGGTCCATATGTTGCATTCAACTCCGAATTTGCAGAAGATTTTAATACATCCCATAAATAATTCAAATCAATTCGTTCTCCACAGGCCACATTAAATACATTATTTTTTGCTTTATCTGAAGCAAAAAAGCCTTTAATGTTGGCTTGAACGGCATTATCTACAAACGTAAAATCTCTTGTCTGCTTACCATCACCATTGATTGTTGGAGGTTTTTCATCTTTTAGAGATTGCATAAACAAAGGAATAACTGCTGCATAAGCACCGTTTGGGCTTTGTTTTGGTCCAAAAACATTAAAATAGCGCAAACCAATAACATCGGTATTATAGGTCGTACCAAATACATCTGCATACAACTCATTGACATATTTTGTCACAGCATATGGTGATAAGGGCTTTCCAATAATATCCTCTTCCTTTGGTAGTGTTTGACTGTCCCCATAGGTAGAACTCGATGCTGCATAGACCATTCGTTTTACGGATAAACTATCTTTTAAAGCAATCATCATGTTTAAAAATCCTGATATATTGACATGATTGGTCGTTGCAGGATCATTTATCGAACGTGGAACTGAGCCCAAAGCCGCTTGATGTGACACATAATCAATGTCTTCCATAGCTTTCTTGCACGTCTCTAAATCTCGAATATCTCCCTCTATTAATTCAAAAGATGGATGTTCCATAAATTCAGAAAGATTTTCACGGTAGCCATTGGAAAAATTATCTAGCACCCTAACTTTTTTCGCATCATATTTTAAGAGATATTCTACGATATTAGCCCCTATAAACCCGCCTCCTCCCGTAACGAGAAAGTTTAACTTGGAAAGATCTTCTGTGTGATAACTATTTGAGTACATCATATCAACTATTTATAAACGAGCATCAACAACATCGAGAGGCAACAATGACTTGACATCAAAAATTACACAATTTTTGGATTTCAAACCATCCAATGACATCTCTAAAAATTCTTTATGTGACACTGCCAATATAATGGCATCATAATTTGATTTAAGCTCCTTAAATTCAGATTTTAAATCTAATTCATATTCATGTTGCACCTCTTCTTTTGAAGCCCAAGGATCATATACATCTACATTAACGTGGTATGATTTTAGCTCGTCTATGATATCAATAACACGAGAATTCCTAATATCTGGACAATTTTCCTTAAAGGTAATTCCTAAAACTAAGGCATTTGACCCTTTGATAGTAGCTCCTTTATCTATCATTATTTTAATGGTCTCTGTTGCGACATAGCTACCCATACTATCATTCATTTTACGACCCGCTAAAATGATATCTGGATTATACCCTGCTTCAATGGCTTTTTGTGCTAGATAATAAGGATCAACACCTATACAGTGTCCTCCAACTAGACCTGGCGAGAATTTTAAGAAATTCCATTTAGTACCAGCTGCCTCCAACACTGCTTTAGTATCAATATCTAATCGTCTAAATATTTTCGACAATTCATTAACAAATGCAATATTGATATCACGCTGAGAATTTTCAATTACTTTTGCTGCTTCTGCAACTTTTATGGATGGTGCTAGATGTGTTCCAGCTACGATGACTTTTTTGTATAAGTTATCAATCTCCTTTGCTATTTCAGGAGTAGATCCTGAGGTCACTTTAAGTATTTTTGTTACCGTATGTTCTTTGTCACCTGGATTGATGCGTTCGGGTGAATACCCTGCAAAAAAATCTTGATTATAGGTTAAACCTGAGATATTTTCGACAACAGGGATACAGATATCTTCTGTTGCGCCAGGAAAGACTGTCGATTCATAAATAACGATATTGCCTTTTGAAATTGATTTGCCAACCGTCTCACTTGCCTTAATAAGGGGTGTGAATACTGGCTTATTGAGAGCATCGGTAGGCGTTGGTACCGTTATAATGTAAATATCTGCTTTTGTCAATATATCCGTTTGATCAGAAACAAGTAAACCTTTTTCATTCTGCAATGAATCAATCAATACAGACTTAAGTTCCTTATTGTCAACTTCTAAAGTTCGATCATGCGCATTATTTAAGTCTTTAATTCGATTCTTGTTAATATCGAAACCAATTGTTTTATAATGTTTGGCGAAAGCAACTCCTAGCGGAAGACCCACATATCCAAGTCCAATAATAGCGATAGTTTTGTTAGACATGATCATATTTAATTTAACTGCAAAATTAACTAAAATAACTTCTTGAAACTCAAAATCTTTATAGAATTATTGTTACGATAATACACTTATTTTTTTTTGAACCAATTTAGAAGTGATCGTGAATTTTTCTTCTCATGATATGCATTCCCATAAGTCCCATAACCATAACCATAGCCGTAGCCGTAGCCGTAGCCGTAATTATGACTACTCTTATGTTTGTAAAAGTTTAAGACATAACTAATATGTTTTAGTTCACCTGCCCTATGTTTCGCATTCACCAATTGCAACATGCCCTTTTTAGTATAGTCCAAGCGAATCATAAATATGGTGACATCAGATAAATTACTTAATTGTAAGGCATCAGCAACCAAGCCTACAGGTGGTGTATCCAGAACAATCAAATCGTAACTTTCTCTTAAAGAGGCCACGAGTTGCGTTAACTTTTCACTCATTAATAACTCTGATGGATTTGGAGGAATTGGACCTGATGGGATCACACTTAAATTCTCAATGTGCGTTTTACATATTATTGTATCAAGTGCTTTGTCTTCAACAAGAAAATTAACAATTCCTACATCATTACTCAGCTCAAAATCCTCAACAATTTTCGGTTTTCTCAAATCTAAACCAAGTAAAATTGTTTTTTTTCCACTTGAGGCATAGGCTGTCGCTAAGTTAATAGAACAGAAAGTTTTTCCCTCACCACTTACTGACGACGTAACCATGAGGGTTCTTCCTAAATCACCTTGTTGTTTACTATATAAAAACTGTAAACTGGAACGTATCGCTCTGAAAGACTCTGCAACTGAAGATTTTGGTTTTTCAAAAACAACTAAATTATTACGATATTTATATTTACCAACCAGACCAAGAATTGGAATTCTAGACAGTCGTTCTACATCTTCAGAACCATGAATGGTATTATCTAACAAATAGTTTATAAAAATAAAAAACATTGGCGTAAAAAATCCAATCATCAACGCTAGCATGTAATTCAAATTTTTATTAGGACCGATAAGGCCCGCACCAATATCTTTTGCTTCGTCAATAATAATAATATCTGACACGTTAGCCGCTTTAACGATAGCTGCCTCTCCGCGCTTGGATTGATAGACATCATAGGATTCCCTACTGATATCTAATTTTCGCTGTATTTTTAAATATTCTTGTTGATCTTCGGGTAAATTACTCAACTCCGACTCTAACTTAATTATATTTTTATTGATACTATTTAACTGAATATTAATCGTGCTTTTAGTCGATTGTAGGGTTTCTAACAGCACATTTTTTTCTGCATCAATTTGACGGTCTAAATCTTTAAATAAGACATTCCCCTCCTTTGCTGTATACTCTAAATTTTGTCGCTGAATTGCCAAATTTGTTATTTTACCAACACTACTCAAAATATTAGACTCTTCAATACCAACAGACGTTGGTGCAGCTATCATAGTGTAATCTGTTTTTGTGTTTAAATACGTTTCAAGACTATTGAGATAATTTAACTTTGACTGTATTACTTGCTTTTCTTTATCAAAATCTTTTAATTGAACAGAAACTTGAATAATTTCATCATCGACATCAAAAACTTTGTTTTTTCTGCGAAATGCATTCATTTCAGCGGTAACATCTTGAAGACTATTGCTAACACGGGCTAAGGTGCTATCAATAAATTTTATCGTATTAGTGGCATATAAATTTTTGCGTTTGAGCTCAGTACTACTTAAAATAGCAGAGGTACAGTTTAGGTAATCAACAATTTTTGATTTATTTGGACCTGTTAAAGATAATTTTAAAATGGATGCTGATGTTTTATTTACAGAATTAACCTGAATGAGGTTTTTAAAGTTGTTGACAACAGCGTCAAAATTCAAAAATTTTAAATAAAATACAGCACCTTGTTCTACATTAGAATTTGGTTTCAAAACCAGTTTGCCATTCAAAAAAGGCAAGGTTATATCTTGATTAAATAAAAATCGTTGTACTGTTTGATTCTCAGATGTTACGATATTATTTACAACCTTAGTCGCATAGCGTTGTCCCTTATAAAGACCTCCCTCAAAGTCTGTAAACACTTCAAAAGATTCAGCGTCTAGTATTCGTATACCTATCTTTTTATTGAGCAGTTGCGGCAATTCTTTTTGCAACACAAAAGTAAAAGGCGCCTTTTTATAAATATCAATCATGTGGTATTTGCCCTCCTTTAAATATTGCATGTAAAACTGTAAAGAGTCTACAACCAATTCATTGTGGCTTCTCGTTTTAATCGTAGTGAGCACCTTACCAACTTTTCCTGAAACTCCTCCCCAATTAAATGAAATACTGGTATTTGCTGTAAAAAATGGATTTTGTTCATTTTCAATAGATATCAATGAATCCAAACGGTAAACATTCTGTTGTCTTAAATTAATAAAGTAAGCAACCAATAATGCCATGACAATAAACAACACTACATACTTCCAAAGATTAATTGCATTGAACAGAAATCCTCTGAAATCAAAACTTGATCGTTCAAAATCTATGTGCTCCTGTTGAAATTCATTGTAATCCATAGCTTAAAGGCGAGTAAATAATAAAATAGTTGTGGTTGCTAAGGACAAAATAGTAACAATATCCCTTAAGGTTTCCATCCCTGTAGTACCAGTACCTAATGATTTTTGTTTTAATGGTTTGACATAAATCATGTCATTGGGTTGCACATAATAATATGGAGATGACATCACATTGACATTCGTTAAATCTAAATGATGAATTTTTTGTCCTTGCGGGTATTGTCTTATAATGAGGACATCTTTTTTGTTTCCAGTGATGGGGATTTCTCCAACGTTAGCAATCGCCTGAAAAATATTGACACGCTCTTGAAATAAAGTGATGCTTCCTGGACTACCAACCTCTCCACTCACTGTGAAACGCAACCCGGTTAATTTAACTGAAACAAAAATATTAGCTGTTTCCTTGAACTGTTCCTTCAATAATTTTTGTTCTAATAGTTTTTCTATTTCTTCAGTGGTGTAACCCAAAACATTGACATATCCTAAGGTAGGGACTCGAATATTACCATGTAAATCAATGGTAAAACCGTCAAAATAGGCACGTTCTTCACTGGCAGCATTTAAATTAACATCACCAATTGGATTCAAAATTTGAACATTCGTTTGATCTAATGACTTTACTCGAATGCTAATAATGTCATTAATTTGTACTCGATAGGGCTGCTGCTGTTCGATCAAAATTTGAGTGGTATCCAAAGCCACTTCTTTTGTTTGATAATACAACGTGTCTTGGTAAGGTATGCACGATGTGGCTGTTATGCAGATTATAAGTCCTATAATTGAAAGGAACTGCTTCATTCAAATAAACATTTTGGTTCTAACAAAACTACATATTTTTTTTTGTTTAAAGACCAAAGGTCACATTGTAGTAGTTGAAGTTGTTTCTTAGGATAATTCAGTAAATTATCATAGGTCCAAAACGAGGTCATTGTCTAATAATTGTTAAACTTATTTAATAGTTTTAAGTAATTGTACGTTCTTTGTGAAAAAGGATCATTTGAATTACGTTACAGTTGAAAATATTGCCAAATCCTATGGAGAGCATTTATTGTTTGAAAAGGTGTCTTTTAGTATTCATAAAGATCAAAAAATTGCCTTTGTAGCTAAAAATGGCACAGGAAAAACATCAATATTAAATATTTTATCTGGAAAGGATACCGCAGACACTGGTCAGATTATTTTTAGAAATGGCTTAAAAACTTCATTTTTATCACAGGAACCCACACTAAATCCTGAACTAACTATCGAAGAGACTATTTTTGCTTCAGACAGTCCGACTTTGAAGGTTATTAATAATTATCGTGAAGCACTGCATCATCCTGAAGACATAAAAGCCTATCAGCAAGCATTTGATGACATGGATCGCCTGCAAGCCTGGGATTTCGAAACGTTATATACTCAAATTCTATACAAGCTCAATCTTCAAAATCTCAATCAAAAAGTAAGTCAGTTATCTGGTGGTCAAAAAAAGCGATTGGCTTTAGCCAATGTCTTGATTAACAAACCTGAGTTGCTCATCCTTGATGAGCCAACGAATCATTTAGATTTAGAAATGATTGAATGGCTCGAACGCTTCTTTGCAAAGGAAAAGATGACCATTTTTATGGTGACGCACGACCGTTATTTTTTAGAACGAGTTTGCAATGAAATTATCGAGCTCGATCAAGGCAAAATTTTTAATTACAAAGGTAATTACTCTTATTACCTAGAAAAAAGAAATGCAAGGATTGAAATTGAAGCGGTAGAAACCAATAAAGCCAAACAACTGTTTAAAAAAGAATTGGGATGGATGCGCCGACAACCCAAAGCGCGAACCACAAAGTCTAAATCTCGTATTGATGATTTTCACGATATTAAAGCTCGTGCACATCAGCGGCGTAAAGATCACGTTATTCAATTAGAGTTAAATATGGAGCGCCTCGGAAGAAAAATAATAGAGCTTCATAATATTTCAAAAACATTTGATGAACTTGTTATTACAAATAAATACAACTACACCTTTCAACACGGTGAACGTATTGGTATTATTGGTAAAAATGGAACAGGTAAATCAACATTTTTAAATATGCTAACAGGTCTATCTCAACCAGATAGCGGTAAAATAGTAAGAGGTGAAACGCTCAAATTTGGCTATTATACTCAAAAAGGTATTACCATTAAACCTGAGCAAAAAGTCATAGAGGTCGTCAGAGAATTTGGAGATTATATTCCCCTAAAAAAAGGTAAACAAATTAGCGCACAACAACTGTTGGAACGGTTTCTTTTTAGTCGAAAAAAACAGTATGATTTTGTAGAAAAATTAAGTGGTGGTGAACGAAAACGTCTCTACTTGTGTACAGTTCTCATCCAAAACCCAAACTTTCTTATTCTTGACGAACCAACTAATGATTTAGATATCGTAACCCTCAATGTTTTGGAAAATTTTTTATTGGATTTTCCAGGATGTCTTATTGTTGTGTCACATGATCGCTATTTTATGGATAAAATTGTCGATCATTTATTTGTATTTAAAGGTGAGGGAATTATCGAGAATTTCCCGGGAAATTACAGCGATTATCGTGCGTATGAAGATAGTGCCTCAAAAGCTAGTAATCATGTGAAAAAAAATGTGAAAAAAGATTGGAAAAAAGATGACCATATTAAACTCTCGTATAATGAACAAAAAGAACTTAATAATATTGAAAGTAAGTTAAAATCTCTTGAAAATGATAAGGTTGATTTAGAAGCAAAATTTCTTGATGGATCGTTATCGATGACAGAAATAAATGAATTGTCAGAAAAAATTCAAACAATCATTGACACCATTGAAAACAAGGAACTTCGATGGATGGAATTACAGGAAAAAATAGACAGTGAATGAGTAAATATTCGTTGTTAGCTTATATAAAGTTTTTAAAATCATCGACGAATCAGCATGGCATTCACTCACCTTTCGTTTACAAGCTTGTAACCGATTGTTTTTACGATTTGAAAAAACACAAAGAATACGAAGTTTTAAAGAAATATCGCCAAGATTTATTAAATAATTCAACACGTATCCAAGTCACAGATTTCGGTTCGGGAAGTCGCGTATTTCAATCATCGTTTCGAATGGTTTCTCAAATTGCCAAAACCTCGGGATCAACGTGTAAAAGATCAAAATTATTGTTGAGATTAGTCAAATACTTTGGTCCAAAAAACATGCTAGAATTAGGAACTTCATTAGGAATTGGAACCTCCGCTCTTAGTTTGGGAAACGAACATGCGAACATAACAACGATTGAAGGTTGCCCCGAGATAGGAAATATCTCACAAGATCAATTTGACAAATATCATTTTAGCAACACCCATTTACATATCGGACCATTTGAAAGTGTTCTGAAAAAATTAACTCCAATAACTTACGACTTGGTCTTCTTTGATGGTAATCATGATAAACGTGCAACATTAGATTATTTCGATATACTCATAGGCTCCATAAACAATGATTCGGTTTTTATTTTTGATGATATTTATTGGTCAAAACCAATGTCAGAGGCTTGGGCTATTATCATCAATCATCCCAAGGTCACGGTAAGTATTGATACTTTTTATTGGGGAATTGTCTTTTTTAGGAAGGAACAAGTAAAGGAACATTTTACCGTGAGAGTTTAGCCTTTTAACTATTAACCCGTAACTTTGATGTTTATTATTTTAATCTTAACCTAATGAAAATTTATACAAAAACCGGAGATAAAGGAAATACAGCGCTCATTGGCGGACGAAGAGTTCCCAAACATCACATCCGTATAGAAACATATGGCACCATTGATGAGTTAAACTCACATTTGGGATTATTGAGGGATGGGGCCATTGATATACATTACAAAGACATTTTAGAGATTATTCAAAATAATCTGTTTACCATTGGAGCAGCATTGGCCACTGACCCTGAAAAAGTCATTTTAAAAAATGGTAAAAACCGATTGAATATCTCTAAGGTTAATTCTTCTGATATTCAGTTATTGGAAAAAGAAATTGATGATATGAATATAGAATTACCGGAAATGACTCATTTCGTTCTTCCTGGAGGCCATCAGACCGTATCCTTCTGTCATATTGCCCGATGTGTTTGTCGAAGAGCCGAACGCATAGCAACCTCGTTAAATGAGGTAACTCCCTTGGAATCAGAAATCTTAGTATATCTAAACCGTTTGTCTGATTATTTATTTGTGCTCGCAAGAAAATTATCACAAGAGTTATCTGCAAAAGAGGTCAAATGGATTCCAAAAAAACAACTTCGAGAAACTGATTGACAGTCAATAGTTGAACCTTTTTGAATGAAAAAACACCAATTAAGAGTGACATCCACACGTAAAAGTTAAATAACTATTTTTTTTCTTGTCTATTTCATTGAAAAATTTATTTTTGCAAAAATTAAATTGTTAAAAATGTATTGGACATTAGAATTAGCATCGTATCTGAGTGATGCGCCTTGGCCAGCCACCAAAGATGAATTAATAGATTATTCTATTCGCACAGGGGCACCACTAGAGGTTGTTGAAAACTTACAATCAATTGAAGACGAGGGAGACTCATATGATTCTATACAAGAAATATGGCCAGATTATCCTACTGACGAGGATTATCTCTGGAATGAAGATGAATACTAATGAAGGTGGTCTAACTATAAAAAGTCAAAAAGTCTCTCATGAGACTTTTTTTGTGCTTTAATTTTGCCTTAAAAATAACAACAAACAGTATCTTTGAAACCACAAGTTAAAGAGATAAAAATTAAGAATCAATGAGTATTTTAAATTCTGTACTTAAATTATTTGTTGGAGATAAATCCAAACAAGATGTAAAGGCAATAATGCCTCTAGTTGAAAAAGTAAAATCCTTCGAGAAACAACTTGAAGAATTGAGCCATGATGCCTTGCGATCAAAAACGCAGGCATTTAAACTTGAAATCGAAAAAGCACGTGCAACCTTTGAAGATCAAATAATTACACTTCAAGATGAAGCAGATTCAACCGAAGACATCGACAGAAAAGAAGAGATATACGCAGAAATAGATGAATTAAAAGACGCCTCCTACAAGGCAACTGAAACCGTTCTCAACACCCTTTTACCGGAAGCTTTTGCAGTGGTAAAAGAAACAGCAAAACGATTTGTAGATAATCAAACCATTACGGTTACTGCATCCACTTACGACAGAGAGTTATCTGGAACAAAGACCTATGTAACTCTTGACAATGATCAGGCTATGTGGTCAAATGCATGGGATGCAGCAGGAAAACCAATTACTTGGGACATGATTCATTACGATGTACAAATAATTGGTGGTATTGCTATGCACCAAGGCAAAATATCAGAAATGCAAACAGGAGAAGGTAAAACTCTTGTTGCAACACTACCTGTTTACCTCAATGCTTTAACAGGTCGAGGAGTTCACCTTGTAACGGTCAATGATTACTTGGCCAAACGTGATAGTGCGTGGATGGCTCCTATATTTGAATTTCACGGTCTTAGTGTTGATTGTATTGATTATCATCAACCAAATTCACCTGAGCGAAAAAAGGCATACAACTCAGACATTACCTATGGGACGAATAATGAATTTGGATTTGATTATTTGAGAGACAACATGGCGCACTCTCCTGATGACTTAGTGCAACGCCCGCATCATTATGCCATTGTAGACGAAGTTGATTCTGTGCTGGTAGATGACGCCCGAACCCCATTAATCATTTCAGGTCCTATCCCACAAGGAGATCGCCATGAATTTAATGAGCTTAAACCTAAGGTTCAAGATATCGTTAGTGTGCAACAAAAATATTTAATTGGTGTACTTGCAGAGGCAAAAAAACAAATTGCAGAAGGAAATACAAAAGACGGTGGTTTTCAATTACTGAGAGTGTTTAGAGGAATTCCAAAGAATAAAGCATTGATAAAATTTTTGAGTGAAGAGGGCGTCAAGCAATTACTCCAAAAAACTGAAAATTTTTACATGCAAGACAATAACCGAGAAATGCCTAAGGTAGATGAGGCCCTTTATTATGTTATTGATGAAAAAAACAATCAAATTGAATTAAGTGATAAAGGTGTAGACTTCCTATCGGGGAAAGACGACCCAGACTTTTTTGTCATGCCTGAAATGGGGATGGAAATTTCAAAGATTGAACAACAAGGTCTTTCATCTGAAGAAGAAGCCAGTCTCAAAGAGGAATTATTTAGAGATTTTGGAATAAAGTCTGAACGAATACATACGTTAAATCAATTATTGAAGGCTTACGCTTTGTTTGAAAAAGATACGCAATATGTTGTGATGGAAAACAAAGTTATGATTGTAGATGAGCAAACTGGTCGAATCATGGACGGTCGTCGTTACAGTGACGGTTTACACCAAGCTATTGAAGCGAAAGAAAATGTGAAGATTGAAGCTGCGACACAAACTTTTGCAACCGTTACTTTACAAAATTATTTCAGAATGTACCGTAAGTTATCTGGGATGACAGGAACTGCTGTGACAGAAGCTGGTGAATTTTGGGAAATTTACAAATTAGATGTCGTTGAAATACCTACGAACAAACCAATTGCAAGAGACGATAAAGAGGATTTAGTCTATAAAACTAAGCGCGAAAAATACAACGCTGTGATTGATGATGTCACCAAACTCTCCCAAGCAGGCCGTCCGGTTCTCATCGGAACGACCTCTGTAGAAATCAGTGAATTATTAGGTAAAATGTTGAGTATTAGAAAAATACCACATAATGTATTAAATGCCAAACAGCACAAAAAAGAAGCTCAAATTGTAGACGAAGCAGGCCATGCTGGACAGGTTACCATTGCAACAAACATGGCTGGTAGAGGGACTGATATAAAGCTCTCAGATGACGTGAAAGAAGCTGGTGGTTTAGCTATTGTTGGTACCGAGCGACACGATTCTCGTCGTGTTGACAGACAGTTACGGGGACGAGCAGGTCGCCAAGGAGATCCCGGAAGTTCACAGTTTTATGTTTCGTTAGAGGACAATCTAATGCGACTATTTGGTAGCGAGCGTATTGCAAAAATGATGGATCGAATGGGGCTAGAGGAAGGTGAAGTTATTCAACATTCCATGATTTCAAAATCGATTGAGCGTGCCCAGAAAAAGGTTGAGGAAAATCAATTTGGTGTTCGTAAACGACTGCTAGAATATGATGATGTCATGAATGCTCAACGTGAAGTTGTGTACAAACGCCGTTATCATGCTCTTTTTGGAGAGCGACTGCGTGTTGACCTTGCCAATATGATTTTTGATACTTCAGAAATTATTTGTCAACAAAATAAAGAATCAAATGATTTTAAAAACTTTGAGTTTGAATTGATTCGTTTTTTCTCTATGAGTAGTCCAATTACTGAAGAAGAATTTAAAAGTCTCCCTTCTCAGGAAATTTCGATGAAAATATATCAAACTGCATTCGATCATTATAGAGAAAAAATGATGAAAAATGCAGATTTAGCGTTTCCAGTTATTCAAAATGTTTATGAAACTCAACGAGACAAATTTAAACGTATTGTAGTTCCATTTACAGATGGTGTTAAAACCCTACAAGTAATAACAGATCTTGAAAAAGCTTATGAGTCTGGGGGTAAACAACTTGTAACTGATTTTGAAAAAAATATATCTCTTGCAATTATTGATGAAGCTTGGAAAACACATCTTCGTAAAATGGATGAACTTAAGCAGTCTGTGCAATTGGCAGTTCATGAACAAAAAGATCCCTTATTAATTTACAAGTTTGAATCGTTTGAGTTATTTAAGGCCATGATTGACCAGGTGAATAAAGATGTGATTTCTTTTCTTTTTAAAGGTGAAATTCCTCAAGAAACTGCTAATAATATTCAAGAAGCCAGAACAAGACGACGAGAAAAAGTTCAAACGTCAAAAGAAGAAATTCCTAACATGGATGAGCGTTCTGCTGAAGCTCGTGCTGCAGGAAATACCCAACGCCAATCTCAAGTGATTGAAACTATCATAAGAGATCGCCCTAAAATTGGAAGAAATGATCGCGTTACGATAAAACATATTGTCAACGGTCAAAATAAAACTTTAAAATACAAACAGGCAGAGCCACTCATCAGTAAAGGTGAATGGGTACTAGTTGATAATTAAAGTTATTTTTTATTGTCTAAACAGCAAACTAAATAACATATTGAGTCGTAGTTTTTCAATGAGAACTCTTATATTAGACTAGTTTAGAGTAGGTAAGTATGGTATTCTGAAATCACATTATTTTGGATAAACACAATAAATCAGGTTCAAAAAGTCAAGAAGGTCACCCACAACATCCGTTTATTAATACCGCACATTTAAAATCTATTAAAGAGAAGCGTCAGCAGTTTCCAAGTTCAGAAGACCTTATTTCAAAGATTCTAAGTGGCGATATGACATCACTTAGTAGAGCTATAACATTAATTGAAAGCACCAACTCAAAGCATTGTGAACAGGCAAATACTCTTATAAAAGGATGCCTACCCTATGCCAATAACTCTATACGTATTGGTATCACTGGAGTTCCAGGTGTTGGCAAAAGCACTTTTATCGAATCTTTTGGAACTTATTTAACTAATTTAAATAAAAAAGTTGCTGTGTTAGCTATAGATCCGAGTAGTTCACTAACAAAGGGCAGTATCTTAGGAGACAAGACTCGGATGGAAGATTTAGTGAAGAAAAAAAATGCTTTTGTAAGACCTTCTGCTTCAGGAGGCTCTTTGGGTGGAGTTGCACGAAAAACAAGAGAAGCAATTATTTTATGTGAAGCAGCTGGCTTTAATATCATTTTAGTTGAAACCGTAGGCGTTGGTCAAAGTGAAATTGCAGTCCATAGCATGGTTGACTTTTTTCTACTCATGAAATTAGCAGGTGCTGGTGATGAACTTCAAGGAATCAAGCGTGGTATTATTGAAATGGCCGATTCAATTGTCATCAATAAAGCAGATGGTGACAACTTAATAAACGCCAAATTAGCCAAGGTAGAGTTTGAGAATGCACTTCATCTTTATCCAAAAAAAATGTCTCAATGGCAACCAAAAGTAACCTTGTGTAGTGCGTTAAAAGATGAGGGAATCTCAAATATTTGGGAAGACATAGAAACTTATCATAATCTTACCAAAAACAATGCTCATTTTAGCAAACAACGGCACGAACAAAATAAATTTTGGTTAATGCAAACAATAAAAAATCAATTACATCAAAGTTTTTTTAATGATGTCCAGGTTCAAAAAGAATTAAAAAGTCAACTAAAACTACTTGAACAAAATAAAACCTC
>CAJQLB010000023.1 GCA_905479065.1 uncultured Flavobacteriaceae bacterium | reverse complement strand
TAGAGCAAACTATCTTATTCGTAGCCTCAAAAACTAATACGACATCTATCTGTGTAACACTTGGAAGTCAGGGTGCGATACTCTACTTTGGACAAAAATTTTATCACAACACAGGATATCCTGTTGACGTTGTTGATACTGTAGGTGCTGGAGATTCCTTTTTAGCAACGCTTATCGATGCATTATTAAAAAACAGTGATCCACAAATGGCTCTTGATAGAGCCTGCGCTGTTGGAGCGTTGGTAGCCCAAAACCAGGGAGCAAATCCTAAAATTTATAACACAGACATAGATAGCATGCTTTTAAAATCAAATCAATAAAAACGTAACGCTGATGATTTTAACGACATGAACACTTTTAAAAGGAATCAAAAAATTTAACAAAGTCTTCTTTATAAGCAGGTTGGAGTATTTCGACTACTTTTAATTGCCCATCCCCAGCATTAAATATTCTTACTCGCTTATTCTTTGGTATTATAAAACCTTCGTCTTTTTTAATAATGGTGGTTGTGTCTTTAAATTGAAGTCCCAGACATCCCTCAATAACAAAGCCTCTTGTCACATAGTTTAGCTCCACAATCGGTTCCGTCCAATCCTTTGGGGCAATCATTTCTATGATCCCTAAATCATCTGTTTGTGTGAAATCAAATAATTGTCTTTCAACATTATCCTCAATAATTAGAACCTTTGGTACAATTTTATACGAACTAGTATTTTGAGAACAAAGAGATGATGTCCCCATAAATGCCAGGTAAAAACATAATAATATTTTAAAATAATATTCTTTGGATACCATATAATTTTTCATGTCGTTATAATAAAGCTCAATGGAACATCAATCAGTGCATGTGCCAATTCGTCTAATAGGAGATAGCACGAGACCACAAATTTAAGTTTAAACAAAAAAGCATCCCAATTTTCTATGAAGAAAAAAGGAAAGCCTTTCATTGGAATACCGAACTAAATCCGGTATTACTACGTCTCAGATTTCTCTGAGAACAACACAACGTCTTACTATTAAAAAAGCTCCAACTTGGTTGAAGCTTTAAATAATTTAGCGGTCTGGACGGGACTCGAACCCGCGACCCCCTGCGTGACAGGCAGGTATTCTAACCAACTGAACTACCAAACCGTTGCTTTATAGCGGTTGCAAATATACATTCCATTTTTTATAACGCAAACGTTTTTTAGTATTTTTTCAAAAAAACGTTTAAGCAAATTTTTGACGTTCAACCATATAAGTGGTCAAAATTTTATTGAAATTGTCATTGATATTCGCATGGACGTATTTTATCTGATATTGCCCACATTTCAGTTTAATATATTTAAAAAAATCCCGCACCATCAGCTCGTAATTTTCTTTTATATTATCGGCATAAACATCTATAAACTCCTCTGTTTCAACGTCTATAAAACGCTTTGGATTGTTGTCAAAATTAAACGTTAATTCTCTGTCTTCATCATAAACATGAAATAAAACAACTTCATGTTTATTATATTTTAAATGTCTGAGAGCATTAAATAATTTTTCATCGTCTGTTCCTGGTTCAAACATGTCAGTAAATAAAAAAATCAAGGATCTCCTATGAATATTTTCGGCAATTTGATGCAAGTATTCGTAAGTCTTAGTCGTGGTAGTTTTTGATGTGGAAACAACTAATTGACTTAGCTGGTCGAGTAACATTCTGTGGTGTCTATCACTTCCCTTGGCAGGAGCATAGTAATCATATTTATTGCTATAAACACTTAATCCAACAGCATCACGTTGTTTTTTTAGTATGTGCATTAATGAGGCAGCTGCTAAAGCTGAAAATCCAATTTTATTCAATGAATTAATCGAGAATTTATCCATTATGGGATAATGCATGGAACTGCTATTATCCAAAATTAAATGACACCGTAAATTAGTTTCTTCATCATATCGCTTCGTAAAAAGCTTATCTGATTTCGCAAATAATTTCCAATCAATATGGCGTGTGCTTTCTCCCTGATTATAAATTTTATGCTCAGCAAATTCAGCAGAAAATCCATGAAATGGGCTTTTATGCATCCCTGAAATAAATCCTTCAACTACTTGCTTTGCAAGTAATTCAAGATTTTTGAACCCAGATGTTTTATTAATTTCATTTTGTAAATCCATGATGTTATCTAAACTAAAAAAGGTTTGCTTATTGGGCAAACCTTTTTACTATTCTTTTTATTGAGCATTTATAGTAATGAATCAATGGCTTCAGTGTAAGAGTTTTTTGGAGCAACGCCAACTTGTCTTCCGACAACTTCTCCATTTTGGAAAACCAAAACCGTTGGTATATTTCTAACCCCATACTTGGCTGCAAATTCTTGATTTGCATCAACATCGACCTTCCCAACGACAGCTTTATCGGCATATTCCTTGCTGATTTCATCTATAATAGGTCCGACCATACGGCAGGGTCCACACCAAGCCGCCCAAAAATCAACCATGACAGGTTTATTACTTTTTAAAACCGTTTCTTCAAAAGTTGCATCTGTTATTTCTAATGCCATATTCTGTGTTTTTAATTAAATATTACTTTTATTGTTGTACAAAATTACTTAAAAATTTTACCAAAATTTGTATTCATACTATTTGTTTTACTTATTTAGAAATTGAAGCATACTATCATTTCAATTCAGCTTATAAAACACTTCATGATTCTCTAGTTCATCCAAGAGCTCTTGTGAAATTCTAACTTTTTGCTTTCTACTTGGCATTTGTAATTTAATTTGTTCTTCATTATCATAGATAACAAAATTTAACTTATGATTCCCTTTATGCAGTTTGAGTAATTCTTGAATCTCTTTGATTCGTTTTTCCTTTATGTCATGGATATTAAATTGAATGGATAACTTTTTTGCGTAACTATCCATCACATCATGTAATAGTTGAAAATTGTTAAATTGTACACGAGGTTCGCTTTTTTTACCAGTATCTCTATTTGTCCAGCCTTCTTTGATAAAAGTTCGAACATAAATAAAACTACTTTTAAGCAAAAAATGTCTAAACTTCAAGTACTCCTCGCCAAAAATTCTAAATTCATGAGTATCGATATAATCTTCTACAGTAAATAATGCCCATCCTTTTCCTTGTTTACTAATTCTATGTTGAACATCAGTGACAACACCCCCAAAAGTTAATTCCCGATTAACGTAATTATTTAAATCATTAAACAAGGAAATTGTTGCATTACAAAAAGTATTCATTTCTGTCTTAAAATCATCTAACGGGTGACCAGATATGTAAATGCCAACAACCTCTTTCTCTCTCGCTAGTTTTTCCATAGTTCCCCATGCTTCACACGGCGGTATTTCTGGCTCAGGAAATTGAATATTACTCGCTTCGCCAAATAAGCTTACTTGTGCTGAATTCTTATTTTCCTGATACTTATTTGCGTATCTTATTGTCTTTTCTAAAAACGTCACGCCATCACCTTCATCGCTAAAATATTGGGCACGATGTGTCATATCAAAACAATCAAAGCCCCCCGCATTAGCTAAATTCTCAAACGCTTTTTTATTAGAAGCTCGCAAATCAATACGTTTTGCCAAATCAAAAATAGACTTGTAAGATCCATCTTCTTTTCTGTTCGAGACAATTGTTTTTACTGCGCCATGTCCTACTCCTTTGATAGCACCCATTCCAAAACGAATTGCATTTTCTTGATTCACTGAAAACTTGTAATAAGATTCATTAACATCAGGACCGAGCACTTTCAATTTCATTCGCTTACATTCTTCCATGAAAAAAGTAACCTGCTTAATGTCATTCATGTTATTAGATAAAACAGCTGCCATATACTCTGCTGGATAATGAGCTTTCAAATAGGCTGTTTGATAGGCTATCCATGCATAGCACGTGGAATGTGACTTATTGAAAGCATAGCTAGCAAAAGCTTCCCAATCTTTCCAGATTTTCTCTAACTTTTCTTTATCCATCCCCTTGATAGCAGCCTGTTCAATAAATTTTGGCTTCATTTTATCAAGGACAGCTTTCTGCTTTTTACCCATGGCCTTACGTAACACATCAGCTTCACCTTTAGTAAAATCTGCCAGCTTTTGAGACAAAAGCATTACTTGCTCTTGATAAACAGTAATTCCATAAGTCTCCTTGAGATATTCCTCCATCTCAGGTAAATCATATTCGATATCCTCATCTCCATGTTTGCGTGCAATAAAACTTGGTATGTATTCCATAGGTCCAGGGCGATACAAGGCATTCATCGCAATCAAATCATCAAAAACTGAAGGCTTTAAATCTTTCATATGCTTTTGCATACCCGGCGACTCATACTGAAAAATACCGACTGTTTCGCCTTTTTGAAAAAGTGCATAAGTCGCGTCATCATCGATTGGAAAATTATCAGGCTCTAACTCAATGCCATGTTTGGCTTTTACAATTTTTACGGTGTCTTTTATCAGTGTTAATGTTTTCAATCCGAGAAAATCCATTTTTAAAAGTCCTGCATCTTCAACTACAGAGTTATCAAATTGTGTCACATATAAATCAGAATCTTTCGCTGTTGCCACCGGAACATAATTCGTAATATCACCGGGTGTAATAATGACTCCGCATGCATGAATACCAGTATTTCTTACAGAACCTTCTAGGGATCTTGCAAGATTCACTGTTTCTGCTTCTAAATCCTCTCCCTCAGAAATATTTAACAACTGATTTACTTTCTCTAAATCTTCAGAACGAAACATGCCTTTTAGTTTCTTTTCGTCGGCACCAAATATTTTACCAAGTTTAGACATATTTGGAATTAATTTAGCCAATCTATCCGCATCAAATAGAGGCAAATCTAACACCCTAGCAGTATCACGAATTGAAGATTTTGCTGCCATAGTCCCATAAGTAATGATCTGAGCTACCTGATTTGCTCCATATTTATCAATGACATATTCCATGACACGACCTCTTCCTTCATCGTCAAAGTCAATGTCAATATCAGGCATACTGATACGATCTGGGTTTAAAAAACGCTCAAAAAGAAGGTCGTATTTTAAAGGATCTATATTTGTTATCCAGAGACAATACGCCACCACTGAACCTGCTGCTGAGCCACGCCCTGGGCCAACAGAAACACTCATTTTTCTAGCTTCTCTAATAAAATCTTCAACAATTAAAAAATATCCAGGATAACCCGTGTTTTCAATGGTTGTAAGCTCAAAATCTAAACGCTCCTCAATGCTTTTTGTGATATCACCATAACGTTTTTTTGCGCCTTCATAGGTAAGGTATCTCAAATAATCATTTTCTCCTCGCTTTCCTCCATCATGATCATCCTCCTCGTGCTTAAATTCACTTGGAATTTTAAATTCAGGAAGTAACACATCTCTTGCTAATTCAAACTCCTCTACCTTATCAATGATTTCTTGAATATTAATAATGGCCTCAGGAATATCTTTGAAAAGGAACTTCATATCCTCAGAGGACTTAAAATAATATTCTTGGTTTGGTAAGCCATATCGATAACCACGGCCACGACCAATCGGTGTCGCTTGTTTTTCTCCGTCTTTTACACAAAGTAAAATATCATGGGCATTGGCGTCTTCCTTTTCACAATAATAATTATTGTTTGTCGCAATTAATTTTACTTGAAATTTTTGTGAAAAAACTTTTAATGTCTGATTAACACGTCTTTCATCTTCTTGATTATGCTGCATCATCTCGAGATAAAAATCGTCACCAAATTGCCGTTGCCACCATATGACTGCCTCTTCAGCTTGTTTTTCACCTATATTTAAAATTTTACTCGAAATTTCACCATAAAGATTCCCTGAGAGCACAATGATGTCCTCCTTATATTGCTCAATAACAGACTTATCAATTCTTGGTACGTAATAAAACCCATCCGTGTAAGCAATAGATGCCATTTTTACCAAGTTTTGATAACCATTTTTATTTTTAGCTAGTAATACCATTTGGTAACCATAGTCTTTGAGAGATTTATTTGTGTGATCTTCACAAACAAAAAACTCACATCCAACGATAGGTTTTATCTTGTGACCAGAGACATCCTTTCCTTCTTCTTTATTTTTTGTATTTATTTCATTGATGAGTCTGTTATGTGCTTTGACTTCTTTTACAAAATGAAAAGCTCCCATCATATTAGCATGATCTGTTAAAGCAACTGCATTCATATTGTGCTTCGCTGTCGCTGCAACAAGTTCTTTGACGCTAATTGTTGATTGTAAGACCGAAAACTGTGAATGATTATGAAGGTGGGCAAAATTGGCCTCTTCTAATTCAAAGTTGTACTCAGAGTTCTCAATTACATCATTTGGCTCTGCTTTCTGTAGTAGTTCATTAATTTTTGAAGAAGCTCTTTTAAGATTAACATGCTTTAGTCCTAAAGGAAGTATCTCTGATGGATTAGCTTCAGAAAACTGTCTAAAATAATCTGGCTGAACATCTAATTGCTCTTGTGTAAATTCACGCCTCCTAACAAGCTCTAAGAAACATCTCGTGGTTGCTTCAACATCAGCGGTCGCATTGTGTGCATCTTTAAAAGCCTTGCCAAATAAATGTTGATATAATTCTGTTAGCGTTGGTAGCTTAAATTTACCACCTCTTCCCCCTGGAAGCCTGCAAAGTAATGCCGTCTTTTCGGTACAGGTATCTAGAACAGGTAACTCTAATAATTTTGAAGTTATATTTTCCCTGTAAAATTCACAGGCCATGATATTTAAGTCAAATCCAACATTCTGACCCACAACAAACTTTGATTTAGACAATACATGCTTAAATTTTTCTAGAATTTCATGTAATGGTAATCCTTTATCTTGGGCGAGTTCTGTAGAAATACCATGAATTTTTTCTGCATCATAAGGAATGTTAAATCCATCTGGAGTAATTAAATAATCCTCATGTTCAATACAAACCCCCATTTCATCATGAAATTGCCAAGCGATTTGCACACAACGAGGCCAATTATCTGTATCGCTAACTGGTGCTTTCCACCGTTTAGGCAAACCTGTAGTCTCAGTATCAAAAATTAAGTACATAGGTGTTATTTAGTAGTCTAAATTAATGATTAAAAATAGGAATAATAAAGAGTTTTAAGATGGAAAGTTATGAACACTTTTAAACAGCAGCAGCCGCTTTATAAGGAGACACTAACGTGATTGAGGTGATTGCAATTGTTAAACCACATCGAAACGAATAATCCTTGCATGTAAGGCTTCATTCAATTCTTTCAAGGCCACCAAGTAGGGGTATTTTATAAAAAACACCTTCATTAAAATTAATTGAATTTAAACCATCTTCAGTGTAAGCATAAAACCAAAAAGTTCCAGAAATATTTCTTGGATTTTCATTATCTACATTTTCAATGTTAATTTCACCAAATTTAGGGAATATTGAGATGTTGGGGTCAGGAACATTTTTTGTGGAAAAAACGGTTCCATTTGTATCAACATAAATTGCTACATTATCACTATCACCACTCAGTTCAAAAACACCATTTGATTCGCTGGACGTAATTAATTGAAGTTTCTCTCCAGAATTCCTTCCTTCAATGATAAATCCATTATTATCTATATCTGCAGCCAGAAAGTTGGCATTCCAAAATACAGCACCGTCTTTTTGTGCTTCAAAAGATGGTGACCTAAATTCAACTTCATCACTACAATTGAGAACTAAAAACATGACAAGTATGAGGTTGGGTGCTTTCATAACGAGACTTAAGATATATGATATCAAAAGTATGATAAAAATCTAAACATATAATTGAGAATTCAAAAAATATAGTATCTTTGCGCACTCATTAATAATCGGGGTCGAGAACCTCACTAATTAATATTTATGGCAGTTAAACTAAGACTACAAAGACACGGAAAAAAAGGCAAACCTTATTATTGGATTGTTGCGGCAGATGCACGATCAAAAAGAGATGGTAAGTTTTTAGAGAAAATTGGAAGCTACAATCCTAACATTAATCCCGCAAGTATCGAACTAGATGTCGATACTGCAGTTAAATGGCTCCAAAATGGTGCACAACCAACAGATACGGCAAGAGCTATTCTTTCTTACAAAGGAGCTATGCTAAAAAACCATTTAGCAGGAGGTGTTCGTAAAGGAGCGCTGACCGAAGAAGAAGCTGAGAAAAAGTTTCAAGCTTGGTTAGATGATAAAGCAGCAAAAGTTGATTCTAAAAAAGACAGTTTAGCAAAAGTTGAAGCTGAAGCAAAAGCGAAAGCTTTAGAAGCCGAAAAAGAAGCAAACGAAGCTCGAATAGCAGCTTTAGCGCCTGTTGTTGAAGAAGAAGAGCCTGTTGCGGAAGAATCGGAAGCGACTGCAGAGTCAGCAGAGCCAGAAACTAAAGCTACCAACGAAGAGGAATAAAAAAAATGTTATATTTTTAAACTCCGATACAATGTATCGGAGTTTTTTATTTAAAGTCATGCGTAAAGAAAATTGTTTCTTTTTAGGTAAAATTGTCAAAAAATACAGTTTTAAAGGTGAACTTCTTATTAAATTAGATACGGATGAACCTCAGGTGTATGAGCATTTAGAAGCAATCTTTATTCAGGTTCGTAATAACTTCATTCCTTTTTTTGTTGTACACTCAAGACTTCACAAATCCCAACTTTTACGTGTCAAATTTGAAGATGTTGATTGTGAGGCAGATGCCAATGCCCTCATAGGTAGTGAACTTTACCTCCCATTAGATCTTTTACCGAAATTAGAGGGCAATAAGTTTTACTTTCACGAAGTCATCAATTTTACCATTATTGATCAACATTTTGGTGAAATAGGTCGTTTAAAATCCATAAACGATTCAACGGCACAAGCTCTTTTTGTAATTGATAGAAATGGTGTAGAAATTCTAATTCCAATGAATGATGAATTTATTTCTGAAGTGAATCGTAAAATGAAAACAATCATCGTGGAAACGCCCCCTGGTCTTATAGAACTCTATTTAACTTGATGTCTACAAAACCATTTCAATTCAAACAATTTAAGGTGCATCAAGACAGGTGTGCAATGAAAATTGGTACAGATAGTGTCATACTTGGAGCTCATACTTCCTTGAAAAGGAAGCCAAAATCCGTTCTAGACATAGGTGCTGGGACAGGAATTTTATCTCTGATGTTAGCGCAACGGTGCGATTCTGATATCATCGATGCCGTAGAAATTGATGATAACGCTTTCGAACAATGCACTAATAATTTTGAAGACTCTCCATGGAATGATCGATTGTTTTGTTACCATACCTCATTAGAAGATTTTACAGCAGAGGTTTCTGATTCGTACGATTTAATCATCACGAACCCTCCTTACTACTCTGAAGATTATAAAAGCGCCAATCCACAACGTGATTTAGCTCGGTTTCAAGACGCCTTGCCATTCGCAAATCTCTTAGAATGTGTTTCAAAATTATTGCATAAAACTGGAATATTTTCAATTATTATTCCCTTTGAAGAGGAAGATGAATTAAAACGTCTAGCTCTCAATTATGGTCTTTTTGCAAATGACATTTTGAGAATTAAAGGTCATGCATCAGCACTTTTAAAAAGAAGTATTATTGAATTTTCTTTTGTTAAAAGTAACTGTAACCTCAACACATTAGTTATCGAAAAAAAACGTCATCAATATACGGCCGACTACATCAAACTCACCAAAAAATTTTATTTAAAATTATAATTCAATAAAAACGCTCCAATGGTCGAGTTAAACAGGTTGGACCGCCACCGCCTTTTAAACTAATATCATCACCCTGATAGACAGTAACTCGACATCCATTATCTTTTAAGAGTTTGAGTGTTTTTGAATTACCTGAAACCATTAAACAATCCCTGGGAGCCAGCGCCAGCACATTACATCCCATAGACTCAAATTCATCCTCAGGAACCTCAATTAATTGAATATTCCTATGAATCAACTCGTTTCGAAATGCAATAGGCATTAAAGGTGAGTACACAACAGCCAAATCCTTATCAATTGGACTAAATATACTCATCAAATGAAACACATCCTCTTTACCTTTATAGTGAGGTAAATTAACTACGATAATGTTAATGCCCTTAGGCTCCAATAGTGCTTTTATTTGACGAATCCCTTCTAAATTAGTTCTATATGTATGCCCCACCGCTAAAGTAGACTCATCTAGCCAAGCAACGTCACCTCCTTCAATAGTCCCTGGAGATTCAATTTTACCTAAAATTGGGATATCACAATTCTCATATGTTTGCTTATGCAATTGTGGCTCAAGAGATCTCCCTTCTTTTCCCATATTACAAATAATCATTCCAAAATTTGTTGCAATTGAAGCATCTCTACAATAAATAGAATCAATTTGAACCTGACTGTCTAAGGGAAAATTAAGTAATTGAATGTTTTTTTGACTCAAGTATGCTTGAAACGCTTCATATTCTTCAAACGCGTTTGTTAAATTTGGTCGAGCCAGATAATTTAAGGCTTTCCATTGTTGATTTATTCGGTTATCAGATACGAATGCATGCTTTACTGGTGTTATGAAAACAGATTGTAATTTTAGATATTCTGAATGGTACGTAATTGCCATACTTTATAAGTCTTTGCTTTGGTGGTATTTCATGAGTATGTAAAAAGGAATTCCTAACAATAACAGGAAAAATCCATAAAACACTGTATCGCTTCCCGACCCGTAAATTGTCCAAAGTGAATACATAAATCCTGTTAATGATAAGATAATAATATTAAATTTATTGTCATTGAATATCCCCTTTTTAATTGTTATAATAACATATGAAGCAGCAACCAACAAGTATGGAATTAAAACTGTAAGTGTAGTCAGTAAAGCAATAAATTCAAACTGATTAACCAAACCCTCAGAAAAGTTCATAAGCATCACAGCAGAACTTAAAATACTTCCAATAATTATCCCTGCTTGTGGAGCCTCCATTTGATTCTGTTTCTTAAAAATTCTTGGAAACATCTTATCCTTTGCTGCAGCCATTGGAAGTTGTCCAGCTATTAATATCCACCCATTTAATGCTCCTATTGCTGATATTGCAGCACCAGCCGCAACAAAATAGCCTAGTTTTTCTCCACCCATAATATGCCCAGCTTCAGCAAATGGAGCAGGAGAAATCAATAATTGGTCAATGGGTAAAATACCAAATAACACAATGGTACCAAGAATATAAACAAGTGTCGCGATAAGCGTTCCGATCATGGTTGCTTTAGGAATATTTTTGTGAGGATTTTTAATACTCTCCGCAGGAATTGTAGCACATTCTATCCCTAGAAAAGCAAATAATGTTAAGGTTGCAACTGTCGAAAAAGCTTCAAAATGTGAGACCTCAGAATTATTAAATTCTGGGAAATTATCTAAATCAAAAAAGAATAGTCCTGCCAAAATTACAAGAATAAGTGGCAACAACTTTAAAATAGTTGTGAGTACTTGAAATATTCCAGAGGTCTTTATTCCTTTTATATTGACCCAAGTAAAAAACCAAATAAAGGATAGTCCGATAACTACTGATAACAAAGAATTATTTTCAAGAATTGGAAAGAAAAAACTCAATGCACTAATAATAGCTACAGCAATTCCTGCATTAACAACCCAGCATGAAATCCAATATCCCCAGGCAACTATAAATCCTGTAAAATCACCAAAACCTTCTTTTGCAAAGGCATAAGGGCCTCCATTTTTAGCATTTAACAATTTACTTAGATTACTAAATATTTTTGCTAAAATAAATGCTCCCGCAGCGGTAAAAAGCCATCCTAGCAAACTAATACTACCGTATTTTGCAAGAGCTGCTGGTAGTACAAAAATACCCGAACCTATCATATTCCCGACGACAAGAGACGTCGCTGCAATTAGTCCTATTTTTTGCTTATTTGAGGCCATTTATACGATTTAAACATATCCCATTTTTATTGTGTAAATTAGGAGCACATTACGAATTTACAATTATATTATTAATGGCGAAGAAATATTATATTGACCCAGATATTAAAAATGCAGAGACACTTCCAACAGTGTTTTATAAAGACACTCATACTTTTGATGCTGTTAAAAAAAATGTATTTCTTAAATCTTGGCAATTTATTGGCGATGAGAGCCTTGTAGCTCTCCCTCAAAGCGTTTATCCCTTTATTCTTTTAGATGGTTTTTTGACAGAACCCATGTTGTTAACTCGTAACAGCAAAGAAGAACTCAGTTGTCTCACTAACGTATGTACACATCGTGGAAATATTGTAGCTCTTCATCCTGGCAAGAGTAAAAAATTAACCTGCATGTATCACGGAAGACGATTTAATCTCAATGGAGAGTTTGAACACATGCCTGAATTTGGTGATGCAGAAAATTTTCCTCGCCCTTGTGACAATTTACATAGGTTCCCCTTAAAAAAATGGGGGCCATTACTTTTTGCCGGACTTAATCCATCATTTGATTTTCAACAAGTCATTGATAAAATGAAAGAGCGCATTGGTTTTCTTCCCATTGACGAATTTATTTTAGACACAACCATTTCTAAAGATTTTTTAGTGCACGCACATTGGGCACTTTATTGTGACAATTATTTAGAAGGTTTTCATGTGCCTTTTGTTCACGAAGACTTAAATGCAATTTTAGATTACGGTAGCTATAAAACAGAAGTTTATGATTTTTGTAATTTACAAATAGGTTATACTAATGATGCAAGTGAGGTATTTGACCTACCCGAGGATCATGTAGATTTTGGTAAAAATGTAGCTGCATATTATTACTGGGTATTCCCAAATATGATGTTTAACTTTTATCCATGGGGTTTATCTGTAAATATTGTTAAACCCTTAGATATGAATCGAACAAAAGTCTCGTTTCTGTCTTATGTCTATGACCCTTCAAAATATGATAAGGGTGCAGGAAGCTCTCTTGAAAAAGTTGAACGAGAGGATGAATTTGTTGTAGAAAACGTACAAAAAGGAGTCAAATCTTCATTTTATAATGCAGGAAGATTTTCTCCACAGAGAGAAAAAGGAGTCCATCATTTCCATTCATTACTTAGTAAATTTCTCAATGCATAAATTTCTTGCTCGAAATCGTTATAGTTTCTAATGCTTTCTTTAAATTTGTGGCTTTAAAATTTGAGCAAATGAAACCAGATTTATTTGAAGCACCGGATTATTATAATTTAGATGATTTACTGAGTGAAGAACATAAGCTAGTGAGAGATGCAGCACGAGAATGGGTAAAACGTGATGTTTCTCCCATCATCGAAGATTATGCACAAAAAGCAGAATTCCCTTCTCAAATAATTAAAGGCTTGGCTGAAATTGGAGCCTTCGGCCCTTACATTCCAATGAATTATGGAGGCGCAGGCTTAGATCAAATATCATATGGTCTAATTATGCAAGAAATTGAACGAGGAGATTCAGGAGTAAGAAGTACCGCATCCGTGCAATCATCGTTAGTCATGTATCCTATCTGGAAATATGGTTCGGAGGAGCAAAGACAAAAATTTCTACCAAAATTAGCCTCAGGAGAATGGATGGGATCTTTTGGTTTAACAGAACCTGATCATGGAAGTAATCCTGGTGGAATGACAACCAACTTTAAAGATATGGGTGATCATTATTTGCTAAATGGCGCAAAACTTTGGATAAGTAATTCACCTTTTTGTGATGTTGCTGTCGTTTGGGCAAAAAACGAAGAAGGACGTATCCATGGACTCATTGTTGAGCGTGGTATGGAAGGTTTTTCAACTCCAGAAACTCATAATAAATGGTCATTAAGAGCCTCTGCCACTGGTGAATTGATTTTTCAAGACGTTAAAGTTCCTAAAAATAACTTACTCCCCAACAAATCTGGTCTAGGTGCTCCGCTCGGCTGTTTAGATTCAGCTCGATATGGTATTGCATGGGGTGCTATTGGTGCTGCAATGGATTGTTACGATACCGCACTACGCTATTCCAAACAACGTATTCAATTTGGCAAACCTATTGCTGCTTTTCAATTACAGCAAAAAAAACTTGCTGAAATGATTACGGAAATCACGAAAGCACAACTGCTTGCCTTAAGACTAGGACAATTAAAAAATGAGAATAAAGCGACCTCAGCACAAATCTCAATGGCTAAGCGTAATAATGTTGATATGGCAATCAAAATAGCGCGTGAAGCGAGACAAATGCTCGGTGGTATGGGTATAACTGGCGAATACAGTATCATGCGACACATGATGAACTTAGAAAGTGTAATTACCTATGAAGGAACTCATGATATTCACTTACTAATTACAGGATTAGATATTACAGGTTTAAACGCCTTTAAATAAATTCTAGAGAAAACGTCATCAAAATATTTAACTCTCGGGAGCTATCTCAATTTTTAATCCTTCCATTTCTGGATTGATTTGAATTTGACACCCTAATCTTGAATTCTCTTTTACATAGAAAGCTTCCGAAAGCATGGCTTCCTCTTCGTCTTGTTTTGATGGCAAGTCATGGTTAGACAATATGTAGCATTGACATGAGGCACACATTGCCATGCCGCCACAGGTACCAATGGTACCCTCAGGAGCAAGTTCGTAGGATCTTATAACCTCCATTAAATTCATGGCCATATCCGTGGGAGCATCGATGTTATGAGAGACACCATTGCGATCAAGTATTGTTATGTTGACATCTTGATCCAATTATTCAATTTTTTTAACAACGGCTTTAGGAGCTTCTTTTCTAGTACCATCAAAACCATTAATCCCACTCACGGTGGTATATTTTAGAACATATTTTTTTCCGGGGTTGATAATACGATACGCGGCTTGGCACATCAATGTTGCTTCATGAAAACCACATAAAATGAGTTTTAATTTTCCCGGGTAAGTATTGACATCTCCAATAGCGAAAACACCTGGAATATTGGTTTGATAATCTAATGAATTGTTAACTTTAATCGCGTTTTTTTCAATATTAAGCCCCCAGTTTGCAATAGGCCCAAGTTTTGGAGATAAGCCAAAGAGAGGAATAAAATGATCACACATCAAGTTAAACTCTTCATCACTATCTGATGATTTTTTAACAGTAACACCTGTCACGTGATTATGACCTAAAATACTTGTAACCTCTGCAGGAGTCACCAAATTCACCAACCCTTTGTTTTTTAATTCTTGAACTTTCTCCACCGAATCTAAAGCGCCTCTAAATTCATTTCTTCTGTGAATTAGCGTTACTTTTGAAGCAATTTTACTTAAAAAAATACTCCAATCTAAGGCAGAATCACCTCCTCCTGCAATAACAATGTTTTTATCTCTATAAATTTCGGGATCTTTTATAATATACTCAACACCATGATCCTCAAAATTAGAAATATTAGATATTGGTGGTTTTCTTGGCTCAAAACTTCCAAGTCCTCCAGCAATTGCAACAACAGGTGCTTGATGCTTAGTCCCTTTATTAGTAGTAACTATAAAGGTTCCGTCTGCTTGTTTTTCCATTGTTTCTGCGCGCTCTCCTAGTGTGAATCCAGGCTGAAATTGCCGACACTGTTCCATCAAATTATCAGTTAATTCCCCTGCTAAAATTTCAGGAAATCCAGGAATATCATAAATAGGCTTCTTCGGGTAAATCTCTGAGCACTGTCCACCAATTTGGGGGAGCGCATCAATTAAATGACATTTAAGTTTTAAAAGACCTGCTTCAAACACAGCAAATAATCCAGTAGGACCAGCTCCAATGATAAGTATATCGGTTGTAATCATTAAAAATTCAATTTATTACTGCTAAAATAAATACTTTAGTTTTTTGAAAAGGTGACTAATGTCACATTAGGCTTCAATATTTACGACACTTTCAATTTGAGGCGCATACTTTTTAATTGTCATCTCAACACCAGACTTAAGGGTCATTTGATTAACACTACAACTTGTACATGCTCCTTGTAATTGCACCTTTACTAGGGTGCCATTTTCAATTGACAATAATGAGATGTCTCCACCATCACTTTGTAAAAATGGTCGAATTTCATCCAAGGCTTTTTCAATATTTAATTTGAGCTCATCTGAAGTCATAACTTATTTGTTTACTGCTGCACAACCAGCCATTGTCGTTATTTTTATTGCTTCTGTTGGAGGTAACGCTGTGTGTCTAGTTACCACCTCCTGCACAACTTTTCTAGTCAGGTTTTCAAAAGCCAACTCTAACGGAGACCCATTCTGTAGGGCTGCTGGACGACCAATGTCGCCTGCTTCACGTATACTTTGAACCAATGGAATATCTCCTAAAAACGGTACTTGCAAATCTTCTGCTAAGTTTTTTGCACCATCTTTGCCAAAAATGTAATATTTGTTTTCTGGTAATTCTTCTGGTGTAAAATAGGACATGTTTTCAATAATTCCTAAAACAGGAACGTTGATACTATCTTGTTGAAACATCGCAACGCCTTTTTTCGCATCTGCCAAGGCAACATTTTGAGGGGTACTAATCACAACTGATCCAGTTATTGGCAAAGATTGCATGATACTTAGGTGTATATCACCAGTCCCTGGAGGTAAATCAATTAATAAAAAATCTAAGTTACCCCAGGCAGCATCAAATATCATTTGATTTAAAGCTTTGGAAGCCATCGGTCCACGCCAAACAACAGCTTGATCTGGTTTTGTAAAAAACCCTATTGATAATACTTTTACACCATAATTTTCTACTGGTTTCATTTTTGATACGCCATCAACATTAACCGCCAATGGACGCTCATTAACCACATCAAACATAATAGGGATTGATGGCCCATAGATGTCGGCATCTAAAATTCCAACTTTAAAACCCATTTTAGATAAAGTCACAGCTAGATTTGCAGTCACCGTTGATTTCCCTACTCCTCCTTTACCAGATGCCACTGCTACAATATTTTGAATCCCTGGAATCGGGCTCCCTTTTATTTCATTTTTTGGTTTGGCTGCAGCTTCAACCTTCACATTAACCGTGATTTTAGCCTTTTCATAAACGTTATCATGAATAACTTTCATGATGTCAACTTCGGTTCTCTTTTTTGCTTGTAATGTTGGATTAGAAATGGTGATATCGATAATTACTTCATCTGCAAAAACAACGATATTTTTAACCGCTCCACTGTCAATCATGTTCGCTCCTTCTCCTGGTGCAGAGATGGTCTTCAAAGCATTTGAAACGTCTTGTTTATTTAATTTCACACTCACTAATTTAGATTAATTCTAAGGTACAAATATACTGTGAATACTTCGAAATAGGAAGTAGTTTAATTGAAATGATTGATAGCACAATCTTGATTTATGATAGTTCTTTTAGGGGGTCCCAATAGACCAAATCTAAATTTTGTATTTGATTATTTACAATCTCAATACCTTCATTTTCTAAAAGTTGTTGCATCAGATTTGTTCCTTCAAAATGGTGTTTCCCCGTCAAAAGTCCTTTTTTATTTACTACACGATGTGCTGGAACATTTTTATCATGTGAACTGTTCATGGCGTAGCCAACCATCCTTGCACTTCTTGCAGCTCCTAAATAAGCACCTATTGCACCATAACTTGTAACCCTGCCAAAAGGAACTAACCGAGCAACTTCGTAAACTTTGTCAAAAAAATTTAAAGTTTCTATTTTCATCACTTACATTTCTTTAATAATGTTAATCAGTGTTACAACGGCTATCATTCCTGTAATAAAGCCAATGGTATAATTCATGCTTTTTTGAGACGTCCATTTTTCATTCTTAATCTTATCAAAAAAGAAAATATAGATATACAACATCACGAAAGTTCCTGTCGTAGCGCCTGCAACATATGAGATGACGCTGTAAGTTTTAAAGCTTAGTAATCCAAAGGATGACAAAGTCAATGTCATGTAGGCCTGGTACGGAATAGGAAATACATTCAATGAAGATAGAAGCATTCCTTGAAAAAAACGTCTGTGTTTACTTCTAACATTCGCATCAATATTTGGTTTTGGTTGTTTTCTTGCCAATACTAAATAATAAATCGTGATTAAAATAAAAATAACTAAAGCAACGCGCTGCAGTATGTCAATAACTTCTGGATGCTGGCTGAGATATTTAGAAAAAATTGTGGCTAAATATGTTTGAACTCCCACAATTAGGCAAACTCCCAAAGCAAATAATATCCCACGAGAAGCGCCTTCTTTAAGACTGATTTTTGCGACAGTCATATTGAGTAACCCCGGAGGAATCACTCCGATAAAAGCAATGACAAGTCCTAAAAAGAAAATTACCGTAATACCCAATAGTTACTTTATTTTGAATCTAATATACGTAATTGCTTTATCATCCTTTAAATACTGCCCTTCATAATAAGTTTGAATAGAGGTCACTTCTTCCGGACTGCCTTCTTGATGATAGACATCATGATTTGAATACAAGATCTCATGACCTTCCCCATGCAGTAATCCTAAAGTATACCCATGCATAAATTCGCTATCTGTTTTCAAATTAACAATGCCGTCGGGTTTTAATATTTTTTTGTAGCGTTTTAAAAAAACAGTATTTGTCATTCTGTGTTTCGTGCGCTTATACTTGATTTGTGGATCTGGAAAAGTAATCCAAATTTCATCAATCTCATTATCGTCAAAGAGGTATTCAATTAATTCGATTTGTGCTCTGATAAAAGCCACATTAGACATACTTTCTTCAACCGCAGTTTTTGCGCCTCTCCAAAAGCGTGCGCCTTTAATATCAATACCTATAAAATTCTTATGTGGATATTTTTTAGCCAATTCAACACTATACTCTCCTTTACCACATCCTAATTCAAGCACAATTGGTTTCGTGTTTTTAAAAACCTTTTGATGCCAATTCCCTTTAAATTCATATCGTGATGCTACCAACTCTTCTCGAGAGGGCTGAAAGACATTATGAAAGCTTTCGTTTTCCTTAAATCTTTTAAGCTTATTTTTACTTCCCACTAGTATCAAAAATTTTGAGTAAAATTAACTAAACATTTTAGGTTTACATTTATTTTATGAAAGAAAAACAACGAATTTTAGTTGCTCCGTTAAATTGGGGGTTGGGTCATGCTACACGTTGTATCCCAATTATAAAGATATTGATAGAGCAAAATTTTGAACCAATTCTTGCAAGTGACGGTGCTGCTTTAGCCTTATTACAGAAAGAATTCCCCAAGCTAAACTTCGTTAATTTACCATCTTATAATATAACCTACAGCAGCACAAGTATCTTTTTTAAATTAACCATGCTTTGGCAGTTAAGGCATGTTTTAAAGACCATTAAATTAGAACATGAAGCAGTAAAAAAAATTATTAATGATTATCAAATTTGCGCAATCATCTCTGACAATAGATTTGGTGTTGTTTCAAAAAACATTCCATGTGCGTTAATAACACATCAAACAACTGTTTTAAGTGGATACACCACTTGGATTAGTACCAAAATCAATCACTACTACATCAATAAATTTAATGAATGCTGGGTGCCAGACCATGATAAAACTCATAATTTGAGCGGCATATTAGGACATGCTAGTAAGCCTAATATACCTGTGCGCTATCTCGGTCCTTTAAGCCGTTTTAGTAAAAAGCCTGAAAATATCTTATACGATTATCTGCTTTTGATATCAGGACCCGAACCACAAAGAACAGTTCTTGAGAAAATTCTTTTAACAGAGTTTGAATCTTATCATGGTAAGGTTGTGTTAGTAAGGGGCGTAGTCGAAGCACATCAAACCATGATCACTGTTGGTCATATTGATGTATATAATTTTTTGACAAGTGCAGATTTGGAAACAAAGATACTTCAGAGTAAAATCATCATTGCGAGACCTGGATACACCACTATTATGGATTTGGCCATCTTAGGAAAAACAGCGTTTTTTATTCCGACACCGGGACAGTATGAACAACTTTATTTAGCTAAACGCCTAGAACAATTAAATATCGCACCTTTTTGCAACCAACATCATTTTGAGATAAAACAATTACATGATATACACACTTACAAAGGCTTTGAAATCACGCCTAGCCTCTTAGATTATGATACATTATTTAGCTTTTTCAAGCGTAAATGAAAATTCACTACCAACTCCTAATTGACTTTCAATATAGATTTGTTCGCTATGAGCTTCAATGATGTGCTTAACAATCGCTAATCCAAGACCTGAGCCACCTTCTTTTCTTGAACCACTTTTATCAACTCTATAAAATCGTTCAAATAATCTTGGCAAATGCTCTTGCTCGATGCCTTCACCATTATCAGTCACCCGAATAATCACTTTATTTTTTATTAAATTTTCAATACTAATTTCTGTAGTCCCTTGTGTATTTCCGTATTTGATAGAATTTACAATTAAATTAGACACCACTTGCTGGAGCCTTTGCTTATCGCCTTTAACCATAATCGGCTCAGTGTATTCCCTATCAAACATGAGCGTGATGTCTTTTTTAGATGCCTTAATCTCTAACTGATCAAATACGTGATTAATTAATTTAACAATATCAAAAGTTTCTTTTGTTAAAATTAAATCACCTGTTTCCAATTTGGTAATCATATCAAGATCATTTAAGATATAGGTGAGTCTTTCGACACCCTTATCTGCTCGATCTAAATATTTTTGAAGTAATTTTTCATCTTTAAAAGCTCCTTCAATAAGCGTAGAAATATAACCTTGAACAGTAAAAAGAGGTGTTTTTAACTCATGGGATACATTGCCAATAAATTCTTTTCTGTATTGCTCCCTTACCTTAAGTGTTTCTATCTCCATTTTTTTATTCTTGGCGTACTTATCTATTTCCTGAGTCAACGTTGCCATATCTGTAGTGATTTGACTTTTACTAAAAGAACTAGACTCTAACAATTTTAAATCATCGTAAATCTTTTTGACGCGCTTGTAAATAAAAGTTTCTAAGCGCAATTGTACCACATAAAACACGACCACAAAACAAAGTAATGCGAACAAACATAAATCTAACAGAACAAACTCACCTTTATAGAGCAAAAAAACACTCATTAAGAGTGTGAGTATGAGTGTTATCAGGCTTGAAGAATTTAATGCAAACTTGTATGATTTTTTAAAATTTATCGACATTAACTCACAAACTTATAACCCACACCTTTCACTGTTTTAAACAACTCATCTCCCAATTTCTCTCTTAATTTTCTAATATGAACATCTATCGTTCTGCCTCCAACAATGACTTCATTTCCCCAAACCTTATCTAAAATATCGTCTCGTTTAAAGACCTTTCCAGGTTTTGATGCCAATAAGGATAGTAATTCAAACTCTTTTCTTGGCAAACTGATTTCTTGGTCTTTTAACATGATTTTATAGGCATCTCGATCGATAGTGAGGTTGCCAATTTTAACAACATCTTCAGAAACACTGTCATGACTTTCTTTATAGCGTCGTAACAGTGCCTTAACCCTACTCATTAAAACTTTAGGCTTGATAGGTTTGGTTATGTAATCATCAGCTCCGGCATCAAACCCCGCTACTTGAGAATAATCTTCACCTCGTGCTGTTAAAAATGTAATCACGACATCTTTTAACTCGGGCAGTTGACGTATCTTTTCACACGCCTCAATCCCATCCATTTCTGGCATCATGACGTCTAAGATGATAAGTTGTGGACGCTCTTTCTCAGCTTTTCTTACACCTTCCAAGCCGTTATTGGCAGTGATTACTTGATATCCCTCTGTAGACAAATTGTACCCAACTATCTCCAAAATATCGGGTTCATCATCAACAAGTAAAATTTT
>CAJQLB010000022.1 GCA_905479065.1 uncultured Flavobacteriaceae bacterium | reverse complement strand
AACGTTCGGCTAAACTGCGTTTTAATGGAGTTTAGGTTTTGTTGTGCATAGTTGATTTAGTAACTAAATAATTTCCTATTATTAAAGCATCCAATCCAAGGTTCATAAATGTTTGTATAGCTTGTTCAGGGTTGCATATAATTGGTTGATCTTTACCATTGAAAGACGTATTTAATAGTACTGGGTGTCCTGATTTTTGACTGAATTTATTGAGAAGACTATGGAATATTGGATTTGTTTCTGGACAAACAGTTTGAATACGACAGGTTTCGAAGTGATTAATTGCTCTGAGGTCTTGGGCTTTCCCTCCTTTGATTTTAACAACGAATTGCATAAAGGGTGATTCCTGAGAAATATCAAAGTATTCAGAAGCGCACTCTTTGGGGATAGAGGCTGCAAATGGGCGGTACTTTTCACGATTCTTTATTGAAATATTCAACGTGTCTTTCATCCCCTGATTAATTGGAGAGGCAAGAATACTTCGATTGCCAAGCGCACGTGCTCCGTATTCCATTCTTCCTTGAAACCATGCAACAACTTTATTTGACGCCAGTAAATTGGCTGCTTCTTCCACGATGTCATCCGACTTGTTAAATATAATTTGATCCTCAAACTTTTTCAGCTCATTCAAATATGAGGCACCTGTATATTCTGTTCCTGAGAAACCAAGAACTATTGGCTTGATGTCTATTTTTTCTTGATTGATTTGAGATGAATAATACAAAGCTGCACCAAGAGAAATTCCATTGTCTCCCGGGACAGGTGGTATGAATACTTTTTCGAAAAGATTGCTATCAAGTATTCTACCATTCGCCATGCTGTTTTGGAAGACCCCACCACTGAGGCATAAGTTCTTGCAGCTAGTTTTTTCCTTGAGCCTAATGACCATTTTTAAAAGTTGAACTTCCAAAGCACTTTGAATTGACGCAGCAACATTAAAATGAATGGATGTCAACTTCTCTGTTGGTTTCCGTTGTTGGATTCCGAAGTGTTGTTCAAGCTTTTTGATGCAATAAGGAAGATTTAAAATTGACTCAGTAAACTTGGTCGAAAAACCTTCATCCGTATCTATAAGCAACGATTGTACTTTGTCCAAGTACTCATTTGGATTACCGTATGCCGCCATTCCCATAACCTTGTATTCATCATATCCACATCTGTATCCTAGAAATTCAGTGAAAATCCCATAAAGAATTCCGATCGAATTAGGTGATTTGATCGCGCTGAACTGTTTTATTGTCCCATTTTTCCATTCTCCAGACATAGCGGATAGGAATCCTCCTGATCCATCTATGGATAAAAAAGCTGCTTCCTTGAATGTGGAGGAGAGAAAACTGCTAGCTACATGTGCTATGTGATGATCCACATTAGCTATTTTAGCATTCGTCTTCTTATGGAAAAGGCGTTCCATTTCTTTAACAGCCTTTTTCGAAGACATTGCATCGTTTAGTACGCTTATTCCTGCATAAGCTGTCTTTGGTAAATATTTTATGGGTGTTCTTATAAGGTGGTTAAATCCGGTCAGTAATAGCTCTAATTTTTTACTAGACCAAGGAAAGACAAAGCAGTCAATGTCCTCCCATTTTAGATTACAAAAGGCTAGTCCCTCGGAGAGAGCATTGTAGGGAATTGCTGCTGTATGTTTGTCAAGATTGAACCTCTCTTCTTCTGCCGCAAACGCTAATTTCCCATCAACTAAAATGCTTACTGAACTATCATGTCCAACAAATCGGATTTTGTATTTATCAATATAATATTGGCTATTGAGAGCCCCAGAAAATCCTACGATAACCATATTACACTATAGATTTTCGATTTACAACAATCTCTGAACCATCGAACAAATGAACCGAATCGGGCTGAAGAAAGCTGAGTTGTTTGAATTCTTCACCGAAAACCTTTTCGAAATCAAATGAAATATCGTAATCAAGAACTCTGTGAGTTCGCCATTCAGGATGTTCAATTTTATATACTGTGGCGGAGTTAGAGTTTACTTGAGACGTTCCCCAGAAATGTTTCGAGAAGAAATGTTCATTAGAATTTAAGTCTATTGTTTGAGTGTCAATGCTGCTTATAATTTTAATGTTATGCCACTGGTTTTTCTTGAGACCGTAGGAGGTCAGTAGCTCTGTTCCATTATTCTGCCAAAAGTGTTTCATTTTAGCGGTTTCATAATTTTCTTTATACATAGTTCTTGCTACGAAAGTAAGAGCTCTTTTTGGGAAGTACAATTTTGTAAATGCCACTTCCGATCTCCACTTTCCTCTTGAAATCTCTCGTTTCACATAAAATCTTAAGTTAACTTCTTCGAATATTTGATGAAATGGAATCCGCAAATTCAAAAGTCGTGTTTCGCAATACCTAAAAGCAACAAGGCTAATAAAGTATTTACCGTTATGAGATTCTAACTCGGTGCCTTTTGGCAGATGCTCATGAAGTATTGAAGGGTCTATGATGTAATTGGCAGAAGCTAATCTTAACCAGTTTGCTTTCAAGAAAATCTTACTCTGTTTGCTTCTTCCCACTTAATTTTGTTTGTTCTAAATTATGTACAACG
>CAJQLB010000021.1 GCA_905479065.1 uncultured Flavobacteriaceae bacterium | reverse complement strand
CCAACTCTTGTTCGGACTCTTTTTAAAACCGTATCCGCAACTACTTTTGCTTTTTCTGCTCCAATGGTTAAGGCTTCGTCAATTTCACTGAGGTTATTCATGTAATGATTGTAGCGTGTTCTTTCTGTCGAGAATTTATCTTTCAAGAGATCAAATAAAGCTTGTTTAGCATGACCATAACCATAGCCTCCGCGTTCGTAATTGTCTTTCATTTTGGCAATTTGTTGTTCGTCTGCCACTAGCGTAAAAATAGCAAAGCAGTTACAAGTTTTCCAATCTTTTGGGTCTTCCAACGGAGTGCTATCTGTAGCAATACTCATGATCTGCTTTCGTAATTGTTTATCTGGTAAAAATAAATTGATAATATTATTTTGACTTTTACTCATTTTGCCACCATTGGTTCCAGGGACATACATGGTTTGGTGTTGTATCTCTGCTTCTGGAATCACAAAAGTTTTGCCAATTTTAGCATGAAAGCGTGAAGCGACATCACGGGTCATTTCAATGTGCTGTAACTGGTCCTTGCCAACAGGAATGATATTTGCATCGTACAATAAAATATCTGCTGCCATTAACATAGGGTAGGTAAATAGCCCTGAATTAATATCTTCAAGTCTATCAGCTTTATCCTTAAAACTATGCGCCAAGGTTAAGCGTTGATAAGGAAAAAAACAGCTCAAATACCAAGCGAGTTCTGTGACTTGCGGAACATCACTTTGACGATAAAAAACAGTGTTATCAATATTTAATCCACAAGCTAACCACGCAGCTGCGGTTGAGTAAGTATTATGTTTTAATGTTTCAGCATTTTTTATTTGAGTTAAAGAATGCATATCAGCAATAAATAAAAAAGATTCATTGTCTACGTCATTACTCATTTTAATCGCAGGAATAATCGCCCCTAAAAGATTTCCTAAATGAGGTGTTCCTGTGCTTTGAACTCCAGTCAGTATTCTTGCCATTTCGTTTTATTGTGAAAATTAAAGCAAAGGTAATTTTTTTGACCCAATAGCTCAATTATTTTAGTAGTTTTGACATAATGAATATTTTTAAATATCCTTTTTGGATTCTTTATCGGGTTTGGTTTTATGTTTTGGTAATCATACCAATTTTGGTGCTACTACCCCTGTTACTTGTTTCTATCACAAAAGAAAAATGGTATCCTCTTTTTTTTCGTCTGGCTCGTATTTGGTCAAAAACGATATTAGTAGGAATGGGCTTTAATTGGAAAATAGATAGATTCGAGTCACTTGAGGAACACAAAAGTTACATGTTTATTGCAAATCATACCTCTATGATAGATATCATGTTGATGTTAGTTGCTGTTAAAAATCATCCCTTTGTGTTTGTCGGTAAGAAAGAGTTGGCTAAAATACCGTTGTTTGGATATTTTTATCGAAAAACATGTATTCTTGTTGACAGGAGCAGTCCAAAGAGCAGACAGGCCGTTTTTTTACGTGCTCAAAAGCGTTTGCAGTCAGGATTGAGTATTTGTATATTCCCTGAGGGCTTGGTCCCTGAAGAAGAGGTTACCTTGTCAACTTTCAAGGACGGTGCTTTTAGGTTAGCAATCAATCATAATATTGATGTAGTCCCAATAACCTTTTATGATAATAAAAAGAGGTTTTCCTATTCTTTTTTTAGCGGGGGACCAGGGACATTAAGAGTTGGAATTCATAAATTTCTAAAAACAGGACATTTGAATAACGGAGATACAAGAGAATTGAATAAAACTGCTTATGATATCATTTTTAAATCTCTTTTGGCGCAGTAAACTGAGGTTGTGTATTTAAAATGTTAACGAAAAGGGGTTTATGAAGAAGATTACATAGTCAGATGAGAACTCACTATGCTAGCTTAAAATTTGTAACTGAAGCCAGAATAAATTCCAATAAAATAGGGCTTAAATTCTCCTGAGGTATTGTTAAAGGTATTTATTTGGTATTTAAAGGTGGGCTCAAGATTTAATTTTATTTTTTCTGATAATCTAAAATCCATACCCACTCCAAAATTTGCAGTGAAACTTGTTTTATTAATATTTGTTGCTCTCCCGATTAATAATGTTTCTCCATTGAGGGAAGAATAGACCTCGTTTTCGTTTAAGAATAAGGCGCTAAAACCTCCAAGAACTCTAAGTCCTAATTTTTCGCGTGATAGCTCATATTCTAGCTCTACAGGTATTTCAATAAAGCCCAATTTTTGGTCAATGCTTCCTATGATTTGATTTGAAATGACAGAAGGAATTTGAGCAAAATTAAATTCCTCTACACTGATAAAAGAAATATCTTTACTTTCTTCTTTTAAGGCTACATTTCTTAAAAGAAACCTGTCGTCCGCTGGAGTTGCAGTAACATTATTTAGAACAAAAACGTCATCTGTACTATAACCCAAAGTCACTCTGCTCACACCAGAACGAATACTTAATTTCGTATTTAACGCATAGCTGCCGCGAACGCCATAACTTATATTGACATCGCCTGTTTTTGCGTTTTTATTGAATTGTTCGTGAATCGAGGATCCCGTACCCAAAGTGTTGAAATATACAGGGGCAATACTTGGAGCAATTTTCCAACGATTTAAAATCTCTTTCTTTTTCTTTTTGTCTTCCGAATCTTCTTCTTCTAAGCTATTTTCTACAATAGCTTCGTCAGTTACTTCGTTGAGATCTATTAGTGGATTGTCTGTTTCTAAGGGAGTGTCTATAGAATTATTTAAAACATCAGAATTATTGGTTTCACTAACAACTTTTTGTGAAGAATTGTTAAAGAGTTCTTTTGATTTTATGTCGCCTGTATTAATTTCATTTTTAATCGTTGAATTCTTCTCGGTCGCATAGGTTAACCTATCTTTAATTCCATCGTTATTATCTGTTGAGACATTGGATTGTTCTGCAACAAGGGCAGAAGGGTCTTGATACAATTGTGTCTCGATGGTATTGTTTTTTTCCGGTGAAGGAGTTTTGTTGATAGTTTTGAGTTGCTGTTTATTATTGTGGTGAGTTGTTGTTAATTTAGACACTTCGTTTTCTGAAGATTTTTTTGATAAATCAGAGTCTTGTGGAATTATTTTTTCAGTGTTTTGAATCACATCATTTACTCTAGTATTATTAGACTCAACAGATACTTGTTTATTTGGCACACGATTAGATTTATTGAAAATGTATCCACCTAACCCTAGGAATAGAAGTAGAACAGCTGCAACCGCTGTTAGCCTAAACCAGAAAGGGAAAAGTTTTCTTTCCTTTTTATTGTCCAAATGCACTTTACTTTTAATATTTTTCCATACAAAATCATCTGGAGATTGCTCAAAATCTTTGAGCTTTTCTTGAAATAATCTGTCTATATGTTTCTTGTCACTCATTATAATAGTTGCGAATTTAGACGCGCTTTATAGGTTATTATTTTATCTTTTAAAATCATTCTTGCTCTTGCTAAGTTTGATTTGGTCGTTCCAGTTGTTATGTCTAACATTGCTGCGATTTCTTTGTGTGAGTATCCATCTAAAGCATACAAGTTGAATACCATTCGATACCTGTCTGGTAGTTTTTGAATAATAGTCAATAAAAAATCTATACTCACTTCATCATTATCAATGTCTATACTTGTGTCTTCAATGTGTTCTTCATTTATTATTTCATAAATACCCTTGTTTCGATACCTTTGAAGTGCTGTGTTTATCGTTATTCGTTTTAACCATCCTTCAAATGAACCTTTATGTTTATATTGTGATATTTTTTTAAAAATAGTCACAAATGAGTCTTGCAGATTGTCTTCGGCTTCTGCACGGCTTCTGCAATACTTCAGACAAAGTGCAAACAATTTACTCGAGTAGAGTTTGTAAAGTTCACTTTGTGCTTTAGTGTCATTTTGCCTACATTTTTGTATGAGTTGATCTAAACTCAATATTTTCAACTGATTTTAATTAATTCATTTTATTCAACAGGAACTTCGTACGTTAAGTAAGTGTCATTTCCATTACTATCTTGACCTTGCCAAAATTGAAAAATATAAGATCCAAAGTTTTTTGTACACTCAAAATTAAAAACACGCCATTCAAGCTCTTCGTTTAATGGTTCACAGATAAGACCATCATTTTCTTCAAAAACACTATTGATTACAGCAACAGTTCTAAAGTCACCTTCAATCAAATAATAGAGTTCATTAAAAGAATAACAAGTTGTGGGCTTGTAATAATTGTATTCGATTTGATAAATCTCACCGTAGGTAAATGTTTCAGGAAGAAAAACTTGCTCAATTGGAAGAATTTCAAAATAAAATTCTTGTTCTTCGATAGAATCGTCAGAGATACAAGATGTAAATAAAACCGCCGTTAAGACAAATAAAAATAATTTTTTCACAATTTCAGTAAATTGAATACGTGCTTATCTATTTACAAGATGCAATAACCTTTAAAAGGTTGCGTTGCATAACATTTGCACCTACAAAAGCAGAAAGGGTTGTGAATTATTTTTCTGCTGAAATAATAACTTTTATTTTTTCTTCCAGCTCTTCCATAAGTTCAGGGTTGTCTTTAATAATATTCTTAACTGCATCTCGTCCCTGTCCAAGTTTAGTATCGTCATAACTAAACCATGACCCACTTTTTTTAATGATTTCGTTTTCTACTGCGATATCAAGTATTTCGCCAACTTTGGAGACACCTTCACCATACATAATATCAAATTCTGCAAGCTTAAATGGAGGGGCAACTTTGTTTTTCACAACTTTAACACGGGTTTTATTCCCAAGTACGTTACCTGCACTGTTTTTTATTTGAGTGGAACGACGTATATCCAATCTGACTGATGCATAAAATTTTAATGCATTACCACCGGTGGTTGTTTCTGGATTTCCAAACATTACACCTATTTTTTCTCTTAGTTGATTGATAAAAACTACAGTACAATTTGTTTTACTTATCGATGCTGTTAGTTTACGTAAAGCTTGAGACATTAATCGAGCATGTAATCCCATTTTAGAATCACCCATTTCTCCCTCAATTTCACTTTTTGGAGTTAAAGCTGCAACTGAATCTATGACAACGATGTCAATGGCGCCTGAGCGAATCAAGTTGTCTGCTATTTCAAGAGCTTGTTCCCCATTATCGGGTTGAGATATTATTAAATTATCTATGTCAACACCCAAGTTTTGAGCATAAAAACGGTCAAAGGCATGCTCAGCATCAATAAAAGCAGCGATACCTCCAGCTTTTTGGGCTTCAGCGATTGCATGCAAAGTAAGTGTCGTTTTACCAGAAGATTCTGGACCATAAATTTCAACGACACGTCCTCTAGGATAGCCTCCAACTCCTAAGGCGATATCTAATCCCAAAGATCCGGAGGGGATAGCATCAACATCAATTACCGCTTGGTCACTCATTTTCATAACTGTTCCCTTGCCGTAAGCTTTATCTAATTTATCTAAAGTCAGCTTTAGCGCTTTTAATTTTGCTTCTTTTTCGTTACCCATTTCTTCAAGTTTTAGTACTGTGAATGCTAAAATAAAACATCTTTAAGCATCAAACAATTTTATAACGCAACCTTTTAAAAGTTTTTACATCTATGAAATAGTAATGGGAATGTTTTTGCTATGAAAAGCATGTTTTTTGATAATTTTCAGAGATAGACATATAAGTTCTAAAGAAAATTGAAAAGGAATCATTATTTTATTGAAAGCACTCTAGATTAACTTCTAGGGTGTTTTTTTTGACTTTGAATAAAAGCTTACATTTGTGAAAACTATTTTCTAACCTTAATCATTGATATAGCATGCAACTGTACAATAAGTTAAGCGCAAAAGAAAGGACTATATTAATCGAAAAAGCGGGTAAAAATCGTTTAACATTGTCTTTTTATCAATATGCGAACATTGAATCACCCAAGGAATTACGGGATCATTTATTTATAGTATGGCACGCTTTAGATGTTCTTGGTAGAATTTATATTGCTAATGAAGGAATTAATGGTCAATTGTCACTACCAGCTGAACAATTTCAGAACTTTAAAGATCATTTGGATACGATTGATTTTTTAAAAGGAGTTCGACTAAATATCGCTGTAGAGCAAAACAACATGTCCTTTCTTAAATTAAAAGTAAAGGTTAGGGATAAAATTGTGGCTGATGGATTAATGGATGCGACTTTCGATGTTACTGATAAAGGAATTCATTTGTCTGCAAAAGAATTTAATGACCTCTTAGCCAATCCAAATACAATTTGTATTGACATGCGAAATCATTATGAAAGTGAAATTGGCCACTTTGATGGCGCTGTAACCCCTGATGTTGACACGTTTAGAGAATCACTTGATATTATAGAGGCTGATTTGCGAGAGCATAAAAATGACAAAAATCTATTGATGTATTGTACTGGAGGAATTCGGTGCGAAAAAGCAAGTGCATATTATAAGCACAAAGGATTTAAAAACGTATTCCAACTAGAAGGGGGAATTATTGAATACACGCGACAAGTGAAGCAACAAGGTCTCAATAATAAATTTATTGGAAAAAACTTTGTTTTTGACGACCGACGTGCTGAAAAAATTAGTGATGATATCATAGCAAAATGTCATCAATGCGGCAACCCATTTGACGTACACACTAATTGTGCAAATGACGCTTGTCATCTTCTGTTTATTCAGTGTGATTCATGTAAGAGCGACATGAATAATTGTTGTTCAGCAAAATGTAAACAAGTTCATAATTTACCTGTTTCAGAGCAAAAAGCACTTAGAAAAGGGCGAGGAAATAGTAATGATATTTTTAAGAAAGGAAGAGCATCTCATTTGCCTTTTAAAAAGGATTTGAGAAATGTATTTGAATCTTTGCCAACCGAAAAATAAATGAATATATACCAACTTCTTAGGTTAAATAGGGTTGTTAAAAATCATAGAATAAAGTTTTTAGCATTGTACTTGCTGCACAAGTTTAACAGACGTTATTTGGCTGTCAATTTTGATCCTGTTTTAGCGTGTAATTTAAGATGTAAAATGTGCTATTTTACGGATTCTGACTATGTGAAAACATTGAAAGGACAATTCAAAGAAGATGATCTTGAACTCATCGCTGAAAGAATATTTAAACGAGCCTTAAAGCTTCAAATTGGATGTGGAACTGAGCCAACATTATACAAGGGGTTGGCTAAGATTGTTGCTTTAGGTAAGCGTTACAAAGTCCCGTATATTTCAATAACAACAAATGCGAATTTATTAGATGAAGAGAAAATTGAAACACTTTTGAAGGCAGGTTTAGACGAGTTCACGATATCATTGCATGGGGTTCATAAAAAGTCCTATGAAGCTTTCATGAAGAAAGCTAGTTATGAAAAATTTCATAAGGTTTTTAAGTCTTTTGAGAAATTAAAGTTAAAATACAATTTTAAGGTGCGTATAAATTATACGTTTAATAAGGATAATTTTCATGAGTTAAGTGAGTTTTTTAATCATTTTAGCGGTGCTAGTTTTGATGTCCTTCAAATTCGTCCGATACAAAAAATCGGTAATACTGAATATAATGATTTTGATTTAGAAACAATCAGATCAGATTATGGAAGAATAATAAAGGATATTAAGAGTGCATGCCAAGAGCATAAAGTCACCTTATTGGCCTCAGACAAAATTCCAATAGTCGGAGGTCTTAATTCTTCTAGTTTTATTTTTGATTACACATTTTGTTATATTTCACCAAATAAATTTTGGAAACCAAACTTTAAATGGAGAGAACAGACCTTTGATGAATTTTCTAAAGAAATAGCTTGGAGTAAAGTTTTACGTAACAATATGTTTAAGTCTAAAAGTGAACTAAAAAATATTAATAATCGTTTAAACTATGAGATTGAATTTTATTAATCTTGTGTTTTTTAAAGTCAGTATAATAATCTTATATTTACATTTTAGTAGTATTAATCTTCGTTCACAGTAGGATATTTGCTTGTGAATTCAATATAACAATCAGATGGCTTGTAACAGTTGTTCCACTGGTAAAGATGGTCAGCCAAAAGGGTGTAAAAATAATGGTACTTGTGGGACTGATAGCTGCAATAAATTGACCGTATTTGATTGGCTTTCAAACATGTCACTACCCAATGGAGAAAAATCTTTTAATTGGGTTGAGGTTCGATTTAAAAATGGAAGAAAGTTATATTATAAAGTTCCTGAAAATATAACCTTAGTTATTGGAGATATTGTAGCAACTCAAGCACAGTCAGGTCATGATGTTGGTATGGTGACTTTAGCGGGGGAGTTAGTTCGGGTCCAAATGAAGCGGAAAAACATTCCAACGGAAAATCCAGAGGCTTTAAAAATCTACAGGAAAGCTACACAAAAGGATATTGATATTTGGTCTTCTGCAAGAGATAAGGAGGAGGCCATGAAGGTTAAAGCCCGTCAATTTGCAATTAATTTAAATCTTCAAATGAAGATTTCAGATATTGAATTTCAAGGAGATGGCAGTAAAGCTACTTTTTATTACACTGCTGACGAACGTGTAGATTTTCGAGAGCTTATAAAGGTGTTCGCGAAAGAATTCCGCACAAGAATTGAAATGAAACAGGTTGGTTTCCGTCAAGAGGCCTCACGATTGGGAGGAATTGGTTCCTGTGGACGAGAATTATGTTGTTCTACTTGGTTAACAGATTTTCGTTCTGTGAGCACTTCTGCTGCCCGATACCAACAACTCTCTTTGAATCCGCAGAAGCTTGCCGGTCAATGTGGGAAATTAAAGTGCTGTTTAAATTACGAGTTAGATACTTACCTAGACGCCTTAAAAGATTTCCCAAAATCTGATGTAAAGGTTTTAACTGCAAAAGGTAAAGCCATTTGTCAAAAAACGGATATTTTTAAGAGACATATGTGGTTTGCATATGAAGGTGAATGGATGAATTGGTTTAAATTAACAGTTGATCAAGCAAAAGAAATTATTGCGCTTAACGCTAAAAATCAAAAACCTCAAAGCCTTGAGGAGTATGCTGAAGAACTTAAGGAGGAGACAAAGGTTGAATTTGAAAATGTGGTTGGCCAAGACAGTTTAACACGTTTTGATAGTCCAAAACGGAATAAGAAACGTAGAAATAATAGGAACAAGAACAGAAATAGAAAAAAGAAATCTAAAAGTGCTAAATAAGGTTCAAATTATCGTTGCATGTTGTATTTTGTTAGTTGTTTCTTGTGATTCATATAAAATATTTGACGAGTATAAATCTGTTAATGGGAGTTGGCAAGCCAAGAATATTGTTGAATTTTCATTTACGTTTAAAGACACAATCGAATCTTATAACGTGTTTATTAATGTTAGGAACAATAATAATTACCAATACAATAATTTGTTTTTAATTGGTGAAATTAAATTCCCAAATGGGAAAAGCATTACAGATACTTTAGAATATAAAATGGCTAAACCAACTGGTGAATTATTAGGAACGGGTTTTTCTGATGTGAAAGAAAATAAACTTTGGTATAAAGAGCGTATTGTTTTTGATGAATCAGGCTTATATAAAATTAAACTGCAACATGCCATGCGTGAAAATGGTAATATTGACGGATTAGAGTCGTTAAACGGTATTACAGATATAGGACTTAGAATAGAAAAAGCGATAGCGCATTAGCGAGTTAATTTAACGCTGTTATTGGGAGACCTTAGAATATGGGAAAAATAAAAAAAGGAAAAAAACGTCCAAACTATTCTAGTTACATTAAATGGTTTTGGAAATTGTTTGTTTTAGGAGTTTTAGGAATTACTTCGATGTTTTTGCTTGCGTCGGTTGGTGTTTTTGGGGAATTACCAGATCATACATTATTAGAAAACCCACGAACAAATTTAGCAAGTGAAATTATCTCAGCTGATGGACAGTTAATAGCAAAATATTATCTTGATGACAATAGAACTCCTGTTGATTATAATGAGTTGCCAAAACACCTAGTTGACGCTCTTATTGCTACAGAGGACGCGCGATTTCATGAGCATTCTGGTATAGATGGGTTTGGTACTCTTAGAGCATTTGCATTTTTAGGGAAACGAGGTGGTGCGAGTACTATTTCTCAGCAATTAGCAAGACAGCTTTTCGTTGGAGAACATGCAAAAAATACGTTAGAACGAATTACTCAAAAAATAAAAGAATGGATTATCGCAATTAGGCTTGAACGTCAGTACACAAAGGAAGAAATCATCGCACAATATTTCAATATTTATGACTTTGGAAATTATGCTGACGGTATTAGGAGTGCAGCGAGAATATATTTTGGAAAAGAACCAATTGCTTTGAATTTGAAAGAGTCTGCAATGTTAGTTGGGATGTTTAAAAATTCATCATTTTACAATCCTCGTTCACATAGAAATCCTGTAGGAACTAAAAATAGAAGAAATGTCGTTTTATCTCAAATGGCAAAATACGGATTTATCTCTGAAGTTATAAAAGATTCGCTTAAACAAACGGAGCTTGACCTTAACTATACTCCAGAATCTCATCGTGAAGGAATGGCTACGTATTTCAGAGCATATCTCCAAGAATTCATGAAAGATTGGGCCTCCAAAGAAGAAAACAGAAAACCAGACGGAGAAAAGTATAATATTTATAAGGATGGTTTAAAAATTTATACAACCATAGACTCAAGAATGCAGCAATATGCTGAAAAAGCAGTTGCTAAACATATGCCAAGACTTCAAGCAGAATTTTTTCATCAAAATACACCAAGAAGAAATCCCACAGCACCTTTTCTTGAGTTAGAAAAAGAGGAAATAGAAAACGTGATGAACAGAGGAATGCGACGTTCTGAAAGATGGCGTAAAATGAGATATGATTTAAAAAAATCAGAAAAGGAAATTATATCATCTTTCGATGAACCGATTCAGATGAATGTTTTTTCATGGAAAGGAGGCGAATACACAGAGATTGATACAGTGATGACTCCAAGAGACAGTATGCGTTATTACAAGTCTTTTTTGCGACCAGCGATGATGGCAATGGAACCACAAACAGGACATGTTAAGGCATGGGTTGGAGGAATGAATTACCGACATTTCCAATATGATATGGTTAAGCAGGGTAAGCGTCAAATAGGGTCAACTTTTAAGCCTTTCGTGTATGCTGCTGCAATTGATCAACTGCATTTGTCTCCGTGTGATACTTTACCACGATCACAAATTACGATTGATGCATATAAGCACGGCAATCCTGAACCTTGGGCTCCTAAAAATTCTGGAGGTAAATATGAGGGTTTTCTAACGCTAAAATCGGCCTTAGCAAATTCTGTAAATACAGTAACAGCAAGACTGATTGACAAAATTGGTCCACAGCCAGTCATTGATTTAGCACACAGCCTTGGTGTTCAACAAGATATTTTACCTGTTCCTTCAATTGCTTTAGGCACGCCAGACTTAAGTGTTTATGAAATGGTAGCTGCTTATTCTAGTTTTGCAAATAAGGGAGTATACACAAAACCAGTTATGATAACAGCGATAGAGGATAAAAATGGAACAATTTTATTTCAAACAGTTCCTGAAACAAAAGATGTTCTTAGCGAAGAGGCTGCTTATGTTACTGTAAACTTATTGAAGGGAGTGACTGAAGGAGGATCAGGAACAAGATTGAGACATACCACTGCAACTGATATTGTGTATAAGGAAATCATTACAGGTTATCCTTATGAGTTTGATAATCCAATAGCAGGAAAAACAGGGACGACTCAAAATCAGAGTGATGGTTGGTTTATGGGAATGGTTCCAAATTTAGTAACAGGGGTATGGGTCGGTGGAGAAGATAGAGCAACACATTTTGAGAAGATTGCCTATGGTCAGGGAGCGTCCATGGCATTACCTATTTGGGCATTATTCATGAAAAGTTGTTATGCAGATACATCATTAGCAGTTTCTAATGAAGAATTTGAACAGCCAGAAAATTTATCTATTGAGGTTGATTGTGAAAAATATACGGAACTTCAAAATAAGAACAAAAACTTGTTAGATGCCATTCCTGAAATCGATTTTTAGCATGTTTCATGGTACATAGTGCGAAGCCTATAAATGTTATTAAATCAGTTATAATTTAGAAGTATGATAAATAAAAAAGTAGATAATGTTATTGATGCTTTAAGAGGCGTAACAGGCGGTATGACCATGATTTTTGGTGGATTTGGGCTAAGTGGAATACCAGAAAATGCAATTGCAAAACTCGTCGATTTAGAAGTTTCTGAATTAACTTGTATATCCAATAATGCAGGGGTTGATGATTTCGGTTTAGGGCTGTTGCTACAAAAAAAACAGATTAAAAAGATGATTTCCTCGTATGTTGGAGAAAATGATGAGTTTGAACGTCAAATGCTAAGTGGTGAATTGGATGTAGAATTGATACCTCAAGGCACTTTAGCCGAACGTTGTAGAGCTGCGCAGTCAGGTTTTCCTGCAATTTACACACCAGCAGGTTATGGAACTGAAGTTGCCGAAGGTAAAGAGACAAGAGAATTTGATGGTAAAATGTATGTTTTAGAGCATGCCTTCAAAGCAGATTTTGGTTTTGTGAAAGCATGGAAAGGTGATGCTGCAGGAAATTTAATTTTTAAAGGGACAGCTAGAAATTTTAATCCTAATATGTGTGGGGCTGCAAAAATTACTGTTGCTGAGGTCGAGGAGCTAGTTCCTGTTGGTTCTTTGGATCCAAATCAAATTCATATTCCAGGAATATTTATTCAAAGAATTTTTCAAGGAGACTTTTATGAAAAGAGAATTGAACAACTAACTGTGAGACAAAAAAATTAATATGTTAGATAAAAATGGTATTGCGAAGCGTATTGCAAAAGAGGTTAAAGACGGCTATTATGTGAATTTAGGTATTGGCATTCCTACGTTAGTAGCAAATTATGTGAGAGAAGATATCGAGGTTGAATTTCAGAGTGAGAATGGTGTTTTAGGAATGGGTCCTTTCCCTTTTGAGGGTCGTGAAGATGCCGATGTAATCAATGCAGGAAAACAAACAATTACGACATTACCTGGTGCTAGTTTTTTTGATTCAGCAATGAGTTTTTCAATGATTAGAGGTCAGCATGTCGATTTGACTATTCTTGGAGCTATGGAGGTGTCTGAAAATGGAGACATAGCAAACTGGAAAATTCCCGGTCGTATGGTAAAGGGTATGGGAGGAGCTATGGATTTAGTTGCAAGCGCAGAGAATATTATTGTTGCAATGATGCATACGAACAAAAAAGGTGAATCTAAATTACTAAAGCAGTGTTCTCTTCCATTAACAGGAGTTGGTTGTGTTAAAAAGATTGTTACCAACCTGGCTGTAATAGAAGTTACAGAATTGGGATTTGTACTTCAAGAACGGGCGCCAGGAGTTTCAGTAAGCGATATTGTTAATGCAACAGATGGGAACATCATTGTAAATGGTTCAATTCCAGAAATGGAATTATAGCTTTCTTCAGAATTAATCACCGAAATAAAGGGTATTATGAAATTTCTACAATAACAACACTGTTAAAAGGCGCAAATGTTAAAATTTAATGCATTTTATCGAATATCTATGCTTTTTAACTGATTTATTAAAATAAAGTCACATCTTTACATTGTTGAAAAATAAACGAATTTAGTTCTTTTAAAATGTTGAATTAGTATTGCGTTAAATCTACCATGAACTTAACCTTTTAGATTTTGCCCTAAATCTACCATGAACTTGACCTTTTAGATTTTGTCCCAACCAAAATTTATTTTGAATTAAAGCGCATCTTCTACTATTTTAAAAAACTTGTTTTTACTTCATAAGCAGGTCTAAGTAACCAACTAATTTTACTTTTTTTACTTAATACAATCCACCAAAATAGGAATATTATGAGACTGGTGCTGATACTCGTGATCACCAATTCTGGCACAAATTGAGTTAAGTTGACCAACATACCATCTCCTGGAAAAATACCAAAACCAAATAATGCTGGTATTCGATACCAATAATAAAACGCAATAGCTAGAAATGAAAAGAGGGAGATTAAGAGGTCTTTCCGGACGTAAGGTTTTAGAATTATGTAAAACAGGATAGTGAAAAGCATTCCGAGAAACGGTAATCCATAAACATCTAAAAGTATTTGAGGACTTAAAATGGACTCATAGTCCTTTACCTGAAACCATCCCCATACAAATCCAGGAAATGCAGCTACTAACAACAGTCCTGAAAGTTTATTCAGGAAGCTTTTCTTGTTTGTTAAGGGGTGTAAACCGGGAGTTTTATCTGGACATGGTGTAATACATTTGTGGCAGGTTTTACAATGTGCGTTGGGTAATTTAAGCTTGTTTTTTAATCCGTATAGTTTTTCAACAGGATGAACCGGACATAAACCAGAGCACCACGCACTTTTCCATTCGTATTTTAATCCGACACTAATGGCAATAAATACTAAACTTGATAACAAAATAGCTGTTGCTAAACCATTAGTGTTAAAAATAGCATGTCGAAGTGGAACTATGATAAAAAGACCGACAATAGCTATAAAATTTAATTTGCTTAGTTGCTCAGCATCTAGAGATTTTCTTTGTGATACATTTAAATGCCTTGGAATTAAAGAGGTTGTTCCCATGGGGCATATGTTACGCCACAAACCTGTAGCAACAACTAGTAACAAAGGAGCGATAGGAATTAAGATGTTCCAAAATAAATGAATACCTAACTCGGGAAGAAAAATCAGACATAATAAAATACATAACCCAATTAGAAAAAAAATGAGTTGTACAGTTCTCCAATATCGTATTGATTTTGCCGAAAGTGTAGTTCCTGGTTTAAATGATTTATTGATCATATTTTTTATTTAGGTGGTACAAGGTAAAATAATAGTTATTTCAGTATATGCCATGTTTATTTTGAACATAATTTACATATTTGAACTGGTCTTTCTGTAATGTTAAATTATCTGCAAACTTTTTAATTTTAACAAAATTTTAATAATTTCAAGAACTCTTAATATGTAACTAATAATTTAACTATGAAATTTTATTCTGCGACTTTAGCCATGTGCTTTTTTGTCTTTGGATCAGTTTTAGCACAGCAAAAACAAAACGATGATACTTTTAAATATCCTGATGTTTTAAAATTTAACTTAAGTCAAACCGGAGAACCTAACTCAATTATTTTTAAAAATTCTACACAGATTAGACCTTCGCAAGTTGATATGTTATTTAATAGAATTTTAAAGGTATCTAAAGAAGATGATATGCGACTGTTATCTTCTAAAGAAGACCACCTTGGTTTTAAGCACGATAAATACACGCAGTATTATAACAATATCCAAGTAGAGTTTGCAACCTATACAATACATTCAAAAAATGGAAAAGTGACGTCTATGCGTGGAGATTATTTTAATGTTAAAGGCGTAAAAACAAATCCAAATATTTCTAATATAGCTGCGTTTAATGCGGCGATAGGGCATGTAAATGCCAAGGCTTATATTTGGGATAATGAAGCTGAAGCAGAGGTTTTAGAATATCAAAAGCCAATAGGAGAGCTTGTTATTTTTCCTGTAATGTCAAAGATTAATGATGTGCCTCGGTTAGCCTTTAAATTTGATATTTATGCTCAAGAGCCTGTATATCGTGCAGATGTCTATATTGACGCACTAACAGGAGAATTTATATTTGAAAATAAGAAAATTCATCATGTCGATGTTTCTGCTTCAGGACAGAGCTTGTATAATGGTAATGTTTCCTTTACAGCAGACAACTTATCAGGATCTTATCGTTTGCGTCAGTCTGTTGATGGTGGCGGCATACAAACTTTTGACATGAATAATGGTACAAATTATGGTAGCGCTAGTGATATAACTAGTAATTCAACATCCTTTAATAGCCCTACTGGTGTGCAAGCTCATTTTGGAGCTGAACAAACTCATAAATATTTTAGCCAAGAACATGCTAGAAATTCATATAACGGGAATGGTGCAGTAATACGTTCTTATGTCAGCTACAGTAATAATTATGTTAACGCTTTTTGGGATGGCTCTAGAATGACATATGGTGATGGTGATGGGGTGAATTATGGACCATTGGTTTCTGTGGATATTGTAGGTCATGAAATCACACATGGGGTGACTGAATATGCGGCAAATTTAGTTTATAGTTATCAATCTGGAGCTTTAAATGAATCATTTTCAGATATTTTTGGTGAATCCATTGAAAAATTTGCGACAGGGTCTAACGATTGGTTGATGGGTGATGACATTGGAGCTGGAGGTAGTGGCGGAGCGCTCCGCTCCATGAGTAATCCAAATATTTATGGCGATCCAGACACTTATCTTGGGACAAATTGGTATAGCGGTTCCGGAGACAACGGTGGGGTGCACTACAATTCTGGAGTACAAAATTTTTGGTTCTATTTGTTAACTGTTGGTGGTAGTGGTACAAATGATATTGGCGATGCTTACTCCGTATCATCAATTGGAATGAATAAAGCTGCTGCGATTGCTTATCGTAATTTGACAGTATACCTTACAACAAATTCTCAATACAGTGACGCAAGAAATGGCGCAATACAGTCAGCTATTGATTTATATGGATCAGGATCAATTGAAGAGATAGCAACAACTAATGCATGGTATGCTGTTGGTGTTGGTGAGGCATACGTACAAACATGTGCACTAACAGCGCCAGCTGGATTGACCGCTTCTAATATTACAGATAATGGTTTTGTAATTGAATGGAGCAATGTTTCAGGTGCAGTAAGTTATACCGTAACGATCAATGGAAGTACCGATATTGTAGCAGGACTTAGCTACAATGCAAGCGGCTTGATTGCCGGAACTGACTATAATGTTATGGTTCAAGCAAACTGTAGCCCAGGAGACAGCGGAGTTTCTTCAAGTATTAGTTTAACAACTACTGGTACAACACCTTTAGTATATTGCAATTCTTCGAGTAGTAATATAAATGACGAATATATTGGACGGGTTCAGTTAAACTCTATTGATAATTCATCTGGAGCACAATTTTACACAGATTTTACTGGGATTTCTACAGCGTTAGTGGAAGGTACAGAACATACCTTGACGGTGACACCAATATGGACAGGAACAATTTATTCTGAGGGTTATGCTGTTTGGATTGATTATAATAAAGATGGAGATTTTGCTGATTCTGGAGAACTTGTTTGGTCTCAATCACCCACACAAACGACACCAGTAAACGGAAGCTTTATTGTCCCTGAATCAGCTGTAAATGGTGCAACAAGGATGAGAGTTTCTATGAAGTATAATGGTGTGCCCTCATCATGTGAATCTTTTACCTATGGAGAAGTCGAAGATTACACAGTAGTCATTGAAAGTGCGGGTCCAGATACAACAGCACCAGTGCTAGTTTTAAATGGTGCTTCTGTTATTAATTTAGAGCAAGGGTCTAGTTATACTGAGCAAGGGGCTACCGCTTCAGACAATATAGATGGAGATATCACTTCGAGTATT
>CAJQLB010000020.1 GCA_905479065.1 uncultured Flavobacteriaceae bacterium | reverse complement strand
AAAATGTCGAACTACAAGAATCAATGATGTGTTGAGGTATATCTTGCAGATAGACAAGGAGTTAGATGAAAATAAAAAGGGACAAATCTCAAAAAATATGAGTTTGTCCCGTGTGGTGGAGTCGGAGGGAATCGAACCCTCGTCCAAACAAGTAATTAAAGAGCTTTCTACACGCTTAGTTTCTTCATGATTTTCGATTACAGACTGATTAAAAACACTCTATCTGTAACTTATCTTTTTAATCTCGAGGGTGCACCAAAGCATTACACAATCTAAGTTAATTTTTACGATGTCTACTAATAGAACGCCATTAACCAAGGCTGTCTTGAGACATAAAGCTTTCCTACCTTGTAGGACGAGGCTCATCTTACTATAATTCAGATTAAGCAGCTAAAGCGTAATTATTTTCGCCGTTTAAAAGTTGGTTTAGCCTTTTACGTGTTTCAAGACCATTACACGACGTGCTTACTATTTCATTAATCTCGCTGTCAAAACCAGTCGACCCCAAAATTAAAATTGTTTTAAATATTAAAACATCATGCGAAGTTACAAAAAAAGTTGTGCAACCGCTCAAATCCTCTTATTTTCGTTCAACTTTTACACCCTTATATATAAATGAAATTTGCAATCATAAAAGAGCGAAAAAACCCTCCCGATAGGCGTGTTGTTTTCTCACCATCAAAACTAGCCGAGGCAAGAATAAAATTTCCTCAAGCCAATTTTGTTGTTGAATCAAGTGATATTCGTGTTTTTCCTGATGCGGCATACAGAGAACTTGGATTTGAGGTATGTGATGATGTTTCCGATTGTGATGTGTTTATTGGTGTAAAAGAAGTGCCTATTCAATATTTAGTGTCAAATAAAAAATATTTTTTCTTTTCACACACCATTAAAAAACAGCCATACAATAGGGAACTTTTGAAGGCAATACTCAATAAGCATATAGAGATGTTAGATCATGAAACCATTGTGAAACAAAATGGGGCCCGATTAATTGGATTTGGGAGATATGCTGGATTAGTTGGTGCCTATAACGGTTTGAGAGCATTGGGATTAAGAGATAATTTATTTGAATTACCTAAAGTAGAAACCTTGACTGATTTGAATGCTGTGAAAGTTGAGTTAGATAAGATTACGCTTCCTAAAATTAAAATAATCTTATCTGGAACAGGTAAGGTGTCTCAAGGTGCGAAAGAAATTCTAGATCACTTAAATATCAAGGAAGTTAATGACACCATGTATCTCACTTCAAAATTTTCAGAGCCTGTTTATTGCATGATTGATGTTATGGAATACAACAAACGTAAAGATGGCAGTATTGGAAATCGTTTGGAATTTTACAAAGACCCTTCTGGATATGAAAGCAATTTTATGCCGTATGCTAAAGAAACAGATTTCTTCATTGCCGGCCATTTTTATGGCAATGGAGCACCCTATTTATTTACTAGAGAAGATGCGAGGTCCCCAGACTTCAACATCAATTTAGTTGCAGATATTAGCTGTGATGTAAATGGTCCTGTGGCCTCAACGCTCCGCGCCTCAACCATTGCCAATCCCTTTTATGGGTATGATCCAAAGACTGAATCTGAAGTGGCTTTTGATGCCAAAAACGTTATAGCAGTTATGGCAGTTGATAATTTACCATGCGAACTCCCTAAAGATGCGAGTGAGGGTTTTGGTGAAATGTTTCTAAACCATGTCATTCCAGCGTTTTTTAACAAGGATCAAGATGGTGTTTTAAAGCGTGCTACAATAACTCGCGAGGGGCAACTTACTGAGCGTTTTAACTACCTTCAACCTTATGTTGACGGTAAGGAGTAACTACAACAGTAACTGATTTTATTTAATAAGTGGCTATTCACCCGCACAAATAAACTTAAATTTATCTACGACTTTAATCTCTATATTTCTCAAACCAAGCCAAAATGCTAGCTATTTTAGCAATTAAATTACTTGGTTTATTTGCAATACCATGAGATGCACCTGGAATTCTCACTAATGCAGTTTCAACATTTTCAAGCTTTAAAGCAGCATAGAATTGTTCAGATTCGGCAATAGGAGTTCGATAATCTTCCTCGCCCGTGAGTAACATGGTCGGCGTATTTACTTGGGATACATAAGATAAAGGAGACCGCTTTAGATAAGAACTAGGATCTTCCCAAGGTTTATTGGGAAACCAATATTTGTAAAAGAAAGGTGCGTTGTCTGCGTATAGGACGAAACTATACCAATTAATAACAGGTTTAGCAACTACGGCCGCTTTAAAGCGGTCTGTTTTTCCTACAATCCATGCAGTTAGCACACCACCTCCGCTACCGCCGGTGACAAAAAGATTTTTTTCATCTATAAATCCTTTTTTTATTACCGCGTCAACTCCAGACATTAAATCATCATAATCGTGATTTGGGTAGTCGTGGTGAATAAGGTTTCCAAATTTTTGACCATAACTTGTACTGCCTCTAGGATTTGCATAGAGCACCACATAACCAGCTGCAGCAAATGCTTGAATTTCTGCAGAATATACAGAACCATAACTCGAAAACGGTCCGCCATGAATTTCTAAAATAAAGGGGTATTGTTTTTGGGGATCAAAATTTGGAGGGGTGACCAGCCAACCCTGAATCTCTTGTTGATCATATGACGATTTCCACCAAATTTCTTTAACCTTCGACAAATTTCTATAGGAGAATACGTCATCATTAACTGCTGTTAAACGTTTTGTTGTCTGACCATCTGTAACACCTAAATCTGAGGGATGTTCTGTGCCTCCCAAAGTGTATGCAAATTTTTCATTTAATGAAACACTAAAATCAGCCGAATTATAGGGGCGTCCCAAGGATAATCCTCCCAAATTGTTGGTAATGGTGTGCACCTTATTTTTTAAAGATAAATGGCCAATTTTTGTATCACCTTCTTCATCATATTGAAAATACAGACCTTCACTATCAGAATGCCATTGAATATTGGCAACATCTCGATCAAAGTTTTTAGATAGACATTTCGAATTAGAGCCATCTGTATTCATGACATACAATTCTGTTTGCTGATAGCCTTGAAAAGTGTCTTCGTAACCCGTATAGGCGATTTTAGAGCCATCGGGAGAGAGGACAGGATTGTTGTCCGGGCCATAGCGATTGGTTAGTTTCTTGAGTTGTCCTGACGAAACACTTAGTTGATAAATATCACTATCATTTGGTTCTAGCTCTTCTTTTTTATGAAAGTTGGCACTGAAAAATAAGCTTTTGTCATCTTTAGACCAGATTGGTGTTCCGTGATCAAACTCGGTGAATGTTAATTGCTTTGGAGAACCGCCATCAAGAGATAAGGTAAATAATTGTGTATTACCTGCTTTTAAATAGCCTTGGCCATCGGCACGATACACCAAGTCATCTATATAAACGGGTGGTGAATTCCAAACTGCGCCTAATGGCTTTGGTGGCATATTTATAATGGAAGGTTTTGTTTTTGGAACAAACATATTAAAGGCGATGTAGCTGTCATCATGTGACCAACTAACATTTTTGGGTGTCTGCGGTAAATTTGTAAGCGACATGATGTCTTTTGTATCTATCCACATCATGTATAGCTTCATTTTTTGGTCTGAACGATTAGATTTAAATATGATTTTTTGACCGTCATGAGACCATATTGGACCAAAATCATTGTGATTGCCAAGCGTTAAAGGTCTCATGTCAGAACCATCATAATTCGAGATCCAAATATTCGATAAGTTCTTGTCTGTCATGACATCTTTAAAATTCCGAACAAATACAATTTTAGAACCATCTGGAGATATTTTAGGTTCAGAAATATGTTCCATTTTAAAGATATCTATAAGCTCCAGATTACTTTTATTTTGTCCAAATGAATGACTAAATACGACTAGACTAGTGATGAAAATATTAAGATAGATTCTCATGATATTTGGTGTTTTAATAAGACTTAATCTTTAATGATAATGGCTGGTAAATTTAATTCACTAAACTGAGCGTTGAAGCTTGTCATGTCTTTATTCATTAAGTCATCACGCTCATTTTGATACACATTCCAAGTACTAATCAAATCGGAAAGACGCTCTTTAGCTCCTGCGGTTATTGCAGGATCTACCGCTTCGATATACCCTTTTAAATGCATCAATTGAGAACTTAATTTATTATTAAAATTGATAACATCTTGAAACGTTTTTTGATCAGGCTGAATAAGTTGTCTTTCCCAAGCATTTATTTTTTTTATCAATACCTCACCAGTATTTAACAAGGAGTTTGCCTCTTCGTTATCTTTTAAAAGCTTGGCGTAATCTTGTAATTGAGTTTTTACTGAACGCATGCTATTTACCGATTCATGAATTTCTCTGATGGCAGCCTCAATTTGATCTATCATCACTTGTTGTTCGTTATAAGCAGCAGCCGTTGCATTTACGGTTGGGTCTTTTAAAATAGTGACCTCAGTCTCTGCTGTGACCTTACCTAAGGTGAGCCTTAGGGTGTAGTTTCCTGGAGCAACACTTCCTCCAACATGACTTCCATGAACAAATACATTTTCTATTCCCGGAAGAGCATTGCGATTAAAATCCCAAGTAAAACGGTTATAACCTTCTTTAGCAGGCAGTGTTTGTGGCTTTGGTGGTCCTCCAGGCCATGATTTAAAGTTGTGTACTTTTTCACTAGAAATGGTTCTTAAAATGTTTCCATTTTTTAAGACATCAAGTGTTAGCGTCAGGGTATCAATATCTTGATTTAAATAATAATCAAAGGTGACACCACTTTTGGGATTTTGTCCTAAGCCCGGAACAAAACGATTCACACTACCTCCAAAAATGAGGTAGGTGTCTTTTGGTTTAAAAATAGAAAGTGATTGTTTTGTAGTTTTTATATTTTGAATTGCTCCCAGATCATCTAAAATCCAAAATCCTCTACCTGATGTCGCTGCTATTAAATCATTATCTTGAATGTATAAGTCATTGATTGGTGTTACAGGTAAATTTAATTGGAACTTGTTCCAATTTGAGCCATCATCATGCGATATGTATAATCCTGTTTCTGAGCCGGCATATAGGAGTCCCGGTTGTTTTTTATCCGACCTGACAACACGCACAAAGGTATGTGCATCAGAAATACCATTGACAATTTTAGTCCAAGATTTTCCGTAGTTGGAGGTTTTAAAGATATAAGGTTTTAAATCCATTGATTTATAACGCATAAGCACGATGTAGGCTGTTGCTGGGTCATGTTCTGAAATATCAATACTATTGATAATGCCATCTTCAATACCTTTTGGTGTGATGTTCTGCCATGTAGTGCCTCCATCTTTAGTTATGTGCACAAGCCCATCATCAGTTCCTGCATACAGCACACCTTGTTCATGTTGGGATTCAACCAAAGACATGATGGTATTGTAATTTTCACCTCCCGCAGCTTCGTTGGTGTAAGGACCACCTCCAGGTCCGTGTTTATCCTTTTCATCTTTAGTTAAATCAGGACTAACTGCTAACCAACTTAAGCCTCCATTAGTGGTTTTAAATACCACATTCCCTGCATGATAAATTGTATTTCTGTCATGTGGTGAACTAATAATTGGAGCATTCCAATTATAACGATATCGAGTGTCTTTTGGCGCTATACTTAACCCAATTTCAGGATATTGTTTAATTGATTTTTGTTCGCGGGAACTACGGTTCCATTTACTAATATTTCCTTGATAAGTGCCGCCAAAAACAGTTTCTGGATTGTCGGGGTCAAAAGCGATAAAAGCACTTTCACCACCAGCGACTGAGTACCAGTCTTTCCAATCAATACCTGCATTTTTGGTCCGACTGGCAATCGCAATGGCAGAATTATCTTGTTGACCACCATAAACGTTATACGGTACTAAATTGTCGGTAATAACTCGATAAAATTGTGCAGTTGGTTGATTTTGCTGCGTACTCCAACTTTTTCCACTATTAAAAGAAATATTAGCACCACCATCATTCGAATTTATCATGTTGGTGTTGTCATTTGGATTTATCCATAAATGATGATTGTCTCCATGAGGGACTTTGATAGTTGAAAAACTTTTACCACCATCAATTGATTGCATGACTGGTGCATTCAACACATAAACGATGTTCTCATTTTGTGGGTCGGCGAAAATTTCCATGTAATACCAGGAGCGGGTAATATTAATGCGATCTTTATTAACTTGTTGCCATTTTTTTCCTGCATTATCAGACCGATACACACCTGCCTTTTCACCTTCTGCTTCAATAACAGCGAAGACACGATTTGAGTTTGCACGAGATACCGAAATACCTGATTTACCAAATTCTTGGGGAAGCCCGTTTTTCATTTGTTCCCAAGTGCTTCCTCCATCTGTAGATTTATAGAGGCCAGACGTGTCACCTCCTGATTCCATAATCCATGGATAGCGTTGGTGTTGCCACATGGAGGCGTATAAAATTCTTGGATTATTCATGTCCATTGATAGTGAAGAGGCTCCTGTAATATCATCAACATACAAGACGCGTTGCCAATTAGTACCGCCATCTTGTGTACGATAAACACCGCGTTGCATCGATGGTCCGTACTGTGCCCCTTGAACGGTCACATAGAAAATGTCTGGATTATTGGGATGGATAATGATATCAGAAATATGTCGAGATGCTTCTAATCCAATATGTTTCCATGTTTTTCCAGCATCTGTCGATTTGTAAACACCATCACCCATGGAGGTCATGACACCTCTTGCTGCATGCTCTCCCATTCCTACAATCACGACGTTTGGATCACTCTCTGATACCGCAATAGCACCAACAGTCCCTGTTTTTAAAAAGCCATCGGAGATATTTAACCACGTTGTTCCTGCATCGGTTGTTTTCCATATACCACCGCCGGTGCTTCCCAAATAGTAGACATGAGGTTGTCCAACAACTCCTGTTGATGTGACACTTCTACCACCCCTAAATGGACCAATATTTCTCCATTTGAGATGATGGAAATTTGAATCTAAATTTTCATTTTTAACCTCAGTTTTCGTTGTTTTTTTTTGATTTTGAGCCTGCGATGTTAGCGGCCAAACGCAGATTAAAAGTAGTAGTAATTTTAGATTGTTCATGATGTGTCTCAGATTATTAATGACTATGATATTAAGTGGGCTGTTATTGCTAATTGCAGCTTAGGTAAATATAGGGATTTTTGAGTATTCACTGAGCTAATAATTGTGGATGTTATGGTTCTTTATTTTTTTTAATTGTTATATTTTACATGATGGCATCCAAGAAGAGTGTTATCAAAAGTTTTAAAATTATTAGTACTGAGCACTTTCTAAGTTGCTCTGAAATTTTTGAGTGCAGACAGTGTAAAAAATATTGGTTTAGTGTTTATGGTTGATTACATTTGCACAATTAAATTTGAAATTAATAACATGAATTTACACGAATATCAAGGGAAAGAAATTTTAAGTGGTTTTGGAGTAAGAATACAACGAGGTCTAGTTGCTCAAAGTGCAGCAGAGGCCGTTGCTGCTGCTAAGCAATTGACAGATGAAACAGGAACGAGTTGGCATGTTATCAAAGCTCAAGTACATGCCGGAGGACGCGGTAAAGGTGGAGGTGTAAAGCTTGCTAAAAATTTAAGTGAGGTTGAATCGATTGCCAATGATATTATTGGAATGAACCTTATAACACCTCAAACTTCTGCCGAAGGTAAAAAGGTGCATCAAGTTTTGGTTGCTGAAGATGTTTATTATCCCGGTGAAACTGAGACGAATGAATTTTATATGTCGGTACTATTGAATCGTTCAAAGGGAAGAAACATGATCATGTATTCAACCGAAGGAGGTATGGACATTGAGACTGTTGCAGAAGAAACACCACATTTAATTTTTACAGAAGAGGTTGATCCATCCGTTGGTTTAATGCCGTTTCAAGCGAGGCGCATTGCCTTTAATCTTGGTTTGTCTGGACTGGCATTTAAAGAAATGACCAAATTTGCAACTAATTTATACACGGCATATGTCAAATCAGATGCGTCACTTTTTGAGATCAATCCTGTATTAAAAACAAGTGATAATAAAATTATGGCAGTTGATGCCAAAGTAACAATTGATGATAATGCATTATTTAGACATAAAGATTACCAGAGTTTGAGAGATTTTCGTGAAGAAAATCCAATTGAGGTTGAAGCAGGTGAGCTCGGCCTAAATTATGTAGATTTAGATGGTAATGTAGGATGTATGGTTAATGGAGCTGGGTTGGCAATGGCAACCATGGATCTAATTAAACAAGCAGGAGGGGAGCCTGCCAATTTCTTAGATGTTGGAGGAACAGCTGACGCATCTCGTGTTGAAGCGGCGTTTAAAATCATTTTAAAAGACCCTGCTGTTAAAGCCATTTTAATCAATATTTTTGGAGGAATTGTTCGCTGTGATCGTGTTGCGCAAGGTGTTATAGATGCCTACCAAAACATGGGTACTATTAACGTTCCAATAATTGTGCGTCTTCAAGGAACTAATGCTGATATTGCTAAGCAACTTATTGATAATTCCGGTTTGGATGTTCAAAGTGCTGTAGAATTTCAGGAAGCTGCAGATAAGGTACAAGCAGTGTTGTCTTAAAATTATACCAATTATAACATATAAAGAGTAGTGCTGATTGCACTGCTCTTTTTTTTTGGTTCAACCCCATGAGATTAATTCGTGATCTTTATTACTGAAACTATTTCAAAGTTATTTAAGGCGAAATCAGTATCAATAGAACAAGAATATATATGATAGTTTTTATTTGTAATAAAATTGACATACACGAAATGATTCTCAAAATTCACCTACCTGCATTTTATCGAAAATTTAATTTTAAGTTCTAAAATTAGATTTTAAGGAATTTTAATTAAAACACTGTAAATCAGTATTTTAATGTATGAACGACAATAAAAAAGCGATGAAACGAACTTTGTTTTTCGATAAGAGTAGCTTTATTTACGATTATAAAAGAATTATTCTAACTAATTTTATATTGAACATTTAATAATATCTTAATAATGATAAATCGTGTAGAAAAGCTGAGTTTACTCTCAGAAATGATAGCGTTTGCCCGAATCGATAAAACATTAAAAGACATTGAATATAATTTTTTACTAGCTGTTGCCAAACAATTGGGAATCACTAGAGAAGATTTTGATTATTTACTTGACAATCCAGTTACCCACATTAATTTAAAATCACATAGCGAGCGCATTGTGCAATTTCATAGATTAGTGTTGTTAATGAATTTGGATAAACATATTTCTGACAAGGAATTGGTCAAGCTACATAATTTTGGTCTGCGTATGGGATTAAGTCATGAATCGATTAACAAAGTACTTGATTTGATGGAGAGTTTTCCAAACAAAATTATTCCACCAGACTTTTTGATAGATATTTTCAAAATTCAGTACAACTAAGGGCTAAATTTTAAGTTCTGATAGCTTCGTTTGATAAATTTTAATTTCATCTCTTAATTTTGCTGCCACGATAAAGTCAAGTTCTTTTGCAGCTTGTTCCATCATTTTTCGTGTCTCTCTTATTTTTTTCTCTAGCTCAGGTTGAGAAAGGTACTCACTCTCAGGTTCTGCAGCCTTAGATACTTCTAATTCGTAGTAATAGGAGCTTACAGAATTCTTAGTTAATGTGTTATTTAGCCCTTTGTTTAAGGCTTTTGGAGTGATATTGTGTTCTGTGTTGTAGCTGATTTGTTTTTGACGTCTATATTCTGTCTCATCCATGGTAGTTTGCATACTTCTTGTAATTTTATCTGCATACATAATGGCTTTTCCATTTAGGTTTCTGGCAGCACGGCCAACTGTTTGCGTGAGTGATCTTGTTGAGCGAAGAAACCCTTCTTTATCAGCGTCAAGTATTGCTACCAATGATACTTCAGGTAAATCTAATCCCTCACGTAATAAGTTTACACCAACCAGAACATCAAATAGTCCTTTTCGTAAATCTTGCATGATTTCAACACGTTCGAGGGTGTCAACATCACTGTGTATATAACGACAGCGGACATCAATTCTAGTTAAATATTTCGTCAATTCTTCGGCCATACGTTTTGTCAAGGTAGTTACTAGGGTACGCTCATCTTTTTCAACTCTTAACTGTATTTCTTCAATTAAATTATCAATTTGATTTAAGCTTGGTCTTACTTCAATAATGGGGTCTAATAAACCTGTTGGTCGAATTACCTGTTCCACATAAACACCATCTGTTTTTTGTAGCTCATAATCTGCGGGGGTTGCACTGACATAGATGACCTGATTTTGAAGGGATTCAAATTCTTCAAATTTTAACGGTCTATTATCCATAGCTGCTGGTAGTCTAAAACCGTAATCAACTAAATTTTCTTTTCTACTTCGATCGCCACCATACATGGCGTGAACTTGAGAAATAGTGACATGACTTTCATCAACAACCATTAAAAAATCATCAGGAAAATAATCTAACAGACAGAAAGGTCTTGTTCCTGGTTGACGACCATCTAAATAACGCGAATAATTTTCTATGCCTGAACAATAACCGAGTTCCCGTATCATTTCTAAATCAAACTCTGTACGTTCTTTGAGGCGCTTGGCTTCGAGATGCTTTCCGATATCTTTAAAATAATCATACTGCTTTACCAAATCATCTTGAATGAGTTTGATCGCATTTTGTAAAATGTCGGGTGACGTAACGAACATATTTGCTGGGTAAATTGTCAAGCGCTCGTAAGATTCAATTACTTGATTAGTCTGAATATTAAAGGATTCGATTTCTTCTATTTCATCACCAAAAAAATGGATGCGAAATGCATCATCCGCGTAACTTGGAAAAATATCGACTGTGTCACCTTTAATTCTAAAATTTCCGTGATTGAAATCGGCCTCTGTTCTTGAATATAAACTTTGTACCAGTTGATGCAGCAATTTCGTTCTTGAAATAATTTGATCTTGTTCTAAGGTGATGACATTTTTCTGAAATTCTACAGGATTTCCAATTCCATACAAACAGGAAACGGAGGCCACAACCAAAACATCACGTCTCCCTGAGAGCAGTGACGAGGTGGTGCTTAAGCGCATTTTTTCAATTTCCTCATTGATGGAGAGATCTTTTTCGATGTAAACTCCTGAAACTGGGATGTAAGCTTCAGGTTGATAGTAATCATAATAGGACACGAAATATTCAACGGCATTTTCAGGAAAGAACTGCTTAAATTCTGAGTATAACTGTGCTGCAAGTGTTTTATTGTGAGCTAATACCAAAGTGGGACGCTGTACTTCATTAATCACATTGGCCACTGTGAAAGTTTTCCCTGAACCCGTCACACCCAATAGTGTTTGATACTTTTCATTTTTAGTAATACCGTCTACGAGTTGTTTTATGGCTTGAGGTTGATCTCCTGTCGGATCAAATTCTGATGTGATGTTAAAATTCATAATGTAAAATTACGGTATTTAGCGCTTTAATGTGAAATGTCCCTTAACAACTCTTCCGTCTTGTAAAAATAAGCTAAACCAATAATCATTTGTGATGAGAGCTTGGCCATTGTAGGTGCCATCCCAACCATTATTAAGTGGATCTAACTGCTTTATCAATTTCCCCTGACGATCAAAAATATAAATGATACTCTCGGGCTGAAAATCTGATCGAAGTCCTTTTATTTGCCAATAATCATTGTAACCGTCGTTATTCGGAGTGAAAAATTTGGGATACCCAATAACTGAAACCTCTACAGAAGTGGTGCCACAACCTCTTTTATCCCTTACGAAAATAGTATGAATACCAGCCGAGACATTTGAAAAAGTTGTGTCACCTTGAAAAGGACCAAACTCATTATCTAAACTAAATTCATAATCTCCAAAACCTAAATTATTATTACTTGCATTGATTTCGATGGTATTGTTGTCCGACAAATCTTTAATGACAATATCATCTAAAGTAATGGTTGCAATCTCTGAGGCATCAACGAAAACTGATTTAGTAGTACTGCAATTACTACCTGTGGTGGTCGTTAAGGTAACGCTGTAAGTTCCCGGTGTTGATACCTCTAGGGTATTGTTGCTTGATACAATAGCGCCATCTTCATAACGCCATTGATATTCATAAATGGCAAAAACGTCAGCCTCAACAGGATCTAAAACAACGGTAAATGTTGGATCTGATGAACAAACAAGTTCGTTAGGCTCTATTGAAAAATCAGGCAACGGGTTAACAACTAAATCAATGGTTGTGCTCGCCATACAAGTAGGGTTGATAGGATTTACAACTTGAACATTAATGGTTTGATTTTGAGAAATCAATGGGTCTGGAAGTGTGCTACTATTTTCAATTAAATTTCCAGTCTCATCGATATAATCAAAATAAATATCCATGTTTGTTTGGGTGCCTAGAATGGTGTTTTTAAACGTTGCTGTACCAAAAGGAAAAATACCATCATCGTTAGGATCTCCATTTTCACCATCACAAATACTTTGAGGTAGAACCACATCCGCAATGATAGGCTGATCATCAACAATAAATTCGATACTTGTTTCATCTTCACAGGCGCCATCTGGATCTTGTGTCGAATTGTTTGTAACAATGACCTCAATAATTTGAGATTCTGTAAAGAATGGATTTGGAAGGTTATTGGATGATATCAACATGCCCGTGATGTCTTGATACTTATATGTGATACTTACTTCGGTCAACGATTGACTACCTAAAATGATGTCATCTATTTGAGATGTGTCAAAAGGATAAGCTGTGACATTATCATTTGTATCGCTATCACATTGACGATCAATAATTACAGGATTGGCTACTGGCAATGTTTCAACAACAAGTAAGTCGTTCAATGCCTTCAACCCCAAACAACTATTTCCTAAGGTGCTTTTAACACGTACCCAGAGACTTTGTATGTCCGGGGATGCGGTATTTTGGTGTGTAGCAATATCAATTATTTGATTATTTTCTAATGCTGCATCTGATAGAGATTCATAAAAATCAACACTTACGGGGACAGTTGGGAAAATATTATTTTTAATGACATTATAAATATCGGTTAAGTTGAATGTAGCGATACCATCTCTCAAATCAAAACCATCATCACATTCAAATAGTGGAGTAGGGTTATACAAATCTAAGGCGACACTTGAGGGATTAACCTCTAAAATTAAAGGAACAACTCGAAAGCATCCATTAAGGTTTTGTACTCTAATCCAAATAGTTTCGTTCGAAAAGCCCAAATCGTTTGTATAGTTGTCAGAATTTGTAATCGCAGCACTGTTACTCTGAGCTTCTGCTAAAGTTTCAAAGTAAGTAAACTCGATATTGTCAGAAATATAATTTGGGTAAATCTCTTGTTTAATAGAGGCAAGGGTTAAATTAAAAGACGCTTGACCATCATTTGAGGCATCATCACATTGTGAGTATATACTAGGATTAAAGACTTCAGGTAATTCAAAAACTTCAATCTGAAAACTAACATCTTTAAAACAATCCGGGAAGAGTTTGTTGGTAACTCGTACATAAATTGTTTGAATGCGCGTGGTATTTGTAAATGTCTCAGGATTTATAATTTCACTTAAATAAGAGGCATCTGAAAAATAACGCAATGAAAAATCAAGATTGGACTGTCCATTTAAAATTTCGTTCGCTTTAATCGTCAAATCTATGTTAACCAAACCATCAACATCACTCCCAATTAATGTGTTGTCACAAGTTGTTAAGTTACTCGTATTTTCCAACGGAAAAGGACTGTCGTAAACTTCAATATTAAAGCTTGAAATATCATAGCATTGATCGTTCAAGTCATTTTCTACTCGGGCATAAATGATTGAATTGCCACTGTCAAATGGACTGTTGATAGGCAATTCATTTAATTCAGCATCTGAAAATGTTCTGTGATAAGTCACTGTCATGCCCGATGTTGTATTGATCGTATTCGTTTGTGATGTTAAATTAAAAGGCATCGTGCCATCGTTGTCATCATCACAAAGACGCATCGTGGGGGCCATATTTGCAATGGGTAATTGGGTGACAATTAATGTTATTTCATCTGAGTAAAGACCACAACTATTGCCAGTTTTGTCAAGCTTTACTCGAAATTGCCAACCATTAAAACTTATTGGTGATGCTGTAATTGTCAATTCATTAGTGTTGGACCCCGAATACTGAGAATCATCGATTAAAGAGGTCCAATTAAGACCATCATCACTGTACTCCCATTGATAAAATTCGGCTTCATTTGAAACAACAACAATACTCGTAGTGGATAATTCACAAACCATGGTGTCTGCGGGCTGTGTCTCGATGTTTATAACGGCGGTAGTTAAATAATCAGTATTTGGGATGGTATATCCATCAGAACTAGACAAAACAACACCAAAATCATTAATTGATACAGGACTATTACCTAACAAGCCGTCACTATCATCATCTGAAAAACCAGCCTCTATAACGTCAGTACAAGCATCTCCGTCACTATCCAAGTCGAGGTAGTTAAAGTTATTGTCAGAATCAAAATCACCTAATACATATCCCAAAATTCCACTTTCTGGTGCAGTTTCTGCAGTATCTGCCCAACCGTTTAGACCGTAATCAGGGCCATCTTCTATTCCATCTAGGTTCGTGTCTGATAATAACCCAAGCACCTCAGTTTCTATTAAATCAAAAATGCCATCATTGTCACTATCGAGATCTTTGTAATCTGAAATACCATCCATGTCTGTATCAATTGGAATGGCTGAAATATCGAAAACGTCATCAAGACCATCGCTATCAGTATCTGTGCCTAAGGGGATAAGATAGTTGTTGCCAAGAGATTCAATAATATCAGGGATACCGTCATTATCGCTGTCTAAATCATAGGCGTCTTCAATACCATCTGAATCGGTGTCTCGAGTAAAACATGTTAATGATACTTGTGCTTGATAATTTGATGTGTCTGTTACATTATCCAAATTATGGCGAATTGTAACACCACTAACATTGCTGCCAACAAACGTATACGGTGTGCTACCTAATGGCGATGGGTTTATTGTAAATCTAATTTCAGATCCTGAAATTGAAGTGACTCCTGACTCAAAAATACCGTCAAAATTAGTGTCTATTAATAATCGATCGTCGAGATCTTGTAAAGTGATGTTTTTATCAATAGGCGCAATTTTTACTGTAAAGAACTCCCCATCAACGATGGTATGAACATAATCAGTTTTTTCAGAAAGTTTAATATTTACAGTCTCAGAGAAAGATAAGGTATAGTTGGTTTCTCCGATGGTGGTTGGGTCAATAGTGCTGTTTATTTGACCCAATGCGTCTCCTGTAAATAGGGAACTTGTATTTTGGGATAGGTTACTACTCACTATACTTGAGTTTGTAGAACTGTCCTCAAAAATAAGCTGTGGTTGATTGGTGTTTGAAATATTGACAACAACATTGCCTAAAGATTCTTCACAGTTAAGTATGCCATCATTATCGTTATCAATATCAACATTATCAATAATACCATCATTATCACTATCATCAGGACATATACTTATTGGTATTTCATCAGATTCTAGGGTAAGCCCTGAACAAGTTACAATACCAATGAGTTTGTACGTGCCTGGGATGGTTGGAGTGAAATTTGGTGAATTGATATTAAGGCTTACAAATCCTGAGGTTCCGTCGTCAAAAAACCAATCAAATTCATCAAAATTATCTGAATTAGCAGCAGATAAAATGATATTTGGTATGCAATTTCCTAGCGTTTCGAAGTCTAATGTGAAATTAATTTCAGGGGCCGACGGAAATCCAGAATAAAAGCTACCTGATGCAGCCGCTCCATTGAAATTAAAATATGCTAGGTACAATTCGTTGGTGCTTGCAACACTAACATCATCAGAGAATCCTGTTACTTTGTACGTTTCATAGTCGGAATTACCGGTCACTAAGTTAGGACCCTGAACCGTAATGCCAGGGGGCTGATTAGTGATGTCCAAGTCATTAATAAACACGACGGCATCTTTATTGGTGACAATCGTGATTCCTCCCGTAAAATTGGTATTTCCAATTTCACCAATATTAGGGATGAGGTCAACACCGCCTCTGTTTTCACAACTTAAAGGAGGTACGAAAAAGAGGCCTTGATTGGCCTCGCTCTGTGAGCCACCAATTCCTTGATAGGCAAAAACATCTTTTGAAGTATTGACATAAAGATTGTCATTTTGAAAAAAGTCACCTTCGATAATGTGATATTCACCTGCTTGGATAGTGTTTTGTAGTAAACCACTAGCATAAACCTCTGTGTTATTTTCGTGAGCAACAATGAGCACATTTTCAAAAGAGTTTTCGCCAGCACCTTTTACAAAAATATACTCATTCCCGATTTTAGAGATGTCGGCGATTTGGTCAATACCAAAGTCTCTTCCACTACCAGATCCAAAACTTCCATTTGCAGAGCCAGAATTCACGACAATTGGTTTATCTGATGAAATGAGTGTTCCGATGAGGCCATTTCTATTGTTATCTGCTTGATCTGGTCGAACCGCGACGGTATAACTTTGGCCTTTATTTAGTTGAATATTATTGATTGGGAATTGTCCTGAATAATTTTGTATCACTAGACCGCTGGTCGTATTATTATTCAAATTTACAGTTGTATTGTCCTCAGTTGCTAATAGGGAGAAAAAGTTTAAATAATTACCGATGGGTGATGGTAAATTTGGAGCTTGACTGTCGTAAGTTCCAACCCTAAAAGTCTGTCCAAGTGCATTTTCTCCTTTACTCACCAAAGCTCCTGCTTGTTGACCAGAGCCCGCATTTAAGCGAACAGAGACATAAATGACATCATCTGCCTCAATGATAAAACCTTTGTTTGATGTGACCTGACTAGTTGTTTCAGGGTCTTGAACAAATGAGGAATAACCGCTTGTACTGATAGTGTGTCGATAAGGGTTTGAATTAGACACAACGAGATCATTAATGACAGACACTCCCAATTGATTTATTGTAAAATTTACATCGTTGTTGTTGGGTGTAGAGATGTAGATATATTGATCTTGTGGATCAGCGTTTGGCAGTCCACTCGAAATAGGTGGTATATAGTGTGTTTTACTTAATTGTCCATGCATCACAAGAACAATCAAGTTCATAACAATAAGAAAGCTTATTTTTTTGTTGTTGAACAAGAGCTGTCTATTTTATAATTAAATTACAGAAACAAGATACTGAGTTTATCAATAATATGTTTATTTAGATCAAAATAGTTATCGCATTTATCGTTTGAGACTAAAATAACCAGTATAAACTTGACCATTAATTAATGTTGCAGTGAACCAATAATCGGAGGACGGTAATTTTCGGCCTTTAAAGGTTCCATCCCAACCAGGAGTATAATTAGTTAACGATGCGACTAATTTTCCTTCTTTACTAAAAATATTTATTTCAATACCCTCTTGAAAAATAGTATTTACGCCTAGTGCATGCCATGTGTCATGATACCCATCATTATTTGGAGTTAAAAACTTTGGGAATCCCAGCACTGAAATTAATTTACTCGCAGTAGTGCAATCATTGATGTCTCTAACATAAATAGTATGAAAGCCGGCCTTAACATTCGTGAACAATGGGCTATTTTGATAGGGCCCCTCGGGATTATCAAGTGAATATTGATAATTCCCAGACCCTGTTGCATCAACTGATACTGTATTGTTAATTGTTGAAGCTACAATCGAAACACCACTTATAACCGCTGTTTCGGATGCTGAGATTGTAAATGATCTTGAACTGGAACAACCGTTGGGATCTGTTACCGTTACAGAATAAGTGCCAATTTCATTGATGTCAATGAATGACGTATTTTCACCAGTATTCCATAAATAATAGTAATTATTGGGTAAATCATTGAGCACACCTCCGTAAAGCCTGATGGTTTGTGGATACGTATTTAAACAATAAAAAATAGGGTTATCAGGAGTAATATTGGGCTCTAAAACAGGTGTGTACAACACGTGTAAATTTATCGATGAGATGGCATAACATTGGTTGTTACTTTCAATTTTAACGTAAATAGTTTGCTCGTTTATTACTGTATTTTCGAAAATAGGGCCAATCGCGTTAGATTCCGCATAAACATCCTGTAATGATTCATAAAAGGTGACGATGGCATCACTGGGTAACATGGATTGAAATGTATCTGTGATATCTTGTGTTACAAACTCAGTAAAACCGTCAACTTGCTCGTCATCACATTGCTTGAAAGAAGCAATATTGATAATTGCTGTTGAAATTAATAATTGTACCTCTGCAATAGATAAACAATTATTGTCATTTGTAATGCGAGCAAAAATAATTTGATCTTCCACAGTGTTTTGAAAGCTGTCAGAGTTTGTGACGGGATTAATGTTCAACTCTGCATCTAACAAGGTTAAAAAAAAGTTGTCAAGTGTTAGATTACTGTCACCATTCACAATGTTTGGAATGGCGTCGTTTAGATTAAACTCTGCAATGCCATCCAAATCAAAATCACATTCTTTTAAAACGGTATTTACAACGGTTGGATTGCTCGAATAGTCAACAAGGATTCTGCCAGAGGATTGACAATTATTTTCTAAGGTAACCTCAACTTCATATATTCCGGCTTCATTAATCGTGTAGCTCGCATTCGTTTCCCCGGGTATTTCTAAACCATTTCTAAACCATTGGTAGGCAGTCAATCCAGGTTCAAAAGCATTTAATTCGAGACTGTCACCTTCACAAAGTGCATTTCCTTGTGTCAGCAATCTGTCATCGCCTAAATTTGTAAATAATTTAAAACTTCCAGCTTCTAAAAAAACAGCAGAATCATACCTGTAATTTTGTTCATCAGCGATGACTAGTTTTACCTGATAAGTTTCATTGGGAATAATCGTTGTTGTAGCTTCTAAAACAGCAGTTTGACCATTGAAATTTATAGG
>CAJQLB010000019.1 GCA_905479065.1 uncultured Flavobacteriaceae bacterium | reverse complement strand
TTTTTTCTGCTGAGAAGAATATATTTTTTCTTATCAATGGATAAGTTTTTTACTCCTCGTTTTCTTGTTTTACACGCTCATAAACATAAAACATTTGAACCTTTCCGTCTTTAATCAAGGCATCATGAATTTGAGCTACTTTTACTGTAGTACTATCAACAGTCATTGTGACATCGTGTCCTGAAGTAACCCATTGTCTAAGCTCTCCTTTATCATTTGTCAGTTCATTGGCAATAAAATAATTTGATGCCCATGTTGGGTCATTATCGTTAAACCATTTGCTGAGAAATTGAATATGAGCTTCTGGTCCATCAATAAACTCACCTCTAGGGCCATAGGCCTTAAACGTATCGCTGTCCATTTGCTTTATGGTTTCAAGATCTCTATCGTTATGTGCCTTTACATATTTCTCCCAAACGGTTACCGTTGAAAGTTCTCCCGCATTTAATGAGATTTTTTCTCCACTGTCGCTAATTTCAACACCAATTTGAGTGTCTGTTGTTGCATTTGGCGCATCAAATTGACAAGAGGCAAGCAATGAAACGAGAATAAGTATGCTAATTTTTTTCATTTTTTTTAAATAATTGGTTAGTTACTCGAATGTAAAAAATATATAAGTAAACAATCATTATAATACTTGACTTACTAGAATTAACAGACTAACTAACCAAATTCATAGATAAGCCAGACGCTTATTATAAAGAATTAAATCAGAACTTATAACGGCAATGTGATTCGATAACCTTATCATAATTAAACTGATAATGAAATCTCGAGATATAAAAGTACTTTATTTAAACAAAATTATCACCTATGTCTATGTGTTTTGATGACGGCTTGTTTATTTTTCCAATCAATCCACCACTGGCCTCTCAATCGACGCATAAAGTTATCAAAGTGTCGCATAAAAAGAATGTTGTAAAGAGCTATTGCTAAGTGAGATGGTTTTCGAGCAACAGTTCTTAAGCTCATAGAAAACCCAGGCGTCAGATATTTCATATAATGCCAGTACCCCTCTGGCATGTAAAGTAGTTCTCCGTGCTTTAACGTCGTTTTAAAGCCTCGAGCATTTTTTAAAGCGGGCCATTTTTTATAATCAGGATTCGTGAAATCTATGTCCTCTCTAGTAATTAATGAATAAGGAATTTTATACAGATATTTATTTTGTTTTTGGTTAAACAGAATGCACTGTTTTTGACCCTCAAAATGAAAGTGAAATATATTTGCTAAATCAATATCATAATGCATGAATGTATGCGAGTTTGTGCCGCCAAAAAATAACATTGGCAATGCTTTCATAAATCTAACACCAAAATCTGGATATTTAAAGTCCTGTTGTAGTTGGGGAACTTCTTTTAAAATATTCCATAAAAAAATACGAAATTTGGTAGGCTCTTTCTGAAGTAAATTTATGTAAGCACTCATTTTCATGGTGGCGTGAGGCTCGTTAAAAGCATCCTTGTGACTAACAGGTCTGTCATCGTAAAGAGGGACTGTTTTATCACCAGCAATCTCTCTTATAAAGTTCAAATTCCACTTTGAATAAGCAGGCCAATCTAAAATACACTGCTCAATAACGACAGGTTTTTGCGGTTTTAAATAGTCATCAATAAACGATTGTTTACTTATGGTTTTTATCCTGGGGATTTCTTGAAGGTTTAGTTTCAAAACACACAAATTTTAAGGTATAAAGTTAATGAAACCTTATGTTAAACAAAATAACATGAGCTAGAAGCCTTTGGAGTGCTATTTATCAACATGGTTGAAACGATATTTGGGATTCTATTAAAATTTGTAGCCCACATCGAGTAATACGTTTCCTTTTGGCATCGGCACTTGATTAGTCTCTGTGTAAATTTCATTAAAAATATTATTTCCTATGATTGAAAATTCAAAGGCTTTGACATTTAATGTAATTTTTAGATCAACAACAGAATAGGTCTCTCCATTTGTACGTTCTGCAAATTTATAGACAACACTGTGACTTACATTTTTTAAAAACTGTGAATGATTTGTTATTGTGAGATGGTGCTTCAATGAATTAATTGAATATCGAGAAAATGCAAACCTTGAGGCGTCCAGCGCTTCCTTTAGATAAGTGTACCCAAGCTGCATTCGTTGCTGATGTCCAAGTACGTTAAATCGATACTTAATATTAGTTTCAAGACCGTAGGAATTCAATTCTTGAATATTTGTGGCTTGCCAAAGGTCTGTTTCCATATTTTTCACATAATCAATGATATTGGTTGAATTTCTATTGAATAATGCTGCAGATATATCAATATTGCTATGCGAAAAAGTCACTCCAATTTCCTCTGAAATAGCCTCTTCTGGATTTAAATTTTCATTCCCCAGGGTTGTTGGATCACTGTAAAATAAATCTGTGTAGGTTGGAATTCGATAGGTGTAACCAGCGTTAGCATATAGTTTTAGGTGACCATTTATCCGATATCCTACATCGATTCCAGGGAAGGCATGAAAATCAAAATCTGAGAAATAAGTTCCAGCAACTCCGGGAGTGATGTCTAGCTTATTATCAGCAAGCATAAACCGGTGTTCTAAAAATACTGTAATCATCTCGCGTTCTCTATTTCCTAAATTATTACTTGACAAAAATACTTTGGCAAAATCTACACCAAACCCTGTAACACCAGACTTGGAATCATAAGAAGCATTGAACTCTGCTCCAACCTTATTTGTTAAATGTAGGTTGCGATAGATTGCAGGATTTTGTCTGACAAATTCGTACATGTCTTGATGACGTCTCCAATAAAGACGAGGTTTAAAGATCAATCTATCAGATTTTAAATTAGTTGAAATTCCAATTAAACTACTTTGTGTTTCTTCGTATTGATTTATTGCTGCTGGGGAAGCATAAAAACCATTAGCGCCAAATTTTCTTTCTGTGAAATAACCAACAATATGAATTGGGGTGTGTTCTTTGTTAAAACTGCTTTTAATAAAATAATTTTGATTGCTGAAGTCGGTATTGTAACGATATCCATCAGAGGTGTTCACTGAGGCATGAGCAATAAGTGCACTGTTCCCAAAATCTTTTCCAATAGTTCCAGAGACACGTTGTTGATTGTATGAGCCAACTTGAAATCTCGCCATATTGACATTGTCAGCATCATTTTTAGTGACAATGTTGATAGCCCCAGTAAAGGCGTTTTGTCCGAAAACTCTTGCAGCAGGGCCTTTGATAATTTCAATGCGTTGAATGACCTCAATTGGGAGTGCCATATTCATGGTGTGATGCCCAGTTTGAGCATCATCCATTTTAATACCGTCAATGAGTAAAAGTGTTTGGTCAAAACCACCACCTCTAATATATAAATCAGCTTGCATCCCGTTAACCCCGCGACGCCTAATATCAACGCCCGCAACCTGTTGTAATAATTCTGTAATAGTGGTGGCAGGACTTTCCATAATCTCTGTTGAAGAAATTACAGTTATGGTTCTAGAATTTTCTTTGAAAGGTAATTGAATCCTACTCGAAGAAATAATAATAGAATCTAAACGTTCTTCTTTGTTATTTTCTTGAGCATCTAAAGACATGTTTAGAACGAGTAAAGCGCACAAGACACAGTAAATTTTTAAAATTTTCATGGTTCAAATTTAGCGAGCTAAATTAGAAAAATTGTTGATAGAATCACTTTAAATTTAACTTTTTATAAGTTCTTGTCATTGCACAAAAATAGTATCTTACTAATCAAACAATTTAGAATATGAAAAACGTTTTTATTCTTGCAGTTTTGGTCTTGATGTCCCTTCAAATGCAATCACAAGTTTCGAGTAGTTATGAGATTTCATTTGAAAATGCTGTTCATCATGAAGCAGAAATTGAGGGTGTATTTAAAAATTTAAAGGAAGATGAGATAGAATTTAGAATGAGTAGAACGTCTCCGGGACGTTACGCGCTGCATGAGTTCATGAAAAACGCATATAACGTCAAAGTAACCGATGGTAATGGTCGTATTTTAAAGGCACACCGTCCGGATCCTTATTCCTGGAGAGTTTCGGGTCATAATGGCACTATTAAAGTAAGTTATACTTTGTTTGCTAATCATGGGGATGGCACTTATAGTCAAGTTGATGAAACACACGCTCATTTAAATATGCCTGCAACATTTATGTATGTTCCAGAATTGGAAAGTCATGCGATGGAAGTTGTTTTTAATGTTAGGAAAGATTTGAATTGGAAAATTGCTACGCAATTAAAACCTCTTGGAGATGGCAGGTATTATGCTCCAAATCTGCAATATTTTATGGATAGTCCAACGGAAATAAGTAATCACGATAGTCGCTCTTTTGAGGTTGATGGCCAGGTTGTTCACTTAGTCTTACATCATCATGGATCAACTACTGAAATGGATGAATATTTTGAATCTGTTAAGAAAGTGGTGTTAGAACAAAAAGCAGTTTTTGGAGAGTTGCCAAATTTTGATTATCAAAATTATTACTTTTTAGCTTGTTATATACCTAATGTCACAGGAGACGGTATGGAACATCGAAATTCAACGATTATACCGAGTACAACAAGCTTGGCAAATGGGGGAATGAGAAGAAATATTGGGACAGTTTCTCATGAGTTTTTTCATTGTTGGAATGTAGAACGTATCCGTCCTGAATCATTAGAGCCATTTGATTTTGAAAATGTAAATATGAGTGGAGAACTCTGGTTTGCAGAAGGTTTTACCAGTTATTACACAGGACTTATTTTATGTAGAGCAGGATTAATGCCCGAAGATGATTATGTAAAAGGACTAATAGGAACCTTTAATTATGTTTGGAATTCTCCAGGGCGTAGTTTTTTCAATCCTATTGAAATGAGCTATCAGGCTCCTTTTGTTGATGCTGCACGTTCTGTTGACCCTGTGAATAAATCTAATACATTTATATCGTATTACTCCTATGGAAGTGTGCTTGGTCTTGCTTTAGACTTATCCTTACGAGCGCGTGGGTTAAATTTAGATGATTACATGAAATTGGTCTGGGAGACTTTTGGTAAAACTGAAACTTCTTACACCGTTCAAGGACTACATGACGTTTTAATAAAATATACAGGGACGACTTTTGCTAATGATTTTTTCAATAATCATATATATGACAGTATGATGCCAAAAATGACGGCAGCTTTTGAAAATGTTGGAGTATTTTTGAATCGTCGTCATGACAAATTATGGTTTGGAGGCGCTGTAATGGAAGGTGAAATTACAAGCAATACCACCATATATTCACCGGCCTACAATGCTGGTCTTGAGCAAGGAGATATCCTTATTTCTGTTGGAGATTTTAAACTCTCAGAGACATTAAAATTCAATGAGATTTTAAGTGGCTTCAGACCTGACGATAAAGTAAAAATAATTTTCAAACGTTATGGTCAGCTAAAAGAAACGGAGGTTGTGTTTTCTACAGATCCTAGCTATGTGATTTCTACATTCGAAACCATGAATAAACAACCTTCTGCGAGGCAACTAGCAAACAGGAAACAATGGTTAAGTTCTAAAGTAGAGTAAATAGATGTTATAGGCCTCACACATTAAAACTTTATTGTTTGCGATTTGCTAGCAAAGGCGGCGGTTCGCCATTAAAGGGATTCCATCGACTAATAGTTCTTGCTTCCATTCCAGCAGCGCTTATTACAGCTCTGTCTCCGTAGCGTTCTCTCATATTGTCTATGGCAGTACTTAAATTGAGATGTTTTTCGTCATCTTCAAATAGATTTACTTGATGGCCTCCTTCAACCAAGTGGCTAAATTTCACTCCAATTAATCGCACAAGTAGTCTTCGACTGTAAAGTGTTTTGAATAAATTTAAAACGACAGGAATAAGAGTATGATCCATGGCACTGTAAGGAATAGCTTGTTGTTTTGTGTAAGTTTGAAAATCAGAATAGCGAATTTTAAATACCACACATGCGGTTAATTTATTACCGCGACGTAACTGATAGGCTAGATTTTCTGACATGGCAATAACAATGCTTTTTAATTTATTAATGTCAGTAGTGTCTTTATTAAAGGTACGCTCTGTTGAAATTGATTTACGTTCATGATATTGCACAACAGGACTATTGTCTATGCCGTTGGCTTTTTTCCAAATACTCAGCCCATTTTTACCAAGCACTTTATACATGAGTTCCATGGGCATTTCTTGTAAGGTTTTAATACGCTTTACTCCCAAGTCGCATAATGACTTATAGGTCACATTACCAACCATGGGGATTTTTTTAACTGAAAGAGGCGCTAAAAATGGTTTTTCGTTACCTGAAATAACCCGAATTTCATTATCAGGTTTTGCTTCACCTGTTGCTATTTTAGAAACTGTTTTATTGATGGATAGACCAAATGAAATGGGTAACCCTGTTTCCTTTGTGATGCGCTGTCTCAATTCGGAAGCTAATTTGTGACAACCAAAAAATTTGTCCATTCCTGTGAGGTCTATATAAAATTCATCAATAGATGTTTTCTCATAAAGAGGGACACTTTCTTTAATAACATCAGTTACATTTTTTGAAAAATTAGTGTAAATACCAGAATTTCCTCTTAAGACAATTGCTTCCGGACATAATTGTTTCGCCATACGCATTGGCATGGCAGAATGTATTCCAAATTTTCTTGCTTCATAGCTGCAAGAGGCAACAACACCACGATCACTAGTTCCTCCAATAAGAACGGGCTTGCCTATAAGCTTGCTGTCAAGTAAACGCTCACAGGATACAAAAAAAGTATCTAAGTCCATATGTACAATCGCACGGTTTTTCGATATCATACGGCAATAGCTTTATGAGAGTCACTATATCTAGGGTCTTCAATAATGGCTAACCGACACATTGAGATTACCTCGACAGTAACACAATCAAATTCTTCTGTAACCTTTCCTGTAATGCGGTATATGCCTTTGCCCTTAAAAGGAAATGATTTTAGTGTAGCAGGAAAATGAACAGTATCTATGAAATCGCTGTTTTGGTCTAAAAAGGTTCCAAAACACATGTATTTACCATTCTGTGTTCGAGTATTTTTAATAGTTACTAAGTACCCTTCTATCGTAATTGTTTTATTTTTATAAAGTAACAATGTGTTGGCACAAAGATTATTTGAAGACTTTTCGTGTAATAAGTCAAATGGACTGCATAAAGGGAATCCTAACAGTTCTATTTCGTCAAAGGCATCTTCTAGGATTGTATTTGTCAATTGAGGGACTCCATAATTACTGCGTTTTGATTTGAATAAAAGAATAGAATCTTGTTTGATAAGCGTTGCATTCATTTTTAAATGTGCTTCCCAAAGTAATGTTCGCTTATTAGCTTTAGTGAATTTAAAAGCATTTATTTTAATGAGAATTATGAGTTGTTCAATTGAAATTGAAACACGATTAATAAAGTCATCTAAGTCTTTAAAAGCGCCATTTTCTTCGCGTTCTTCTAAGATGTTTTGAGTTGTTTTTTTTTCAAAATCGTGTAATAAGACAAAGCCTAAATAAATAATTTTGCCATAGATAACTGTTTGATAATAACTTTTATTGATACAGGGGGCTTCAACGCTACCGCCCTGTTTTTTGGCTTCGTGAACATACAATTCTGTGCTGTAAAAACCTCCAGAATTATTAATGGTAGCAACCATGTATTCTAAAGGATAGTATGCTTTTAAAAATAAACTTTGGTAGCTTTCCACAGCATATGACGCTGAATGTCCTTTAGCAAAGGCATATCCTGCAAAACTCTCAATTTGACGCCACACATCTACAATTAAGGCGTTGGATTTTTTGTCACGCTTACAATTCTCAAAAAATTGATGTTTTACTTTTAAGAACTCTTCGCGAGAACGAAACTTACCCGACATGCCACGTCTCAACATATCAGCTTCGCTTAGTGTGAGTTTTCCAAAATAATGAGCAACTTTAATGACATCTTCTTGATACACCATGACACCATAAGTTTCAGGCATAATTTTCAGTAGAATTGGGTGTGCATCTTTTCGACGATTAGGGTAGCGATAACGCATAATATATTCTCGCATCATTCCTGATTTTGAGACTCCTGGACGAATAACAGAACTCGCTGCAACTAGCCCTAAATAGTTGTCTACTTGTAGTTTTTTTAAAAGCATGCGCATGGCAGGAGATTCTACATAAAAGCAACCAATAGCTTTTGCTTGACGTAAGATAGTTTTAATCCTTTCGTCTTGCTTAAATCGTTTGATATCATGAATATCAACAGGAGCTTTATTTGGATAATTATATGTTATAATATTTACGGCGTCCTTAATTTTTCCTAGTCCACGTTGACTTAGAATATCGAATTTATGGAGGCTATTGTCTTCAGCAATAACCATGTCAAATTGTGTTGTAGGAAACCCTTTTGGAGGCATAAAAGTAGCGCCATAGTAATGGATTGGTTTTTCTGAGATAATAATACCTCCGGCATGAATACCTAGATAATTTGGAAACCCATTGATATAACTACTGTATTTAATAACTAGAGACGATATATTATCTAATTGCTCTACATTATACTGACCTTTCGAAAGACTATCAATTTCAGCTTTAGGCAATCCAAATACTTTTCCTAGCTCCCTAACAGACGCTTTAAACTTAAAGGTGTTATAAACAGCAATAAGAGCTGTGTGCTTAAAATTCTTGAAGATGAACTGAATGATATCATCGCGATCTGTCCAAGAGAAATCAATATCAAAATCTGGGGGTGTTTGTCTGTAAAGGTTGATAAATCTTTCAAAATATAGGTCTAACTCTACGGGGTCAACATCAGTAATTCTCAATAAATAAGCAACAATACTGTTTGCGCCACTGCCGCGCCCAATATAGAAATAGCCTTGACTTCTAGCATACTTTAAGATTTTCCAATTTATTAAAAAGTAAGTAACAAAACCCTTTTCTCGGATAATAGTAAGCTCTTTTTTAATGCGTTTAAAAATGCGTTCTCCAGGCTTTTTATAACGATAATGTAAGCCTTGATAGGTAAGGCTTTTTAGCAATCTGAAATCTAGTGATTCATTATTTGTATAAGACTTTTGATTGTTAGAGGCATGTTTAGGAGCCTCAAAGTCAATATTGCATCTTTTTAAAATAGACATTGTATTTTTTAAGAGTTCAGGAAACTCTTGATAGACATTTTTTAGCTGATTATAAGGTAACAAGATGTCTGTTTCTTGGCCTTGTTCACTTTTTGGAAGCTTGCTTAGCAGCGTGTTATTGTCAATAGCGCGCAACAATCGATGGATATTAAACCCTTTTTTGTTTTGAAATGAAACCGTCTGTAAAACAACTAATTTATGCCTATAAGTGCTCCATTTAGAAAATTTTAGCTGATTTAAATCTTGTGGCTTGATACCAATAAATTCATTATTTTTTAACGTGTATATTTTTTGATGTATATAAGGATATATTACAAAAACATCTTCAAGATGTGGCGCTTTTTCGGGGATTTTCATACTAGGGTCATGTAAAAAAATAGACAAGTATTTGTTGATATTAAAAAAGCCGTTATTATTCTTCGCAATCAAAACAAATTGCTGCTGTGTTGAGTTTCTAAAATCAACACCAAGTACAGGTTTAATATTGTATTTTGAGGAGAGACGTACAAATTCTAAACAGGCAGAGGTGTTATTTATATCTGTTAAAGCTAGTGTTTGCATTTTGTTTTCTGAGGCAATAGCAAGTAATTGCTCAGGCTTTATAGTGCCATAACGTAAACTAAAATATGTGTGAGAGTTGAGATACATAATTTGATTTAACAAAATTAAGCTACAATATGTAGTTTTGATTGCTTATGTTTGTAGTAAATAATGTTAAAAAATAATGAAACATATTCAGACAAATATTAAGTATTTGCGAACACAAAAAAAGCTGTCTCAAGAGTGTTTTGCAGATGAATTGAACTGGTCACGCTCCATGGTGGGTTCTTATGAAGAAGGACGTTCAGAGCCGCCTATTGATAGACTTATAGATCTTTCCAATTATTTCAAAATCCCTATTGATATTCTTATAAAAAATGATTTGCGTTTATCAAAAGACACGTCATTTATTGAAATTGGGAATCAACGAATCCTATTTCCGGTCACTGTGAATGAAGACAACGAAGATCTTATTGAAATTGTCCCAGTAAAAGCATCTGCGGGATATTTATCTGGATATTCTGATCCAGAATACATCGAACAGCTTCAAAAGATTAAACTCCCGTTTTTACCTACAGGAACACATCGAGCTTTTCCTATAAAGGGAGATTCTATGTTGCCTGTAAAGCATGGTTCTTTTATTGTGGCAAGATTTATTGAAAATGTTATTGATATCAAAGAGGGACGCACTTACATTGTGCTTACTAAAGAAGACGGTTTAGTATATAAGCGCGTTTACAAAAGCGGCACTCATCATATTTTATTGCATTCTGATAATAAGATTTATAAACCTTACGAGGTGATGTTAGGAAACGTTTTAGAGTTATGGGAGTTTACATGTTGTATTAATACCCAGGAATACGATGCCGACGAATTAAAATTGAGCAGTATTGTAACGATGTTTCAGGACTTAAAGGTCGAGTTAAAGTCCATTAAAGGCCTAGAACGCTATGTGTAATGATATTGCAATAAACGGTTCTTTTAATACTCATAAGCTTATTCAATTTAAAGTATTATATTCATAACGTTTTAACAATTAAGACTAATAATTGTAAAGCAGCAGGTTATAACAACTAATTAATTTTGTATTGATGGTTAATTTATCCACGTTTGATATTGTACTTATTATTGCTTTTTTAGCAATCACACTGTTTATAGGAATCTATGTTTCAAAACAATCAGGAAAAAGTTCTGTTGAATACTTTCTTTCTGGAAGAAGTATGCCATGGTGGCTACTTGGTGTTTCGATGGTTGCGACCACTTTTTCAACAGATACCCCAAATTTGGTAACAGATATTGTTAGAACAAATGGTGTTTCAGGAAATTGGGTTTGGTGGGCATTCTTAGTGACAGGATTATTAACTGTTTTTGTTTACGCAAAATTATGGAGAAAATCTAACGTAAATACTGATATTGAGTTTTACGAGTTGCGGTATGGAGGTGCTCCTGCTCGCTTTTTGAGAAGTTTTAGAGCGATTTATTTAGGGATTATTTTTAATATTTTGGCAATGGCAGGAGTGACGCTTGCAGCTATTAAGATAGGCAGTATTATGCTAGGCTTACAGCCTTGGGAAACTGTGGTTTATGCTGGAGTCATTACAGTGATTTTTAGTGCTCTGGGTGGATTTAAAGGGGTAGTTTATACCGATTTCATTTTATTCTTTACTGCTATGGCAGGTGCTATTGGAGCTGCTTATTATTTAGTTGAATTACCCGAGGTAGGAGGTTTAGAGGCTCTGCTTCAACATGAAAATGTTGTAGATAAACTCAATATATTACCAGACTTTACTGATAAAGAGGCATTAATTACCTTACTTATTATTCCATTGGCAGTACAGTGGTGGAGTTCTTGGTATCCTGGTGCAGAACCTGGAGGAGGGGGATATATTGCACAACGAATGTTAGCTGCAAAAAATGAAAATCATGCAATAGGAGCTACCTTTTTTTTTAATATTATGCACTACGCATTAAGACCATGGCCTTGGATTATTGTTGCTTTAGCATCGTTGGTTGTCTTTCCTGATTTAATGAGTATCCAACAGGCATTTCCTAATGTGACCCAAGATAAATTAGGACACGATTTAGCCTATTCAGCCATGTTAACAAAACTTCCAACAGGATTATTGGGATTGGTATTAGCATCCTTGGTAGCTGCGTATATGAGTACAATTTCAACGCATTTAAATTGGGGAGCATCCTATGTTGTCAATGATTTTTATAAACAACAAGTAAATCCCAGTGCAACGGATAAACAACTTGTAAGGGTTGGGCGTTTATCAACAGTAATTTTAATGGTGTTTAGTGCTTTTTTAGCCTTACTTCTAACGAATGCACTTCAATTATTTGATATAATTCTCATGTTTGGTGCAGGAACAGGGCTTATTTTTATATTGCGTTGGTTTTGGTGGAGAATAAACGCCTGGAGTGAAATTTCTGCAATGTTTAGCTCGGGAATTATATCTATCATGTTATCATTTACTTTTTTAGGAGATTATTTTTTTGGAGTAGATGGCTTGTTGCCCTCCTATATGAAATTCCCGATGATTGTCACTGTAACAACACTAGTATGGATTATTGTTACTTATGTGACTCAGCCAGAAAGTAGTGAGGTTCTTCAAAATTTTTATAAAAAGATACAACCCGGAGGTCCTGGTTGGAAAAAGGTCATTTTAGAAGCTAGGAAAAGAAATATTGAAATTATAGATTCACAGGAGGGTTGGAGTGTTCCGTCTGGAGTTTTAGCAATGTTAGTTGGATGTGTTTTCATATACAGTATTATGTTTGCTACCGGAAACTTTATTTATGGAAAGCAGAGAGAAGCTTTTATGTTAGTTTTAATCACTCTTATTTCTGGGCTCATATTGATTAAACTTTGGAAAAAAATCAAATCAAATATATTGTAGTTTAAGATGAAGACATCACAACGAATAGAATCGGTTGATTTATTGAGAGGGCTAACAATTGCCGCAATGATTTTGGTAAATAATCCCGGAACTTGGAGTTTTGGATATGCACCTTTGTTACACGCAGAGTGGCATGGTCTTACACCAACAGATTTAATATTTCCTTTCTTTTTGTTCATTGTGGGGATTTCAATTCATATATCCTATAAATCCAAATTAGGAACCGCCATTGTATATAAGAAGATTCTAGTAAGAACTTTAAAATTATTTGCTTTGGGATTTTTCCTAGGATGGTTTTTACCTTATGTACCTTTTTTTAACGACTTAGAAACAGTCAGGATTTTGGGCGTATTACAAAGAATCGCTATAGTTTTTTGTGTTTCTGCGATACTCTATTTAAATGTTAATTGGAAAACCTTACTAGGAATAGCTTTAAGTATTTTGATAGGTTATTTTATCTTATTAGGAGTTGTGATGTTGCCCGATGGAAGTGCACCAACTTTTAATAGAGCTCCAAATAACTGGGCGATGTTTATAGATGTAAATATTCTCGGGGATCACATGTGGAAAGATGATTATGATCCCGAAGGATTGTTGAGTTCAATTCCAGCAATAGTGTCGTGTATATTTGGGATTCTTATAGGGAGAATGTTAATGAGTAAAAGTACTAACAAGATGGTGTACTTTATGGTTATTTCATTAGTGCTGTTAGCGTCGGGTTATGTTTGGAGTTATTGGTTCCCTTTAAACAAAGCAATTTGGAGCAGTAGCTTTGTCTTAGTAACCACTGGTTGGGCAACGTTGATCCTTGGTGTCATTTATTACATGCAAGACGTAAAGGGATTACAATTTGGATCTCTATTTAAATATGCTGGTATGAATGCTATTACTATTTATTTTTTATCTGGTTTTTTTTCAAAGACTCTTTATTTAACTAAAATAGGAGAAAGTAGTAATATTCATTCTTGGTTATATGACACACTCTTTGTTTACGATTTTTTAAGTGGTAAAATGTCATCGTTACTTTATGCTTTGGCAGTAACTTCTTTTTATTTAGTGCTTGGATATGTCCTTTATAAGCGAAACATTTTTATTAAAGTATAAATAAAAAAAACGCAAAGAAAAGTTCTTTGCGTTTTGAATATATTGCTTGTTTGCGGATCTAGTCTGCTAAAACAATCACTTTGTTATCTTTCATTTCAATGGTTCCAGAATTTATTTGAATTGTTAACACCTTGTCATCATCATTGTGAGGAACAACTAGTGCATGCAATTCATCAAAAACAAAGTGTGACTGTGTGTGCGTATGTATTTGAACACTTCCCGCTCTTAAAAGAGACACGATCGGAGCGTGATTTTTCAACATTTGAAATTCACCATTGACTCCTGGTACAACCACAGAATCAACTTCTCCACTAAATATTGTAGCCTCTGGCGAAACAACTTCTAAAAACATAGATTCTAAATTTTAAGCTTCAGCAAGCATTTTTTCTCCAGCTTCAATTGCTTCTTCAATAGTTCCTTTAAGGTTAAAAGCCGCTTCTGGTAAGTGATCTAATTCACCATCCATAATCATATTAAAACCTTTAATCGTTTCTTTGATATCAACCAATACTCCAGGAATTCCCGTAAATTGTTCAGCAACATGAAATGGCTGCGACAAGAAACGTTGTACACGTCTTGCACGATAGACAGCTTGTTTATCTTCTTCAGATAATTCTTCCATACCAAGTATGGCAATAATATCTTGTAATTCTTTATAGCGTTGTAGTAACTCTTTAACTCGCTGCGCACAATCATAATGTTCATTGCCCAAAATGTCTGCAGTTAGAATTCGTGAAGTAGAATCTAATGGATCCACAGCAGGATAAATACCTAACTCTGCAATTTTACGTGATAAAACAGTTGTTGCATCTAAGTGTGCAAAAGTTGTTGCTGGTGCAGGATCTGTTAAATCATCTGCAGGAACATAGACGGCTTGCACAGATGTAATTGATCCTCTTTTTGTTGAGGTAATACGCTCTTGCATGGCTCCCATTTCGGTCGCCAATGTTGGTTGATAACCTACTGCTGACGGCATACGACCAAGCAGTGCAGATACTTCAGACCCAGCTTGTGTAAAACGGAAAATATTATCTACAAAGAATAAAACATCTTTACCCTGACCTTCACCTGCTCCATCTCTAAAATATTCAGCAATGGTTAAACCTGACAAGGCAACACGAGCACGTGCTCCAGGAGGTTCATTCATTTGGCCAAACACAAACGTTGCTTTAGAATCTTTCATAGCGGACTTATCTACTTTTTGGAGATCCCAACCACCTTCTTCCATCGAGTGCATGAAGTCGTCTCCGTAACGTATAATTCCTGATTCTAACATTTCACGAAGTAAATCATTTCCTTCACGTGTTCTTTCTCCAACACCTGCAAAAACAGAAAGGCCACCATGTCCTTTCGCGATGTTGTTTATTAATTCTTGAATAAGTACTGTTTTACCAACACCCGCACCACCAAATAATCCAATTTTACCACCCTTAGCATAGGGCTCGATAAGGTCAATAACCTTGATCCCAGTAAATAATACTTCTGTTGAGGTTGATAAATCTTCAAACTTTGGTGCTTCTCTGTGAATTGGTAATCCTTCGTTACCAGCTTTAGGTAAGTTTCCAAGACCATCAATAGCGTCTCCAATCACATTAAAAAGACGTCCGTAAACATCATCTCCAATTGGCATTTGAATTGGTGCACCAGTTGCGACTACTTCAGTACCTCTACTCAATCCATCAGAGGAATCCATAGCAATGGTACGAACTGTGTCTTCACCAATGTGTGACTGTACTTCGAGTACTAAAGTAGATCCATCAGGTCTGTTTATTTCTAATGAATCATAAATTCTTGGGAGTTCGGCACCAGAACCAAATTCTACATCGATTACTGGACCAACTATTTGTGCAACTTTACCTGTAACTTTTGACATTACTTATGTGTTTATTGTTTTTCTTTAAAAAAATTCGAAAAAATAGGTGTTTTTTCGCGCTGCAAAGATATAGCTTTTAATTAAAAAACCACATACAAAAAGTATCAAAAAGTGGAAGTTTTTTTGAATTCAGAAATGAAATAATTCGAATTAGTTTTGAAAAATAAAAAACCCGAAAATTTATTTCGGGTTTTTTGTAAGTCAGTATGTTTATGTTTACTGCAATGATGGTGAATAATTGGTTGGATAGTCTCCAATGTCAACAAGGTTTCCAGAGGCCTCAAAGTTAGAACCGTATTTGGCATCTATTGCTTTCATAAGTTCATTTGCAATTAAAGCATATCCTCTAGCAGTACCGTGAACACCATCTAATGATAACGCCCCTCCAGTCACTAAGCTTGACGTTAAAGTATAATCACCGTCTGTATAACCTACGCTGGATAATTCCTGAAATAAGGCATTAGCATCTAAAAACGCATAACCTGCTGAGTCTGCAGCACCTTTTATGGTCACATTAAAATTGTCAATAGCTGTTTTAATCTCTTGTTTTTCACTTGGCACTAGTACCCAATTATCGGCAAGGGGCACAGAGACACCATTAATCAATAATGGATTACCTCCAACAGTCGTTCCTAAAAATGACGCACTTGGCAAAATAAGTAAATCTTCGGCAGTTGCTTGTCTATATTTTGGTAAACCAGCAAACGCAGGATTTATCGCTCCAAGATCCGTTAAGGACTCATCTTCAATAACAACAGCATTATTCCCTTCTGTAAAGTTTATAATTCTACTATTGGCTTCTTCTTCTGAAAATAGTCCAGTGCCAGCAAGTGCTGCATAAGCCGCCTGAATACCGCCATTGTAAGGAGCATACCCTCCATTAACAAGTCCTGCAGTAGCACCATCTAAAGGGATAGTATTATAAGGGATAGTGGTGAAATAAGGTATATCAGTAACGTATGGGATATTGGTCATTACTCCCTTGGTTCCTGCAAGACTACTCATAATGGTGGCAATGGAGAAATCAAATGTTGGTTGTGGTGTTGGTCCTGTAGAAGATGCACCTCCTAAGGCATACCCTAGAACATCATTTGCACCAATCCACAATGAAACAAATGTTGGTGATTGTTGTACCGCTAATTCCATAACCGTAGCATTCGGCGTAGACCCTGTCATTCTCACAAAATAAGGATTTGCAAGACCGAGACTTACGTTAGCAAGATTGCCATATCCTGGAGCAATTAAATGAAAACTTGCTGCTCCTGGAACTGCCAAATTATTGAACGGACCTGTTGGGTTATTTAAAGCAATATCCGTGGTCACTGTAACAGGGCCAATTACTGATTCTAATGGCACAGGTACAGAACCACCAAAAACCAATCTTGGTGAAGCTATTCTTGAACCACCAACAGCCAAGCCACCAAAATTATCATTCATTAGTGGTTGTGTAAACGCTCCGCCACCCACAAGAGAAAACTTCTCTGCTAGGATGTTTGGAAAAGAATTTTCTTGAGCAGCTATGAATAATGCTCCATCAGTAAATCCTGCGGTTAATGAGTTACCAATAGAAACAAAGTTTGAAAAATCAGCATCTCCAGAAGTCAATTCTGGCAATACCACATTTTCTGGTAATTCAACGATATCCTCAGGTTCGTTACATGCATTGAATCCAATGAGTATTGCACTGAGCAATAAAAATTTAATATTTTTCATGTTTTTAATTTTTATAAGTTATTGATTGTCCATGACACATAATACATAGAACCTATAAACCCTGTTCCAAACGCTGTAAAATATTCATTTCCTAATAAGTTAGTTCCACCCGCCTTGAATGTTGATTTCATTGATGGTACTCTTAAATTTATTTGTGCATCTAATGTATGGTATTCTGGGACTAAACCATTTCCAAAACTTGCTTCCCAAAAATAGTCATCAGTAAAACGGTATGCGAGGTTAAACCCAAAATTCTTAAAGAGATCTGTATTCCCTAAAGACGCTTTAAATTTATGTTCTGGGGTATTGAAATTTGTCACAAAATCAGGATAAGATTCTTGATCAAAATCAAGCTTTGAGTAGGTGTAGTTTGCGCTTAAATCATAATCTCCAAATATTTTAGTTGACAATCCAATGGACGCACCATAAGAATTGACGTCAGCTTCAGCATTGGTGTATGTACTGTAGGCCTTGTAATCAGCATTGGCAATTGCAGCTACTGATAACGCACCATCACCAACAGTTCCATATAATGGAGCAATTACTGTTTCTTGAGAAATAAAATCTTTGTAACTGTTTCGGTATGCGCTAAAATCAACAATCACTTTATCAAGTTTTCCACGATATCCAATTTCAGCAGAAGTTACTTGTTCTGGCTTAACCACTTCAGGATTTGCAATTTCTAAAACAGCAGGATTACCTGTTGCTCCAAGAGCTTGCACCGAGGATAAACTATATGAGTTTTCATAAGCAGCCCTTCCCGTTTGTACTACTGATGCTGGAACCCCAAGGGCTTGACCACCACCACTTACACCGTAAGATCTTGAATAACGATCTAAATTGTCAGGGGCAGAACCAACGAGGATAGCACGACCGGCATCAAGACCAATGAATAAGTCTTGTGTGGTTGGATTTCTAAAACCAGTTTGTACCGAGGCTCTAATGTTATGATTTTTGTTGATAGTAAAACCAGCTGATAATCTTGGTGATAAAAAGCCGTCAAAAAATTCTGACTTATCGTATCGGATTGATCCTGTTAACTTCAAACTTGAACTTTCTGATAAATCAAATTTCTTTTGGATTTGGGTGTATATTCCAAATTCAGAATAATCAATCGCCCCATCAAAATCTGTGTAAATAGTACCAGAAGAATTTAAACTGTATCTTCTATAGGAGGTCCCCACTTGAATATCTGCAAAATCTGTTAGATGACTAAAATTGTAGTTTCCATCAACGTGGTAATATTTTGAGGCATCTTGAAATTTTGATCCTGTAGATAAATCTGGATCATTGACACTTTCCTTAAATGCTTGTTTAAAACCAGCTGAACCTGGCTCAAAACGGCCAGACTCTGCAGCAGCCCTACCAGCAGCATGAGCAGCCTCATTGGTGGCTCCACCTAGGGTAGCTGCGACGTAATTACCAACATATTCTCCAAACCATGTATTATCATCTTTCCATGCTCTATTAATATTGATACCTGTAAAAACCATATCATAAGAATCACCGGCATCATCACTAACCACATAACCTCTTAAAAAGAAGTTGTCATTTTTCACTTCTATTTTATGTTGGTTTTGTTTAAAATTATCGATGTTGTATCTATTGGTCCCTTGGTAAATCGTGCTACCTGTTCCCATTTTTCCAACATATTGGATTTCAAAATCATCTCCCCAAGGACGGTAGTAGATGCCCCAATCTGCCTTCAGACTCTCGGCATTATAATTAGTTAATTCACGCTCGTTGTAACCCGTTCTACTTACATTAACAGAAGGCACTAATGCGTTTGCTCCTGCAGGTAAAACACCCAATCCTTCTAAGGTAACTGCTACAGATTTGATATCCGTTGATACCTCATCTCCATATACATTGATACCATTGTAATTAAGGTTTGACTCTCTTGTTCCACCTATGATGTCACTATCAACTTCGCTTGTTGCAGCCCAATCAGTACCTTTTAGATAACCAAGATTGGCTTTAACAGCAAATTTATCACTGAACTTTTTAGCAACTCGAACACCAAAGTCGGTGTAACTATTGTCGCCAGCAGATTCTTGTGAAGTAATTCCTTGTTTTACGTAGCCGCTTATCCCCTCATGGTCAAATGGACTTTTACTGGTCATAAATAAGATACCGTTAAACGCATTTGCTCCATACAAGGCAGATGACGCTCCAGGTAATAATTCGACACTCTGTACATCCGTTTCAATCATACCAACTAAATTTCCGATTGGAAAGTTTAAGGCTGGTGTTGAATTATCCATGCCATCTACCAACTGCATAAAACGCGTGTTGGCAAACGTTGCAAATCCACGAGTATTGATTGATTTAAATGTTAAACTATTTGTGTTGACATCAACACCTTTTAGGTTTTCTAAGCCATCATAGAAATCTGCAGAAGCTGTATTTTTAATTTCTTTAAGGCCAAAACGTTCGACGGTAACTGGTGATTCAAAGATTCTTTCTGGTGTTCTAGAAGCAGAGATGACAATTTCATCAAGCATATTACCTTCCTGCATTGTGAAGTCTATGGTTTGTGGATTTGTCGTTACTTCTTGCGTGTTTGTTTCAAAGCCAACACTACTCGCTTGAATTGAAAACGGAGGTGACTGGTCATAGGTTAATGAATATTTACCATCAAAGTCTGTGATAGCACCTGTTGAGGCGCCTACAACGATAACATTGGCACCTGGTAAAGGTTGTCCAGTTTCATCCGTAACAGTTCCGGTAACTGTAGTTTGTGCATAAGTAAAGGCACAAAAAAACAGCAAAAATAATTGCGTAATTGTTCTCATCTTAGGGTTTTAAGTTAGTTATTCAATGACAATATATATATAATGTGGGTTATCGCCATAAAAAATGATAAAAAAATTATCTATTTATTAAGTACTTTGCAAATAAGACCTTTGAAAAATATCGGATTCTTAAAAAATTACGTCGTTAATAAGAATATTGCAATGTCGTATTAAATTTGATTATTTGACAGTCACAGATTGTTTTTATATAACACAGATCCTACCAAACCAACACACGAAAACAATATAAAATTAATTTAAATTAGAATTACGATGTTATCAAAGCTTATCCAGCTATTACACATCAGAAATAAATTAAAAATGGTATGTGTAAAAGAGTAATTAAGGCCAACACTAATGGCATAGAATTTTTTAGTAAGTTCCCTTAATTACTTCATTATGAAGCTTGATGTCGTGACAATGTCGTGACAATATTTCAAGTTGTCGTTTAGATGTCGCTAGGATTTGATAAAAAACAAGAAAAAATTAAATTAGATTTGTATTTATGAAAAGAGGACGTTTTATTAAAGAATTAAGATTAAAAGAAGGATATTCACAAAGCGAGTTGTCAATTAAATCTGGTTTATCTGAAAGAACCATTCAACGAATAGAGAAAAATGAAGTGGTTCCAAATCCTCACACATTAAGAGTATTGGGGGAAATATTCAAAGAAAATTTGCACCAATTCCAAGATGAAAAAAAATCTACAAATAATAAAAAAGAAATGAAAAAAATATACGTCATCTGGAACAGTATCATTAATTTCAAAATCAACATTCTAAAAATATTTTTAAAAAAAATTAAGTCAAAGTAAATCAGGTCAATCTGTTTAGATTACTCTACCGTCACTGATTTTGCCAAGTTACGCGGTTGATCAACATTCTTGTCAAGCATCACTGCAATATGATAAGATAACAGTTGTAATGGAATAGTTGTGAGTAATGGAACCAAACATTCCAAGGTTTCGGGCACTTCAATAACATGATCTGCTAAATTTTTGACTGATGTATCACCCTCAGTAACAATTCCTATAATTTTACCTTTTCTAGCTTTGATTTCTTCGATGTTACTAACAACTTTTTCATAATGACCTTTTTTTGTTGCAATCACAACGATAGGCATATTTTCGTCAATTAAGGCAATTGGACCGTGCTTCATTTCTGCAGCGGGATATCCCTCTGCATGGATGTATGAAATCTCTTTGAGTTTCAGAGCTCCTTCAAGTGCTACTGGGAAATTATAATTTCTTCCTAGGTAAAGAAAATTTTGAGCACTCTTGTAAATATCAGCAATTGATTTCACAAGGCTATCTGAACTTAGAGTATGCTCCACTTTTTCAGGAATCATTTCTAATTCAATTAGGTGTTTTCTATAATCAGAACTTGTTAGAGTCCCTTTAGCCCTGGCTAATCTTAGAGCGATTAATGTGAGAACGGTAATTTGAGTTGTAAAAGCTTTTGTTGAAGCAACACCAATTTCTGGGCCCGCATGGGTATAGGCTCCCGCGTCTGTTTCTCGAGCAATAGATGACCCAACCACATTACATACTCCAAATACGAAGGCACCAGATGCTTTTGCTAACTTTATAGCCGCTAGTGTGTCAGCTGTTTCACCAGATTGTGAAATAGCGATAACAACATCATTGTTATTAATAACAGGATTTCTATACCGGAATTCTGAGGCATATTCTACTTCAACAGGAATTCTAACTAAATTTTCAAAAATATACTCAGCTACTAATCCAGCATGCCATGATGTGCCGCAGGCCACAATTATGATTCTGTTTGCATTTAAAAACGTCTTCATATTATCTTCAACCCCAGCCATTTTAATAATCGCTTGATCTGAAAGTAAACGCCCTCTGTAAGTGTCTCTAATTGCATGAGGTTGCTCATAAATTTCTTTGAGCATAAAGTGATCGAACCCTCCTTTTTCAATTTGTTCAAGATTAAGTTGAAGTTCTTGAATGTAAGGACTCACTAAAGAATCATCTTTTATTTTTCTAATTTTTATTTTTTTATGCCTTCTTACCACCGCCATTTCTTCATCCTCTAAGTAAATGGCATTATTTGTGTACTCGATAAAAGGTGTGGCATCACTTGCTATAAAATACTCGTCTTCACCAATACCAATAGCCAAAGGACTACCTAATCTAGCAACAACAATTTCATTCGGCTTATTTTTATCAAAAACAGCAATTGCATAAGCTCCTACCACTTGGTTAAGCGCAATTTGTACTGCCTTCCCAAGTTTAACCTTACTGTTTTTTTTAATTTCTTCTATGAGATTAATCAACACTTCGGTGTCCGTGTCAGATTTGAATGAATAGCCTCGTTTCTCTAACTCATTTTTAAGAGATTCATAATTTTCTATGATTCCATTATGAATGATAACTAAATCACCAGAATTTGAATAATGTGGGTGTGAGTTTGTGTCGTTTGGGATACCATGAGTTGCCCAACGCGTATGACCAATACCTAAGGTTCCGTGTGTTGATATTTCGTTTTGAACTTTACTCTCTAAATCTTCAACTTTACCCTTGGTTTTGGAGAGCTTAATAGTGCCGTCATCGTATAATGCAATTCCAGCACTATCATAACCACGATACTCTAAACGCTTTAAGCCTTTAATGATGATAGGATACGCTTCTCGCGATCCAATGTAACCCACAATACCGCACATATGTCTTTAGTTATCAGGTTCTGTATAATAGACCGTTAATTTGACTTTTTTGTCCTCATTGTTGGTGTTGTTTCCATACAGTACTGTGCCTCGTGTTGATAAAATAGCTCCTGCAGGAAGTTGAAGTACACCATCATCATCATTCTCTGGTTTTACCGAGTAATTTTCAATGGTATTGACATTCGTAGTGACAACGAGTCCTAATTTTGTGTTTGAAGAATCTCTAACAATGATATTATTCAAATGTTCTGTAATTCTAACTTTATATTTCACACCCTTGCCATTTGGTTCGTCATCAACACGCACAAGTGGTTCGAGGTGAAGAATTTTTGCATTAATTTGTGTGTCGCTAGCAGATTGATCTAAGAAATAATCAATCAATGCGGTATTTCTAATCGGATCAAATAAATATATACGGTCTGGTTCTTCACCGTTTATTAAGTTTTGATTGACAAAAAATTCTAGGTAAGCTTCGTTAATTAAACGTTTTTGAGTGAAAGTGTTATCCTCATTTTCTTCTCTGAAGGATCTTTTAAAGTAGTCAAAAGCATCAACTTGATTACCATCATCATCTTCAACTGTTCCTTGGAATAACTCAATCATTGCCATCGACCCTTCTCCTCCTTTAAGATAAATCGTTTCATCACCATTTACAGTGTCACCATTTGGTATGGTTATGAAGTTATTATCATACAAACTCACACCGTTCCCTGAAAAATTCATAACAAATTGTCCTGACTGGGTTTGAGTTTCGCTATCAGAACCTGTGTCATCTGTATTTTCTATGTCGCTCGTGTAATAAAGCGTGATATTGGTATTTGTAGAGGCTAAATTCAATAACATCATGGTTCCGTCAACTCCTGTTGCCTCTGCCTTCAGGTACAACCCTCTAAAATAGTTTGTGAAATTATTTTCGTTGCTCAGCTCAGGTTGCCCTTCTTTATCAAATATTAATCCTTGCCAAAACGTATCATTTGGATTGTTTAAAACAGCTCTTATGGCAGGAGACTGCCTTGTTGACACGATGGTGTTTTCGTTACCCTCTTCGTCTAAAACCGGATCACCGTTTTCATCTACCTCTACAGTTGTCAGTCTTATTTCATCAGCACTAGGAAGAAACTCAAGGTTTTCGTATAGTAATTCTCCTTCTAAATCCGAAGCATTAATCACATCACTACTCGATGATGTTCCATTTGAAAAATAACGTTGCGCTGAGTCAAATTCTAACTCAGGGTTAAAATCTCTAAGAAAGAAGTTGTTTTTGTAAACGGACAATTTGATTGACGTGTCACCAAAAATTGAGTCTATGAGATAGGTGTTGTTGCCATCTTCATCTGTTTCAATTGCTCTGCTAAAGTAAGGAATGGTTAAGACCACTGAGTCCAGTGTAACATTTTCACCAAATTCTGGATCATAGGCAGAAGGTGTCATTTGACCTACAAAATTGATTGTTGAATTACCAAAGGTTGGGTCATTATTGAACCCCAGCAAATTAACTGGCAGCCCATTGGTTTGAAATGGTTCAATTTTTTTATTGTATGCTTTGACAGGGAAATTTAGAAAGTCAGTTCCAAAATTGGAGGTGTTATCTGAATTAACAACATCCGAATCAATACTTGCAAAATCTTTTTCACAAGAAGAAAAACTTAGTGCAACAGCTGTAATGAGGAAAATATTTCGCAACATGGTGTTAGGTATTGTCATAGAGTCTAACTTAAAACTTTAGTGCTATAAAATTCGGTGTACGCCTCAGCAAATTCATCAGGATGCTGAAATCCTAGGACAGGTTTGCCACTTTTCTCAAGGTGAGATTGCAGCTCCCCAGGGATGTCTTGAGATCCAATAATTAAGGCATCTGAATTATCGATAGCCACTTTCATGATATTTACGTAAGATGGCTCGCTTAAAACAGCTATGGCATTATCGTCAATATTATCAAATTTAATTTTTTGTATCATCTTTTTATCTAACGTACTTTCAAAACTTTGATTGTATATGGATGTGACAATTTTGCTCTCTGAGAATAAGGGTTCATTTTTGTAATATTCATTTAAGTAAAGAGGGAGTAACGATGCCAACCATCCATGCACATGAATAATGTCTGGAGCCCAATTTAATTTTTTAACAGTTTCGATAACTCCTTTAGCAAAGAAAATTGCACGCTCGTCATTATCAGTAAACATCTTTCCATTTTCATCAGTCAACGTAGCTTTTCGCTTAAAATACTCTTCATTATCAATGAAATAAACTTGAATTCTTTCTTTCGGAATGGAAGCAACTTTAATTATCAAAGGCATATCCAAATCATTTATGACAAGATTTATCCCGGATAAGCGAATAACTTCATGTAATTGATGTCTACGCTCATTGATATTTCCATATCGCGGCATAAAAATACGTATTTGACCTCCTTGCTTATTTACCATTCTTGGCGCTTCAAATGACATTGAGGAAATTTCGGTTTCTGGCAGGTACGGCACTACTTCTGAGGACACATACAATATTCTCTTATCTTTCATTTGTCTTAGTTTAGCTGTTTTTTACTTAAAAAATACGATTGTAAACGCTGTAGAAATAAAAAAACGTTGCTGTTTTGTAATTTCGTGAGAACCAATCATTCTTATGTCAGAATAAAAAACACGCAAAATTACAAAAATTATGCAGATTAACAGTATTATATTAAGTTTGCACGCTGTTAATTTTTTAATAAAGTGGAAGTTTATATTACAAGTCGAGAAATTACTCAGGTAATAAAAATCAAAAAAGCTGAAAATAATAGCATTGGTTTTGTTCCTACAATGGGCGCTTTACACAAAGGGCATCTTACTTTAATGGAGGAAGCTTTACGAAATAACGACTATGTGGTTGTCAGTGTTTTTGTAAATCCTACACAGTTTAATAATTCAGAAGATTTAAACAAGTATCCAAGAAATTTAGATAGAGATATTTCTTTGCTTAAGACACTATCAAATTCTAATATTATTTTATTTGCCCCAACAGTAAAGGCTATTTATAACGATAAAATAGAGACAGAATCTTTTGATTTTGACGGTCTCGAGCACGAAATGGAGGGGAAATTTAGAGTCGGACATTTTGACGGTGTAGGAACGGTTGTTAAGAGATTACTTCAATTAATCGAGCCAAACAAGGCCTACTTCGGAGAAAAAGATTTTCAACAATTACAAATTATTAGAAAATTGGTTAAAAAGCGGCAATTGGCAACCCAAATTATTGGTTGTCAAATTTATAGAGAGTCCTCAGGATTAGCAATGAGTTCTAGAAATGAGCGTTTGAGTGATTTACAAAAAAATGAGGCAGCCTTAATCTACAAAACATTAAAGACTGCCAAGCTTAAATTTGGCACAGAAAGTGTCACGACAATCCTTGATTGGGTTGCTAAAGTATTCTTAAATAATACTATTTTAAAATTAGAATATTTTGTTATTTCTGATGAAGACACTTTAAAACCCATTAAAATAAAATCAAATAATATAAAATACCGTGCGTTTATTGCTGTATATGCTGACGAAATTAGACTCATCGACAATATCGCACTTAATTAATTAACTTTATCTAATGCAAATTCAAGTTGTAAAATCAAAAATTCACCGTGTAAAAGTTACAGGCGCAGATTTAAATTATATTGGTAGTATAACCATTGATGAAGACCTTATGGATGCATCAAATATTATTCAAGGGGAAAAGATTCAGATTGTTAATAATGATAATGGTGAGCGATTAGAAACCTATGTGATTCCGGGAAGACGCAAGAGTGGTGAAATAACTTTGAACGGTGCAGCAGCAAGAAAAGTGTCGGTTGGAGACACTTTGATTCTCATTACATACGCATTTATGAGCGTTGAGGAAGCAAAAATATTTAAGCCTGCTTTGGTGTTTCCTGATGAAGCAACAAATCTTTTGAAATAAATTTTTTAATGTCATTAAACAGGAAAGTTTTAAACGTAATTGTACCGCTGTTATTAGCTGTATTTTTTGGGTGGTATACTTTTTCAAAATTACCTGTGGAAAGGTTCATTCCTTATTTTAAAAACGCTAATTACAGTTACATTTTTTTAGGTGTAATCCTTGGTATCTGTAGCCATTTATCACGAGCCTACAGATGGAGATTTATGTTACACCCATTAGGGTATCAGCCAAAATTAATGAATAGTATTATGGCTGTTTTTATAGCATATTTGGCAAATTTTGGTATTCCAAGATCTGGAGAAATATTACGAGCTGCAGCCCTAGCAAACTATGAAAAAGTGCCATTTGAAAAAGGTTTTGGAACGATAGTGGCAGAGCGATTTGCTGACTTAATTATGATTTTAGGTGTTGCCTTGATAGCGCTGTTATTAGAGTTTAATTATATTTCTAATCTTTTATTAGCAAATTTTAATAGGGGATTGTTGATGGCTGTGTGTGCAGTTTTAATAATATTAGCACTTCTTTTACTATTTGGTTTTAAATATAGTGATATGAAATTTGTTTTAAAAATAAAACAAATGTTGAGTGGCTTGATGGATGGCATGTTGAGCGTCTTTAAAATGGACAAAAGTTGGCCTTTCATTTTCCATACATTTTTTATTTGGACGATGTATGTCCTGATGTTTTATGTAACTTCTTTTGCTGTTCCGGAACTAAATAATATATCATTTGGAGCTATTCTAGTAGCCTTTATATCCGCTAGTTTTACGATTGCCGCTACCAATGGGGGTATTTTTGTCTATCCGTTAGCAGTTGGCGTGGCATTCTCTTTATTTGATATTCCTGAGACTCCTAGTATTGCATTTGGTTGGATTATTTGGACTGCTCAAACTGTAATGATTATCCTTCTTGGAAGTGTGTCATTTCTTTACTTACCAATTTTTAATAGAACGCAATAATTAATTACCTTGCAAGAACCAAATACAATTCAATAAGAATGAATGTTATTATAAAAACATGTTTATGCATCTTTAGTTTTTCAATTGTAAATGCCCAGACAATCTATAAAGAGTATCCTTCTGAAAAATTAGGTGAAACACGACAAGTCAAAATTCAATTACCCAGGAATTATGAGGAAAATACTGATAAGTCATATCCTTTGTTTCTTGTTTTAGATGGAGATTATTTATTTGAAGCTGTGGCTGGTAATGTGGATTACTATTCATATTGGGAGGATATACCTGAAGCCATTGTTGTTGGTGTAAATCAAGTTAACACAAGAGATCAAGATAATTACTATTCCGAGCAAAATTCGTTGCCCATAGAAACAGGAGCAGATTTTTTTGAGTTTTTAACAATGGAGTTATTATCTAATTTGGAGCAGGAATATCGTTTGTCAAAGTTTAAAGTCGCTGTGGGCCATGGTGAATCATCAAATTTTATCAATTACTTTTTACTGAAGCCAAAACCAATTTTTCAGGCCTACATTAATATAAGTCCTTTTTTAGCACCAGACATGCTGACCTATATTCCTGAAAGATTAGGACAGTTTGAGAAAAAAATATTTTATTACGTAGCGTCTTCGGACAATGATTTGAAACCTGTAATGGATGATGTTAGCGCCTTAAATACGGCAATTATTGATCTGAATAACGAAAAGCTGTTATATCAAATGGATACTTTTCAAGGAACAACGCATTACACAACTCCTGCGCATGCATTACCAACAGCTCTTGAATCAATTTTCTTTGCATTTCAACCAATCAGCAAACAAGAATATCAGGATCAAATTTTAGCTTTAGAGACGTCACCAGTTGATTATTTAAAAGAAAAATATGACATTATTGAGTCATTATTTGGACTGGAAAAGAAAATATTAATCAATGATTTTAAGGCAATTGCAGCCGCTATAGAGAAGAAAAAAGAATTTGATTATTTTGAGGCGTTGGGGAAATTAGCGCGTCAAGAGTATTCAGAAACATTGTTAGGTAACTATTATTTGGCTAGATATTATGAAGAATCAGGGCAGTCAAAAAAAGCGATGCGCACTTATCAATCAGCCTACATGCTTGAGGAAATTGGAGGCTACACAAAAGATGATATGTTTGAAAGAGCAGATCAAATTAAAAGAGATTTTGGGTATTAATGGCGAAGATTAAAACAACTTTTTTTTGTCAAAAATGTGGTAGTCAATATGCTAAGTGGCAAGGGCAATGTACCTCATGTAAATCTTGGAATACTATTGCAGAAGAACTTGTACAAAAAACAGTAAAAAGCGATTGGCAAGGGACTACAGCTGGTACTAAACAAATACCAAAGCCAACACTCATCCACGATATTGTTACATCAAGCGAGGAAAGATTAAAGACTAATGATAAGGAATTTAATCGAGTTTTGGGAGGAGGAATTGTTCCGGGGTCACTGACACTTTTGGGGGGAGAGCCCGGAATTGGAAAAAGTACGTTACTGTTACAAATTGCATTAAACTTACCCTTCAAAACATTGTATGTGTCAGGAGAGGAAAGCCAAAAACAAATAAAAATGCGTGCTGAACGTATTAATCCAAATACCAAGAGTTGCTATTTATTAACTGAAACCAAGACGCAAAATATATTTAAGCAAACCGTATCCTTACAGCCTGACATCATTGTGATTGATTCAATTCAAACACTGCACAGTGACTACATTGAATCGTCATCGGGAAGCATCTCTCAAATAAAACAATGTACCTCAGAGCTTATTCAGTTCGCTAAAGAGACTGCAACCCCAGTTATTTTGATAGGCCACATTACCAAAGACGGCAGTATCGCAGGACCAAAAATTTTAGAGCATATGGTAGATACCGTTTTGCAATTTGAAGGTGACCGAAATCATGTATTTAGGATTTTACGAGTCAATAAAAATCGTTTTGGATCAACCAATGAACTTGGAATTTATGAAATGCTGGGTTCAGGGTTAAGGGAGGTGAGTAATCCAAGTGAAATCCTTATATCAAAAAAGGAAGAGGAGCTTTCGGGGAACGTTGTTGCTGCAACAATTGAAGGGATGAGACCTTTAATGATTGAAGTACAAGCACTCGTTAGCACGGCTGTTTACGGAACACCTCAAAGAAGCACTACTGGTTTTAATGCTAAACGTCTTAATATGCTATTAGCTGTTTTAGAAAAACGTGCAGGTTTTCGTTTAGGAGCGAAGGATGTGTTTTTGAATATAACAGGGGGTATAAATGTCGATGATCCTGCAATAGATTTAGCTGTGATTGCAGCTATTTTATCATCAAATGAAGATGTTGCTTTAGAAAATCATCTATGTTTTGCAGGAGAGGTTGGTCTCTCTGGTGAAATTCGTCCAATTCAGCGGGCAGAACAGCGTATTTTAGAAGCAGAAAAATTAGGTTTTTCAACAATTTTTATATCTAAGTATAACAAGTTATCACTAAAGAACACTACGATTAAAATTCAATTAGTTTCAAAGATTGAAGATTTGGTGAAGGCGATTACTTAATTTAAGTGAATGAACGGCTCATTTTTCTAAAAATTGCTTAATTTCGCTGCTCAAAATCAAAAGTGATACCATGATTGTGAAATTTCCTGAACACAAGGGACTTGACTTACCAAAAGTAGCTGAAGAAATTCTAAACTATTGGGAAAAAAACGATGTCTTCAAAAAAAGCGTGTCTACACGTCAGGGAAAGACACCTTATGTGTTTTATGAAGGCCCTCCTTCAGCCAATGGTTTACCGGGAGTACATCATGTTTTAGCAAGAGCCATCAAAGATATTTTTCCTCGTTACAAGACGATGAAAGGATATCAAGTAAAGCGTAAAGCTGGCTGGGACACGCATGGATTACCGATAGAGCTCGGTGTTGAAAAAGAACTTGGTATTACAAAAGAAGATATTGGAACAAGTATTTCTGTTGAGGATTACAACGCTGCATGTAGAAAAGCGGTGATGAGATATACTGATGTGTGGAATGATTTAACTCAAAGAATGGGTTATTGGGTTGATATGGATGACCCTTATGTGACTTACAAGTCAAAATACATGGAATCTGTATGGTGGTTGTTAAAAGAAATATACAAAAAGAAATTGCTGTATAAGGGATACACGATTCAACCGTATTCTCCCAAAGCAGGTACTGGGTTAAGTTCGCATGAGCTCAACCAACCTGGAACTTATCAAAATGTTACTGATACCACGGTTGTCGCTCAGTTTAAAGCAATGTCTGATAAGCTTCCATCTTTTCTACAAAATAAGGGAGACATTTATTTTTTGGCATGGACTACGACACCATGGACATTACCGAGTAACACTGCTTTAACAGTTGGTCCTAAGATTAACTACGTTCTAGTAACAACGTTTAATCAATATACATTTGAGAGAATTAATGTCATTTTAGCTGAAAAATTAGTAGAATATCAATTTTCAGGCAAATTTAAAAAGCTAGACACGATATCTGACCTTGATCTTTACCAGTGTGGCGATAAGAAAATTCCATACTATATTGGTACATCTTTTAAGGGGAGTGATTTAATTGGGATTACCTATGAGCAATTGCTATCATACGCAATCCCACACGATAATCCGGAAAATGCTTTTAGAGTTATTTCTGGAGATTTTGTGACAACCGAAGACGGAACGGGTATTGTTCATACAGCACCTACATTTGGTGCTGATGATGCGATTGTTGCCAAACAGGCAAAACCTGAAATACCTCCTATGTTAGTAAAAGATGATAACGGGAATTTAGTTCCGCTTGTCAATCTACAAGGTAAATTTAGACCTGAAATGAAGGAACTTGCGGGAAAGTATGTCAAAAATGAATATTATCTAGAAGGAGAAGTGCCTGAGCGCTCTGTGGATGTTGAGTTAGCCATTAAACTAAAAGAAGAAAATAAAGCCTTTAAGGTTGAAAAGTACAAGCATAGTTACCCAAATTGTTGGAGAACAGATAAACCAATTCTTTACTATCCCTTAGATTCGTGGTTCATAAAAGTTACCGATATCAAAGATAAAATGGTTGACTTAAACGAAACCATTAATTGGAAACCAAAATCTACAGGTACTGGACGTTTTGGTAATTGGCTTGCAAACGCTAATGACTGGAACTTATCTCGATCTCGTTATTGGGGAATACCCTTACCTATTTGGAGAACGGAAGACGGCACCGAAGAAATTTGTATTGGATCTGTTGAAGAGTTGAAGAATGAAATGAATAAATCGGTCCAAGCAGGGCTGTTAACTAAAGATATTTTTGAATCATTTGAAATAGGAAATAACACTGAGGAAAATTACGACAAAATAGATTTACATAAGAATATTGTTGATGGTATAACGCTTGTGTCAGAGTCAGGAAAGGCCATGAAGCGTGAAAGTGATCTTATTGACGTATGGTTTGATTCGGGCTCTATGCCTTATGCGCAGTGGCATTATCCTTTTGAAAATAAAACGTTGATTGACAACAATACCTCTTTTCCAGCTGATTTTATTGCAGAAGGTGTTGATCAAACAAGAGGATGGTTTTATACCTTACATGCCATAGGAACTATGGTTTTTGACTCAGTAGCCTACAAAAATGTTGTTTCTAATGGATTGGTTCTTGATAAAAATGGACAAAAAATGTCAAAGCGTTTAGGAAACGCAACAGATCCATTCCAAACATTAGATACTTATGGTGCCGACGCTACACGTTGGTACATGATCATGAACGCAAATCCATGGGACAATCTTAAATTTGATTTGGATGGAATAGAGGAGGTAAAACGAAAATTTTTTGGAACCCTTTATAACACGTATTCATTTTTTACGTTGTATGCGAATCTTGATCAATTCAAATATATCGAGACAGACATTCCAAACGAGGTTAGGCCAGAAATTGATCGTTGGATTTTATCTGAATTACATACGCTGATACAAAAAGTTGATGCGTTTTATTCAGACTACGAGCCAACTAAAGCGGCTCGTGCAATTTCTGAATTTACTCAAGATTATTTAAGTAACTGGTTTGTCAGATTAAGTAGAAGACGTTTTTGGAAGGGGAATTATGAAACTGATAAAATTTCTGCCTATCAGACCTTGTACACATGTATGTTGACTGTTGCAAAATTGGGAGCTCCAATAGCCCCTTTTTTCATGGATAGGCTCTATTTAGATCTTAACTTAGTGACAGGTAAGGAATCATTTGAAAGTGTTCATTTGTCAAATTTCCCAGTATGCGATAACAATCTTATTGATTTGGAATTAGAACGTAAAATGGAAGCAGCACAGACCATATCTTCTCTGGTATTATCATTGAGAGCAAAACAAAAGATTAAAGTGCGGCAGCCACTACAAAAAATTATGATTCCTACGAGTAATGTTTCAGAAAAAGAGGCCATTCTTGCGGTATCAGATTTAATAAAATCTGAGGTGAATGTAAAAGAAATCCAAGTTTTAGGAGATGCTTCTGATATTTTAGTTAAGCAAATTAAGCCTAATTTTAAAGTGTTAGGGCCGCGATTTGGAAGCGATATGAAAGCAATCGCACAGAAAATCCAAAATTTTGATTCTAATGACATCAAAAATATTGAGGAAAAGGGTAAATTGGATGTTGAAATTCATGGAAAAATCATTATTTTAGAGTTATCGGATGTAGAGATTACTTCACGTGATATCGAGGGTTGGCTTGTAGCGAGTTCAGGGAGATTAACGGTAGCATTGGATGTTACCTTAACAGAGGATTTAAAACAGGAAGGTATTGCAAGAGAGTTAGTGAATAGAATTCAAAATCTTCGTAAAGAATCAGGTTTCGAACTTACGGATAGAATTGCAGTACAATTTCAAAAAGATGAACATATTATAAACGCAATAAACAATAATTTAGAGTATTTAAAGACTGAAACATTAACGGATGAATTAGAGATTTTAGATGACTTAAAAAATGGTATGGAAATTGCTTTCGATGATGTAAATACCAAGTTGATTATTCAAAAAATTTAAATAAATGGCAATAGAAAATACAGTACGATATTCAGATAAAGATTTAGCTGCATTTAAAGCACTAATTAAAGAAAAAATTAATAAGGCACAACATGACTTAGAATTGATTAAGAGTGCATATATGAATGACCATAACAATGGCACAGAAGACACATCACCGACATTCAAAGCATTTGATGAAGGTAGTTCAGTTATGAGTAAAGAGTCGAATTCTGCGTTAGCAATTAGACAGGAAAAATTTATCAGAGACTTAAAAAATGCTCTAATTCGAATTGAAAATAAATCTTACGGGATTTGCAGAGTCACAGGAAAACTAATTAATAAAAAAAGACTGGAGTTAGTACCGCATGCCACCTTGAGCATTGAAGCTAAAAACATGCAATAAAAAATGGTTTAAAAACTAAAAAGCGTCTCAAGAACTGAGACGCTTTTTAGTTTTATGTCTCAATCAACTATATGAATCAGAAAAAAATAATTACGATCATAGCCATTATCCTTCTCATTGATCAACTGTCAAAGTTGTATGTAAAAACACATTTTGAGCTACAAGAGGAAGTTAGAGTGTTTGGATGGTTTAAAATTCTTTTTGTTGAAAATAATGGTATGGCTTGGGGTGCAAAACTCAGTGACTTTTTATCTTTTATATCCGACAGAACTGCCAAAGTTATTTTAACGAGTTTTAGACTCATAGCGATTTCGGGGATTGGTTATTGGCTTTATAGTGCTTTAAAACACAAAGGATCTAATGTTCTTATATTAGCGATAGCGTTGATATTTGCAGGGGCGTTTGGAAATATTATTGATTCTGTTTTTTATGGTGTTTTATTTAATGATAGCTATGGTCAAATAGCTTCTTTTCTTCCCGTTGAAGGTGGTTACGATAACTTATTGCATGGTAAAGTCGTTGATATGTTACATTTTCCACTTTGGAAAGGCTATTTACCTGAATGGGTTCCGTTTTATGGAGGAGATTATTTTACGTTTTTTAATCCCGTGTTTAATTTTGCTGATATGGCTATTAGCACGGGCGTTGGTATGTTAATTGTATTCAACAAACGTGCTTTCCCGAGTATTTAAAATTATTTAAAGTAATAAATACTTGACGGTGTAACACAGATGTCTAGCGCGATATCTTTTTCATGAATATCATCAATTGAACTTTCGATATCAAATAAAGATAATCCAATCTTTAGTACTTCTTGATTGCAATTTCCTAGGAAGTTATCATAAAACCCTTTACCATATCCGACGCGATGTCCTTGACTGTCACAACACAAAAGTGGTACAAAAACAATGTCAATTTTTGAAGAGTCAATTTCGATTCCATCAGTTGGCTCTGGGATGTTCCAATGATTTAACTTAATTTTTGTACTATCTGTAAGAAGATAATTATCTAAAGTTACACTGTTGAAATTACTTTTTGAAATGACAATATTCTTGTCTTTTCCTGATAGGATATTCAAAATATAGTCAGTGTTTACTTCCTTGTTAGCAACAATTGTTAAAAAGAGATGATAAAATGATTTACCCCAGATATTTAGGGTTAATAATTGATTTGCAATAGTCAAACTTTTTTCATCGATCCACTCTTCGGTGGTATTTTGTCTTAACAATTTATATTTTTTTCGCAATTCAGCTTTTGTCATCTGATAATTTTGTAGAAATATGAAATATGGCATCTCCTTGATAAACTAGGGGGGTTTCATTAATGTTAAAAAGGTAGCCAGAGTTTGGGGCCTTTATAAAATGATTAAAACTGCCATAAGGATCAGTAATATGTCCAATGACGTCATCCTGATTGACAAAAGAATTTATAGAAACAGAGGCTTTAAACATGCCTGAGTATTTGGCTCTTATCCATTTGCTTTCAATAATGTATGCGCTTGATTTTTTTGGCTTTGTAACCTTATATTTAAGTCTTAGCATGCCGAGATGATGTAAAACTCTTTTTACTCCGTTGACACCTGAATTAGTTATTTTGGAATCGATATTAAACGACTTACCTCCTTCAAATAATAGCATGGGTATCCCTAATTTAAAGGCAGTATTTCTAAAAGATTTATTCAGATTTTTTGAATTGTAAATAAAAGGAGCTCCAAACACCTCCGCTAACTCTTCTAACGACTTGTCGCCTTTTGTAATTCTTATTTGTGCAGAATTAAAGCGATCTGCACCACCTGTGTGAAAGTCTAAAATTAAGTCTGCATGAGGAATAACTTCCTGAGTAAGCTTGTGAGCTACTCTGCTAGCCAAAGCACCATTTCTGCTCCCTGGGAAAACCCGATTTAGGTCACGCCCATCGGGGAATTCTCGATCCATTTGAATAAAGCCAAACACGTTGATGACGGGTATGCATATAATGGTTCCTTTTTTTGGTTTATTTATTCCTTTAGCGATAAGCTGTCTAACGATTTCAACACCGTTTATTTCGTCTCCATGAATGCCTGCAGTAACTAATACTGTTGGTCCCGGAATTTTTGAGCGTTCAATAATTACGGGGACATCAATTTTATTTTGTGTGTGTAATTTAGCAACGTTAAAGAAAACAGTTGTGCTGTCACCTAACAATACTTTAACTCCTAAGATTTCTAAAACTTCTTTTTCACTCATTTATTTAGCTTCTATTTCTCTCAATAAATGTAATTATTGCACGAGCAATATTTTTATGAGTAGCTGCTTCAATACCTTCTAGCCCAGGCGTTGAGTTTACCTCCAATAACAATGGCCCTCTTGAAGATTGCAGCATGTCAACTCCACAAACAGGAAGATTTAACGCACGTGACGCTTTCATTGCAACTTTAATTTCTGCTTCATTCAATTTTACTATTTCTGCGGAACCTCCTCGATGTAAATTTGATCTGAATTCACCTTCTTTCCCTTGACGTTTCATAGCTCCCACAACATGACCGTCCACAACCAACGCCCTGATATCAGCACCATTTGCCTCCTCGATGTATTCTTGTACTAAGGCTCTTGCTTGTAATCCATTGAAAGCCTCCAAAACAGATTCAGCTGCATTTTTAGTTTCTGCCAATACCACACCAAGCCCTTGGGTTCCCTCTAATAATTTTATAATCACAGGTGTTCCACCGACATGCGAAATAACCTTTTCAACATCCCTCGAATAATTTGTAAAGACAGTTTTTGGCATACCAATACCAGCTTTACTCAGCCGTTGAAAACTTCTTAATTTATCTCTTGATCTAATAATGGCGTCAGAGGTGGCAATAGTAAAAACATTCATCATTTCAAATTGTCTTACAACTGCACAGCCAAAAAAGGTTACTGAAGCACCAATTCTAGGAATTATAGCATCGACATAATCTAGATAACGATCATTGTAATATATCGTTGGTTTTTCTTTTTCAATGATAATATCACATTTTAAAGGATCAATGATTTCAATGTCATGACCACGATTTTCAGCTTCTTCCCTGAGACGTTTTGTTGAATAAAGATTTTCATTTCTAGATAAAATTACAATATTCATGAAGTGGTTATTTACTTAAGATTTACGCAATATACTAAAAAAGGGATATGAATTTTTCCATTATGTAGGAATTAATATACCTTTGAGTAATGTCTAATTCTCTTCTTAAAATTCAGGTGCAAACCTTACCGACTTTGCCTGGGGTATATCAATATTTTGATGTAAATGAGACCATCATATACATCGGTAAAGCGAAAAACCTTAAAAAAAGAGTTAGTTCATATTTTACTAAAACGCATGATAGCGGTAAGACTAAAGTTCTTGTAAAAAAGATTGCTCAAATCAAGCACATCGTGGTAGAAACTGAAACTGATGCGCTTCTTTTAGAAAATAATCTTATAAAAAAATATAGGCCTCGTTATAATGTGTTATTGAAAGATGATAAATCATATCCTTGGATTTGTATTAAGAATGAGCGTTTCCCGAGGGTATTTCAAACAAGGCGACTCTTAAAAGATGGGAGCGAATATTTTGGTCCGTATACTAGTGTGAAAACAGTTTATACATTGTTGGATTTAGTAAGAGGTTTATATCAATTACGAACATGTAAATTTGATTTGTCTCAAGAAAAAATTGAAAGTGGAAAATATAAAGTGTGTCTGGAGTACCACCTTGGAAATTGCCAAGGTCCTTGCGAAGGACATGAATCGGTTTTAGAATATGAAGAACACATCAAAGCTGTTCGAGATATTTTAAAAGGTAACTTCAAAACTTCACTTCAGCGTTTTAAAAATCAAATGAACGATTTTTCTCAAAAAATGTTATTTGAAGAAGCCCACAAAATTAAGGGCAAGATAGAAATTTTGGAAAATTATCAATCCAAATCGACAGTAGTAAGTTCAAAAATTAATAACGTTGATGTATTTACTATTGTCAGTGATGAGAGCTATGCTTATGTGAATTTCCTACAGATTTCTTTGGGGTCAATTGTCCGTTCACACACCTTGGAATTAAAAAAGAAATTGAATGAGACAGATAAGGAACTTCTAGAACTTGCGATTATTGAAATTAGACAACGTTTTAATTCCTTATCAAAAGAAATCTATGTCCCTTTTAGCGTAAACTTAGGAGACACATTAAAAGTGATAGAGCCGAAGTTAGGAGATAAAAAACATGTATTGGACTTATCATTACGTAATGCAAAATATTATAGATTAGAACAATTAAAACAGGTAAAGATTGTTGATCCTGATCGACATGTAAACCGTGTCATGGCACAAATGAAAGTAGATTTGAGATTGAAAAAAGAGCCTCGACATATTGAATGTTTTGATAACAGTAATATTCAAGGAACACACCCAGTAGCTGCCTGTGTTGTATTTAAAAACGGGAAACCAAGTAAAAAAGAGTATCGCCATTTTAATATTAAAACGGTTATAGGACCAGATGATTTTGCCTCTATGGAAGAGGTCGTTTATAGACGGTATAAACGTTTGATTGAAGAACAACAAGCATTACCTCAATTAATCATTATTGATGGAGGGAAAGGTCAACTATCTTCTGCTTTAAAAAGCCTAGATCGATTGAAACTTCGGGGTGTTATTGCAATTATTGGGATTGCAAAACGTTTAGAAGAATTGTATTATCCCAATGATTCGATACCCTTATATTTAGATAAAAAAAGTGAAACTCTCAAAATTGTTCAACAACTAAGAAACGAAGCACATCGCTTTGGAATTGAACATCATAGAAATAAACGCAGTAAAACCGCGTTAAATACAGAGCTGGAAACGATTCCTGGAATTGGAGAAAAGACAATTATTGAATTATTAAAGCAGTTAAAATCAGTTCAACGAATATCGTATGCGACATTAGATGAGTTGGAAGCTGTCGTTGGTGTATCAAGAGCGGAAAAAATTTATAATTATTATCATCAAAAACCTGTTAATTGAAGCGAAATCTTTGTGTCATACTCTGGATGTTTGTGGGCTTATCACTGGCCCAGTCTGTAGGTGAAAATAATTTAAAAGTGGGATTGGTATTAAGCGGTGGTGGTGCCAAAGGCCTAGCACATATTGGTGTCTTGAAAACTATTGATAGTCTGGGTGTGAAAATTGATTATGTTGCTGGGACGAGTGTTGGTGCTATTATTGGAGGACTTTATGCGTCAGGTTACTCTGGGAATGAAATTGATTCAATTTTTAAACTGGTGAATTTTGATCATTTAATAAATGATCATATACCCCGTGCTTCAAAGTCTTTTTACGAAAGAGATACTGCTGAAAAATATGCGTTTTCTCTTCCCTTCACTGATTTCAAAGTGCAAATTCCTTCAGCAATTTCGAAAGGGCAAAATATCTTTAATTTATTATCTAAATTAATGCTACATGTTAGCGATGTTGAACGTTTTGAAAATTTACCAATACCATTTTTTTGCGTTGCCACCAATATTGAAACAGGAACTCAAGTAATTTTAGATGCTGGAAGTTTACCTCAAGCTATCGCTGCGAGTAGCGCCTTACCATCATTATTTCAACCAGTTAATAAAGATAATATGATGTTAGTTGACGGCGGTATTGTAAATAATTATCCAATTCGTGAGCTCAAAGCAAAAGGAATGAGTCGTGTTATAGGTGTTGATGTTCAAGATGATTTATATGAGCGTAATAAATTAAATTCAGCACCTGATATTTTATTACAAATAAGTAATTTTAGGACTATTGACGCCATGCAAGATAAGTCTAAATTAACCGACATCTATATTAAGCCAAATATTAAAAATTATAACGTAGTGTCATTTCAGCATGGAGAAAAGTTAATTGAAAATGGCCGCTTAGCATCTTTAATTAAAGAGAACGAATTAAGTGAACTTGTAAATGAGCAAAGAAACAATCACCTTGTAAAACCATCATTTAATGTGCCTGACAGTATAAAAATTAATGATATTGTTATTAACGGTAAAGAGGACTACACAAGATCCTATGTTCTAGGTAAGTTAAAAATAAGATCTAATGAAATAATTAGCTATAATCGCTTTGATAAGGGTATAAACAATTTATCTGCAACACAAAATTTTGATCGTGTTTTGTACGATTTTGAGGGAAATGATGGAGGATACAATTTAATTTTAGATTTAAAAGAGAGTGACAATAAAACCTTTCTCAAATTTGGAGTACATTATGACGATTTATATAAGAGTGCTGCATTATTTAATTTAACTCAAAAGCAGCTTTTATTTAAAAACGATTTGGCTTTTCTCGATGTGATTCTAGGAGATAATGTACGCTATAATTTTGAATATTTTATCGATAAGGGCTTTTATTGGAGTATTGGTTTAAAATCAAAATATAATGAATTTAATAAGAGTGTTAATCCAGCTTTATTTTTAAATCAAAATGAGCTAGATGCAATTGGTACAGGTAAAAAAGGGATGAAATTAAGTGATCAAACAAATCAAGTTTTTTTACAAACTCTTTTTAGAAAAGATTTTTCACTAACAATTGGTGCGGAGCATAAGAGATTAAAAATCATCTCCGATTCCTTTGCTGAAGTTCCACAGCTTGATTCGAATAAGACCACTTTTGAAAATAGTGATTTTTATAGTGTATTTGGAAATCTAAAATTTGATACGTTTAATGATAGATTTTTTCCGGATGAGGGATTTTACTTTGACGGGAATTTCCAACTGTTTTTATCTTCCTCTGATTTTAATAATAATTTTTCTGAGTTCTCATTTGCTAAGGCTAATATTGGTTATGCAATCAGTTTTTTAGAAAATTTTTCAGTGAATTTGTTTTCCGAAGGAGGTTTTAAAATTGGAGATGATTCCAATCAATCGCTCAATTTTGCATTGGGTGGTTACGGGCAAAATTTAATTAATAATTTTATCTCTTTTTATGGGTACGATTATGTTTCGATTATTGGTGACGGATATGTCAAAGCGACAATTAATTTAGATTATGAGATTATCAAAAAGCACCATCTTAATTTTGCAGCTAATTACGCGAATGTCAAAAATAATTTATTTACTACTTTTGATTGGTTAGCGATACCAAAGTATAGTGGTTATGCATTTGGTTATGCGCTAGAAACATTCATTGGTCCAGTTGAAATAAAATATTCATGGTCTCCTGAAGCTAGCCAAGGAAATTGGTTTTTTAATGTAGGATTTTGGTTTTAAAAACCAATTATCCTTTAAATTTTTACGATATTTGTTTTTACATGAAGCCTTTTTGGAAAGGATACTTAGTTTTACTAAACTACTTGATAAAGAGAAAGCTAGAGTAAGGAACGTGTAGTGTATTTTTATTACAAATACCCAACCTCTAACTTATAGATACACATCATTATATAAAATAAAAACATGCCTTTCTATCACAAATTAGGGAAAATACCTCCGAAACGACATACGCAATTTCGAAAACCAGATGGAAGTTTGTACGCTGAACAGCTGTTTGGGACAATCGGATTTGATGGGATGTCAACAAATTCTTATCACGAACACAGACCAACTCAAGTTAAAGAAATTCGAGCTCAGTACAATATTGCACCGAAAATTGCAAAAGAAAATCATCTGCATTCATATAGACTCCACGGATTTAAAATAACTCCTGAAAATGATTATTTGGACAGTAGAAAAGCGATATTGACAAATAGTGATTGTACGATCATTCTCGCTGCACCTAAGAAAAGCACAAAAGATTATTTTTATAAAAATACTGATGCAGATGAATTAATTTTTATTCATAAAGGTTCTGGAAAACTCAGGACCATGCTAGGTAATTTAGATTTTAAATACGGGGACTATTTGTTGATACCGCGAGGTATTATTTATAAAATTGATTTTGATACCAAAGATAATAGGTTGTTCATTGTTGAGTCGCGGCGCCCTATATACACACCAAAACGATATCGAAATTGGTTTGGACAATTACTTGAACATGCTCCTTTTTGTGAGCGTGATTTGAGACAACCTCATGAATTAGAAACGCACAATCAAAAGGGTGAGTTTTTGATTAAAGTTAAGAAGCAAGATGATATTTTTGAGATGGTGTATGCTACACATCCATTTGATGTTGTTGGTTATGACGGCTTTAATTATCCATATGCTTTTTCAATTCATGACTTTGAGCCAATTACAGGTCGAATTCACCAACCACCCCCAGTACATCAAACTTTTGAAACAGATGCCTTTGTAGTTTGCAGCTTTGTACCTCGTTTATATGATTATCATCCAAATGCCATTCCTGCGCCTTACAATCATAGCAATATTGATAGTGATGAGGTACTGTATTATGTGGATGGTGACTTCATGAGCAGGAATGATATCGACGCAGGGCATATTTCTTTACATCCTGCAGGAATACCACATGGTCCACATCCTGGAGCAACTGAACGAAGTATAGGGAAAGTCAAAACAGATGAACTTGCTGTAATGGTTGACACATTTAAACCATTAATGCTAACACAAGAAGCCTTAGATATTGCAGATGAAGATTACTACAAATCTTGGCTAGAATAAAACTTTTTGTAAATGAGCGAACAATTAAAATCAGTAAATTACGGTTTAGAAAAAATCTTTGAAGGTGCTCAAGATTTTTTACCATTATTAGGTACCGATTATGTAGAATTTTATGTAGGTAATGCGAAACAATCTGCACATTTTTATAAAACGGCATTTGGCTTTCAATCTTATGCTTATCAGGGTCTTGAGACTGGCTCAAGAGATTCTGTGAGTTATGTTTTGAAACAAGACAAGATAAAGTTGGTCTTAACAACACCGTTAAATAGTAAGTCGTCGATAAATGACCATATCGTAAAGCATGGTGATGGTGTTAAAGTGATTGCTTTGTGGGTGGATGATGCTCGTAAATCATACCAAGAGACTATAAAAAGAGGAGCACGTTCGTATATGGAGCCAATGGTAAGGAATGACGAGCATGGAGAGTTTATTGAGGCAGGAATTTACACGTACGGAGAGACAGTTCATATGTTTATTGAACGAAAGAATTATAAAGGAGTGTTTAAGCCCGGATTTGTGCCATGGACATCTGATTATAATCCTGAATCAGTTGGCTTAAAATATATAGATCATATGGTTGGTAATGTTGGGTGGAATCAAATGGACACATGGGTTAAGTGGTATGAAGATGTCATGGGTTTTGTTAATTTTTTATCATTTGATGACAAACAAATACACACGGAGTACTCTGCCTTGATGAGTAAAGTAATGAGTAATGGTAACGGTAGAATAAAATTTCCAATTAATGAACCGGCAAAGGCAGCTAAAAAATCACAAATTGAAGAATATTTAGATTTTTATGAAGGGTCAGGTGTTCAGCATATTGCAGTTGCAACAGATGATATTATCAAGACTGTTGCACAATTAAAAAGTAGAGGGGTTGAGTTTTTACCGCCGCCTCCCCAAGCCTATTATGACGGTATTCCTGAGCGTCTAGGTGAGCATATGGATATCATGAACGAAGACATCAAAGAACTTCAAAAATTATCAATCTTAGTAGATGCTGACGAGGAGGGATACTTGCTTCAAATTTTTACGAAACCGGTTGAAGATAGGCCTACCTTATTTTTTGAAATTATTCAGAGAATGGGAGCTCGAGGTTTTGGTGCGGGAAACTTTAAAGCTTTGTTTGAGTCAATTGAGCGTGAGCAAGCCAATAGAGGGACGCTGTAATATATATTGGTAAAAAAATCAAAAATACTACTTATTTATAAAGTATGCTTTTGATTTTTTTAATTTTGGAATAGTAATTGTAAATTTTATTAATGTCAAAAAAGATTAGTCGTTAAACAAAGTTTTATAGCTACCATGCAGATTATGAAAAAATCAAGACTTACATTAATTCTGTTATTCACTACCTTTTGCGTAGTGGCTCAAAATGAGTCAGCTTTTGAAAAAGGGGAGTGGTTTAAATTTAAAATGAGCTACAGTGGCTGGATGAAAGCTGGGGAGGCAACTCTTGAGGTCCAAGAAGACACCATTAATGATAGGCCTGTGTTTCATGTTGTTGGAAATGGTAAAACAACAGGAGCAATCGCTTGGTTCTTTAGAGTGAGAGACCGTTATGAAAGTTACTTCGACAAAGAAAAGCTCATTCCGTATCGCTTTATTCGTAATATAGATGAGGGAGGACACACTAAAGACATTGAAATATCTTTTGATCAATCTAACAACAAGGCGACAATTTTTAATAAAAAACACAATAGAATTCAGTCAGTTGATACGGAACTTAATACCCAAGATATGGTGTCAACATTTTATTTTTTGAGAAATAATTTAGATGTGAGTACATTGAAAGTCGATGATGAAATCAGAACTAACATGTTTTTTGACTTTGAGAACTATGGATTTAAAATAAGGTACTTGGGTAAAGAAACAATTCGAACCTCTTTTGGTAAAGTAACATGCTTTAAGTTTCGTCCCTATGTAATGGCAGGACGTGTTTTTAAAGAGGAAGAAAGCCTAACATTGTGGGTGAGTGCTGACAAAAATAGAATTCCAATTCGAATTAAAGCAGATTTAGCCATTGGCTCTCTTAGGGCAGATCTCGAAGCTTTCAAGGGCCTGAAACATCAATTTAAAATCAAATTCTAAATCATTTATAATGTCTAATCAAGCAAAACATATCGATATTTTAAAAAAATTACAAGAAAAATACGATGCTCAAAGTGAAGACACTGAAAATTATTTAGAGGGGCTCTTGTACGGCAAGTCCTTGACCTATTGGGACTACATTCACACAGACGCACTATTAAGTTTACAGACTCAACGGACAACATATCCAGATGAAATGGTTTTTATTGCCTACCATCAAATAAATGAATTGATATTTAAAATGATTTTATGGGAAATTTCTCAAATAGCAGACAAAAAAGAATTGTCACGTGATTTTTTTGAAAGCAAATTAATGAGAATAAGTCGCTATTTTGATATGCTGACCACCTCATTTAATATCATGCGAGAGGGCATGGATCCCAAACAATATGGTAAGTTTAGACATACATTAACCCCGGCAAGCGGTTTTCAAAGTGCTCAATTTAGATTGATTGAATTTTCGTCAACAGAATTAATAAATTTAATTGACGCGAGGTTCAGAGAGACCATTGATAGGAACACGCCTTTTGAACATGCTCTTGAACATTTATATTGGCAAGCGGCTGGAAAAGACTACAAGTCTGGTCAAAAATCGTCTCTTCTTACTAATTTTGAAAAACGTTATAAAGAGGAATTTATAACATTTATGAAAACGTATAATACCAAGAATTTATGGTTGCGATTTAAAGATTTACCTCAAAAAGATCAAGAAAGTAAAACACTTATTAAAGCAATGAGACATTACGATTATACCGTAAATATAACGTGGGTAATGGCGCATTATAAAGCAGCGACGCATTATATTCTTGGGAAAGAAGGCAACGGAGAAGCAACAGGGGGGAGTGATTGGCAAAAATATATGCATCCTAAGTATCAAAAAAGAATATTTTTTCCTGAACTTTGGACCAAAGAAGAAAAAGATAATTGGGGACACCAATAACAACTATTTTATTAAGAGCTAGCTGATGAAACTTTTTAAAATTATAACTATCCTTTTAGCAATTTGTGCCATTCAGGCTTGTAAGACCGATAAAACGAACAACTTGTTACCTATAAGCGCCCCTAAACCGATAGTGGAAAACATTGAATTTGGCTATAACTTTAATGATTACGTTGTTAAACGTGACACCATAAAAAAGGGTGAAAGTTTTGGAGAAATATTAGAAAGAAATAACCTTGCGTTTTCTAAAATCTTTAAGGTTGCTGAAAAAACTAAAGACACTTTTGATATTCGAAGGTTACAGTTTGGAAAACCTTATACATTGTTATGTAGTAAAGATTCATTGCAAACTCCTCAGTGTTTTATTTATCAACCAAACATTGAAGACTATATTGTAATTAATTTCCAAGATTCAATTTTTGCCTATTCAGAAAAGAAACCTATCACATACATAGAAAAGGAAGCAACGGGAATCATACCTAACAATAGTAACATCTCTGAGGTTTTAGATAAACAGGGATTGAGTGTCCAGCTAGCCTATAAAATGGCAGATAACATATATGCATGGACCATTGATTTTAATAGACTGCAGGCAGGAGATAAATTTAAGGTTGTTTACACTGATAAATATATTGATGACAGTTTGTACGCAGGGGTTCACAACATAAAAGCTGCATATTTTGAACATAAAAATGAACCTTTTTATGCATTTGAGTTTCTAACAGACAGTGTAAAGGGAATCATTGATTACTTTAATGACGATGCTAAAAATTTAAGAAGAGCATTTTTGAAAGCACCTGTTCAATTTAGTCGTGTATCGTCACGATATAATCTAAAGAGGAGAATTGCGTTTTATGGCAATCGTGTAAGGCCTCACAAAGGAACTGATTTTGCTGCACGTGTTGGAACGCCAATTTTAGCCACTGCAAATGGAACTGTTATAGAATCAACGCGAAAAGGAGGCAATGGGAAGTATGTGAAAATAAGGCATAATGCGACATATAGTACGCAATATTTACACATGAGTAAACGCGCTGTTAAGGTTGGTCAATTTGTAAAACAAGGAGATGTTATTGGTTATGTTGGTATGACTGGTAATACAGCGGGACCACATGTTTGCTATCGTTTTTGGAAAAACGGGAGGCAAGTAGACCCTTTTAAGCAAAAATTACCTGAAGCAGAACCTATTTCAGAAAGTTTAAAGATTACCTATTTAGATTTTATAAAACCCATAAAAACACAATTAGATAATATTCAGTTTGCACAAGAGAATAGCCTTGAATTTGTATCTAATGACGTAATAACACAAATTAATTAAATGGCATTAAAAGCAATTAATCCTACAAAAACCAATGCCTGGAAAAAACTATCCCAGCATTTTCTTGAAGTTAAAGATTGTCAAATAAAACAGTGGTTTATTGAAGACGCTGAACGAGCTGAACGGTTTACTGTAGGGGCAGATGATTTTTATTTTGACTATTCAAAAAATAGAATAACGACTGAAACGATGTCACTCTTTAAGGAACTTATTGAGGAAGTTGATTTAAATGATGCTATTTCAAAGTATTTTTCTGGAGACATCATAAATAAAACAGAACATCGCTCTGTTTTACATACCGCTCTGAGAGCACCGCAAGGCACAGATTTAATGCTTGAAGGTGTCAATATAATACCTGAAGTAACGACTGTTAAAGATAAAATCAAAAGTTTTTCCAATGGTATTATTTCTGGGGCCTTAAGAGGCGCAACAGGTAAGGCTTTCACAGACATTGTGAATATTGGGATAGGGGGCTCTGATCTAGGTCCTGCAATGATTGTTGATACTTTACAGTATTATAAAAATCACTTAACGATGCATTTCGTGAGTAATGTAGATGGAGATCACGTTAATGAAACACTTAAGCAACTAAATCCGGAGACAACATTGTTTGTTGTTGTTTCTAAAACTTTTACCACACAGGAAACATTGTCCAATGCAAATACAATTAGATCCTGGTTTTTAGAAAGTCAATTGGAAAAATCTGTAGAAAAGCATTTTGTCGCGGTTTCATCAAATATTGAAAAAGTAAGGGATTTTGGTATTAATGAAGCTAATATATTTCCAATGTGGGACTGGGTAGGAGGAAGATTTTCATTGTGGAGTGCTGTTGGGTTGAGTATTAGTTTATCAATTGGGTATTCAAACTTTTTGAGTTTATTGGATGGAGCTCATGATATGGATACACATTTCAAAAACGAAACATTTGAAACTAATATCCCTATTATTATGGCCTGTTTGGGCATTTGGTATAATAACTTTTTTCAATTTGAAAGTGAGGCTGTACTTCCTTATTCACAGTATTTAAATCAGTTTGCTACGTATTTACAACAAGCTATAATGGAAAGTAATGGAAAGAATGTAGACAGGTCAGGAGACCGTATTGACTACCAAACAAGTTCTATTGTGTGGGGAGAGCCTGGCACAAATTCGCAACATGCTTTTTTCCAGTTATTACACCAAGGAACAAAAATTATTCCTTCAGATTTCATTGCTTTTGCTAAACCGCTTCACGGTAATAAAGATCATCAAGATAAGCTAATGTCAAACTTTTTCGCACAGACAGAGGCTTTGATGAATGGAAAAAGTAAAAGGCAAGTATCTCAAGAACTTGAACAACAAAATATTTCTGAAACACTAAAAAATCAACTTAGAAACTATAAAGTTTTTGAAGGAAATAGACCAACTAGTACGCTTCTAATTAATAAGCTAACACCTCATAGTCTTGGTAAATTAGTGGCATTATATGAACATAAAATTTTTGTTCAAGGAGTCATATGGAATATATTTAGTTATGACCAATTCGGTGTTGAACTCGGTAAGGAATTGGCAGGTAAAATATTAGATGATTTTAGTAGTTCAACTGCTGGAAGTCATGATTCTTCTACAACCAAATTGATTGACTACTACAAAAAGTTGAGATAGCTTATTGTTAATAAAATTCGATAACTGATACTTATTAGAAGGTTTCTGAGATCAATTATATTGTACATTGTAAAGGCATAATTATTTGTTAATATTTTCATAATATTATGTGAAATATTATAACTAATTTTGCAAAATATAAAACCAATTTTAACTTTTCTAATATGAAAAAAATTATTCAATTTTTATTTATTACCCTTGTCATGGTGGGGTCAACTGCTGCCGTGGCACAAAGTACAGTTTCAGGTACTGTTATGGACTCTGAAATGAATGGACCTCTAGCAGGGGCAAACGTTGTAGAAGAAGGAACTTCTAACGGCGTTGTAACTGATTTTGATGGAAATTTTTCGATTACTACAGAATCTAGTAGTGGTGTTCTGTTGGTATCCTATGTAGGATATACAACGATTAAATTAGATTTTAATGGTTCCGCCGATATGGGGGCTGTTAATTTGACTGCAGATAACTCGTTGGACGAAGTGATCGTTGTTGCCTCTGGAGTTATTGATTTGGCTGTAAAGCGAAAAACACCAGTTGCAGTATCAACAATTTCGCCAAGTGATATTTCTTTAAAGGTTGGAAATCAAGAATTCCCTGAAATAATGAACAGAACTCCTGGAGTCTATGCAACGAAACAAGGGGGAGGTTATGGTGACTCAAGAATTTCATTGAGAGGATTTGATCAGACAAACACATCCTTTCTTATTAATGGGCAACCAGTTAATGATATGGAAAATGGAAGACTTTACTGGTCTAACTGGCAAGGTCTTACAGATGTTTCTTCTGGGATACAAATACAAAGAGGATTAGGTGCTTCTCGATTAGCTGTTCCTTCTGTAGGTGGGACGATTTCTATTTTCACCAAAGCAACTGAAGTTAATTCAGGTGGAGCAGTAGCACAATTAATAGGTAATGATGGTTATACAAAAACGACTGGATCGTTTTCTACTGGTAAAAACGATAAAGGATGGGCAGCTTCTATCTTATTATCAAAATGGTCTGGAGATGGATACATTTACAATACTAGTGGTGAAGGATTAACGTATTTTGCTGCGGTGGGTTACGCACCTGAGGGATCTAATCATGAATTTAATTTCTCTTTTCTTGGAGCTGGACAATGGCATCACCAAAGAGACGTTTGGGTATCCATACGGGATTACCAAAACTTTGGAGATAGTGGAATTGACAGACGTTGGAATACGAACGGAGGAACATTAAATGGAAAAGAATTTAACTTGAGAAGAAATTTCTACAATAAACCACTAGCGACATTTAACTGGGATTGGGATATTTCTGAAAAAGTGACCTTAGCGACATCCTTATATGGTTCAGCAGGACGTGGTGGTGGAACAGGACCTCGTGGTAAAAACTTTTTTAATTCAGAAACTGATATTTTACCATTTAGAAAGGATTTAACTGAACATTATATAGAAAACGGAAGAGGCTCAAGAAATGCTGATGGAACAATTGATTATGATGCAGTTGTTGCTTATAACCAAGCAAATACAGATCCTTATTCTGGATCTATTTCTGGCTATGATGGGCAGCAAATCGCATCTAATGGGTTTAACGATGATGGCGTCAATAGAGCGGGACTAATTAGAAGAGCTTCTATGAATTCTCATGACTGGGTAGGAGCCATTTCTAATTTAGAAGTTAATTCAGGTGATTGGAGATATTCAATTGGAGTTGATGTCAGAAGCTACAAAGGATATCACTATCGCGTCTTAAATAATTTAATGGGCTTTGATGGATATTATTCAACAGGGAACAAAAACTCTGGAGGAAATATTATTAACACCTTAGTAGAAGCATCTCCATTTAAAGATACAGGTCTTAACAAAACTAAAATTGATTATTACAATATTGGAGTTGTTGGATGGCAAGGTGTGAACGGTTTAGTTGAGTACAGCAAAAACGATAAGTTCAATGCTGTTCTTCAATTTGGATTATCAAACCAGTCTTTCCAAAGAGAGGATTATTTTGATCAAGTAGACAATCCTATTTCTAAAAAGAAAGATCTTGGAGGAGGATATCTTAAAGGTGGTGCTAACCTTAACTTTAGCGAAACATCTAATGTGTTTTTTAATGCAGGTTATATTTCAAGACAGCCTCAGTTTGGTGCTGTTTTCCCTGGGTTTGCAAATGATATTAATCCTGATCTTCAAAATGAAAAAATCACATCTTTTGAAATGGGATATGGGTATACAGGCAACAAGTTAAACGTAAATGTGAATTTATACACAACAAATTGGGGTAATCGTTTCATAACAAGAAGCCTATCGAACCAACAAGGTGTTGATGGGACTGCACAATTTAAAGATGTGGACGTATCGCATAAAGGACTTGAAATTGAAGCGACTTATCAAGCTTCTAGTGATTTAAGGCTACGTGGAATGTTATCTATGGGTGATTGGAGGTACACGAAAGATTTCTCAGCGACGTTGTTTGACGACAATCAACAACCTATTGGAACAGGAACCTTATACCTTAAGGACGCTAAGGTGGGTGACGCTGCTCAATTTGTTACTTATTTTGAAGCAGATTACAGAATTGGACGTTTTGCATTTGATCTAGGGTATCGATTTGTTGATAACCTTTACGCTGATTACTCTATTACAGATTCTGCTTTTACTAATCCAGACAATCCTGGAGCATTGAAGTTACCATCTTACGGTTTGGTTGATTTAGGGTCAACAGTTAACTTTGATTTATTTGGATACAGAACCTCTTTTAGAGTTAATGTAAACAACTTATTTGATACCACCTATATTGCAGAATCAAATACGAACATACATTCTGATGCAACGTCGGATACTTGGAAAGGTGTTGATGTTCGTAATTCTGTTTGGTTCGGTTTCGGAACGACCTGGAATGCAAGTTTAAAAATGAGATTTTAATTTTTAGACATATTTAAAATGTAAAAAACCCTCGAGAGAGGGTTTTTTTTTACTCACTAATTCACTTACTTTTGTTAAAACAAAATATAGTCTTATGTATTCAATAGTTAAAATGTTACACTCATATTGGGCCTACTTAATTTTAATCATGCTAATTGTGGTAATGATTAATGCTGTTATTGGTCTAACTAGTAAAAAAGAATATTTAGCCAAGGATTTTAGAATGGCATTGTTCGGTCTAATTATTTCTCACATACAATTGCTATTGGGATTAGTATTATACTTTATTTCCCCGTTTTTTGACATGTGGAATACCATGGGAGGAGGCGTTATGAAAGACGCAACTATGAGACTGTATTTGGTTGAACACCCAATAACCAATATTTTAGCGATTATTTTAATCACAATTGGATATTCAAAGCATAAAAAAATGGAGGCCTCTAAATCAAAATATAAAACAATTCTATTGTTTTATGGTTTGGGTTTAGTACTGCTGCTGTCCAGAATTCCCTGGAATGTTTGGCCAAATTTGGCTTAATAGCAGAGTGATAATATTGGTGTCATTTTACTTCTTTAATGACATGTACATAGACAGGGAAATGATCACTAAAACCATTTGTGAAATTTCCATCTGCAAAACTCCTTAAAGGATAACCTTTATAACGCCCTTTTTTGTTAGTCAAATAAAGTTTATTAAAAATACCAGCTTTATAAAACCGAAGGGATGAATAGTCATCTTCTAATAATGGTTTTGTGATTAAAATTTGATCAAATAAACTCCAAGCATCGCGATAGGCATTAGATCCGAGTCCTTTTCTAAAGAAGCTTTCCATAGGATTGTATATTCCTTTTAACTTGACATCTTCTTTGTTTTTTTCAGTTTTTAAAATATCTTTTAGGCTGGCATTCGTGGGGTCGTCATTTAAATCACCCACAGAAAATATTTTTGCATATGGATCAATCGCCTGCAAAGAATCAATAATTCTTTTGTTTAGTCTTGCTGCAGCGAGACGCTTTGGTCTGCTTCGCGCCTCACCTCCTGATCGTGAAGGCCAATGACTAACTATGATGTGTATTAATTCCCCTTCTAATTTACCGCTCACTAGTAATTGATCTCTTGTAAAGACTCTTTTTCGTGAAATATCGTCGTAAAGCTTTAATTCATGGCTACTTACGTCAATAGGTGAAAATAATGCCTTTTGATACATCAAAGCAACATCAATACCCCGAGCATCAGGAGATTCAAAATGGACAATTCCGTAGTCTTTACTATAGAGCGCTTCATCATTGGCTAAGTCCTCTATGACCTTTCTGTTTTCTACTTCAGCGATACCTATAATTGCTGGACTATTTTTTGAAACGTCAGATCCAATTTCGGAAATTACTCGCGCCATATTTTTTACTTTCTTTTCGTAAACTTCTTCTCGATTGAATGACATTTCCATAATTGGGCTAGCTTCATCAAACTTTTGAGTATCGTTGATTGTATCAAATAGGTTTTCTACATTATAGAAAGCAATTGTGTGAACTTTAAATTTCCGTTTGTCCTGACTGTAACCCGATAACGAGATAATTAAAGAACAAAATAAAAGCAACGTTTTAAAAAAAGTCATATGTAAATATATTATGTTTTTGGTTGTAAAGTAAATCTTTCGTCAAAAGTAAATATTTATAATAAATAATGTAAATTTGCATGCCTTATATTTAAAAATTAAGGAAATTAAGTATTAATTTTAAAGTTGAACATGAAGAAAAATTTATTTATTTTTTTATTAGGAATTTTTTCTGTGTTTTCAGCGTTCTCACAAACAGTAATTACGGGAAGTGTGAAAGATGCTATAAATAGTGAACCCATACCTGATGTAATTATTACAATTGAAGAGACCTCTCAAACCACAAGAACCGATGCTTTCGGTGAGTTTAGTTTCAAGCAAAATGTCCCATTAGGGGATCAAATGTTAAACATTAGTAAATCAGGATATATAACGGAGCGCTATCCAATCGTAGTAAACGAAAATACTACTGTAAATATTACAGATATGGTGCTTCGTATTGATGTGTCAGATTCAGCTGATTTATTTACGATATCATTATCAGATGATGAATTAAATGATGACACGAGCGGAGCCGATAACATTTCGGGTCTTTTACAGTCATCACAAGATGTATTTCTGAGAACAGCAGCTTTTGAGTTCAGTCAATCATTTTTTCGAGTTCGGGGATTAGATTCTGAAAACGGGAAAGTCCTTATCAACGGTGTTGAGATGAACAAAATGTTCAATGGAAGGCCACAATGGAGTAATTGGGGAGGTATAAATGATGTTATGCGAAACCAGGAATTATCAAACGGATTATCACCCTCAGCTTACAATTTTGGCGGTTTATTAGGAACTACCAACATAAACACCAGAGCATCGATGTACAGAAAAGGTGGTCGAATTACATATTCCTCATCTAATCGAAGCTATACAAATAGGGCTATGGCTACATATTCATCAGGTTTAGTTGATGGTGGTTGGGCTTATTCGATTTCTATTGGAAGACGTTGGGGAGATGAAGGCTACCAAGATGCGACATTTTATGATGCTAATTCTTTTTTCGCCTCTGTAGAGAAAAAAATAAATGATAAGCACAGTATCAATTTTACAGGTATTTTTGCTCCTAACAGAAGAGGTAAATCATCGCCAAATACACAAGAAGTATACGATTTAAAAGATATTCGTTACAATGAATATTGGGGTTACCAAGACAATGAAAAAAGAAACTCGCGAGTGAAAAGGACGGTTGAGCCCATCTTGATGCTTAATCATTTTTGGGATATCAATGAAAAATCATCCTTGAATACAAGTGTTGGATATCAATTCGGAGAACTTGGTAACAGTAGATTAGACTATGCGGGAGGTGCTAACCCAAGTCCATCTTATTATCAGAAATTACCAAGTTATTTTTTAGCAGACAGTGATGGCCCTGACTTTGACGGAGCTTACCAAGCACAAGAAGCATTTGTAAACGATGGACAAATTGATTGGAATAGAATTTATGATGCTAATATCACAAACAATATTAATGGTTTAAATGCTGCTTATGCTTTGTATGAAGATCGAAGTGATGACAAACAATTAACCGTTAATTCAAATTTCACGACTGATTTAAATGACAATATTCGATTAATGGGGATATTTGATTATAAGAAGTTGGAATCTAATAATTTTGCTGAAATCATTGATTTGTTTGGAGGTTCAGGATACTTAAATGTTGATTCTTTTGATAACTTCCAATTTGATTTACAAAATCCGGACCGTATTGTTGGTGAGGGAGAAAAATTTAGATACAATTTCAATCTTTATGCGAATGTCATGAGTGCAACTGCACAAGCCTTCTTTAAGTATAATAAAGTTGATTTTTATATGGCAGCGAGTTACACTAGCACGGAGTATCAACGTGAAGGAATTTATCAAAATGAAGCATTTGCTGATAATTCCTTTGGTAAAGGAAGAAAGTTGAAATTTAATGGTCTAGGACTTAAAGGAGGTGCAACTTACAAGATAACCGGAAAACATTTAATTGACATTAATGCTGCCTACGTGAATAGAGCACCCTCTCTCAGGAATACGTACTCTAACTCAAGAGAAAACCATGATGTTGTTGGAGATAGAAGCGGAAATGATATTACTGAAGAGAAGATTTCATCGGTAGATGCAAGTTATATCTTTAGATCTCCAACGGTGAAGGCAAGACTAACAGGATTTTATACAACGATACAAGATGCTAATGAGATTTCATTTTTCTTTGCTGACGGTATTGGAGGAGATAATGCAAATTTTGTACAAGAAATTCTTCAAGGAATTAATAAAAAGCACCTTGGAGCTGAACTCGGAATTGAAGCACAAGTAACTTCAACTATAAAGCTTAAGGGAGCAGCATCAGTAGGACAGTACACCTATGATAACAATCCTAATCTTTATCTTACTACAACACCAGATCCAAGTGCTCCAGATGAATTAGGTCAAAATGGATTTAAGGATTTTGGTGAGGCAAATTTAAAAGATTATAAAATCGCGGGAGGGCCACAACGCGCCTATTCAGTTGGATTTGAGTACAGAGATCCAGATTATTGGTGGTTTGGTGCAACCACAAACTTTTTCACCAATGTTTATGTAGATATTAGTCCTTTGACAAGAACAGAAAACTTCTTTCTAGACAGTGATGGTTTGCCTTTCAATGATTATGACCCAGAATTAGCAACTGAACTTTTAAAGCAAGAATCTTTTGATGAGTACATGACCGTCAATTTAATTGGTGGTAAATCATGGAAAATTGGTGATTATTTTATCGGATTTTTTGCAAGTGTTAATAACCTACTTAACCAACAATATAAGTCGGGAGGTTTTGAGCAAGGTAGGAATGCCAATTATAGAGAACTTAGAGATGATAACGCCAATCCAACACGTGTGTTTGGACCAAAATATTGGTATGGACGTGGGACGACATATTTTTTAAATGTCAATTTCAGATTTTAATAAAAACAAAAAAGTAAAAATACAAATTATGAAAACGAATAAAATTTTAGCATTCTTTGCGATTGTCACAATGGTAATTTTTTCATCATGTGTTCAAGATGATGACTTTTCCATTCCAAATAGTTTAGGAGAAGAAGAAAATGCAGGACTTCAAGAAATTCTTTTAGGAATTAGTGATGGGTCTCTCACTGAAATAAGTGTTTCAAGCTTATTGAGCCTTTACACAGGTCAAGCAACTTTAATTGAGTCGGATATCGTTGTTAAAGGTTATGTCAGTTCTACCGATGAAACTGGTAATTTTTACAAAGAGTTTTATATGCAAGATGCTCCAGAAAATCCAACTGCAGCAATTGGTGTTTCTTTGAATCAAGTAGATTCTTATAATCAATTCAATAAGGGTAGAGAAGTATATATCAGACTTAACGGTTTGTATTTAGGTGAAAATTCTTCAGACGTATTAACTATTGGAGGACAACTTGATGGTAATAATCTTGAAGAGATGACGCCTAATCAAATTCCTGACCATGTATTTCGTTCTTCGTCTACGATGGATATAGTGCCACTGGTACTTGTTCCTTCAGAAGTTAATGACTCACATCTAGGAATGTTTGTGACATTTGAAAACATGCAGTTTCCGTTATCACTTGAAGGGAAAACATACGTAAATCCTTCAGATACTTTTGATACACGACATGTAATGGTAAGTTGTGTTAACGGTTCAGAATTTCAGTTGGAAACAAGTTCATTTGCAAACTTTAAACAAGTACCGTTGCCAACTGAAGGGCGTGGCGTAATTTCAGGTGTGATGACCCAAGGTTTTGGAGGATCACCTAGAGTCATGGTTTTAAATTCGACGGACGATGTGTTTTTTAATGATAGCAGGTGTGATCCTGTATTTGAAGAATCCTTTAATTCTGCTGTTGATGGTTCAAATTTAAATTTGGATGGATGGCTCAATTATGCAGAAGACGGCTCTGAATTTTGGACAGAACAAGTATACAGTGGGAATGGCTATGCTGAATTTTCAGCTTATAATACTGGTGACAGCAGCAACATAGGTTGGTTGATTACACCAGGAATAGATATGGATGCACAAGAAGGAGAAATGTTGTCATTTCAAACAGCTTATGCATACCCAGACAACGGACATTATCCTTTAGAGGTTTTTGTGTCAACAGATTTCAATGGCACTGAAACTGGTGTTTCTGATGCTACATGGGAGACACTAGACGCAGTAATTGCTCATCCAGATGTGAATAATAGCTGGTTTCAATTTATTGACTCAGGAAGCATAGATCTATCCTCATATTCAGGGACTCTATATGTTGCTTTTAAATACACAGGAAGTGATACTTCAAACCAAAATACAACCATGCATGTTGAAAATGTGGCTGTTTTTGTACAATAACTATAATTAACTCAAAAAGAAAGCCACAATTATTTAATTGTGGCTTTCTTTTTGAAATTATTTTTTAAAGATTATGACTTTATTTGATCACTTTGTTTTTAATATATTTCAATATTACAAACCAAAATATAAATCTAAAGCTAACAGAATTGCCATTTTATATATTACATTTTTACAAATGACATTGGTATTATTGTTAGGAGTTTTTTTCTCGATTTTTTTTAGACAAATGCATCTTGATATAATATCTGCCACAAAATCTTGGACACTTTTTGTTTTATTGGTTTTTATTCTGTACTTCAAAAATTGGATGTTTTACAGTGGGAAAAAACGACGTGTTTTAAATGCAAAATTGACAAAAAAAAGAGCTCAAAAATACGGTATTTTTACATTATGGTTGTTACCGTTTGGATGCATTGCTTTAGCACTGTTATTGTTACAACAATTTTAAAAAATAATAAGTATTTTAATCGGTACATAGAATTAAATAGGTTTAGTAGCTAAAATATATGATAGAAAAGAAGCGATCGTTACTTGAAAAGACAATTTTAATTGGGGTCATAACAAAAGATCAAAATCAGGAAAAGTCAAAAGAATATCTTGATGAACTAGAGTTTTTGACATTTACTGCTGGTGGTGATGTGGTTAAACGTTTCACACAAAAAATGGATATTCCTAATTCAAAGACTTTTATAGGGACGGGTAAGATGGAGGATGTTAAAAAATTCATTGATGAGCACGCAATTGGAACTGCAATTTTTGATGATGAATTATCTCCTGCCCAAGAGCGTAATATCTCTGCTATTTTGAATTGTAAAGTTCTCGATAGGACTAACTTAATCTTGGATATTTTTGCACAACGTGCACAGACGAGTTATGCCAGAACTCAGGTAGAGCTTGCTCAATGTGAATATTTATTGCCTAGGTTGAAAGGAATGTGGACACACCTTGAGAGACAAAAAGGAGGTATTGGTATGCGTGGTCCCGGTGAGACAGAAATAGAAACCGATCGAAGAATTGTCAGAGATAAAATAGCGCTTTTAAAGAAAAAGATAAAAACCATCGATAAACAAATGGAGGTTCAGCGCGGGAATAGAGGTAAAATGGTCCGTGTAGCATTAGTAGGCTATACAAATGTTGGGAAATCAACTTTGATGAATGTAATCAGTAAATCAGAAGTTTTTGCTGAAAACAAATTATTTGCAACCTTAGACACGACGGTGAGAAAGGTGGTTATAAAAAATCTACCCTTTTTAATGAGTGATACTGTCGGATTTATCAGAAAACTTCCTACACAACTTATAGAATCTTTTAAAAGTACACTTGATGAGGTACGAGAGGCGGATCTACTGTTGCATGTTGTTGATATTTCACATCCTAATTTTGAAGAACATATCGATTCTGTTCAGACTATTTTAACCGATATTAAAAGCAACAATAAACCGACGATTATGGTTTTCAATAAGATTGATGCATACAAGCCAGAACCTTTTGATGAAACAGATTTAATTGCTGAGAGGAGACAAGTCAATTACACGCTTGCTGAATGGCAGAAAACATGGATGAATAAGATTGGAAACAACGCTTTATTTATCTCTGCAATTAATAAAGAAAATCTTGAGGAATTTAAAAAGCGTATTTATGATGAGGTACGGGAAATTCATGTAACGAGATTTCCTTACAATGCATTTTTGTATCCCGATTATGATGATACATATAACTAGAAAGGTGTTTGATGCAAAGGTGTTTTAACACCTTTCTAGTTTTGTGTATTAAGCTATTAAAACTTATAGCTGATGCCTAGCGTCCAATAGGCTTGTAAATCGTTATCTACGTTGTTGAAATTTGGCTCTGTGTTCCCACTGCTTGAGTCAAATTGGTTAAGTGCGTAATTGAGAGCTTCTTGTTTGTTATTTCTTAACCCAAAATCAAATCCAACACCAAACATTTTCCACAAAGTATAGCCAAAAGAGTTGGTCCAAGTCCAATTGGATAAATTCCCTGATTTATAACTTTGAAACATGGATAGGTTTGACTTAAAGCTTATGTCGCCCAATTGTTTTGTGTAATCAGCCACAATTTTTGCTCCTAATGACGACTCGAATACAGTGTCTCCTTTACTGAAAACAAAATTATAATTTAAGGGATGAAGCACTACCAAGAAGTCTTTCATTGGAGTCCAAGTGAAACCAACTCCTAAATCTAAATATCCAGGATCATTAAAGTTATTTAATATGGTAGTACGATATTCTAATAAGCCAGAAACAGCCCATTTTTCGTTGATATTTTTTCCATATAGTGATGATAAATTAAATACGTCGGTGGTTGGGCTAAAGCTGTCGTCATCCAAGTTGGAATCTTTGTCATCTAATTTCACCCAATTCAAATTGGTGGTTAATGCGTTTTTCCAAAAAAACTTTTCTTGAATTAAATTAGCATAAGCATTTACAGTAAAACCAATATTACCTGATGAATTATTTGGTGTTCCTTGTGAATACCAATTACTGAAGTTTGAAAGACTTCCTCCTATGGTTCCAAATGCGCCAACACGCCAGCCAGGGAGAGCATCAATTGCGGCTTGGATGGCATCTGCTTCAGCTTGGAAGGCATCTGCTTTCGCTTGTTTTTCTGATTTTTGAGTTTCTAATTCTTCTTTCGTTTGCGCCTCAGCGAATACAAAACCAATAAAAAATAATACTATTATCGATGTTTTTTTCATAATAATTTATAAGTGTTTTAAAGTCAATAAAAATGTCATAATGAAAATATTAAAACTTCTTGAATTCACAAAACAATAAGTCAAGTAATTGAAAATTAGGGTATTATTTTCTTTTGTATAATGGGACTGCCGAGCATGCCTCACCGTACATGAGTGATTTAACTAACGGTTTTAATTTGGTGGTTAGTTGAATGAATGCATTATCAGGAATAGGTTTATTTGTACATCCTTTTATGATAACCGATTTATCTTTATACGGTGATACGTCTAATGCCTTGATGATATCTTGATAAATAGATGTTTCTAAAACATCTAAGCTCCCAAGAATAGTTTTGTTAGCAAAAGGAGCTAAATAGGTTGATAATAGCATGTAAGCCCAAGCAGGAACTATGGCATTAGAAGAACAGGTTAATGCCACATAACAATCATTGTATTGCTCCCAGTCAAACAATTTGGCTTGTTGTCTGAACTCTTTCTCACGTAGCACAAGTTCTTCATAAAGCCAATCTTTTATGTCTAGAACAACTCGCTTGCCATGTGGGTAATAATCTTCAAGATTAATAAGTTCAAGCTTACTGTTTGCAACTCTATTTATAATATTATTTGTCATTAATTATGTAGCGTCTTAGGCCGTAATTTGTATTGTCTGTTTCAATACGATTGAAGGCAATTTTACTATCTTTTATTACTGGTTTGTCAAGTTTGGAACAATGTATTTTTTCATAAGTGTCAACCTCTATTGAAGATCGTTTATTTAAATATTCAAATAGTTGCACTGCTTCAAGCTTTGATGACCAATTGGGTTGAACAGTCCCTTCAAACACTTTAGATTTAGAACCACTCCCATAGCTTATGAATCCAATTTTCTTTCCAGATATATCGTTAGATGCATTAAAGCTATGTGACAAATAGCTCAAAAGAGACATGAAAATGGACGCTGTATACATGTTACCAATCTCAGAAGATGCTTGCTCGCTCGCAGCAATACTTTTTGAGATAAAATCGTTGTAAATATTAGATTTATATACTGCTTTTTTCCAAGTTTTATCATCAACTTCTTTAGATTTCTCTACTTCTTTTAGTAATTGATCGTAGGTATTAGTTTCTGCTATCCAATTTAGCCAATTGTCAAAAATAATACGGCGACCATGATAGGCGTAGGGTAAATGAAAAATAAATTGACTCCAATTTTCAATGAAATTAGTTTGTTTCTGAGCATTAAAATGGTGTAAGGCTTCTGTTATTCTATCTGCATAGCAGGAATTAGAAAATTGTCCATCAAAAACAGGCTCTTCTTTGAAAACTTCAACAATCTCGTTATTATCTGACCAAAATTCTGAGACATTTGATTCTAATAACGTCGTAATTGTTTTTTCTGAAGACTCTACTTTTAGGCTTTCTAAAATGGATTCTAATAATTCAGTTTTTTTATAAGTTCGACGTGGTTTAAAAAAGTCTCCTTCGCTTTTAGAAGCAACTCCCCAAGTGTTATGGATTGATAAAATGGACGGATTATGGCATACTAAGCAGGCCACGGCCCCTGCTCCTTGCGTATATTCTCCTGTTGAATTAAGATCGTATTTTGACAAATCTGAAGCAATGACTATCGCCTTTCTATTTTTGTCTTGATTAACCCAATCTAAGGTGTTGTGCAAGGCGTCAACAGCACCAACGCATGCAAATGTCATATCAAGAATATCACAATGTTTAAAGCTGCGTTCTCCGTACTCTTTGATGAGCTCTTGTTCCACAATTTCTACAGCATAGGTTGCTGTAGGCTTAGATCCGTCTACGGCACTTTCCGTTCCTAAATAAACTCTACCAATATCATTTGGGTTTATATTATTTTGGTTAATTAAATTGAGCAATGCATTTGCTGCAAATGTAACAGCATCCTCATCAGTATTGGGGACTGCCATTTTTTCTAATCCAAGTCCTCGCTTTAATTTTTCAGCAGAGATACCTCGTGCTGTTGAAAGGTTATCCATGGACACGTAAAGCTTAGGTACATAAAAAGCAATCGCATCTATTCCTGTAGTGTTCATAATTTTTTTGTTACAGCATTCCTAATTCCAACTTCGCTTCATCACTCATTAAATCTTGACTCCATGGAGGATCGAATGTGATTTCAACTTCCGCACTTTTAACCTCGTTAATTGATTTTACTTTTTCTTCAACTTCTAAGGGTAAGGTCTCAGCAACTGGACAGTTTGGGGTTGTCAATGTCATTAAAATTTTAACGTCATAATCTTCGTTTACAAAAACATCATAAATCAATCCTAGTTCATAAATGTCTACAGGGATTTCTGGATCAAAAATAGTCTTAATAACACGAACAATTTTTTCGCCTAGTACATTAGTGTCAATAGTTTCCTCACTCATTATTTAAGTTGTGTTTGGTATGCAATAGCATACATTTTTATTTGTTTAATCATACTGGTTAAACCATTTGCTCTTGTTGGCGAGAGATGCTCTTTTAAACCAATATCATCTATAAATTGCGTACTTGAATCTATAATAGCTTTTGGGGGTTGATTTGAAAACACTCTAATTAATATAGCAATAATACCCTTTGTTATAATTGCGTCGCTGTCAGCTGTAAAATTTAAGATGTTATTTTTTAATTCTGCGTGAAGCCAAACTTTACTTTGGCATCCTTTTATGATATAATCATCGTTTTTGTATTCAATAGCTATTATTGGAAGTGATTTACCTAACTCAATCATATATTCGTAGCGTTGCATCCAGTCGTCAAACATTGCAAATTCTTCAATTATAGTTTCTTGGATTTCAGATATACTCACGTTTTATAGATTTTCGTCATTTATTAAATTATTCGATTTCAGTTGCTTTCATAGTCATTAAAACATCACCAGATTTAGATAAAAATTGCAACTTACTTTTATTAAATTTAAAAGCATCAACTTTCGAAATAAGCGTAATGAACATGTTCTCAACTTCAAAATTTCCACACATTTTTCGAGTCCCTCCCATGTTTTCAAATGTTAACTTATTTTTTTTATCAAGTTTGACAGTCCCAAAAAACCGGTTGCAACCTGAGAAACCCGCAATTTTCATAGTTTTTAAATTTATTAAAAAACTAGGACCTTCTTCAAACTCTGCAACATCTTTCATGGAAGTTACTTTCCAGTTTCCTTCAATGGCATCTATTTCATAAATCTCTTGACAAGAGAACATGAAAATACTTATAATAGAAACGCAGGAAAATAAAATTATTGATTTTATCATTGTTTAATTCATTTTATGATAGCATTTGTTTGGCTTTGAATAATGCCGAGACTAGCTTATCGATTTCTTCTTTAGTGTTATAAAAGGCAAAGGAAGCTCTAATGGTTCCTGGAATTTTATAAAAATCCATTATTGGTTGCGCACAATGATGACCAGTTCGCAAAGCAATACCAAATTTATCGACAATAGTTCCAATATCATAGGGATGGATATTTCCAATATTGAAGGATATTACAGATGTCTTGTTTTTGGAGGTTCCATAAATTTTTAGATCCTCAATTGCAAGTAGTTGATTTGTGGCATAGGTTAATAACTCGTTTTCATAATTTGAAATAGCATCAAAGCCAATCTTGTTAAGGTAGTCAATAGCAACACCTGTTGCGATTACTCCTGAAATATTTGGAGTTCCAGCTTCAAACTTATGAGGTAGTCCCGCGTACGTAGTTTTTTCAAAAGTCACTTGGTCGATCATTTCACCTCCCCCTTGATAAGGAGGCAGTTTAGTTAACCATTGTTGTTTGCCGTATAATATACCAACTCCCGTTGGACCGCACATTTTATGTGCTGAAGCCAAATAAAAATCAGCATCTAATTGTTTTACATCAACTTTTATGTGTGGGCATGCTTGCGCTCCATCTATTAAAACAGCTGCACCAATGCGGTGAGATTTTTTGATAATCTGTTTTATTGGATTAATCGTTCCTAGAGCATTTGAAATGTGATTGACAAAAACCAATTTTGTCTTAGTCGATAGTAATGCTTCAAAGGCATCCATCACCAGTTCGCCTTCCAAATTCATTGGAATCACTTTTAAGATAGCACCAGATTTGTCACACAACATTTGCCATGGTACAATATTACTGTGATGTTCTAAAGCAGAAACAACAATTTCATCACCTTTCTTGAGTATTGAGGCAAATCCATTAGCAACCAAATTAATACCTGCTGTGACTCCAGCGGTAAGTATAATTTCATGTGAATATTCAGCATTAAAATGGTGTTGAATTTTCTGACGAGCTATTTCATATTTATCTGTTGCTTCTTGACTTAAGAAATGAACACCACGATGGATATTCGAGTTGTAGTTGCTGTAATAATCAACAATAGCATCTATGACTACTTGAGGAGTCTGTGAGGTTGCAGCATTATCAAAATAGACCAGTGGTTGACCGTTGACTTTTCTAGAAAGGATAGGGAAATCTTTGCGGACGGTTTCAACATTTAACATAATAAACTACTGATTAACTCTTATAAATTAAATCCAATATTCACGCCAATTTTGTTTGCAATAAGCTTATTAATACGAGTTTTTAATGTCGCTATTTTGACACTCTCTAAAACATTATTGGCAAATGCATACATGAGCAGGGCTTTTGCTTCTTTTTCAGGAATCCCTCGAGTTTTCATATAGAATAAAGCATCTGAATCCAACTGCCCGATGGTACATCCGTGCGAACATTTAACATCATCAGCAAAAATTTCTAATTGTGGCTTTGTGTTAATTGTTGACTGATCACTGACTAAAATATTATTGTTAGCTTGAAAAGCATTTGTCTTTTGGGCTTCTTTTTCTACAATCACTTTCCCATTAAAAACACCAGTTGATTTATCATTAAAGATGCCTTTATAGTCTTGATGGCTTTCACAATTTGGTTCAACATGATGAACTAATGTATTGTGATCTACATGTTGTTTGTCTCCAATAATAGTTATGCCTTTTAAGGTAGAATCAACACGTTCGCCGTGCTGATAAAAATTTAAATTATTTCTAGTTAAATTTCCTCCAAAAGTAAACGTATGAACCGACGCGTGACTTTCCTGTTTTTGATGAATAAATGTGTTGTCAATTAGTGATGCGTTTTGATGATCATTTTGAATTTTGTAACAATCAATGATAGCACGTTTGTTTGCAAATATTTCAGTCACGGAGTTTGTTAAAACAGCGTTGGATGTTAAGCTTTGATGACGTTCAATAATTTGGACGTGTGAATTTTCATCTACAACTACTAAATTCCTTGGTTGAAGCATTAATGCAGACTCATTTCCAGTTGAAAAATGAATAATTTGAATTGGTTTTTCAACTAATTTGTTTTTTGGAATATGAATGTAAGCTCCTTCAGAAGAAAAAGCAGTATTTAAAGAAGTAATGCCATCTGATGCAGCAATTTTGTTAAAATAATTTTCAATAACTAAGCGATATTTCGGTTTGGCTAATGCGGCAGATAGCAAACAAATATCCATTCCTTCATGAGTGGTTTGCGATAGATGTGATGAATACTTACCGTCAATGAATACAATTTTAAACGAATCAATATTGTGAATGAAATATTTTTTTACATCGCGATATTCGATGGCATTTTCATCATCAGGAAAGACGCTGTAGTCTTGTTTTAATATTTTATTTAATGAAGTGTATTTCCAATCTTCATCTTTTTTTGACGGGAATCCTTCATTTTCGAAAGTTTTGATAGCTTCTGATCTGATGTCATGGACATAATCTTCAACATCCATTTGGTTTTCAAATGCTAAAAATGAGGAAACTAATTTTTCTTTTAAGTCCATAAATTCTTCTATAGGTTTACAGATTCTTTGATCCAATCATATCCTTTTTTCTCCAATTCGTGAGCTAGTTCTTTTGTCCCTGATTTAACAATTTTACCATTGTGTAAAACGTGAACAAAGTCTGGAACAATATAATCCAAAAGACGTTGATAATGCGTTATGACGATAACAGCATTGTCTTTATTTTTTAATTTATTCACACCATTAGCTACGATACGCAAGGCATCAATGTCTAAGCCTGAATCAGTCTCATCTAGAATGGCTAATTTTGGTTCCAACATGGCCATTTGAAAAATTTCATTTCTCTTTTTCTCACCACCTGAAAACCCTTGATTTAACGATCGCGATAAGAATTTTCGATCAATTTCTAGTAATTCAGATTTTTCTCGAATAAGTTTCAACATTTCATTGGCAGGCATATCTTCAAGACCTTTAGCTTTTCGACTTTCGTTAATAGCTGTTTTCATGAAATTTGTGACTGATACTCCAGGGATTTCTACAGGATATTGAAAGGATAGAAAAATTCCTTTATGTGCACGTTCGTCAGCTTCTAATTCTTCAATGTTTTCGTTATTAAAAAGAATATCCCCCTTAATCGCTTCATAATCTTCTTTTCCTGCAATGACTGAGGCTAAGGTGCTCTTACCAGAACCATTTGGGCCCATAATAGCATGAACTTCTCCAGCTTTGACTGAAAGATTAATCCCCTTTAAAATAGCTTTATCTTCAACACTTGCGTGTAAATTTTTTATTTCTAACATATTATTCAGTTCCTAATTTCACGACATCACTGCTTTTTGATACCGCTTTTACGTTCACTATTTCTTTTATTTCAACACGATAATCCCATCCTTCTTCATCTTTTGGTTTGGGAGTAATTTTTCCACGAATTTCAACCTCGACAAAATCAGTGTCTTCATTCTTAAAATTTTTTGCCATTAAATTTAATTCATGCATTTTTTCATCAATGACAACGCCATACATTTGTTGTTGAGTTTGTAACACAGAGGCGTCAGCATAGTATATGAATTCACCTTTTAAAAGAGTCAACCCATCACTTTGACTAATTGTTTTTTCTTGAGTATCGGTCTCGTTATTACTCCCACTTGATGACATGTTTGACTCATTTTTACAACCTAAAAATGACAACATTAAAATTAAAGTTATGTATATATTTTTCATATTAATCTAAATTAACCAACACTTCCTTCTAAGCTTATCTCTAGTAATTTTTGAGCTTCTACAGCAAACTCCATGGGCAACTTATTCAAGACATCCTTACTGAAACCATTCACAATCAGAGCGATAGCTTTTTCGGTATCAATACCTCTTTGGTTACAATAAAATATCTGGTCTTCACCGATTTTACTAGTTGTTGCTTCGTGTTCTATTTGTGCAGATTTATTTTTAGCTTCTATGTATGGAAATGTGTGTGCTCCGCATTCATTCCCCATGAGTAAGCTGTCACATTGTGAAAAATTACGAGCATTGTCAGCCCGTGAATTGATTTGAACAAGACCACGATAACTATTTTGTGATTTCCCTGCTGATATACCTTTAGAAATTATGGTTGATTTTGTGTTTTTACCAAGATGAATCATTTTGGTACCTGTATCTGCTTGTTGAAAATTATTGGTCACGGCAATTGAATAAAACTCTCCTATTGAATTATTTCCTTTTAGGACACAACTCGGATATTTCCATGTCACAGCACTACCTGTTTCAACTTGGGTCCAAGAAATCTTCGCATTGGTTTCACACAAACCACGTTTGGTGACAAAATTGAATACGCCGCCTTTACCTTCAGCATTACCAGGATACCAATTTTGAACAGTTGAATATTTAATTTCTGCGTCATCTAGAGCAATTAATTCAACAACGGCAGCATGTAATTGATTTTCATCACGACTTGGAGCAGTACAGCCCTCTAAATAGCTTACATAACTACCCTCATCTGCAATCACTAAAGTTCTTTCAAATTGACCTGTACCTGCTTGATTTATTCTGAAATAGGTTGACAATTCCATTGGGCAACGAACTCCCTTAGGAATGTAACAAAAACTGCCATCACTAAAAACTGCAGAATTTAGAGCTGCGTAAAAATTATCCTTTTGTGGCACGACAGTTCCAAGGTGTTTTTTGACAAGATCAGGATGTTTTTGAATGGCCTCAGAAATGCTCATGAAAATGATTCCTTTCTCTGCGAGTGTTTTTTTAAAAGTTGTCGCTACTGAAACAGAATCTACAACAACATCCATAGCAACATTAGCTAACTTCTTTTGTTCATCAATCGAAATACCCAGTTTTTTGAAGGTGTCTAACAATTCTGGATCTACTTCATCTAAACTATTGTATTTTGGTTTACTATTTGGAGCAGAATAATAGGAGATAGCTTGAAAATCAGGTTTGTCATAATGCACATTTGCCCATTCGGGTTCTGCCATTTCCTTCCAGATTTTAAAGGCATTGAGGCGCCAATCAGTCATCCAATCTGGTTCCTGTTTTCGTTTTGAAATAGCTCGAACTACGTCTTCATTCAGTCCAACAGGAAAGGTGTCAGATTTTATATCTGTGTAAAAACCATATTCATATTCTTTGGTTTTTAACTCTTCACGTAAATCGTCCTCAGTATATTTATTACTCATAGTGTCTTATTATAACGAAAAAGATTCCCCACAACCACAAGTGCGGTTTGCATTTGGGTTATTAAAAACGAATCCTGATCCATTTAATCCCCCCGAGTATTCAAGGATCGTACCAATGAGATACAGAAAGCTTTTTTTGTCAACAATAATTTTTATACCATTATCTTCAAACATCTTGTCATCATTCTCTTGTTTGTCGTCAAATTTTAAGTCGTATGACAGTCCAGAACATCCACCACTTTTAACCCCAACTCTAACAAAGTGCTCTTTTGGGCTAAAACCATCGTGCTGCATGAGTTCTACGACCTTAATTTTTGCTGTCTCTGAAACTTTAATCATTGTTTAAATAGATTAGTTCTAAATAGAGAGCAAATATACAACATAAGCAGAGTTTTTCAACATAAGCTAACATTATATTCCTATATGGATTCATAGGTTTTTATTATACTATCTAGTGAGTTCTTATTTAGAAATAAGAATCTCTAAAGATAATTTCCACTTATTTTGGTACTAAGCCCAAATTCATATTACTTTTGGCATATGATAGAAGATAAAAATCAATCGCGTACTCCTTTAACGTCACTTGGGGAGTTTGGGCTCATCAATCATTTAACAAAGTCCATTACAATCAATAACGACACTACGATTAAAGGAATTGGGGATGATGCAGCTGTTCTGAATTACAAGAATAAAACTACGGTTGTTTCTACAGATTTACTCGTGGAAGGTGTGCATTTTGATTTAAGTTATATGCCATTGAAACATTTGGGATACAAAGCTGTGGTGGTCAATTTATCAGATATTTATGCGATGAATGCACAAGCGACTCAAATTACTGTTTCAATAGCCGTATCAAACAGGTTTTCCCTTGAGGCATTAGAAGAATTGTACAAAGGAATAAAAACAGCAGCAGATTATTACGGCGTTGATGTAGTTGGAGGAGACACTACTTCATCGACTTCGGGATTACTCATTTCGGTTACAGCGCTTGGTCAAGTAAAGAAAAAGGATGTTGTTTACAGAAGTGGAGCAAAACCAAATGATTTGTTGGTTGTGTCAGGTGATTTGGGAGGAGCCTATTTAGGACTCCAAGTATTAGAACGCGAAAAAGAAGTTTTTAAAATAAATCCTCAGAGCCAGCCGGAACTTGATCAATATGCTTATATAGTAGAGCGTCAATTAAAGCCTGAAGCAAGACAAGATGTGATTCAACTATTGAAAGATTTAGAGGTAAAACCAACGTCTATGATAGACATCAGTGACGGTCTTTCTTCAGAGATCATACATTTATGTCAGCAAGGGAAGGTGGGTTGTGATCTTTATGAAAACAAAATACCTTTGGACCCTCAGGTTATTTCCACCTGTGAAGAATTTAATATTGATAGCACAACAGTAGCCTTGAATGGTGGAGAAGATTACGAATTGTTAATGACGATATCTCAAAAAGATTTTCCAAACATAAAAGGAAATCCTCATTTAACGGTTATTGGATATATTACCGAGCAGTCTTCAGGCATGCACTTAGTCACACGTGGAGACACGAAGATCCCTATAAAAGCACAAGGGTGGAATGCAATTAATCGTTACGAATAATACGAAATTAGACCGGTTATGAGTCATGTCTTGCAACTGAATTAAGAGGCTAATTTTTGATTCAGTCGTATTGAGCGTCTTTTGTGCATATATTCTAAAACAGAATTAATGTCTTCAAAAACTGTTGTTAACTCTGTCAATCTTCCATTACCATTGGTAGTCATTTGTTTTTTGCAACATGTACAAGTGTATTCTTTGACATGTTGGGTTACTTTTTTGGAGATATCATAGTGATGACCAAAGATGTTACAATACAATTTTGATAAAGTGTAATTTTTTAAATTAGAGGTTTTCATAAGTTAGGGATTTTGGGCTATTAAATTTAGATATAAATCTTAACTTATCGTTTAAACTTTATATATTTTCGATGAAATGCATTATATTGTAAGTAAAACCTTCTTTATTCTCAATATGACTCATATGACCATTAGACAGTTCTACGATTTGAATATCAGTATTGTGATAATAATCTTGCTCTTTTTTAAAATTAATTATAGAGTCTTTTCTACCTAGTATGACCATTTTTGGTAGGCGGTATGATTGAAATAATTTAAGTCTATCTTTTCTATTTTTCATTCCTTCAATAGCTGCGATAATATTGTTTGGAGACATCTTTAAGGCATCGAATTGAAGCGAGTTTAATTCGTTCTTGAATTGTTTGGCACTTTCAACGTTAAAAAATGTGGATGTCATTAATTTTATAAATTCTTGAGAATTATTTTTTGCTAATCGTATTGCTTTCAGTCTTTGTTTTTTTCTCTTTTCCGTGTCTGCAACGGCAGTTGAGTTGATGAGACAGACTGCTTTTATTAAAGAGCTATATTTTTCTAGTAATGCGAGGCTAACATAACCGCCCATTGAATGACCAATGAGAATGATTTGTCTTAAATCTAAACTATGAATAACAGAGTAAACTGCCTCTGACATGATATGCATAGGATGGGTATTGTTGAGCCCCTCAGACGCTCCATGACCCAATAAATCGATACAAATTACTCTATAATTTTTGGTTAAGTAAGGAACTAAGTCATTCCACATGCTTAAATTTTCTAAGAATCCGTGCAAGAGTACAACAGCTTCTCCTTTACCCGTGTCTGTGTAGTGAACTTTTGCGTTTTGATAAACGACAAAGTTAGCCATATATAGAAATGTTTATCTTAGACAAAGATAAATGACTTTATGAATAAAACTAGAGAAACCTATGTGTTTGGGTTTGCTATATTTGCAGCATTTTTTGGTGCAGGAAATCTCATATTACCGCCACTTTTAGGATTTAACGCAGGAGTTGATTGGTGGTTGGTTGCTTTAGGGTTTGTTCTTTCTGCAGTTGTGATTCCTTTAGCTGCCTTACTTGCACATGCAAGACTTCAGGGGACAATGTTGGACTTTGGAAATAAAGTTTCTCCTTTATTTAGCCTTTTATTTAGCCTATGTATTTATATAATTGCGGTGTTATTACCTGTACCACGAACGGCTGCTGTTACTCATGAAATGGCTATTGAACCATTTTTTGGAACAGGTTCATTATTGACAAGTAGTGTTTACTTTACTTTAGTATTCTTATTTGCTCTCAATAGAGGAAAAGTATTAGATGTTCTTGGTAAATATCTAACTCCCATTATTGTTATTATTTTATTATTTATCATCGGAGTGGGAGTGTTTTCGGGATCAGAAGACATCAGGTTAGTAACAATAGATTCTCCATTTTTAAATGGGTTTTTTGAGGGATACCAAACCTACGATGCTATTGCTGGATTATTGACTGGAGGTGTTGTTGTTATATCTTTAAACTTGAAAGGATATACGTCTTTTAATGACAAAAGAATTGTCATTGTACGCTCGGGATGTATTGCAATGTTTTGTTTATTGATAATTTACTTGGGGCTTATTTATTTAGGGGCAACTTTGAATATAGAGCTACCCTATCAAATATCTAGGTCTGAATTACTCCAAGAAATAGCAAAGAGAACTTTAGGTAAATTTGGAAATATATCTCTAAGTGTCCTGATGTCTTTAGCATGCTTTACCACTGCTGTTGCTGTCATTGTTGGCACTGCAGATTTCTTTCAAGGATTGTTTAAAAAGTCAAAACATGTATATGTGTTTATGGTACTCGTGTTCTGTCTCATAGGAGTATTTATTGGACAGCTGGATGTGAGTTATATCATTGATGTTGCCTTACCCGTTTTAATGATTGCTTATCCAATCATGATTGTATTGATTTTTCTTAATATTATTCCACCCAAGTGGGCATCAAATGTCGTTTTCAAGGCTGTGATTGTTGTAACCATAATGTTTAGTCTTTTGGATGTTTTGAGTAGTGATAATGTGACGACATGGTTAAAAACACTTCTTGAAGAGATCCCTTTTTCATCCTTTAACTTGGGATGGTTATTACCTTCTATGGCCACCTTTATGATTGTAAATGTTAGTCTAAAAGTAAAAGAGAAGTACTTTTAATACAAGCTGTAATTAATTCTTTCGACTACAGATATAATAGTCATGACAGCTTTGGTATAAAATACTTTTTGAATATTTTCATAATCATCGGTAGGTTCATGATAGTCTTCATGATCTTCGACTCCAAAATATAAAAAAGGAATATTTGATTTGTGAAATATTCCATGATCTGATGAATATGTCCAATTTTGTTTTTTATCTGTTCCGTCATGACCGGACAACAAGTAAAAGTTTTCAGGAAGCTTTAAGTCATTAATTAAGGGCTTTAACTCTTCATGTAAATTTGCCCCAACCACAAACATTTGGTTGTCATCATTCCTACCAATCATGTCCAAATTTATGTTCAATAAAATGTTTTCTTTTGCTTGAGGAAAGGATTTTAAAAAATGTTGAGCACCCTTAAGACCAAGTTCTTCAGCATCAAATGCAGCGATAATAACTGAGTATTTTAATGGATTTTTATCCAAGTATTCAATTAAGGCGAATAAGGCACTGACACCTGAAGCGTCATCATCGGCACCATTATATATAGCACCATTAATAATACCAACATGATCATAATGCGCTGAAAGAACAATATATTTTTCTGGGTATTGACTACCTCTTATCAAGCCTAAAATATTGGCTGCTTGATAAGTTTTGTTATCACGACGATTTTTAAAACTAAAGGGTTGTAAGTAATTATTTGAAAAAGGATCAATGTCATATTTTTTGAATAGCTCAATGATGTAGTTTCTGGCAATAAGGTTACCACGCTCTCCAGTTTTTCTACCTTCTAGAGAATCTAAAGACAAAAATTTGACACGTTGCATAAGCGCTTTGGCATCAAATAAATCATTTTCAATGTCCAAGTTAGAGGTAGAGGATTGCTTGTTGTTTTCTTGCCCATGTAGGGCTGCACTAGTAAGTGTTATGACGAACACATATGAGCAGCGTAATATGAGTTTTTTCATGCACAGTCTAAATTAGAAATCACACTTTTAATTATTTTAAACTGGCTTTCATAAGTTCTCTATTCATTCGAGCTATATTCTCTAAAGAAATTCCTTTGGGACACTCAATTTCGCAAGCTCCGGTATTCGTGCAATTCCCAAATCCTTCAAGATCCATTTGTGCTACCATATTTTCAACACGATTAGTAGCTTCTACTTGACCCTGTGGGAGTAAAGCATACTGTGAAACTTTTGCTCCAACAAATAGCATCGCTGACGAATTTTTACAAGTTGCAACACAAGCCCCACAACCAATACACGTCGCCGCATCCATTGCAGTGTCAGCATCATGTTTTGAAATTGGAATGGCATTTCCATCTTGAGTATTACCTGAAGTATTAACAGAAATAAAACCTCCTGCATGTTGAATCCGATCAAATGCAGAACGATCAACAATTAAGTCCTTGATAACTGGAAAGGCTTTCGCACGAAACGGTTCAATAAAAATAGTATCACCATCTTTAAATTTTCTCATGTGTAATTGGCAAGTGGTTACCCGACGGTCTGGTCCGTGAGCTTCACCATTAATGTATAAAGAACAAGAACCGCAAATCCCTTCTCTACAATCGTGATCGAAAGCTACTGGTTCTTCTCCTAGAGTAATTAATTGACTGTTTAGAACATCTAACATTTCAAGAAAAGACATGTCAGGTGAAATATCTTTAATAGGATATTCTACAATTTTTCCCTTTGTTTTGGCATTTTTTTGACGCCATATTTGTAGTGTTAAATTCATAGCATTTGTTATTTGTAGGAACGTTCTTTAACCTCTATGTTTTTGTAAGTTAAATTTTCTTTATGAAGTTTTGCGTCTTTAGGCTCACCATTGTATTCCCATGCAGATACGAATTGAAATTCTTTTCTTCGTTGTGCTTCACCTTCCTTGGTTTGATACTCTTCTCGAAAGTGTCCTCCTGCAGATTCTTCACGCACAAGAGCGTCTTTCGCAAATAATTCACCGAGCTCTAGAAAATCTGCAACTCGTCCAGCTTTTGCGAGTTCTTCATTGAATTCGTTTGATTCACCAGGGACCTTAACCTCTTTCCAAAACTCATTTCTTAACTCAGAGATCTCTCTTATTGCATCTTTTAAATCTTTTTCATTACGCGCCATGCCACACTTATTCCACATGATTTTACCTAATTTTTTGTGAAAATAATCGACGGATTTTGATCCGTTGTTTTGAATGAAATGATTAACCTGTTTTTTTACATTGGCTTCGGCTTCTTCAAATTCCTTTGAATCTGTTGAAATTGGACCTGTTCTAATGTCATCAGAAAGATAATTACCAATCGTATAAGGAAGTACGAAATACCCATCAGCTAACCCTTGCATAAGTGCTGAGGCACCGAGTCGATTAGCTCCATGATCTGAGAAATTTGCTTCACCAATAGCGAACAAGCCAGGCACGGTTGTTTGTAAATTATAATCGACCCAAATACCTCCCATTGTGTAGTGAACAGCAGGATAAATCATCATGGGTGTTTCATATGGGTTTTCGTCAACGATTTTTTCATACATCTGAAATAAATTCCCATATTTACTCTTTACAATATCTTTACCGAGTTTATCTATAATCTCAGTGTCATTTTCATCTAATCCTTTAATGTGCGCTTGTTCCTTACCATAGCGAATAATCGCAGCGGCAAAGTCCAGAAAGACTGCTTCACCAGTAGCATTAACTCCAAATCCGGCATCACATCGTTCTTTAGCAGCTCTTGAGGCGACATCTCGTGGGACTAGATTTCCAAAGGCGGGATAACGTCTTTCTAAAAAATAATCTCTATTCTCTTCTGTGATTTCTGTTGGTTTTAATGTTTTATTTTGAATAGCTTTTGCATCTTCTAATTTTTTTGGAACCCAAATTCTACCATCATTCCTCAACGATTCTGACATTAGGGTTAGCTTTGATTGATGATCACCAGATACGGGAATACATGTTGGATGGATTTGAGTATAACATGGATTTGCAAAATAGGCACCGCGCTTATGAGCCTTCCAAGCGGCTGTAACATTACTTCCCATAGCGTTTGTAGAAAGATAGAAAACGTTTCCATATCCTCCAGAACCAAGAACTACAGCATGGGCTGAATGCCTCTCAATTTCTCCAGTCACAAGGTTTCTTGTTATTATCCCTCGCGCTTTTCCGTCAACAATTACAACATCCAACATTTCATGTCGGTTGTACATTTTTATTTTTCCACGTCCTATTTGCCGATTCATTGCTGAGTAAGCTCCCAACAACAGTTGCTGACCAGTTTGACCTTTGGCGTAGAAAGTTCTTGATACCAAGACACCACCAAAAGAGCGATTGTCAAGTAGACCACCGTAATCTCTGGCAAAAGGGACACCTTGTGCCACACACTGATCAATAATATTTGTTGAGACTTCAGCTAATCGATGCACATTGGCTTCTCTTGAGCGGTAATCTCCCCCTTTTACCGTATCGTAAAAAAGACGATAGGTTGAATCTCCGTCACCTTGATAGTTTTTGGCGGCATTGATTCCTCCTTGAGCTGCAATTGAATGTGCCCTTCTCGGAGAATCTTGAAAACAAAATGCTTTCACATTGTACCCCAACTCGGCTAATGTTGCTGCTGCTGATCCACCGGCCAAACCCGTACCAACTACTATTACATCAATCAAGCGTTTATTTGCTGGATTAACAAGATCTATATTATTTTTATGCGTTGTCCATTTATCAGCTAACGGACCTTCAGGAATTTTTGAATCTAAAGCCATACTTGTATGATTTAGTGTGTGTAAGTTAAATGGTGGAAGCAAGCTATTATGATAAAACCAAGAGGAATTAAAACAGCGTAAGCCTTGCCTATGCCTTTAATAGATTTTGTGTATTTATTATTGGCACCAATTGATTGAAATGCTGAGTTAAAACCGTGTAATAGATGTAAAGCTAAAAATACAAATCCAATACAGTAGAGTATAACTCGCCAAATTGGAACAAATTTATGTTGAAGCTCTTCGAAATATCTATAATTACCGTCAGCCAATAAGCCGGAGGTGTCTCCTATTACATATTTGATATTTAATTCTGGTATCCAAAAGTCAATAAAATGAATGACTAAGAATATTAAAATAAAACCACCACTGTAAATCATATTTCTGCTCATCCAACTTGAATTTGCATTTCCATTATTCACGGCATATGAAATACTTCTGGCAGATCTATTTTTTAATTCTAATATAAAACCCATAGTGAAATGAAACACAACACCAAAAATTAAAATAGGTTGTAAGACAAATTGGACTAGTGGGTTGGTTCCCATGAAATGGGATACTTCGTTAAACAAATCTGGATTAAAAACTGATAAAATATTGATGGCAAAATGTTGTAAAATAAAAAACATTAGAAAAAAAGCGGATAGTGCCATGGCTACTTTTCTTCCTACTGATGATTTAAAAAATCCACTCATATGAATCGAATTAGTTTCTACGGAGAGCAAAGGTACTGCTCACTTAGAAACAACACAAATTTAAGAGTCGTTTTATTAAAATTTAAAGTAGATATAACAAGGGTTTTAGGACAAGTTGTGTGCCGAACGCCTCAAAATTTAAAATTCATGTGATGTTTGACGATATTAATTGGAGTTTTTTTATGTTATAATACTTGATCTTTATACACCACTATTTTATTTTTAAGATAGATGTTTCACCTCCAATATCTATCGTGTAAGTGCCTTTTGTTAAATAAATTTTACCATTTTGTGCTTCTGTAACACCTGACTTAGGATCTTCTGTTAAGAGTTCTCTCTTTGCAGTGGTTGTTATAGTTAAATCATAAGAAGTATAGTTGTATCCTGCATCTACACTGACAGGAATTTTATTTAACAAGGTGCCTTTTTCAGAAAATATTTTAATATCTAAACGATCACTATTTTTGGAAAAATATTCAATCATTAACTCTGGCTCGAAAGCGGGGTAAAATTGATTCCATGACATACCCCATCTTCTTGATGATTTGATGGGCTTAATATCAAAAATAATCAAGTCTTTGTTTCCAATTTTTCCATGCTGCTGTAAGGAAGTAATTTTTGCTTTGTAAATGCTTCTTCCGTGGGTTCCCACCAATAGATCTTGCGCTTCTTCCTGAATAACCAAATCATGGACCGCCACATTTGGCAGGCCCTCAGAAAATGCTTCCCAGGAAATTCCATTATTAAAACTTGCATAGGTACCATTATCAGTCCCAATAAACAATAATTCTTCGTTGAATGAGTCTTCTTTTATGACATTTACTGCAGCAGTATTTGATAAGTTAGAGCTTATGGAACTCCATGTATTACCAAAGTCTTCACTCATGAAAACGTACGGCTTGAAGTCATCTTGTCGGTATCCATTTAAAGTTGCATAAACCCTGTTTTTCTTGTGCCTAGATGCGATAACTCTTGACACCCATAAGTTTGGAGGTAACGTGCTAGAAATTTTGGTCCAAGCCACACCAGAGTTTTTAGTCACATTAATATAGCCATCGTCAGTACCTGTGTAAATTAATCCAAATTGAAATGGACTTTCAGAAATAGTTGTAATTGTTCCATAAGGGACGTTACCGTTCTTACCTCCAGTTGTTAAATCGTCAGAAATAACCTCAAAATCTTCTCCTTGATTCATGGAGCGTAATAGTTTATTTGCGCCCATATACAGGATATCTTGATTGTGAGGAGACAACAATATGGGTGTTTGCCAATTGTAACGATACGGTGCTTCACCTAATTGGTGTTTTGGATTAATTCGAATGCGTTTTCCAGTTTCTAAATTTTGACGTGAATAGTTGCCAAATTGTGAGCCAGAGTAAACAATGTTAGGATTTCGAGAATCTACTTGTACTTGCATTCCATCACCCCCACCAATAGCCTTGTATGGATATTGACCTCTACTCTCCCAGCTTTTCGATGCTGAGTAATCACTTGGACCAAACCAAACACCGTTATCTTGTAGACCTCCGTATACATTATAAGGATTTTGATTGTCAACGGTAATGTAATAGAATTGCCCAACAGCAGGAGAATTGTTTTTTGTCCAATTCTTACCATTGTCATAAGAAATATTGACTCCGCCATCATTTCCATTAATAAGATGTCCTTCAACTTTTGGATTTAGCCAAATGGCTTGATGATCACTGTGCACATTTTCTTTTCCAATAGACTGAAAGGTTAATCCACCATCAACAGATTTTAAAAGTGGAACACCCAATATATAAATATGATTTTGATTCATTGGATGTACAGCAATTACACCAAAATAATAGCCATAGGAATTGTAGAGGCCGTCTATATAATCCTTGTGCGTTTTTTCCCAAGAGAGGCCTCCATCACTTGATTTATAGACTTCTGCGCCTATTACCTGAGAATTAAATAAGTTAGAATTTGCATTCTCAATGTACAATGCCAAATCACTAGGCTTTACAGATCCCTCTTGAACAGCTTTTTTAATAGTAGCAGCTGAATATTTCAATGCAAATCGATGACGCCTTAAGTACTGATTTAATTCTTCATTGTCCAATTTTGAAAAAGCTGCAACACTCATCTTTGTAAAAGCACCTTTTTGTAAACCAGAGCCAGTATCTTTAGGTCGCTCTGGGCGGCGAAATTGATTATCGAGAATAGCGTAAATGGTGTTGTTATTGAACATAGTTAACCCGATTCGACCAATACCCTTTCCAACGGGGAATCCAGATTCATCGGTGGTTACTTTAGCCCAGGTGTCTCCTGCATCTGTGCTCTTGTAAATAGCAGAATTTTCACCATCTCCATCAAAATTCCAAGCCTTTCTGTTGCGTTCCCAACTCGAAGCAAACATGATATTTGGGTTTGTTGGTGAAACACTAATGTCAATAATTCCAACATCATCATTTATAAATAGCACATTATTCCACGTTTTTCCTCCATCAACTGTTTTGAATATTCCCCGCTCTGAGTTTGAAGTGTAGAGATGACCAACTACACCAACCACCACTTCATTTGTGTTGTTTTTATTAATAACAACTCTTCCAATATGATGAGAATCTGTTAATCCAACATTTGTCCATGTCTTTCCTTTGTCCATACTCTTTAGAACTCCAACTCCTGCGTAAGAGGATCGGGAAGAGTTGCTTTCTCCAGTTCCAACCCATATCGTTTCGGAATCCCAATCAACAGCAATATCACCCATGTTTTGAGTTGGAGCATTATCTGCAATTGATACAAATGAGGTTGCGTTGTTATTGGTGTACCACAATCCTCCTGAAGCATAAGCTACATAAAACTCATTAGGATTATTTGGGTTAACATCAAAATCTACTACACGTCCGCTCATTATTGTGGGACCAATGTTTGTAAACGGAACATTTTTAACTAGAGACTGTTGTGAAACCACTGTATAAGAATTGACGAATAAGAAGATTAACAGAAGAAAAATATTTTTCATTTTCAAAAATTTAAATTTTGAATGAAATTAATCAAACTAGTTTAAACAATCAAAACTTTGTACATAGGAAGAATTACATGTTGTGTAATTATTCAAGTTGCAAGCAGATCGTTAGTTGTTTTCAACAAGAAAGTTTAATTGATTGCTGTTCATTCTTAATGATTACATTTGTTTATAAATTCTTTGCAATGAAGTATCATACCATCACCAATCAACTTTTTATTAGAAATAGAGCAAAATTTGCTTCAAAAATGATGTCTAATTCTCTAGCCGTATTTAATTCCAATGATGTGTTTACCACAGGTGCAGATAGTTCACTCCCATTTCATCAACAGCGTGATATTTTTTACTTAAGTGGTGCAGATCAGGAGGAAACCATATTATTGATATTCCCAGACGCAATTGAAATTAGACATAGAGAAATTCTTTTTATTCGAGAAACCAATGCCCATATTGCTATATGGGAAGGCTCAAAACTAACCAAGGAAATGGCGACTGAGGTTTCAGGTATAAAAACAGTGTATTGGTTGTCAGAATTTGATAGAATATTTCAAAGTTTAATGTCTGAAGTGCAAACCATTTATTTTAATACAAATGAGCATTATCGACAAACGGTTGAAATAGAAACCCGTGAAGACCGCTTCATAAAAAAGGTTAAAGGCAAATTTTCTGCACATTCTTATGCTAGAAGTTTTCCAATAATGGAGTGTTTAAGAGGTGTTAAAGAATCTGAAGAAATTGCATTAATTCAAAAAGCATGTGACATAACAGAAAAAGGATTTCGTCGTGTTTTAAACTATGTTAAGCCAGGTGTAATGGAGTATGAAATTGAAGCCGAATATGCACATGAGTTTTTAAGCAACAGATCACGAGGATTTGCTTACACACCGATTATAGGTTCTGGCTTTAACGCTTGTGTATTGCATTATATCGAAAATAATCAACAATGTTTGGATGGTGACATGTTGTTAATGGACGTTGGAGCAGAATATGCAAATTACAGCAGTGATATGACAAGAACAATACCGGTAAATGGTCGTTTTTCAGAGCGTCAACGCGCTGTTTATAATGCGGTTTTTAGAGTTAAAAGTGAAGCTACAAAGATGTTAACCCCAGGAACAGATTGGGCGCAATATCATATTGAAGTTGGTAAATTAATGACATCAGAATTATTAGGGCTAGGACTTATTGATAAGGTAGATGTTCAGAACGAGGACCCTAAATGGCCAGCCTATAAAAAATATTTCATGCATGGGACATCACATCATATGGGTCTTGACACTCATGATTATGGAGCTTTAAAAACATCCATGAAGGCAAATATGGTATTTACCGTAGAACCCGGGATATATATTCCAAACGAAAATATGGGGATAAGATTAGAAGATGACGTTGTAATTAACGATAGTGGCGCTCCCTTTAATTTAATGCGAAATATTCCTATTGATATTGAAGAAATAGAAGATTTAATGAATAATTAATATAATAACCATCAACAAAATATAAAACAGGATTAATTAAATGAATTATTTCTCAAAATTACCTCATCTAAAACCTTCAATTTTTTCGGTAATGAGTGCTTTGGCACAAGAACATGATGCTGTTAACTTATCTCAGGGATTTCCTGACTTTAAGGGAGATCAAAAGTTAATTAATCTTGTATCACAAGCTATGAATGAAGGTCACAATCATTATGCTCCAATGTCTGGTGTATTTCCCTTAAGGGAAGCGATTGCAAAAAAATACGATCTTCTTTATGGAACTACTTATCATCCAGATGGAGAAATTGTGATAACTGCAGGAGCAACCCAGGCGATTTATGCCGCAATTACAGCGTTTGTTCACACTAATGATGAGGTTATTGTTTTTAATCCAGCTTTTGACTGCTATATTCCTACAATCGAATTGTGTGGTGGAAAAGCGGTATCTATTCAATTAAAATATCCAGATTATAAGATAGATTGGGAAGAGGTGAAACAAACAATCAATCTTAAAACAAGAATGATAATTATTAACACACCTCATAACCCAACAGGGACGGTTCTTTCAAAATATGATATGTTACAACTGCAAGAGCTCACCCTCAATACGAATATTATTGTTTTGAGTGATGAAGTCTATGAGCATATTATTTTTGATGGACAACAACATCAAAGTGTTTGTTTGTTTTCTAATTTAAAGAAACGAAGTTTTATTACAGCCTCTTTCGGAAAAACATTTCATAATACAGGCTGGAAAGTAGGGTATGCATGTGCTCCCAAAGAGCTGATGCATGAGTTTTTAAAAGTTCATGAATTCACTGTCTTTAGCGTTCACCATCCGAGTCAAAGAGCGCTGGCCCAATATTTAAGTGAGCCTAGTCATTATCAAGAGCTTTCTGAATTGTTTCAGTCCAAAAGAGATTTATTTCTTAATCTTATAAAAGCATCAAGATTTTCATTTAAGCCATCAAAAGGAACTTATTTTCAGGCGCTTAATTTTTCTAATATTTCTCAAGAAAATGATTATCAATTAGCGAAACAATTGACTAAAGTAAAAAAAATCGCATCCATTCCATTTTCAGTCTTTAATGTTAATAATTTAGATGAAAAGATGTTGCGTTTTTGCTTTGCAAAAACAGATGAAACCCTTGTAAAAGCCGCAGAGATTTTAAATAAAGTGTAGGTAAGATGTGCTGTTACTAGAAAGGAATATTCAAAATTCATGTTATGGGGTCTTAAGGCAAATATTTAAAAGATGATTTGTATTAAGAGTTGAAATTCTTTTTCATGATCCAATCAATTTGCTGGTCTTTACCAATAAAATAGGGGTGTGACTCAAACTTTTTGAATCCTTGTAATTCATAAAATCTAATAGCATCTTTATTTTTTTGCCAAACGCCTAACCACAGAAAATCACCTCCATATTGACGAGCAATATTTAAAACTTTTAGTAACATCAATGCACCAATACCTTGATTTTGGAAAGTTTTTAAAACATAAAAACGTTCTAATTCAACACATGAGTTTTTAAATTTTTCTTTTTGTGCTTCGTTTTTATTCAATTTGAAGTAGCCGACCAAATCATGCATTGTGTAAACAAGATAAAAAATCATATTTTTATCTAAAAGCTGGTTTTTAATTTCATTTTTATCAAATGCTTGTCTCATGTATTGCTTAAAGTCTTCAGGATTATTTTGACGCTCAAAGGCGTCAATAAATGTCTTTCTTGAAACCAAAATTAAGGTTTCAAGATTGTCTATCGAACATTGTTTATATGATAATTTCATTTTCAAATAGGAGATTCCTGGTAATTTTAATTATTTTTAAACATGCAAGATCGACTAAAAACAGCCATAATCCAATCAGATTTAATTTGGGAGGAACCTGAAAAAAATAGAAGTAATTTCACGAAAAAAATCGAGCTATTAAAAGAGCCAAAAGATCTTATTGTCTTGCCAGAAATGTTTACCTCTGGATTTACAATGCAACCCGAATGTGTTTACGAATTAATGGGTGGGAAATCAATTACTTGGATGAAGCAAATAGCTAAAGTATATGATACAGCTATTTGCGGAAGTTTGGTGATAAAAGACAATAGTAATTTCTTTAATCGGTTTGTATTTGTAACTTCTAATGGCCATGTGGAGTATTATGATAAACGGCATACTTTTTCTTTGGCAGGAGAACACAAATCTTATACCTCAGGGAGCAATCGTGTAATAATTAATTATAAAGGCTGGAAAATTATGCCACAAATATGCTATGATTTGCGCTTCCCTGTATGGTCAAGAAACATATTTGACTACGATCTTTTAGTCTACGTGGCTAATTGGCCAACACCACGCGTTGAGGCATGGGATGCTTTATTGAAGGCAAGGGCAATTGAAAACATGAGTTATTGTATTGGTGTCAATAGAATTGGACTTGACAATAACAATCATCAATATCCCGGGCATTCAGCGATTTATAATGGACTAGGAGATCAAATAACACAAAGTATCTCTAATTTAGAACATACAGAAATAGTTGTTTTAGAAAAATCTCATTTAGAAACTATTAGACATAGATTCAAGTTTTTGGATGATCGAGATGATTTTATTTTAAAATAAAATTTTCAACATAATCCCAGCCTTTACGTATATCAAGGACAGATGGATAATAGCTGACACGTTCGGGTTGTGTCTTTTTTAGGTAGTTACCTGTGTCGTATATTCTATTTTGATTTTCGTCATAAATTACTCTAATTAAATATTTTGCAGCATCAATATGAACAAAATCTAAGGGCTCTGGCTTAGTTGTGTATTTTTCATCTTTCACCTTCCCTTTAGGTGTCACAAGTTGCACAATTAAGGGATAAGCTGCATTATCAATTGTAAGTCGTAAATTACCGTAATCAGACACAGCCTTTGTCCGTAAATTATAGTTTAATGTGTCATTGGTTCTTCCAAATAAATCTTTCAAGGCATTTGGAAGTAATTGAACTTTGTAAGAGCTCTCTTCTTGCTTGTCAAACTTGAAACGGTAATTGTTGTTTAAGGATTCGTAAGACTTTGTAAAATTTATATTGACAGAATCTTTATCTATGATATTAATTTTGGACTCATTTATATGTGCAAATGGTATGTTTGCCGTAAGCACAAAATCTTCAGTTAATTTTAGGGTACTTTGATTGACAGCTGATATCGTTAGTGAATCTTTTTCAAGCGTTTTTAATCGAACAGTGAGTGTATCAGTGTAGGAATGATTTGAGACTTTAAAAACCAACGAATCACGCTTCATATCTGGTGTAAAAAAATAATGAAGGCTATCAGATTTTGAATCTTTAATAATGCTGTACTGAAAATCTTTAGGGACGTCAGATATTATTTGGATATTCATGTTTTTATAATCTCCTTCATAACCAAAAGCAATTTTATTCCCAGAGACAAGAGAGGGTCTTGTCGCCTTAAAATCAAAAATTTCTTTAAATAACCTCACATTATAGGAACTGTCTGAAGGAACGGTAATTATATTCTCTTTAAAACCAATTTTATCTTCCTTCTGCTCAAATGTGAAATTGGTATTATTATCTTTTAATGCGACAAGGAAATAGTCGCCTGCTTTCAAATTATCTAATTGAAACTGTGCAGTACTGTCTAAAGTATTGGTAATGTAATTAGGTTTTTTCTTGTAAACTATGGAATCTGAAAATGTGGAATCCATTTCATAAAGCATGACCGAAACAAAATTATCTGGCTTGTCATTCAAAGCGTCTTCAATAACACCATTAATTTTGAGAGAATCTATATATGTTCCTGTTGAGAAAACATAACGGAAGTATGGATAAGGATTACTTTCATTATTGTCAACGATACTTTCACCAAAATTAAACGCATAGGTGGTATTTGGTTGAAGCGTGTCAAAAATTTGAATTGTAATGTATTTACTTGCAGAACCGAGAGGTGTTATTTGAGCCTCTGGATCCATAGGAGGGGATACAATAAGTTGTTTCCTGAGATCTTTAATCTTTATGTATTCGTCAAAAAAAATCTTTATTTCAGTTGCGTTAAAATTGGTTGAATAATTTTCAGGAATTGATTGTGTAATGATTGGAGGCGCAATGTCTTTATCTCCTCCGGAGGGAGTCCCTCTATTCGCGCATTGGGAAAAAAGGAGACAAATTAGCAATAAAAGCAAACTATTTATAAAAACCTTTTTCATTAAACATCAATTTTGACAAAAATAACAACATAATTTAGAATTAACGAAGACTTATGCTGTAAATGCCATCGAAGCGACACTAACTTTTATGTTTTCAGCGAGATTTAAAACATTGACACAGGACTCCACAGTGGCTCCAGTGGTGACAATGTCATCAACTAAAAGAATGTGCTTATTGGCAATTCTCGCGCTATTTTCTAATGTGAATGTCGTTGTATTCTGTTGCCATCTAGCTATACGGCTTTTGAAAACTTGAGTTTTAGTATTGGTGATTTTTATCAAAACATTATCTACATACTCGGCACCAAGTGCTGCTGCAATTTCAACTCCAAATTTTGCAGCTTGATTAAAACCCCGTTTACGTTGCTTCCGTTTATGTAAAGGTACTGGAATTACAATATCAATGGCTTGATAATTTTCAATAGCGGCTAATTCGTGTCCTAACCATTTCCCTAAAAAAGCACCAATATTTTCTTGACCTTTATATTTTAACTGATGAAGTAATTGTTGGACAATTCCCTTTTTTTCAAAAAGTAAAAGCGCGGTAGCATTCTCAATATGTACTCTGCCATAGAAAACCTTTTTTAGGGTATCAATGTTGTTAATATGATAATTAGTTAAAGGCAAATTATGCCTGCATGAAGTACAAATTAAATGCTCATTATCGCTTAAAATGTCTGAACAACCAAAACAAACTTTTGGAAAAAGCACATTGATAAGGTGATTTAAAATCATTGATATTTTAAAAGTTCAACAGTTGTAAATGGTTCATTTTTCGCGTTTACTTACGTATTTTAATAGCATAGGTTAAGCACAAGTAAGACTTTTTCTCTCCAATTGCTTTAAAATAATAAAATAAATTTGAAATCCGTTCCGTTTGTTTGAAGTGGTTGTTTATTTTTGCAGCATGGCAAATACTGAGGATCAATTTAAACGAGTAATTTCACACGCAAAAGAGTACGGTTACGTATTTCAAAGTAGTGATATTTATGATGGCTTAAGCGCAGTCTATGACTATGCTCAAAATGGTGTTGAATTAAAGAAAAATATTCGAGATTATTGGTGGAAAGCCATGGTGCAATTGAATGACAATATTGTCGGTATTGATTCGGCAATTTTTATGCATCCAACGACTTGGAAAGCTTCTGGTCATGTCGATGCGTTTAATGATCCACTAATTGACAATAAAGACTCAAAAAAGCGATATCGAGCTGATGTTTTGGTAGAAGACTATTGTTTAAAGATTGAGGCGAAAATCAATAAAGAGGTCTTGAAGGCAACAAAGCGTTTTGGTGAAAATTTCAATAAAGAGGAGTTTTTGGCAACCAATCAAAGAGTGTTAGCTTACCAGGAAAAGATTAATTCTATTCTAAAACGATTAGGACAGTCTCTTGAAAAAGAAGATTTGCACGATGTTAAGCAACTCATAGAGGAATTAGATATTTCAGATCCTTTGTCAGGTAGTAAAAATTGGACAGATGTCAAGCAGTTTAATTTAATGTTTGGAACCAAACTCGGAGCTTCCTCTGACAGTGCGATGGATTTATTTTTACGTCCAGAGACTGCTCAGGGAATATTTGTAAATTTTTCAAATATCCAAAAAACCGGTAGAATGAAAATACCGTTTGGAATTGCTCAAACAGGGAAGGCTTTTAGAAATGAAATCGTTGCGCGACAATTCATTTTCAGGATGAGAGAATTTGAGCAAATGGAAATGCAGTTTTTTATAAAACCAGGAACACAACAACATTGGTATCAGTACTGGAAAGAGGCACGTATGAAATGGCATTTATCCTTAGGAATGCAGCCAGAGAATTACCGTTTTCACGATCATGAAAAATTAGCTCATTACGCAGACGCAGCGTCTGATATTGAATTTGATTTTCCTTTTGGTTTTAAAGAATTAGAGGGGATTCATTCTAGAACAGATTTTGATTTAAAAGCACATGAAGAATTTTCAGGAAAAAAATTACAGTTTTTTGACCATGAAGAAAATAAAAGCTATGTCCCTTATGTTTTGGAGACATCTATTGGATTAGATCGTATGTTTTTAGCTGTTTTCTCAAAAGCTCTACAAGTAGAAGAATTAGAAAATAATACAACGAGAACTGTGTTAAAATTACCAGCTGTGCTCGCTCCAACGAAGGCTGCTGTTTTTCCGTTAATAAAAAGAGATGGTTTGCCAGAGCTTGCTCGTGGGATTGTTGATGAATTAAAATGGGATTTCAATGTAATTTATGATGAAAAAGATGCTGTTGGAAAACGATACAGAAGACAAGATGCTGTTGGGACACCTTTTTGTATCACAGTAGATCATGAAACGTTAGAGAACAACACCGTAACAATTCGTCAGAGAGATTCAATGAGTCAAAAGCGCGTTAATGTAAAAGATCTCAAAGCAATCATAAGTGAAGAAGTCGATGTGAAACATTGGCTAAAGAAAATTTAAAAAGAAATAATTTAATTAACATTCCTAACATACAAACTAAAATGTGGGGTGTGTTTTTACTCTCAATGCTTAGGTGATGAGGCTTCAGTGCCCGAATTCTTTGGTTTTTTTTCTTTTATTATCTCAAAATGAATTATTTTTGAAAAATTAATAGAAAATCACTAAAAACTGTTATCATGAAGAGAACTTTACAATGGCTTTTTGCTATTTGTTTATTTTTGGCTAGTCAGTCATTTTATGCACAGCAAATAGCATCAAAAACAGAAAAACCAAAGTATATTGGAACACCAACAAAGGTTGAAAAAGTACCCTCAATAGCATCACGAGTAACTTTGGTAAGGCCTGAATTAGCTGGAACTAAAGAAATGAACGATGGAAGAGCTTCTAAGAATAAAGAAATTATCATTGGGAAAGGTTCAAATGGATCTGATGCTTTAGCAGAAGCTCCACATAGATTAAAAAATACAATAGATACAAAAGAGCCCTTACTTGTTTTTGAGACAGGTGCTTCAAGTTCTCAGCCAACAGATCCTGCAGGAGCAGTGGGTCCAAATCACTATATTTCTGTTCTTAACACAGCATTTCAAATCTTTGATAAAGAAGGAAATTCGTTAACAGCTGGTCTTGTCTCTCCAAATCCTACAATATTTCCTTCCGGAGGGTGTTGTGATTTGACGGTTTCTTATGACAATGCAGCAGATAGATGGGTAATGTCTTTTCTTGGAGGAGGCGCTCAATTAGCTGTCTCTGATGGCCCTGATCCTGTTAATGATGGCTGGACAGTATACACTTACGGTTCTGTGAATGATTATCAAAAGGTTTCAGTTTGGCATGATGGATATTATATGACTGATAATTTGAGTGGAACATTTCATGTGTTTGAACGTGCTGAAATGCTTGCTGGAAATATTGGTGCTCAAATGGTTTCTTTTACAGTCCCGGGGTGGCAAGATCCGGGAGGATTTGACTCACCACAGTTTTTAAATTTAAGTCATGATACAGCTATTACAGGACCTGCATTTATGGTTTATTTTGCAGATGATGGCTGGGGAAATGTGAGTCAAGACGATCACATTAAATTGTGGGATGTAACCATGGATTGGGCAAATGCCTCAGGTTCAACAGTTACAGGTCCAACGAACTTAGGAATTGACGCCAGCGGTAATGCAGATGGTTCAGTCACTTCATTTAATTCAACGTTTGATGGTGGCAGTTTTGTGAATTTAGATCAACCCTCAGGAGGATCTAGTATAGATGCGTTGCAATGGACTGTCATGAATCAAGCTCAATTTAGAAAGTTTGACTCGCATAATTCGGCACTTTTTAATTTTGTTGTTGATGTTGACGGGTCTTCTGTTGAACAGGCGGGAGTTCGTTGGTACGAATTAAGACAATCTGGAGATGGCCAACCTTGGACAATTTATCAAGAGGGGACCTATACGGCCCCAGATAATAGACATGCGTGGAATGCAAGTTTGTCAATGGATATTCAAGGAAACATTGGAATGGGATATACAGGAATGTCAAGTGCCAATAGTACAGATTCAGACATAAGAGTTGGATCGTATTATACAGGTCGTTTTGCAGGAGATGATTTGGGTGTAATGACTGTTGAAGAGGGAACAATCATTGCCGGGGATTCAAATATTCCCGGAACGAGATATGGAGATTACAGCAAAATAGATATAGATCCAGATGGAGATAAAAAATTCTGGTTTGTCAATGAAGTGATGTCAGGAGGAAGAAAAAATGTTGCCGGTGTATTTCAGTTGGCACCAAATACCACGAATGATGTTGGTGTCGTAAGTATTGACACGCCAACAACAGGAGTGCTAACAGACAACGAAACAATTACAGTAACTGTTTTTAATTTTGGTGAAGCAACAGCTTCTGGGTTTGATGTCACGTATCAAATAGATGGCGGAACGATAATTTCAGAGCCATTTGGCAGGTCTTTGGCATCACAAACTGCTGAACAATATATTTTTAGCGCCAAAGCTGACTTGTCAATTGAGGGTCAGACATATACTATTAATGCATGCACTGATTATGACATTGATGAAGACAATAGTAATGACTGCGCGAGTAGTGATGTATTACATGAATTTGCCAATGATATTGGTATAGTTGGTTTTACTGCTCCCGAGACTGGAACTTTTTTATCTGATGAGACAGTCAGTGTTACAATTAAGAACTTTGGAACACAAGATCAAACAGGATTTGATATTAACTACATAATTGACGGAGGAACTCCAGTCGTTGAAACTGTTGGAGTCACTTTACCGGCAGGAGAATCAACGTCATACAGTTTTACTCAAACAGC
>CAJQLB010000018.1 GCA_905479065.1 uncultured Flavobacteriaceae bacterium | reverse complement strand
AAAAAGACACGAAATGTTTATCTTTGCGCTTTATAATCACCTTTTTAGAAAGAAAATTTTATGAAATTTGAAAACAAAAATGATAATTTTGATGCACTAGGTGACAATCATATTGGAACATCTTCAGAGACTCCAATGAGACGTGATGCCTTTGATTTATCTAACGACGAAAAAATAAGTCGTATTACAGATGATGTTGAGCACATCATGGAAACTTTAGGTCTAGATTTAACAGACGATAGCCTTAATGGAACTCCTAATCGCGTTGCAAAAATGTTTGTCAATGAAATTTTTGCAGGCTTAAACCCAGAAAATAAGCCAAAAGCCTCCACCTTTGACAATAAATATAATTACGGAGAAATGCTCGTAGAAAAAAACATCACTGTTTATTCTACCTGCGAACATCATTTATTACCTATCGTTGGAAAGGCACATGTTGCTTATATCTCAAATGGGTCTGTAGTTGGATTATCAAAAATGAATAGAATTGTTGATTTTTTTGCCAAGCGCCCACAAGTACAAGAGCGCTTGACGATTCAAATTGTAGAAGAATTGCAAAAAGTTTTAAACACGAAAAATGTTGCTTGTGTCATTGACGCTAAGCATTTATGTGTCAACTCCCGTGGGATCAGAGATATAGAAAGTAGTACCGTAACAAGTGAATTTGGTGGTGAATTTAAAAACATCAATATCAAAAGAGAGTTTCTGGATTACATAAAATTAGATACAAAATTTTAAATTATTACTAAATTCTAAAATTTAAAAATGCCTCTTTATCAAGAACAAAATTTAAAAGTTTATAATTCCATTTCAGGAAATAAGGAAAATTTTAAACCAATAAACAATGGTTATGTTGGCATGTATGTTTGTGGGCCAACTGTTTACAGTAATGTTCACTTAGGTAATGTAAGAACATTCATGTCGTTTGACATGATTTTTCGATATCTTAAACATCTCGGATTCAAAGTTAGGTATGTGCGAAATATTACCGATGCTGGACATTTAGAAAATGATGCTGATGAAGGAGAAGATAGAATTGCTAAAAAAGCACGACTTGAGCAGATTGAACCAATGGAAGTTGTACAAATGTATACAGTAGATTTCCATAACATATTAAATAAATTCAATTGCCTTCCTCCAAGTATTGAACCAACAGCTACAGGGCATATAATAGAGCAAATAGATATTATCAAGATTATTTTAAATAAAGATTTTGCATACGAGGTAAATGGATCCGTTTATTTTGATGTCCTGAAATTTAACAAGACTCACAACTACGGAAAGTTAAGTGGTAGAAATGTTGAGGACCTCATCCATAATACAAGAGCTTTAGACGGCCAGAGTGATAAAAAAAATCCACAAGATTTTGCTCTTTGGAAAAAGGCAGAGCCGCAACACATTATGCGTTGGCCATCACCATGGAGTGACGGATTTCCGGGCTGGCATTTGGAGTGTACAGCCATGAGCACAAAATATTTAGGTGAACAATTTGACATTCATGGAGGAGGTATGGATCTTAAATTTCCACATCACGAGTGTGAAATTGCACAAGCAGAAGCGTGCAATGGTCATTCACCAGTTAACTACTGGATGCATGCCAACATGCTAACCTTAAATGGCCAAAAAATGGCAAAATCAACAGGTAACAATATTTTGCCTGCAGAGATATTTTCTGGAAAGAATGATAAGTTAAGTAAAGCATTTTCACCGAGTGTTACGAGATTTTTCATGATGCAAGCACATTACAGAAGTATTTTAGATTTTAGCAGTAATGCGATTGAAGCTTCAGAAAAGGGCTACCACAAATTGATGGATGCAATTAATACGTTAAAAAGCATTCAAAAAAGCGATACCTCTACGTTTGATGTTAGATCATGGTCTCAAAAATGTTACGATGCCTTAAATGATGATTTCAATACCCCTATTTTAATTGCTGAACTTTTCAGTGCTGTAAAGCTGATAAACCAAGTTAAGGACCAAAAAGCAACCTTAACGTCTGATGATCTACATTTCTTAACAAATCAGATGAATGCTCTGGTTTTCGATGTCTTAGGATTAACAAATGATACTCTAACACAAGACAATCACAATACATTGTCTAACACTGTCGAAGTGCTCATAAAACTGAGAGCAGAAGCCCGAGCTAATAAAGATTTTGCACTATCAGACAAAATTAGAGATGAATTGTCTGCAATAGGCATTCAATTAAAAGATGGCAAGGATGGCACCTCTTTTACAACCAACTAGCGATGTTCAATAAGATAGTGATTGCTCCATTTCTTTTTTTAATAAAAGTTTACCAATCTTTAATATCTCCTTTTTTCCCTTCCACATGTAGATACCAGCCAACTTGTTCTTACTACACCATCGAGGCTTTAAAAACCCATGGTTTAATTTATGGCGGGTGGCTGGGTATTAAGCGTATTTTTAGTTGTCATCCTTTTGGAGGTAGTGGATACGATCCTGTTCCTAAGAAACCAAACAAGAACTAAAAGAGCGTCGTTAAAAATAAACCTTATTCCATTTCAAATTTCTATATTTACGCTACCTTAATAATTAAAATATGCATTTTTTACAGATTGTCTGGGAGCCTGCTTCCGAAGGCCTAAAACTATTTGGAGACTTCAAAATTCACTACTACAGTATGATGTGGATGGCAGCTTTTATTTTGGGCTGGTACCTCATGAAGAAAATTTACATACAAGAGCAACAATCTGAAGAAAAATTGGATTCCTTGTTCATTTATTCGGTTTTAGGAATTTTGATTGGAGCTCGCTTAGGGCATGTCATCTTTTATCAACCAGAACTTTTTAAACAAGATTTTTTTAGTGTCTTTCTACCCTGTCGCTTCAACCCTGAATTTGAATTTACAGGTTTTAGAGGTTTGGCAAGTCATGGTGCAGCCATAGGAATGATTATATCAATGTACCTCTACAACAAAAAAGTTTTACATAAATCTGTGTTGTGGATTTTAGATCGTGTTGTAATTCCTGTAGCACTTGGTGCTATTTTTGTCAGAGTGGGTAATTTTTTTAATTCTGAAATGATTGGAAAACCAGCAGATGAGTCATTGCCATGGGCCATTATTTTTAAAAATTATGACAATATACCGAGACATCCTGGGCAATTATATGAGGCTTTTGGTTATATTTTTGTTTTTTTAACATTGTGGTTTTTATACTGGAAAGGTAAAAAGAGTAAACAAACAGGATTTCTTTTTGGATTGTTTTTAGTGTTACTTATGACAGTAAGATTGTTTGTCGAACGTTTTAAAATTGAGCAAGTCGTTGGAAGAGATGATTGGATTTTAGGTCTGAATACTGGACAAGTACTCAGTATTCCATTTATTCTTATTGGTCTCTATTTCATGTTTTTGTATAAAACTAAAAAATCATCATTGGATAAATGACACGAGGTGTAATACATCAACATCTGTATGGTTTGATAAGTTTTCTTTTTATATGTTTGAGTTGTCAAGAGAAACAAAAAAGCACTGTAAATCTAATTGATGTAACATTTCGTAAAGAAGGGGTTTTGCAAATTTACAAATCGACGAATGACTCTCTCATCACCTCTTTTGACATCGAACTCGCAGAAGACGATTATGAAACTCAAACTGGATTAATGCACAGAGGTTCAATGAGCAGGAATCAAGCCATGCTTTTTATTTTTTCTGACGAAAAAATACGATCATTTTACATGAAAAACACCTTAATTCCTCTGGATATTATTTACCTCAATGCACTAAAACAGGTTATCAATATTAAGAAGAATGCGATTCCTTTGGATGAGCAATCAATCCCTTCAATAGCCCCAGCACAATATGTTTTAGAAATTAAAGGAGGGCTGTCAGATCTCCTCAATATTGAAAAAGGAGATCGAATATCATTCCAAAAAAAATAAATTACTCATATTTTAGGCTCGCATAAGCAACCCAATGTTTTTGATTAGCTCGAGCTGTTGTTCCCATCCCGAGGTCTTCAACCTCTATTAAATCATGATCAATACTTGATTGATAACCTATAAAATCACCATAAAGCGGTGTGTTGTTAATCTGTAAATTTAATTTATTTGCAAAATCTAATCCAAAGGGAACGGAATAGCGTCCACACCAAACCCACTTGTATTCTTTATAATTGTCAGACTGTACAGTATACTTAGTAAAACGTTCTATTTTATTACGTGTTAGATTATTAACCAAGCAATTTTCAATGATTTCAACATCCAATTGTCTTGCTTTCTGAGTACCTTTTTCGGTGACACCGAAAGGAGCTAAATTAGCTCCCCAATCTTCATTTCCATAATGTACAGCATCATTTGAAATCACAACAGCGACATCTTCGCCAAATACTAAATCATTTTCTTTAAGTACATCATTTACAAGGGAAGACAAGGCATCGCTTATATGATCAATCCTGTTATATTTCATGTAAGGAACTAAAATTGGTACAATTTCAAGACTGGGGTTTTTTTTATGTAAAAATGGTACTATAGCTTCTAAAGAATGCTCTAATACTTGCATGCTGTCATGAATAACAAACATCTCTTTATCAAGTTTTTTTATAATTTCCTGATTGATAGGTGAGACTTTTAAATTTCCATATGGTGATTTCCAATGCGTAAAATTTCCAAAAATTAATTTATCTTGTAAATTAAAATTTCTGGCACGATGCGCAACTCCTATTAAAATAACCTTGTCTGCATTGATTCCTCTCAATGATTCATAATATAGTTGCCCAGCATACTTGTAATCGTCATGAGGACTTATTGCAGCTTTCCAAGCTAAGTCATTGTCGCGATCTATAACCCCAAGTCTCTTGTAAATTGAATCCATTTGCCAATCCAATGTGGCAAAACCAATCGTATCATGAATGTGCCGAAGATGTCTGTCAGTGTTAATGGGTGTTGACTTATCTTCAAAGTCACTCTTACAACTTATAACACAGCACAACATCAAAAGAATTAAAACTATAAATCTCATTTCTATATTTTATTTAAAGTTACAGTTTATTCCATAAAAAAAGGTCTTTTTGCGCCGTAGTACAAAAAGACCTTTTTTTTGTGAGAAAAATTATTTTTTATTTTCCTCAAGTTTTTTAATCGAATCAAACATGATTGGCGTTGCAATAAATACCGACGAATATGTACCCACTAATACACCTACAATAAGAGCAAATAACAAGCCTCTTAACGAATCCGCTCCAAAAGTAAACATCGCTAACAATACAACCAAGGTCGTTAAAGACGTATTCAAGGTTCTACTTAACGTACTATTTAATGCTGAATTCACAGTTTTATCTAAATTCCAGCTAGTATGCTCATTTAAAAATTCTCTAATTCTGTCAAAAACAACCACCGTATCATTTAACGAATATCCAATTACTGTTAAAATTGCTGCAATAAAAGCTTGATCAATCTCCATACTAAAAGGCATGAAATTCCAAGTTATTGAGAATATCCCTAATACAATTAAGACATCATGAAACACAGCAGCAACTGCTCCCAAAGAAAATTGCCATTTTTTAAACCTAAGGAGTATATATAGAAATACAACTATCAAAGATCCTAGGATGGCCCAAATGGATGACTTCTTAATATCATCTGCGATAGTTGGACTTACTTTACCTGAATACATGATTCCCACATTACCCTGAGGACTTGAAAATTCATCATAAGTTATACCATCTGGTAAATATTGAGAAAGAGATTCGTATAACTTATTTTGCACCTCTTCATCAACATCAGGTGAATTTTCGTCAATTTTATATTTGGTGGAAATTTTTAATTGATTTGCTCCACCAATAGTTTTAATTTCACCACTTCCAAAAGTCGCAACCACTGATTCAGAAACTTCCTCAGCATTCACATCTTGCGCAAATCGAACTGTGTAAGTTCTACCTCCAACAAAGTCGATACCTTCATCCAATCCTGTTGTAAACAAGGACCCTAATCCTCCGATTATGATCGCAGTCGATATCAAATATGAAACACGACGTTTTTTCAAGAAATTAATATTAATATTTCTAAATAAACCTTTAGTAACAGAGGTTGAAAAATCTAAATTCCCTCCTTTGTTTGCATACCAATCAATTAATAATCTCGTTATAAAAATTGCTGTAAATAGTGATGTGACGATACCTATTAAAAGTGTGGTTGCAAATCCTTTTATAGGACCAGTTCCAAACACAAATAAGATAAGTGCTGTTAAACCTGTGGTAATATTGGCATCTAAAATAGAGGATAATGCATTGCTAAATCCATCTTTAACAGCTTCTTTTTGTCCTTTTCCCTTAGTTAATTCTTCTCTAACACGCTCGTAGATAAGCACATTAGCATCTACTGCGATACCAATTGTTAGTACAATACCTGCGATACCAGGTAAGGTCAAAACAGCCCCTAAACCGGAGAGCACTCCAAAAATTAATAAAATATTTAGAATTAGCGCTATATCTGAAAAAATACCTGACTTTCCATAATAAAACACCATCCAAAGTAAGACTAGGGTCAATGCAATTAAAAATGAGGTCATTCCACTATCAATAGCCTCTTTACCCAGTGATGGACCCACGACATCAGCTTGAACAATTTCAGCTCTTGCTGGTAATTTACCAGCACGTAAAACATTTGCTAAATCTATCGCTTCATTTAAGGTGAATTGTCCGGAGATTTCTGAGTTACCTCCTGCAATTGCTCCCGTAGTAACACCTGGTGCTGAATACACAATGTTATCCAAAACAATGGCAATTTGACCTCCTGTGTTAAAGGCCCTTCCGGTCATTTCTTCCCATATTTTAGCTCCTTTTGCATTCATTTGCATAGAAACAGTTGGCTTCCCATTTGGTGCAAATGAATTTCTAGCATCTGTAATAACAGCTCCGCTTAATGGTGGTTTTTGATCTCTGTTTCCTTTTAATGCGTATAATTCAATTAAATCACCGTCTTCCGCAGGTATACCCCACGCGAATTTAACATATCGCTGATCACCTGAAAGTAGTGACTTTACTTGAGGCATGTCTAAATACTCTGTCACTTTTTGCTTATCCTTTGTTTCAAATAAAGCGACAATTGGTCCTCCTTGATAACCTGTTCCTCTGATCAAATCCGTAAGTGGATTTACAATTGCTACAGCTGTCGTATCGGTAGATGTTTCTCCCAACAAGTCTGCAATTTGATCTCCTTCAGTATCCTCCGTATCTTGAGATTCTATTGCTTCTTTGGGTGCCTCTACTTCAACGAGTCCTTTCAGCACTTCGTTAGCTTGTACAATGAATTGCAAAAAACCTTCTCCTGGGAATGCATCCCAAAACTCCAATTGAGCTGTGGTAGTAATCAATTCAGTAGCACGTTTTTTATCTTTCACACCTGGTAACTCAACTAAAATTCTACCAGAAGTTCCCAAACGTTGTATGTTTGGTTGTGTCACACCAAATTGATCAATACGTTTACGTAATACCTCAAAAGCTGAAACGATTGATTCATCTACTTTGGTTCTTAACACTGGCTTGACCTCATCATCCGTCATATTGAACGTGATTTCCTCACTCAAATCTCTGTTGGCAAAAATATCAGGAGATGCTAATGTTGTATCTCCTTTTATCGCATCAAAAGCTTCAAAAAAGTCTTCAATAAAACTATTTTGACTGTCTTTCTGCAGTTCTTGAGCGTCTACTAACGCCTTGTTAAAAACAGGATCTTTACTATCATTAGCTAGTCCCTTTAAAATGTCTTGTACTGATATTTGAAGAATGACACTGATACCTCCCTTTAGGTCAAGTCCAAGATTCATACTCTTTTCTTTGACTTCTTTGAAGGTGTAATTAGCGACTCCTATATTAAAAACCTCTTGACTTGATAATGAATCAAGATACCTTGTTTCCTCGCTACTTCGTTTCTCATCGAAATCTTTTTCTGAATCAGATATCTTCGATGTTATGATTTCTTTCGCTTGTTTTTCAATTTGATTTGCCTTAAACGTAAACGATAATTGGTAGATACTTACCAGTCCGAATAAGATTGCAAATAGTTTTACTAATCCTTTATTTTGCATTGTATTGATTTTTTAGTCTAAAATTTAAATCGGGCAAATATAAAATTTACACGAGTATTAGACAATTTTTTATTATTAAAAGAGTTTTTGGTGCTGTAATAAAAGCGATCCTCAAATCTTTGAGGAGTGTGAACCATCACACAAACGGCCCTGCTCTTACGTTAAGTGTATGGTAATATTTTTTACCATCTGATAGAATAACATCATGCGATGGTTTGTAAGTCTCTTGGCCGATGTTTTTGTTTTTATCATATAACTTAGGGGAGAATATCAAGAATTTTGGAATTAAAATTCTCTGGTTGTCAGCGCTTAATTCTAAAAAAATCGCAGCTAATTGATTGCTTTCGATATCAGTTGTATTCTTTAACAAGAATACATCAACGTCATAATTCACAACATCATTTTTTAATGATGATTTTTCTGAAGAGTGATTTTGACTTCTGTTGCTGTAACCCTTTAGAAGGTAGCTTTTTTGAATTAAATTTTTCTTTATATCCGAGGCCTCAATAGTACTGTAATAAGTAATTGTTAAAATTCCTCCATCAATTTCTTTAACACGAATATTGTGAGCTCCAAGATGATGCAACTGATTTTTTATCAGATCTAAGGTATGCTGAGTTTCTGAAATGGTTACATGGGCATCCGTAAATTGCAATACAATTTCTTGATTAGGAGGGGTGTTTTGCTGTTGATAAATAACCCCTAGAAACGTAATTAATATAACGAGCGCGCCCGTAAACCTCTTTAAATTCATGGGCCAAATATAAAAAAATAATAATGCGCCGTCAGTGGTATTTGCAGAAATATTACTTCAAAAAACTCGTCATCATAAAACAGCTTATTTCAATTACAAAAAAGAGCAACACTGTGGTTGCTCTTTTTTGTAATTATCTCAAGTTAATTTCTCTAGTTACTCCTGCTTCATTTCATCATAACCGTCTAAAATTTCTAAACTAAACTTTTCATCGTCTAAAACTTCTTTTTTGATTTCAATAACATTACTAACAACCTTAATATTGGATCCCATCTGATTCATCGATAAAGAAACATACAGTGGAAAACCCTTAATTTCATCACCATAAGGAGCTGTTTGTTGAGAATAAGCATTTATGGCGTCGGTTGTAAACACTTCCATTTCCATAGGTTGTCCTTGTACTGAGGATGTCACAAAGTATTGTTGACACTCGAAATTTAAAAACATCTTAGTTTCATCTCCTTTGGTTATGACGATATCATTTAGTGCACTTTGCGCTATATCTAATGAACCTTTAATGTATTTTTTTCCTAACATAGGATTATCCATGAATGTTACCATTTCTTTGGAGGCACCATCAGTAATCACAATCATATCTCCAGTCATGGGACTTGAAACTTCTGTTCTTGATTTATCATTTTTAAAATAAGTTGTGGTTCTCATGTCTCCCATCATTGCGAGCTGTGCATTCATCTCATCATTGTCACTTGACATGGTTTGAGAGATAACGACGACACCCTCCGTTAAATTATTTTGGGAAAATCCAAATAAACTTGTTACAATTGCTACAAAAAATATGACTGTGGTTCTCATGTAATTTTATGGATTAAAATTCTAATAAACTGTTTGTTTTCTTTACACCTGAAGCGCTTTCATTTAGGTGTGCTTTTTCTTTATCGTTTAGGTCAATTTCAATGATTTTTTCAATACCATTTTTACCTAGTATAACAGGTACACCAATACATAAATCGTGTAGTCCAAATTCACCGTCCAACAAGACAGAACATGGAAACAATTTATGCTGATCACAAGCAATTGCTTGAACTAATCCTGATACAGCGGCACCCGGTGCATACCAAGCCGAGGTTCCGAGAAGTTTCGTCAAAGTTGCTCCTCCTACTTTAGTTGCTTCTGTCACCTGATCCATACGGTCTTTAGATAAAAATTCTGATACTTTCACACTATTTCTTGTGGCATGATTAATTAGAGGAACCATTCCCTTATCACTATGACCTCCAATAACCATACCATCAACATCACTTATTGGAGCCTCTAAAGCCTCTGCTAATCTATATTTAAAACGAGCTGAATCAAGCGCACCTCCCATACCAATGATTCTATTTTTAGGTAGGTTAGTAGACTTGTGAACCAAATAAGTCATGGTGTCCATTGGATTGCTTACAACAATGATGATGGTATTTGGAGAATGTTGAATGAGACTTGTCGACACTGTTTTAACAATCCCTGCATTAATACCAATCAATTCCTCCCTCGTCATTCCTGGCTTTCTTGGAATACCAGAAGTGATAACACAAATATCACTGTTTGCAGTTTTTTCATAATCATTTGTACTTCCAGTGATTTTTGTATCAAAAGCATTCAAGGACGCCGTTTGCATTAAATCCATTGCTTTTCCTTCCGCATAGCCTTCTTTGATATCTAGTAAAACAACTTCCGAGGCAAAATTTTTAATAGCAATATATTCTGCACAGCTCGCTCCAACCGCTCCTGCTCCAACTACTGTAATTTTCATATTTTTTATGTGATTTTAAGTTCGTTTTAAGCCGCAAAATTACAAAATAATCATTGTCAAATAAAGAAAGTGCTAGATAAAATAAAAAACATTTCAGCAAACCTATTTTTGCTAGTTTATCTGAAACTAAAAGCGATTCCCGCTGTTACTGTATTATATTTTTGAAATGAGTAGTCTGTAAATATTTTAAAGAATCCAATATTAATTCTTGCTCCTAGCGTTGCTTTGATGTTATTAGCAGAAAAATCTAGATTTATAGGATTTGAAATTATTTCACTGACCGTATTTATAAAGTTTCCTGAACCATCTTCAACATCATAATTAATCGTGTAATCCCCTTTAATTTTAGTTGTGGCTGTACCATTGTTATAACCAACTCCCCCATAGACAGTAAGTATTTTAAAATCAAGAGATGCCAAAGCTTGTAACGTCCATGTTTTCATTTTAAATTCAGCTAGAGCATTTGATGAAATGATGTCATCGGAAAGATCATCGTCTCCAATCGTATAAGTAACCTTCATATTTGTGAATGCTGCAAGCAACGAAACGTTCAAAGGTAAGTTCTCTAAAGGCCCTAGATACTGCATCAGATCATGTTGCAATCCCAAACCAAATAAATTAGTTTCTAGATTATCATCAAAACTTATCTTTGGAACTACGCGTAATTTAATATCTGTTTTAAATGGTAACCCCAATCCAAATTGCACCATGGGAGTAGGCACTGCATTAATTGGTAAATCATCCTTTATCCCACCGGGCATGTCAAAACTAGCCACATTAAAAGTCCCATTTCCGTTATCAATTTGAACGTTAACTCTGGTATCAGTATTTGAAGAACTCATTAATGTTGGCAACTCATTTTCACCATTTGGAAGCGATAAGTAACTGTAGTCTGTTGGTATAAAAGCAAACATTTCGTCAGATTTTGGAACCAATGCGACATTCGCAGTTATGGTCACATCAAAACCTAATTTTTTGTGGGTCTTCGCCGTGGTATACCAACCATTATTCATGTCTGACATTAATCCTCTAATTACTGGGTTGGTGTAATTTTCCATTAAAAGACTTGCATCATCAGAAGCAATTAAAATACTTTCAAATACTTGTGATTTTACAACATTCGTTGAAAAAAAAACAACTAGGGTGATAAATAAAGCTCTCATGTTTTTAATTTTAGAACTAATCGGTCTTTTAAATTTACAAAAAAAGATTGTGTTATCGATGAAATTTACTTTTTAACAAAATAAAAGAGTACAAAAAATGCCTGTAAACAGGCATTTTATAAATTGTTTTTGAGACTATTTAAGCATCAATATTTGCATATATAGCGTTTCTCTCGATAAAATCTCGCCTTGGCGGAACTTCATCTCCCATCAACATTGAGAAGATACGATCAGCTTCTGTTCCATTGTCAATCTGCACCAACCGCATCGTTCTGAATTCAGGATTCATAGTTGTGTCCCACAATTGTGAGGCATTCATCTCACCAAGTCCCTTGTATCGTTGAATTTTTGAACCGTCACCAAACGTAGAAACGATACTATCACGTTCCTCATCACTCCAAGCATATTGTTTCTTAGCTCCTTTCTTGACGAGGTATAATGGTGGCGTTGCAATGTAAATATGCCCATTTTCAATTAGCTCTTTCATGTATCTGAAAAAGAAAGTCAAGATTAAGGTTGCAATGTGGCTACCATCAATATCAGCATCACACATAATCACTATTTTGTGATATCGTAATTTTGATAAATTTAATGCTTTACTATCCTCCTCTGTACCAATTGTGACACCAAGTGCTGTAAATATATTTTTTATCTCTTCATTTTCAAAAACCTTATGCGTCATCGCCTTTTCAACATTCAAAATCTTACCTCGCAAAGGTAATATTGCTTGAAATGCTCTGTCTCGACCTTGTTTCGCTGTTCCTCCTGCAGAGTCTCCCTCAACTAAAAACACTTCACATTTGGCAGGATCTTGTTCAGAGCAGTCAGATAATTTTCCGGGTAACCCTCCAATACTCATAACAGTTTTCCGCTGCACCATTTCACGTGCTTTTTGGGCCGCGTGACGTGCTTGTGCTGCAAGAATCACCTTTTGAACAATGGTCTTAGCATCGTCAGGATGTTCCTCTAAATAATCTGTCAACATTTCTGAAACTGCTTGGCTTACGGAGGAAGAAACTTCTCTATTTCCTAATTTAGTTTTTGTTTGACCCTCAAATTGTGGCTCTTGAACTTTGACAGAAATAATTGCCGTTAACCCCTCTCTAAAATCATCACCTGAAATATCAAATTTTAATTTATCTAGCATTCCTGAACCGTCAGCAAATTTCTTTAATGTATGAGTCAATCCTCTTCGAAATCCTGATAAGTGTGTTCCACCTTCATGGGTGTTTATATTGTTTACGTACGAATGTAAGTTCTCAGCATATGAGGTGTTGTAAATCATGGCAACCTCCACAGGAATTCCATTTTTCTCCCCTTCAAAAGCAATTACGTTTTTCATTAAAGGCTCACGAGTAGCATCAAGATAGGTTATAAATTCTTTTAAACCCTCCTTTGAGTGAAATGTCTCACCCTCAAACTCTCCATCATCCTTTTTATGCCTTCGATCAATTAAATGAACCGTAATCCCTTTATTTAAATATGCTAATTCACGAAGTCTACTTGCTAAAGTGTCATAACTGTATTCTAATGTCTGTGTAAATATCGTTGAATCCGGTTTAAAGGTCACCGTGGTTCCTCTTTTATCTGTATCTCCAGCTTGTCTCACAGGATACATTGCTTTACCTCGTTCGTATTCTTGTTCGTAAACTTTCCCCTCTCTAAACACTGTCGCTTTAAGATGTTCAGACAATGCGTTCACACAACTCACACCGACACCGTGAAGTCCACCGGAAACCTTGTAAGAATCCTTGTCAAATTTTCCTCCAGCACCAATTTTTGTCATAACAACCTCTAAAGCTGAGACGCCTTCTTTTTTGTGTAACCCAACAGGGATACCACGACCATCATCTTCTGTTGTAATTGAATTGTCTTCGTTGATAGTTACCGTGATATTATCACAATGTCCTGCTAAGGCCTCGTCGATAGAATTATCAACAACTTCGTACACTAAATGATGTAGACCTCTTGTACCTACATCTCCAATATACATTGAAGGTCGCATTCTAACATGCTCCATACCCTCAAGTGCTTGAATACTATCTGCTGAATAATTATGTTTGTTGAATTCTTCTTTATTTTCACTCATAATAAATGTATCTATTATTTCACGTTTTCTAATTGCTTTGGTTGTGGGAAAACAACCTACAAATCGTAAAACAAATATACAATTTTCATCAACTATTATGAAGGTTTGACCTGTACTTACAACATAATTATTAACATTTGTTAACTATCATAAAGTCGCTTAAACTGCTTAAAAAAGGCCTTAAAATTGATTTTACTATGTTTCAAAAAACTGTGGAAACACCTAATTATAGAACATTGCTTTAAAAGCGATTTCTAAACATTTTTATATGTTTAATTTTGATGTTTTTAACTCTAATTTGAATGGTTATTGTTAAACGTACAACAATATCTCTTTTGGGCTAAGCTTTAGTAAGCGTCGTCATGAACTTTCGCAACAGCCCTACCTGAAGGATCATTCATGTTTTTAAATGCCTCATCCCACTCCAAAGCAATTTTTGTGCTACATGCAACACTTGGCTCTTGAGGAACACTTTTAGCCGCAGTATCACTAGGAAAATGAGACTCAAATATCGTTCGATAATAGTACTCTTCTTTATTTTGGGGAGTTTGAATTGGATACCTAAAATGTGCATTTGCTAGTTGCTCTTGAGTCACCTCGGTATCAACAACCACTTTCAAGGTATCAATCCAACTATAACCAACACCGTCACTAAATTGCTCTTTTTGTCTCCAAGCCACAGACTCAGGTAACATGTCTTCAAAAGCCTTTCTAACAATCCATTTCTCCATACGCTCATTATTAATCATTTTGTCTTGTGGATTTAAACGCATGGCAACATCCATAAATTCCTTGTCTAAAAATGGTACCCGGCCTTCGATTCCCCATGCAGCTAAACTCTTGTTTGCCCTCAAACAATCATACATGTGTAATTTACTCAATTTACGTACGGTTTCTTCATGAAACTCCTCAGCATTTGGTGCCTTATGAAAATACAAATAGCCACCAAATAACTCATCGGCTCCTTCACCTGATAACACCATTTTGATCCCCATAGATTTAATGACACGTGCCATAAGATACATAGGAGTACTCGCTCTAATGGTTGTAATATCGTAAGTCTCTAATTGGTAAATAACATCATTTATGGCATCCAAACCTTCTTGAATAGTGAATACTATTTCATGATGAATCGTACCAATATGATCTGCAACTTTTTTAGCAGCAACTAAATCAGGTGAGCCTTCCAAACCAACAGAAAAACTATGCAACTGAGGCCACCATGCTTGTTCTTTATCATCTGCCTCTATGCGTCGTTCTGCATATTTTTTTGCAATAGCGGAAGTAACAGATGAATCTAGCCCACCCGACAACAAGACGCCATAAGGAACGTCACTCATCAATTGCCTATGCACTGCATCTTCAAGCGCTTGTCTCACCTCAGCAATGCTAGTTTTGTTATCTTTTACAGCTTGATAATCTTCCCAGTCACGCCTATACCATTGCACCAATTCACCATCCTTACTGCTCATAAAATGGCCAGGAGGAAATAATTCTATTGTGGTACATATCCCTTCCAAAGCTTTTAATTCTGAAGCCACATAAAATGTCCCGTATTTATCCCATCCTATGTATAGAGGGATAATTCCCATATGATCTCGAGCAATGAAATACTCATCCTTCTCCTTGTCGTATAAGGCAAAACCAAAAATCCCATTCATGTCATCGACAAAATGAACACCCTTTTCTTTGTAAAGTGCTAAAATAACTTCACAATCACTTTCAGTTTGAAACTCATAATTTGGAAATTGACTTCTGAGTTCTCTATGGTTGTAAATCTCACCATTAGCTGCTAAAATAAGTTGTTTATTTTCACTAAATAATGGTTGTTTACCAGAAGCTGGATCTACGATTGCTAGACGCTCATGCGCCAAAATTGCCTTATCATCATCGTATATTCCACTCCAATCTGGACCGCGATGTCTAATGGTCTTTGCCATTTCCAACACTTGTGGCCTTAAAATTTCACTTTTCTGTTTCAAATCAAACGCACATACTATACCGCACATATTTATTTTATTTTATATTAATAACAAAAATGAATATAATATATAAATATATAAACATAAAATCATTTTTTAATTACATATTATAACAAAAAATTAATAATTTAAATAAAAATGCAATTTTTCACGCTTGAATTAACTACTTATTCTTGGATATAAAAAACTTTAACAAAAAGTTTCATTTTTAACCTCTCACAATTAATTAATTTTGTATAAAATTTAAACAAATGAAAAGCTGTACTATTAAAAATATAATGTTGTGTTTCGGCATTATGCTATTATCTACGAATTTAAATGCTCAAAAATTTGCACCAATAGACAAAAGTCCAATGGATGCCGCATCCTTCCCGAGCAGTTACAAGGTATCAGATAAAAATGTTAAAGTTATTTACGGCAGACCGCAGCTAAAAGGACGTTCTTTGAGTGAGCTAATTCCAAATGGAAAACAGTGGAGAACTGGGGCAAATGAAGCAGTAGAAATAACTTTTTATAAAAATATGCAGGTAGCTGGTACAGTAATAAAAGCGGGAACTTACACTTTATCTACTATTCCAGGAGAAAAAGAATGGACCTTAATTTTTAGTTCTGATCTCAATGTTTGGGGAAGCTACTTCTACAATAAAGATAATGATGTTGCTAGAATCATCGTTGAAACCTCTCAGGCTAAAGACGTGTTGGAAGCCTTTTCTATCACTTTTGATGATGAAGGAAACATGTTTCTGGGTTGGGATACTTTAAGGGTCAAAGTACCAATGACAGTAAACTAAAGCTTCCTAATCATTTTTTAGTAAAAACTAAGTAATTAAATGCTTATTGTCATTTGCCCAAGTGCTCAATGACTTTTTTTGATAGCCAAGGTCTAGCTTAGATATGATGTTCGATCGATGTTTTTCTATAGTGCGACTTGAAACGAACAGTAACTCCCCAATTTCTTTAGTACTCTTATTCTGAGCAATTAATTTTACTATGGTACGTTCTGAAGGTGACAATAATTTTAACTTTTGTAATTCTGGCGAAACCTCATTCTTAAAAACAGAGCTAAAAATATCGCTAAAATAAGGAATACCTTTACTAACGCTTTGAATACACTTGTGTATTTCAATAAATGGCTCATCTTTTATGATGTATCCAGAAATATTCAATTTTTTTGCTTTATAAATAAACGCTTTTTCTTTGTGAGATGTTAAAATTATAAATCGCGTATTAATGTTTTTCTCTTTACATTTTTTGATGACCTCAAAACCAGTTAATAGTGGCATTTCCTCATCTAAAATTGCAATGTCAGGTTGCATCTTTACAATTTGATCTAAAGCAGTGGCACCATTGTCAGCTGCACCTGACATATGATAACCATATTCTTTTAGTTGGTCTATCAAACCTCTCAATAATAATGGATGGTCGTCTGCTATGAATATGCTAATGTTGTCTCTCATAATTAAAAAGGAATTTGAACTAATATTGAGGTTCCTTCAGAAAGTTTACTATTAATTGAAAATTTTCCTTTTAACATAGTTATGCGTTCTGCCATAGTTTTTAAACCAAGACTGTTTTGCTTAAATTTATTACTCAAGTCAAACCCATTTCCGTTATCCTTTATCAAAATTTTTATGCCGTCTGTGTGCTTATTAATATTAACAATTAGCGTCTTTGCATTGGCATGTTTTAACACGTTATTGACACACTCCTGAATAAACCTATAAAAATTTAGAGACTCAAAATCATCAAAATTTGAATTGACATTATCAATCTCAACAGAGACAAACATTTCTGTTTCTTCGTCTAAGTCTAATAAAAGCTGCTCTATGCTGTCTGTTAATCCGAGTTTTGCAAGTGTCGCTGGATATAAGTTTCTCGAAATACTCCTCACCTCTTCAAGTGCATCGTGAGCCAAGCCAGATAAATCATCTTGATTTGAATTCTGAGCTTTCATTTTTAGCAATGTTATTTGTTGCCCTACACCGTCATGAAGATCTTTTGCGATTCTTGTACGCTCATTTTCTTGAGTCTTTATGAGTTCTTGCGAAAACTCTTGCTGCTTGCGCTCTCGCTGTTTTGCACTTAAAAAAGAACGATAGAAAATAATTAAAGCAAACAGAACTAGTAAACTTAGTAAGCCAAAAATGAGTAACTGTCTGCTGTTTTCGTTTTTAAGATTTAATACATCAATACTTGCTCGTTGATTTTCAATTTTATGATCACGTTTTTCTGTTTCATATAAAGTTTGATAGAAAGCTAAAGACTTAATATTCTTAACGCTTGAAACAGAATCTTTAATCTTATAATAATTTACTAAATGAACATTACTTTTTACGTCTTCATTCATTGCTTTGTAAACATCAGATAAAAACTTCTCTGTCAGCATAATTTCCTCATACTTCTGCCTTTCCTTTTGTATTTTTAAATACTTTTTGCCATGCTTAAGAGCATTGTAGTAATCGCCTTTAGCAAATGATAGTGTCTTTTTTGCGTCAGAATAGTAGCGTTTATTGCCTTTACTGTCGTCTTTATTTAATGCTATTTCTAATTCTTTAAATTTAATTTCAGCTTTTTTTAAACTATCACTTTCTGCGTAAGCGTTTGTTAATGCGGCGAGTAATACAGGCTGAATATTTACAGCATACTTATTCTTTTGATTTTCTTCAATTGATAATTTTAAATATGCAATTTGCTTTGCCGTATCTCCAATTCTTTTTGAATCTTCTGCCGAATTGTAGTACAAACTAATTAAATTATTGCCTTTATTCAATTTTTTAGCTATTTCAATCGCTTCATCACGCTCCTTTTTTGCTTCCTCATAAAAAGAATTTTTACTGTAAAGTATTGATAATGCATTTTTTGTAGACAATAAATTAAAGGTGTCTTTGCTCTTTGTGAAAATTTGAGCTGCTTTTTTAAAATTTACCGAAGCATCTGTAAATGTTCCTTTGTTTGAAAACACATATCCCATATACAAATTAGCCAAGGCTTTCAGCCTTTCATTATTCGACAACTCACCGTAGACTAAAGCTTTTTTATAGAATTCGATACCTTCATTCAACTCATTCACAGCGACAAAACAATCCGCTACGTATAAATGGAGGAATCCCAAATTAGAGTCATTTTTTAAATTTTTAAATTTTTCATTATAATAATTATAGAGCCGAATACCTTCTTCAGGTTGCCTTACCACATAGTTGTAGTAATAAGTGAGGTCAGCAAGTTGTCTTGATGCTTTTGACAAAGAATCTATTTCAATGGCAAAATTTATGGAGACTCTTGCAATCGAATCGTACTTAAATTCTGTACGATCTAAAACAGTTTGAACAAGACTATCGAGCCAAATGAGCCGTTCACCGCTTTCAGTTTCTTGAATTTTTACATTTAAATATTTGATTTTTGACGGTATGTCTAGGTCAGACTTTTGAGCAGGAAGTTCATAGACTAATAACAATAAAAGAAATAAAACGCAGTTTTTCATAATAGCATTGTAATATAATTAATTTATTGATTTTCAAAAAGTTAAAAACAACTTATTCCTACCCTGCATAAACAGATGATCAACAACAATAAATAAACTCAAATTGTTTGCATAATTTAAAAGAAACTTAAATTTAAGACCTAAAGTAAGGCTTCCTTCTTGTTGAAAAAGTAAAGACAATGAAAAATTACTTGTAATTTGTAATATTAAATATCATTATGGGATATTTAAATACTTATGGGTTTGAAGGGATACTTTCCACTTAGGATTAGCCATCACATAGTCCACTATCGAGGGCATCATTTTTTCACGTTTACTCCATTCTGGCTGCAAGTATAAAATACACTTACCATTTACTTTTGAAGCTTCCTCCTCAGCGAACTTAAAATCATTGTTATTGTAGATTATACATTTTAACTCATTCGCTTTTTTATAAATTTCTTCTTTTGGTAACTTTATTTTTTTTGGGGAAAGACATATCCAATCCCACTCGCCTGTCAAGTTGTAAGCGCCTGATGTTTCAATATGCGTTTGAACACCTCTTAATTTCAATTGTTCAGTTAAGGGACCCATATTCCATGTCAATGGTTCTCCTCCTGTTACCACGATTGTATTACTGTATTTTACGGCATTGTTGACAATTTCAGCAATATCTGTTGGAGGATGTAATTCAGACGACCAACTTTCCTTAACATCACACCAATGACATCCGACATCACAACCTCCTATTCGTATGAAATAAGCTGCTGTCCCCTTATGGTAACCCTCTCCTTGTATCGTGTAAAACTCTTCCATCAATGGAAGCATTTTACCACTATTAACAAGCTCTAAAATCTCTTTTTTCATTTCGCACAAAGATAGTTCAGTGATTCTTTTTACACGACCAAACTTAATAGTTTTTTTTAATTTCATTTAATTAAGTTTACTTACTTTTATTAAAAAATTTACAGTATGAATAGAAATGAGAAATTTTTTAATCACATTTCTGATGGGAATACTTTTAAGGGTGAATTCCTCACGCTTGGCTCGGCCATATTAGATAACAAAACAATAAAAAATGCCTTCATTAATATTCCATTAAAAACAATGAATAGACATGGTTTAATTGCTGGGGCAACTGGCACTGGAAAAACCAAAACACTGCAAGTATTAGCAGAAAATTTAAGTGATAAAGGCATACCTGTTGTACTCATGGATGTTAAGGGTGATTTAAGTGGCTTAGCCCAATCAAGTCATGGACACCAAAAAATTGAGGAGAGACACCAAAAAATAGGGATTCCATTTGAATCAAAAGCATTCCCAGTAGAATTAATGTCACTTTCAAAACAAAACGGAGTACGTCTTCGCGCCACTGTTAGTGAATTTGGTCCCGTATTAATTTCAAGAATATTAGATGTCTCTCAAACCCAAGCGGGAATAATTTCTGTCATTTTCAAATATTGTGATGATCACAAGCTCCCCCTTTTAGATTTGAAGGATTTTAAAAAGATTCTTCAATATGCAAGCAAGGAGGGAAAATCGGAATTTGAAGAATCTTATGGACGGATTTCTTCAGCCTCTACCGGTGCAATTTTAAGACGTATCGTTGAATTAGAGCAACAAGGAGGAGATTTGTTTTTTGGAGAAAAAAGTTTTGAGGTAAACGATTTGGTTAGAATAACTGAAGATGGTCGCGGCTACATTAATATCATACGACTTACAGATATACAAGATAAACCAAAATTATTTTCAACGTTTATGTTGAGTTTATTAGCTGAAATTTATGAATCTTTCCCTGAACAAGGCGATGCCGATAGACCAAAACTAATTTTGTTTATCGATGAAGCACATTTGATATTTAATGAGGCATCAAAAGCGCTTTTGAATCAAATTGAAAGTATTGTAAAACTCATTCGAAGCAAAGGCATTGGCCTCTACTTTGTAACACAAAACCCAACAGACGTTCCTGAATCTGTTTTAAGTCAATTAGGCTTAAAGGTTCAGCATGCCCTGCGAGCCTTTACGGCAAAAGACAGAAAAGCAATTAAATTGGCTGCTCAAAATTACCCCGACACTGATTTTTATGACACAGCGGGTGTCTTAACATCGCTCGGTATTGGAGAAGCACTTGTATCTGCCCTAGATGAAAAAGGGCGCCCCACTCCCCTTGCAGCTACCATGATGAGAGCACCGATGAGCAGAATGGATATCCTCACTCCTACAGAAATAAATACATTATTACGTAAATCGGAACTTGTTGAAAAATACAACGATTCTATTGATCGTGAAAGCGCCTACGAACTATTAAATAAAAAAATAAAACAAGCCGAAGCTATTAACAATCAGAGTAGAACTCAAGAGCAATCAAAAAAAATCATAAGAACATCAGGTTCAAAATACAAAAGACAAAATCCTATCGTTAAAGTATTGACTAGTGCTACTTTTATAAGAGCTGTCTTCGGAATTATTAAAAAAGTAATCTAACCCAAACATCATAAAAAAATGAAATTTAATTTACACGTACTCTTATTAAGTCTTTTCTTATTGAGCTCATGCTCCCAATCAACTGATACTAACTTAATCTCAAAACAAAGTATTGGATTACTAACAGATTCTACCGAAGTGAGAAATTTAGATTTGATATTTCCAAATGACTCCATTGCAAAATTTATTAATAAAAATCGTTTTAACACAACCAACCGGAATATAGAAATTTATGATAAGGATGGAAAAAAACTTTTAACCTTAACACCAAAAAGAATAAAAGACTCGTTATCAACAATAAAACTCATAGAAATCAATTCAGAACAATTTAAAACAAGAAAAGGACTTCACCTGAAAAGCAACTTTAAGACCTTGAAAGACAACTATAAGATTTCAGGTGTTCAAAACAGTATTAAAAATATCATTATTTCGGTTGACGATATAAATTCATTTTTCACTATTGACAAAAATGATCTCCCTGCCGAATTACGTTTTGATATGAACTTAAAAATAGAAGCAATTCAAATTCCTGATGATGCTAAAATTAAAGGATTTTACATTCAATGGTTTTAATATGAAAAATTATATCATTCAAAAGTCACCATATGTGGTTCCCACAAATGATGGGAAATCAATAAAAGAACATTTTGGATTGGCAACTGATAAAAATGCTAACATTAGTATAGCTCACATGATTGCTCCACCAGGATGGAGTGAACCATTTCAGAAACCTCTTTTTGAGGAATACACGGTCATTCTAAAAGGGAAAAAACAATTTATTGTGGATGGGGACACATTCGTATTGAACGCTGGTGAATCAATTAAAATAAACAGAAACACCCGCGTGCAGTATTCAAACCCCTTTTTGGAACCTTGTGAGTATTTAGCCATTTGCACTCCTGCTTTTTCTGTAGAATTAGCAACCCGAGAAGAAACGTGATGGAAAAATTATTGATTAAAACGGTTGGATGGTATATCAATATTTCTAGCTATATCTCGAAACATCACGCATCCAAAAAAGCCTTGACTCTTTTTCAAACGCCTAGACAAGGTCGCGTTACTGATAAGCAATCTTCTTTTTTGAACACTGCTGTAAAACAAACTCTCAAACACAATAACCTTTCAATAATGACTTACCAATGGAAAGGAACAAAAGAGACAATTTTACTCGTTCACGGCTGGGAGAGTAATGCTCACCGCTGGAAAAGTCTCGTGAACTCTTTAACTAAAAAAGGTTATAACTTAATCGCATTAGATGCCCCTGCTCATGGTGCATCAGGCGGTATTCGTTTTAATGCCCTACTGTATGCGGAATTTATCCATATTGTAGCCAAACACTTTAATGCACAAGTTGTAATTGGACACTCTGTTGGCGGCATGGCCTCGGTATTATTTCAACATAAATATAACATTAAGAGTGTTGAAAAACTTATTTTAATGGGTGCACCATCCGAATTTAAGGATGTTCTTGAGAGGTACTATGATTTACTTGGATATAATAAGCGTACAAGAACACAGATAAATCTATCAATCATCAATCTTTTTGGTAAAGCACCAGAAGATTTTTCAACAGCAAAATTCTCAAAACAAATTTCCTCTCAAGGACTCATAATACACGATACCGAAGATGCAATAATCCCCTATAATGACGCAATTTTGATTAATAAAGATTTTTCGGATAGTCAATTAATAACCACTACAGGTTTTGGCCACTCCTTGAACAACGATACGATTAATAATTTCATTTATCAATTTATTGATGATTAACATAATAGTATCTTTACACCATGGACACATCTCTTAAACGGATAAACAAATACTTAAGTGAGCTTGGTTACTGCTCAAGAAGAGAGGCAGATCGACTAATTTTGGCTGGTCGTGTTACTGTTAATGGGGAAAATCCTGAAATGGGTACAAAAATTAGTCATGATGACAGTGTCGCTGTTGATGGTATTGTTATATCAAACAATAAAAATCCATCGATATATTTAGCTTTTCACAAACCAATTGGCATTGTTTGTACTACCGATACGAAAGTTGAAAAAAATAACATCATAGATTTCATCAACTATCCTAAGCGAATTTTCCCGATTGGTCGCTTGGATAAACCGAGTGAAGGGTTAATTCTATTGACCAATGATGGTGATATTGTCAATAAAATATTGCGAGCTAGCAATAATCACGAAAAAGAATATATTGTTACCGTAGATAAACCTATTTCGCAAACCTTCTTGGAACGTATGTCTTCAGGAATTCCAATTTTAGACACTATTACAAAAAAATGTCACGTTGTTAAAATAGACCGTTTTACTTTTAAAATAATTTTAACTCAAGGTTTAAACCGACAAATTAGACGCATGTGTGAATACCTAAACTACCGCGTTACAAAGCTGAAACGTGTTCGAATCATGAATATTGAATTGGATATCCCCAATGGACAACACCGTGAACTAACAGTAAATGAATTAAAAGATTTAGAGCACTTACTAAGCAACTCAAAAAAAACGTTTAAGCCACAACAGTAAGCTGACCAACACATGATTAAACCTTGAGCTTTTGAGTTTCAAATATAATTCCACTACACTGTAAACAGAATAATTACTTGTGATCACAGATTTTTAATTTCAAAATACCTCACTTTAAAAAATCAAATACGTCGTAACTATTTTCATTAAAAATAATTAAATTAGTTGTCACTAAAAAATTTTATGATTGCACCATTCCATCTAGCCGTTCCTGTTTCAAATTTAGAGGATTGCAGAACCTTCTACAGAGATATTATTGGCTGTGAAGAAGGAAGAAGCAGTGAACAGTGGGTTGATTTTAATTTCTTTGGTCATCAATTTGTTATTCATCTAAAACCAGGGCCTGTTGAAGGGCTTCACACAAATTTGGTCGATGGAAAAGCAATTCCTGTTCCTCACTTTGGCGTTGTTTTACCTTGGGACGAATTTGAATCTTTTTCAAACAGATTAAAATCAAAAAATATAAGTTTTATCATTGAACCCTATATTCGCTTCAAAGGACAAATTGGAGAACAAGCTACAATGTTTTTTAATGATCCTTCAGGTAACGCACTTGAATTTAAGTCTTTTAAAAACAACGCTGCTCTATTTGCAAAATAAAATTATGGCAGTTTAGGATTTGTTTGAATGTCTTTCTCTAGCTAATAACGTATTTTTTAAAAGCATCGCAATGGTCATGGGACCAACACCTCCAGGAACAGGAGTAATGTAGCTCGCCTTTTTACTGACACTTTCAAAATCGACATCACCTGTTATTTTATACCCCCTTTTTTTTGAGACATCGGGAACTCTTGTAATACCAACATCAACAACTGTAACACCTTCTTTCACCATATCTGCTTTTAAAAATTCCGGTATCCCTAAAGCTGTAATTATAATATCCGCTTGGCGTGTAATGTCCTCTATATTTTTGGTTCTACTGTGAGTTAATGTTACTGTTGAATTTCCAGGAAATCCCTTTCTACCCATTAAAATACTCATTGGTCTTCCAACAATATGAGACCTTCCAATAACGACCGTGTGTTTACCACTGGTTTCAACACCATAGCGGTCAAAGAGTTCTAAAATACCAAAAGGAGTCGCAGGAATAAACGTTGACATATCTAATGCCATACGACCAAAATTCATTGGATGAAATCCGTCAACATCTTTATCAGGATTAACGGCTAGCAAGACTTTTTGTTCATCAATTTGATCAGGCAGTGGTAGTTGTACTATAAAACCATCAATATTATCATCTGAATTCAACTCTTCTATCGTATCCAATAGCTCTACTTCACTTATTGTATTGGATAATTGAACTAAAGTTGATTCAAAACCAACACGCTCACAAGCTCTCACCTTACTCCCAACATAGGTTAAGCTCGCTCCATCATTACCGACAATTATTGCTGCTAGATGGGGTACTTTTTCACCTTTTGCCTTTATTTTTTTTACTTCTTCAGCAATTTCATCTTTGATGTCATTACTGATTTTTTTCCCATCTAAAATTATCATGATATTTTAAGTTTTAATTACCTAGGCATATTTTTCATCATTTGCATCATTTTCTTTCCGCCTCCTCCTTGCATCATCTTCATCATTTTACTCATTTGGTTAAATTGTTTCAATAACTGATTTAACTCTTGAACCGATGTTCCAGACCCCTTGCTAATACGTTTTTTTCTACTCGCATCTAACAATGTCGGTTTCGTGCGCTCTTTGGGGGTCATAGAATGAATCATTGCCTCAATATGCTTAAACGCGTCGTCGTCAATATCCATATTCTTCATCATTTTACCTGCACCAGGAATCATACCCATTAAGTCTTTCATATTTCCCATTTTTTTGACTTGCTGGATTTGCTTAAGAAAATCGTCAAAACCAAATTGGTTTTTAGCTATCTTTTTTTGAATCTTACGTGCCTCTTGTTCGTCAAACTGTTCCTGAGCTCTCTCAACAAGTGATACGACATCTCCCATCCCCAGAATACGATCAGCCATTCTTGATGGATAAAACACATCAATAGCTTCCATTTTCTCACCAGTTCCAATAAACTTAATTGGTTTATTAACAACCGATTTGATAGAGATTGCTGCTCCACCTCTAGTGTCACCATCTAATTTAGTCAAAATGACACCATCAAAATTTAATACATTATTGAATGTTTTGGCAGTATTGACAGCATCTTGTCCAGTCATTGAATCTACAACAAACAACGTTTCGTGAGGCTTAATGGCTTCATGAATGTTGGATATTTCATTCATCATTACCTCATCAACTGCCAGACGGCCCGCGGTATCTATAATTACCACATTGTACCCATGAGATTTCGCATGTGCTATACCCGCTTTTGCAATGGCTACTGGATCATTATTTCCGCGATCGCTAAAAACCTCAACATTAATTTGATCTCCTACTACATGTAACTGATCAATTGCTGCAGGGCGGTAAACATCACAGGCTACAAGTAACGGTTTCTTTGTTTTTTTATTTTTTAAATAGTTGGCGAGTTTTCCTGAAAACGTTGTTTTTCCTGAGCCTTGTAAACCAGACATTAAAATAATTGAAGGTGAGGTTGCTAAATTAATACCCTCAGCTTCTCCTCCCATGAGATCTGTAAGTTCATCCTTTACAATTTTCACCATGAGTTGCCCTGGTTGCAAATTTGTAAGAACATTTTGACCTAGAGCCTTTTCTTTTACTTTTACAGTAAACTGTTTTGCTATTTTGAAATTAACATCAGCGTCTAAAAGTGCTCGACGCACCTCTTTTAACGTCTCTGCGACATTCACCTCTGTTATACTTCCATGACCTTTTAGGACATGAAGTGCTTTATCTAACTTATCGCTTAAATTATCAAACATATTTTTTATCTAATTTTAAGAATTGCAAATTTAACAATTTGAAGTGTATTATTGATACTTCGAATTGTATAAAATCTACTGAATTCATAAAGGCCTTCATTAAATTGAAGGCCTTTATGAAACATTTACAAGAATTATTCTATAAAGAAATATGTTATTGACATTCTTGCTCAAACATAATTTCATCAACTCCGTTAGATAAAACAATTTTTTCAGGCTCACACTCAATAACGAGCCAATCTCCATTAAAATTAGCAATATTATTCTCCAAATCACTTATGGTTATCGTTACGGCACCATCAGATGCTTGAGATGAAGACCACTGACCATAATAGATATATCCCTCTGCATCAACATTAAGAGTACCTTCATTAAAATCAAATGTGTAGTCGTCATAGTCATCGTTCCCGTTAAACGTCTCAGGCTCCCAATAACAAGGATCTTCTAATAGTTTTGCGTCAAGTTCTTCTTTTGTGCAATCGTTATCATTGCATGACTCTAAATTAAGATTTATCTCTAAAATGTCATATTCTGTTGAATTTTCTCCATTTTCAACTCTAACGTAAATAATTTGAAAAAGTGTGTTATTCGTGTAAGCCGTAGTATTTGTGATGGGATTATTGCCGTTTTCTGCGTCATTTTGAGACTCATAAAAACTCACAATGATAGTGGAAGTACAGGTATCCAATGTATTTAATCCATCATATAAATTAAATACTTCATAGCCATCATTATTTTCATCACATAAAGAAATAGTACTCACCTCTATACACCCCAAAGACAAACTATCATTGTCACAATCATTCCCCACTTCATTAATCACATTTTCTAACTCTTGATTAGTAAAGACATCAATTATACTTCCGTCTGTATACACCATGGTTACAGGAAAATTCAAGCTAGCTAAGACATTTTCTTCAGTAGTCTCTTGAATAGAGTCTAAGAAGTAATATAGGGTTTCATCATTCTCAAAAAAAATTGTCTCAGTAATTTGGAATTCTGTATTGTAAATAGAAAATGATATCGGATATCGAAAATCAATGCATTGATTCAAATCAGTTACCAAGTTGTCACAATCAGCTGTAAAGGCTACTAATTCTGTCTGATTTTGAATGACTATATTTTCATAGTTATACAAAATAATTGTAATGGGAAATGAAAATTCTAGGCTATCTTCGTCTGTATCAAACTCATTATAGATATCTTCAATAAGCTGAAGATCGCTGAGAGTATTTATGGTAATAGAGAGATCATTTACCAATACGGTAACAGGTAAATCAACTGAAAAACAGTCGGCATCATCCATAATGTCGTCTACTGAACCATCATTTGTTACAGTTGATTGCATTGACGATACAAATGTAGAGTTTGGTATAATAACAGACTCTTCATTAGTTTCTGAAATTTCAACAATTTCATCTTGACAAGTAAGTAATGTTATAGGGACAAAAAAAGTTACAATTATAATTTTATACATCTTAATACTCATAAAATGATATATCTCTTGATTTATTATTAAACAATTATTTCTTTAAATGTCCTACCTGTAAAGTTCTTTTTCTACTTTTGTGGTATCAAATTTTCTCAAATGAACGATGACTTAAAAGAAAATATTTGTGATGAAACATTATTTTCTGCAATTTTTAAAAGGCACTCCAAAGATCTTCATAATTTTTTATATTACAAATTTGGGGAATCTTACAGCCCAGCAGACCAAGTTCAAGATGCTTTTGTTAAACTTTGGGAAAATTGTGGAAAAATAACTCCCTCAAAAGCAAAATCTTTTTTATTTACAGTAGCAAACAACGCCACTTTAAATGCTACCGCACACAAAAAAGTAGTTCTCAAATACCAAAAATTATCACATAAAAATTACACTCATGAAACGCCTGAATTTATTTTGGAAAGTGATGAGTACATGAGAAAATTACAACATGCCTTGTCTAATTTATCTGAAATTCAACGCACCACATTTTTATTAAATCGAATTGACGGTAAAAAGCACAAAGAAATTGCTTCTTTACTTGGAATTTCTCAAAAAGCTGTTGAAAAAAGAATTTATGGTGCCTTAAAAAAATTGAGAAAAACTATAAAAGAAATTTGATTAGGTAGGAGTTTTTAAAACTTATCTGTTTAATATTTGATATCACACTGAAATGAAACGAGAGGAGCTCATAAAAAAATGGCTAGACAATGAACTTAGTTCTGAGGAATTCAAGCTGTTTCATAAGTTAGATGATGCAGATGAACTGATGAAGTTGTCTGAAAGTATCAAAGCTTTTCAAATTCCCTCATTTAATAGTGACAGTACTTTCGAGAAGATTAACCAAAGCATCAATCCTACAAAATTTAGATCAAAGAATAGCTGGACGAGACAGTTCCTTCGCATTGCAGCTATTGTTGTAATTGGACTGGGGATTTACACCTACATCGGTTCTCTTGACACTAGAATATCAACCTCAATTGCCGAGAAAACCTCAGTTATATTGCCAGACGCATCACATGTTTTGATAAATTCGAAGACAGACGTGTCATTTAATAAAAATAATTGGGGAAATAACCGCGACATAAAACTAGAAGGCGAAGCTTATTTCAAAGTCTCAAAAGGGGCTAAATTTAATGTAAGAACTAGCACGGGGACAATTACAGTATTAGGAACAGAATTTAATGTTAAGCATCGGGATGGTTTGTTTGAAGTTATGTGCTACGAAGGGTCAGTGAATGTTAATTGTAACGACACAGATCAACTATTAATGTCAGGAGATTCGTTTTTATTGCTTAATGGAGAAATTATCGCAACAGATAAAGAAAATTTAAAAAGTCCGGCTTGGAAAAATAATCAAAGTTATTTTAAAAGTATGCCACTAATCTTTGTCTTTAGAGAATTTGAGAGACAGTATAAGGTCATACTAGATTACCAATTAATTGATACTTCTCAAAAATTTACAGGAAGTTTTGCTCATGACGATCTAGATCTCGCTCTAAAATCAATAACTTTACCACTTAACATTAAGTTTGAGAAACTTAAGCAATCAAAAATTATCCTATCGAGTGAATAAACAAAACTTTGTTTTTATTGTCATTCTAGTTTTCTTTTTGAGTAATCCAATTTGTTTCTCTCAAACATCCAATCAAAAAAAACTTCCACTCACTACCATTTTAAAGAACATTGAGTTAACCTATCAAGTTTCTTTTTCATACGCTGATAAAAATATTATTTCAAAATATGTAAAAAAACCAAAATTAAACCTCACCCTGAATGAGGTTTTATTGTTTCTAGAGAAAGAGACAAAATTAAAATTTAAGTTTCTAACACAAAACTCAATCATTATTACCTTAAGTTTAAAAAAAAGCATTGACATTCCAACTCAAATACTGGAAGAAATTACAGTATCCGATTTCTTGACAAAAGGCATCTCAATCAAACCCCATGGCAATACACAAATTAAACCTCAAGGCTTTGGTATTTTACCTGGGCTTATTGAACCAGATGTTCTTCAAACCATTCAAACATTACCCGGTGTAGAAAGTGCAGATGAACGTATTTCCAATCTCAATATAAGGGGCGGTACTAATGATCAAAATTTAATCCTATGGGACGGTATAAAAATGTATCAATCAGGACATTTTTTTGGTCTTATTTCTGCTTTCAATCCCTATTTAATTGATAATGTAATTATTTCAAAAAATGGTACTAGTGCCGTTTATGGTGATGGTATTTCTAGTATCATCGATATGCGTTCTTCCAATGATATTGAACCAAAAAAAACATTCGGACTCGGTCTGAATTTAATCAACAGTGATGCCTATTTTAAAACCCAATTAAGTAATAATGTCGGGCTACAACTTTCAGCGAGACGCTCTTTAACTGATTTAATTTCAACTCCCACCTATAATGAATATTACGAACGTATTTTTCAAGACACAGACTTAACAAACTCTGGTGGTATTTCCAAGAATGAACGATTTTATTTTTATGATCTTTCGACAAAGTTACTTTATGATATTTCTCCAAAAGAGCAGCTTCGTTTCAGTTTACTCAACACCTATAATGCCTTAAATTATACTGAGGAATCAAATATTAATCAAAATGATGAACTCTTAAACAGTCAGCTTATTCAGCGCAACCTCGCTTTGGGTATTTCTTATCACAAGAAATGGAATAACAAATTATCTACCTCTTTTGCATTATCAGCATCGCACTACAATTTAGAGGCTCTGAATAATGATATTTCCATTAATCAGCAATTAATTCAAGAAAATGAAGTTCTAGACACGAGCCTCAAGCTACACCTCACGTATAATTCAACAAATAACATTAATTATTTTGGTGGTTATCAATTTTCTGAAATTGGCATTAGTAGTCTTGAAGATGTTAACAACCCCAATTTTAGACGACTTATCAAAAAGGTGCTCCGTACACATTCAATATTTAATGAAATAGCTTATTCTTCAAAATTAAAATCAACAACATTTCGATTTGGTTTAAGGACAAATTACATTGACACGTTTTCAAAACTTTATTTTGAACCAAGACTTAGTTTTAGTCAGCGCTTTTTGTCTAATTTTAGATTAGAATTACTCGGAGAGTTAAAAAGTCAAACAAGCTCTCAAATCATCGATTTACAAAATGATTTTTTAGGCGTTGAAAAACGACGCTGGGTGTTATCTAATAATGAGGATATTCCAATTATAAAAAGCAAACAGTTTTCAATAGGGCTTCATTATAACAAACGTGGCCTTCTTATTAGTGGTGAAGTATTCATGAAGCAAGTTGATGGTATCACGACGAGAAGTCAAGGATTTCAAAATCAATATCAATATCTAAATGCGGTTGGAAAATATAAAATAATGGGTATTGATATTCTTGTTAGTAAACAAATTCAAAATTTAAATGCTTGGTTCGGTTACTCAATCAGTGAAAATAAGTACTCATTTAAAAATCTGAACTTTGGTAATAGCTTTCCAAATAATTTAGATATCAAACATGCATTCAAATTGGGGAGTAGTCTTACATTGAATAAACTGAAATTCGCTTTTGGTTTGAATTGGCGCAGTGGAAAACCATATACTGCTCCAAATGAAATTAATCCAATAATTGGAAACTTAATAAATTACGACGTCCCTAACAGCTCCAATAACAATGACTACTTGAGAGCTGATGTCTCAGCTATTTATAATTTCAATTTCGGCAAATCTATCAATGCAACAGCTGGTTTTTCAATTTGGAATATAACCAACAATAAAAATATTGTCAATACTTATTTTTCGTTAAATGACCGTGAGAGCTTTGATAAAGTTGAGCTAAAATCTTTAGGGTTTACTCCAAATTTAAGTTTTAGAATAAATTTTTAAGGGTAAAATTATCACTAATACGCTAAATAGTTTATTTCTTGAAGATTATTTTATTTAATCAATTCCTTTAAATCTTTAAAATTCAAACCGCCATAATCACCAGAACTCATAAGTAATAGTGTCTTATCATTAAAATTCATAGAAAATAAATATTCTTGAAAAAGGACTGGATTGTTGTAAATAATTAAATCATTTTTATCAAAAGCATTCTTGATTTGCTCGTGTGATACCTCTTTTAAATTTTTAATAGCAACGGCATTTGGTGAATAGAATACCACCGCGATATCTGCTGCATCTAAAGCTCCTTTATATTGTTGTAAGAACTCAGCATTCAAGCTACTGTAGGTGTGTAACTCCAAACAAGCCACTAAAAGCCGTTCTTGAAATTGTTCTTTTACCGCATTAGTGGTAGCTTCGACTTTACTGGGTGAATGTGCAAAATCTTTAAATACAATACAACCATCACTTTCTGCTATTTTTTCCAAACGTTTACTCGCTCCCGCAAATGTAGCTATTGCTTCATAAAAATCGTCTTCGTCAATTCCCATATGTTGACAAATCCATTTTGCCCCTGCAAGATTATTTAAATTATGTTTACCAAAAATTTCGACTGGCAACAAGCCCTCAGATGTTTCCAGTAAGGTACTTCCATTTGAGACTCTATACTCAGGAGTCTTGTAGGCTATTTTTCTTATGGTGTTTGTACTTGCTTCTACAACTTGCTTTACTTCTGCATCCTCTTCGTTATAATTGATACTTCCTCCCTCTACAATACTATCGACAAAAATCTTAAATTGCTCTACATAATTATCGTAGGTAGGAAACACATTGATATGATCCCATGCTATACCACTTAACAAAGCAATATTTGGTTTATATAAGTGAAATTTAGGGCGTCTATCAATCGGTGAACTCAAATACTCATCTCCCTCCAACACTATGAAATCGTTTTCATCAGTCAGTTTTACCATGACATCAAACCCTTTTAATTGAGCACCAACCATATAATCCACATCTTGACCATGATAATGCATTACATGTAAAATCATGGAGGTAATGGTCGTCTTACCATGACTCCCACCAATAACAACACGAGTTTTATTTTTAGATTGCTCAAACAAAAATTCTGGATAGCTATATATTTTTAAATCGAGTGACTGTGCTTTTATTAATTCTGGGTTATCTGATTTAGCATGCATCCCTAATACGATAGCATCTAAATTACTGGATATTTTTTCAGGATACCACCCAAAGCTACTGGGTAATAATCCTTTGGCATGTAGTCTAGATTTTGAAGGGTCAAAAATGGTATCGTCACTTCCAGTTATTTGATATCCTTTGTTGTGAAGTGCTATGGCTAGATTGTGCATAGCTGCACCGCCAATAGCTATAAAATGTACATTCATAAGCCGCTTATTCAAAAACAAAGTTCACCAAACAAAGTTCAAATTCCAAATTCAAAGTGACAATATTAATGCTCTTTCTTTTTTTGCTTCTTTAAAATCAGGACAAATAAGCAAGGCCCTATTGACATTTTCTATAGCATCAGGTATGTTATTATTATATTTCTGTATTTGTGCTAATCTCAAGTATGCCCACTCAACAGATACAACATCTTCTTTTGAGTAATTATCAATAAATTTCTTGATGCTTAACTCTCCCTTATTCAGTTCAATTTTATGAATTGAAGACAATTCACCGAGTTGATACATTAAGTTATTTTGCCGATGTTTTCTGTAAGCGTCCTCAATAGTCAGTATTGCCTTATTAAACTCATCTAAAGACAAATAAAAACTTATCAATTTATCGTAACAATGAGGAGAACCTCCGACCTCGACAGCTTTCTGATAGTAAAACTCTGCTACTAATGGTTTTTTATCATATTCATTGATATAGGCTTTTGCTAATAATCCATCTACTTTTGAAAGACTTTCTAATTCTTGAGCATAGATTACTGATTTCCTTTTACTTCCACCAACAATCCCCGGAAGTTGCATATATAACTTCACTAAAGCCCACCTTACTTCAATGTGTGTTGAGTCCAAATTAGCAGCAGTTAAGAACGCAGTTTTTGCTTGGTTTATAATGGGTAAAGCCTTAAATTTATTTACAGTCAAAGCTTTCATACCAAGAACCCCACCATACTTAAATTGGTAATTAGCATTTAATTTTTCCGTGTCAACGAGTTTTTTGTATTGAATAATGGCTTCATCCCACTTCTTTTGATGACCATATACATCTCCCAATAATTCGATAGTTGACAAATCAAGTGGGTTATGATTATTGTAATCAACCGCTAATATTTCTGCTTCACTTAATTTTTGTTGCGCAATTAAACGCTCAATTTTCTGGATCGTTGGTTGTGAAATAACTATCATCGGAAACAAAAGTAATAGCAACGTTTTTTTCATGTGTATGGTGAGCTTACATATAAAATTGAACTTTATTCTTGAGCTTAAAACGATATCATTATTATCGTCTTACATTCGTCAACAGTCGAAATCGTCTTCTTAGTAATTATTTTTTAAGACATTATGAATTTAACATACTCCATAATTTATCCTTCAATTTATTTAAGCCCTGCTGGGCAACTGAGGATATAAACACATAATCAACTGGAAGCTCATTATCAAGTTCTATTTTTAATTCACTTTTTAATTCAGCATCTAGCATATCACATTTAGATATGGCTATTAAACGGCTCTTATCTAACATTTCTGGATTATAACGTCTCAATTCATCTAATAAAATGTCGTATTGCTTCCTAATGTTTTTTGCATCTGCAGGAATTAAAAACAATAAACTTGAATTACGCTCAATATGCCTCAAAAAATAATGTCCAAGTCCTTTTCCTTCTGCCGCCCCTTCTATTATCCCAGGAATGTCTGCCATTACAAATGTTTGAAAATCACGATACTTAACGATTCCTAAATTAGGCTTCAATGTTGTAAACTCATAATCTGCAATTTTTGGCGTTGCAGAGGTCACCACAGAGAGTAGCGTCGATTTTCCTGCGTTTGGGAATCCTACAAGTCCAACATCGGCCAAAATTTTCAATTCTAAAGTAACACGTTTCTCCTCCAAGGGGATTCCTGGCTGTGCATATCGCGGTGTTTGGTTAACAGAATTTTTAAAATGCCAATTGCCACGGCCTCCTTTACCTCCTTCACACAATATCCTTTCTTCATTTGTTTCAGTTATCTCAAAAAGTACCTCACTCGTTTCTGAGTCTCTTACGACTGTTCCCAAAGGAACATCAATAAAAACATCTTGACCGTCAGCACCAGTACTTCGACTTTTACTCCCATGATCACCGTGACCTGCTTTAAAGTGTTTCTTAAACTTTAAATGGTAAAGTGTCCATAAATTCTCGTTTCCTTTCAGTATAATATGACCTCCACGACCTCCATCACCTCCATCAGGACCTCCTTTTGTGATAAATTTCTCTCTGTGTAAATGAACAGATCCTTTACCTCCATTTCCGGATGTAGCATGAATTTTTACATAATCTACAAAGTTACCTTCAGTCATGTCTTTTTATCAAAAGTTTTGCTTTAAAAGCAAATTCTATTAGTTAATTAATTTTGACACCGATTATAAAATGTCAATAACAAGCTTTAAGCGCGTTGTGATATCCTCTATAGTTCCTACGCCATCTAATCCAAAATATTTATTCTGATTTGCATAAAAATCTTTTAAAACAGCCGTTTTTTGGTAGTACTCTGAAATACGATTTTTAATGATTGATTCGTCAGCATCGTCAGGTCTACCACTAGTCTTTCCTCGCTCAAGCAGTCGCTGAATTAATATGTTGTCATCAACTTCTAGAGCAATCATTGCATTTATTTTCGAATCTTTGGTGTTCATTAATTCATCTAACGATTCAGCTTGCGCTTTTGTTCGAGGAAATCCGTCAAATATAAATCCCTTTGCGTCAGCATTTTTATCTACCTCGGCACTCAGCATATTAATAGTTACCTCATCTGGCACTAACTCCCCTTTATCCATGTATGATTTCGCTAAAAGTCCTAAAGCCGTTTCATTTTTAATGTTATATCGAAATACGTCTCCAGTAGAAATATGAACTAAATCGTAATGATCTCTTAAATAAACCGCTTGTGTTCCCTTTCCAGCACCTGGAGGTCCAAATAGGACAATATTTGTCATGTGTTCTGTAGTTATGATTTGATAAATTTCTGGTAAATCTCTTCCTAATTGATCATAGTCCAAACCAAAACCTACAATAAATTTGTCGGGGATATTCATCCCTATGTGATGAATTTTAAAATCCTCTTTGTAGGCCTGTGGTTTGTAAAACAATGTGGCAATAACCAATCGTTTAACCTTTTCATTTTTGAAGATTCTATGCACCTCAAACATCGTTTTACCTGAATCTATGATGTCTTCAAGGATGACAACGGTCCTTCCTGTCAAATCTTGTGTGAGCCCTATCAGTCTCTGAATGTCTTCTGTAGACTTTAAACCTTCATACGAGGCTAATTTTATAAATGTAACCTCACAAGGCTTTGGGTATTTTTTTACAAAATCACTTACAAACATAAAAGATCCATTGAGAATACCAACAAAAACAGGTATTTCGTCACCCAAATCAGTCGAGATTTGGTCTACTAATTTCGAGATAGCACTGTCAATTTCTTCAGAAGAAATAAAAGGTTTGAAATATTTGTCGTGAAGCTTTATCACTGATATGAATAAATGTAAGGGGCAAAGATAATCAATTGATTATGTTTTTAAGGTTTTTTGATTTAGGATTTTATATGCGATTTCATATTTAAGTGTATTTTTGTAACATAAATAAATTGAGGTGAATCAATCAAGTAATCAAAATTATTTTTCATCTGCATTTAAATTAGGTATTCTCGGTGGAGGACAACTAGGTAAAATGCTTTTAAATGAAACCAGAAAATATGACGTATACACCTGTGTACTAGACCCAAGTAATGAAGCACCAAGCAGAATTGCTTGTAATGAATTTCATGTTGGAGATCTGATGGATTACAGAACCGTTTACGATTTTGGATCCAAGGTCGATATTTTAACAATTGAAATCGAAAATGTCAATATTAACGCTCTTGAAGATTTAGAAAAAAATGGCATCCAAGTGTTTCCATCTGCAAGAACTTTAAGAATTATTCAAAATAAAGCCACACAAAAACTATTTTATTTAGACCATAATATCCCGACAGCATCCTTCTCTAGATTTGCATACAAAGATGAAATCACAACAGCCATAGAACACGATACCCTAAGTTTTCCATTTGTATGGAAAAGTGCTCAATTTGGTTACGATGGAAATGGCGTAAAAATAGTAAGACAATTTACTGACTTACATTCCTTGCCTAATGTTGAATGTATCACAGAGGAATTAATTCCATTTAAAAACGAATTATCAGTCATCGTGACTAGGAATAAACAAGGAGAATCGAAAGCTTACCCCATAGTTGAAATGGAATTTCATCCTGAGGCAAATCAAGTAGAATATGTCATATGTCCGGCAAGAATTCCAAAAGAGATTGCAGACAAAGCAGAATCTGTAGCCTTGAAAACTTCTGAAGCATATAATCATGTTGGACTTTTGGCAGTAGAAATGTTTCAAACTGAAAATAATGATATTTTAGTAAATGAAGTAGCTCCTAGACCACACAATTCAGGACATCATACAATTGAAACCAGTTACACGTCACAATTTGAGCAACATTTAAGAGCCATTTTAGACTTACCTCTGGGCAACACTGACAGTAAAATTGCAGGTGTTATGGTTAATCTTGTAGGAGCTGAAAATCATATCGGTGATGTACGATATAAAAACATAGATGAGATATTAAAAATGGACGGAGTAACACCCCACATTTATGGAAAAAAACAAACACGCCCATTCAGAAAAATGGGCCATGTCACGATTGTTAATCAACAGATGGATAAAGCAAGAAGAATAGCAGAAAAAGTAAAAAGTACTATAAAAGTAATAAGTGAATAAGTATGATACTAGTTGGAATTATTATGGGAAGTGACAGTGATCTTCCAATTATGCAAGAGGCCATAGACATTTTAGAGGGTCTTGATATTAAATTTGAGGTTGATATTGTATCTGCACACAGAACCCCAGAAAAATTATTTGATTATGGAAAAAATGCCCATAAAAAAGGATTAAAGGTTATAATTGCAGGTGCAGGCGGTGCTGCACATTTACCAGGAATGATTGCAGCATTATCACCATTACCTGTTATCGGTGTCCCAATAAAATCAAGAAATTCAATTGATGGCTGGGATTCAATTTTATCAATTTTACAAATGCCGGGGGGCGTTCCTGTTGCTACCGTGGCATTGGATGGTGGAAAAAATGCTGGAATTTTAGCAGGGCAAATAATTGGCACTTCAGATACCTGTGTTCGCGATAAAATTGAAGCCTACAAAGAAGGCCTAAAATTAAAAGTTCACAAGGCCTCTAAGAATATTCATCATTAAAGCCCCAGAAATAACTGAGGCTTTAAATCGCTATTAATCAAAAATTTATAAGAGTTATACTCTATAAAAGTTAGCCTAAAATTAATAAATATTGTATTCACTCTGTCAAATTGTTAATTACTATTGATAACATTTAATTGATTACTATACACGAATAAAAGCATATTTATCTTTTTAAAAACACATCTTAAAACTTATATTTTAAACCATTTAATGTCATATGTCCGTTCTAAATAAAGATTTTTCAACACCTTATAATACTGCTCCATTTAAACAAATTTTAGACGAAGACTTTTTACCTGCATTTAAAATTGCAATCAAAAAAGCGCAAAAAGAGATAGACAACATTACTAACAATAAGGAGATTCCTTCTTTTAAAAACACCATTGAAGCACTAGAATTTTCAGGCCAAGAATTAGATAGGATTTCAAGTTTATTTTTTAATATTAATGCTGCCGAGACGAACGAAACCATTCAAGAAATTGCACAAAAAGTCTCTCCTCTTCTGTCTAGTTTTGGAAATGACGTCATGTTAAACACCTCATTGTTTGAACGCGTTAAAACTGTTTATAATTCAAATAATGAAATGTTAAATGAAGAACAAAAAACATTACTTGACCAACGCTACAAGAGTTTTTCAAGAAATGGCGCAAATCTTACAAATTCAGAAAAAGATGAGCTGCGAAATATTGACAAAAAATTAAGTCAATTAAAATTACAATTTGGAGAGAATTTACTTGCTGAAAGTAATCATTTTAAGATGATCATTAAACAGAAACAAGATCTCGCTGGATTACCAGAAGATGTGAAAGAATCAGCAAGGCAATTGGCAGAAAACAGTAATGAAGATGGTTGGATGATAACCCTCGATTACCCAAGTTACGTGCCTTTTATGACTTATGCACACAATCGTGATCTTAGAAAGAAATTAGCGCTGGCATTTGGAAAAAAAGGTTTCAAAAATAATCAATATGATAATCAAGACATTGTTTTACAAATAGCTAAACTCAGATATAGACGTGCAACATTATTGGGCTACCAAACACATGCAGAGTTTGTGTTAGAAGAACGTATGGCAAAGAGCCAAAAAAAAGTACTAGCATTTTTAAACGAGTTATTAGAAAAAGCAAAGCCTGCAGCACAAAAAGAGTTTAATGAACTTGAAAAATATGCGATAAAGCTTGATGACATTGAAAGACTTGAAAAATGGGACTCGCTTTACTACTCTGAAAAATTAAAACAAAAGTTATTTCATTTAGATGAAGAGCAATTAAAACCATTTTTTAAATTGGAAAATGTTTTGAAGGGAGCATTCACAATTGCTTTTAAGCTTTACGATTTAAATTTTGAGCACATTCACAATATCGATACATATCATAAAGATGTTTCGACCTATAAAGTCAGTAATTCTGCTGGAGAATTAATAGGTATTTTTTACACAGATTTTTTTCCACGAAAAGGAAAACGAAATGGTGCTTGGATGACTTCTTACAGGCCGCAGTCCAAACACAATGGCACAGAACAACGACCTCATATTTCGATTGTTTGCAACTTTACAAAACCAACAAAAACAAAACCATCTTTATTGTCTTTTAGTGAGGTTACCACACTATTTCATGAATTTGGTCACGCCCTTCACGGCATCTTAGCAAATACCACATACCCAAGTCTGTCAGGTACATCTGTTCATTGGGATTTTGTGGAGCTTCCTAGTCAAATAATGGAAAATTGGTGCTATGAAAAGGAAGCATTGCAATTATTTGCAAGACATTACCAAACTGACGAACTTATTCCTATGGATTTAATCAATAAAATTAAAAAATCTGCTTCTTTTCTCGAGGGATTACAAACCATGCGTCAATTGAGTTTTGGATTACTCGACATGTTTTGGCATGGTAAAAATCCATCAAAAATAACAGATGTAAAAGCTCTTGAATTAGAAGTCTTTAAAGAGACTTCCTTGTTTCCCGACGTTGCAGAAAATTGTATGAGTACAGCATTTGCACATATTTTTCAAGGAGGGTATTCTTCAGGTTATTATAGTTACAAATGGGCAGAAGTACTCGATGCAGATGCTTTTGAATATTTCAAAGAACATGGGATTTTCAATAAAATTATTTCGACTAAATTTAAAGATTCAGTGCTGTCTAAGGGAGGTACTCGAGATCCAATGTTTTTGTATGAAAAGTTTAGAGGTCAGAAGCCCAAAACTGAAGCTTTGTTGAGACGCGCTGGCCTACTAAACTAATCATTACTAGTAGTATTCATTACAAGTAGCTTTATGGAGTCAGTTAACTTTTAAGTCAGGAGATTCTAATTAAAAGTTTAATGTTATCAAAAGCGCCCAAAGTATGGGAATACCTTCAACTAAAAATCCACTGTAATAAGATGGTTGTTTCACACGACTAAAGCCCAAGAATAAGATTAATAGCAAACAGACCACTCCCAGAATAATGAGTTTGTTAGCAACAATATTAGCTCGTGAAAATTCAATTAAAAATATGAGTAGAGCAGATAAGGTTCCAAGAATTTTTGTTTTTATAATGCCGATACGCTGTGGAATGGTGGATAATTTAAGACTATCATACTGCATATCTCTAATTTCAAAAGGCAACATAGCGGTAAATACGTACAAATATCTTTGGACAGATTCAACTAAAACATTTTGATTTATTTCATGATTTTCATTTAGTAAAGGGATAATGACTGTCACACAGGTCCAAACAAAGGCAATCACATAAATTTTTAGACCACTGATTTCTCGAAGCTTACCCCCTCTAATGAATATCTTTTTTGGAATAATTGGCACGGCATATATAAAAGTGATCATTCCTAAAACAATAAAGTATAAGCATGTTTCGATACGTAATTTTACAGCAAAATAACACATCCCTAAAAAACATAGTAAAGAAAACACTTGGATGTGCTTTAACCATGTGACTAATTGGCGGTGATGAAATTTTGCCAATCCAAAATATTTAACAAAATTATATCCCGTAATGGTTGCAAAAAAAATGAAGTACAAAAAGTTTAAATCAACTCCAATGTGGAAGTTTAATAGTGTTACCCATACCAAACCACAGACCGATAACGCAACATGTATACTACTCTGTATGAAAAAATTAAAAAGTTGTTTAAATCGTTGCACCTTACAAATTTAATGAAACTGTTAATAATGATTTAAATTGGTTAAAAACTTTCATTTTAGGCTTATAAAAACCACATTAATTTCATTAATTTTGTCATTTAAAATTCAATCTTTTTATAATGAATACAGAAAAGTTTTCTCTGCGCCATATTGGACCAAGAACTTCGGACCATGCAGCCATGTTAGAGACCATTGGTGCATCCTCAATCGAGGAACTCATTTCAGAAACGGTTCCAGGAAACATTCGTCTCAAACATCCTTTAAAATTGGATGTCGCAATGAGTGAACAAGACTATCTTGAACACATACATCAATTAGCTTCAAAAAATAAGGTGCTAAAATCCTACATTGGTCTCGGCTACCATCCCTCAAATTTACCGGCTGTCATTCAACGAAATATTTTAGAAAATCCCGGATGGTATACAGCCTACACACCATACCAAGCAGAAATAGCCCAAGGACGTTTAGAAGCGCTTTTAAATTTCCAGAGTATGATCACAGATCTAACGGGGATGAGCATTGCAAATGCCTCCCTTTTAGATGAAAGTACTGCAGCAGCTGAAGCTATGGCATTATTATTTGCCGTACGAGAAAGGCAGCAAAAAAAAGATAAAGTGTGTAAGTTTTTTGTCGATGAGCAGGTGTTACCTCAAACATTAGCATTACTCAAAACACGTTCAAGGCCAATTGGTATCGAATTAATCGTCGGAAATGCTAACTCTTTTGATTGTACACATGACTTTTTTGGTGCAATAATTCAATATCCAGGTAAGCATGGTGAAATCATGGATATTTCAAATTTTATTTCACGAGCAAATTTATCAAACATTAAAGTAGCTGTAGCAGCAGACATTTTAAGTCTTATTAAATTAGAAGCTCCTGGTAAATTTGGTGCTGATGTTGTTGTCGGAACTACACAACGTTTAGGCATACCAATGGGGTACGGAGGGCCACATGCTGCTTATTTTGCTACAAAAGAAACTTATAAGCGTAATATTCCTGGAAGAATTATTGGTGTCACAAAAGACATTAACGGCAATAGAGCGCTGAGAATGGCACTGCAAACGAGAGAACAACACATAAAAAGAGACAGAGCAACGTCTAATATTTGTACCGCTCAAGTTTTGTTAGCTGTTATGGCTGGTATGTACGCCGTATATCACGGCCCAGAGGGGCTTAGCTATATTGCAAACAAGGTTCATAACAGCACTTGCACCTTAGAAAAATCTCTAAAAAAATTAGGGTTCAATCAAACAAACAAATCATATTTTGACACCCTTAAAATTGAGGTTAACGCAGATCACATCCAAACAATTGCGGAATCTAAAGGTGTTAATTTTAATTATCCAAATAAAAAAACCGCAACAATTTCTCTAAACGAAACAACATCGATAGCTGACTTAAATAACATTGTTTCAATTTTTGCAGAATTAGTTGACAAACCTTTTGAGAAAATACTAAAAATACAAGAACACAATCACATATTGAATGCAGTCAAAAGAACTTCAAAATTTCTTGAAAATGAGGTTTTCAATACCTATCACTCAGAAACTGATTTAATGCGTTACATTAAATCTCTTGAGCGTAAAGATCTGAGTTTGAATCACTCTATGATTTCTCTAGGCTCCTGTACCATGAAGCTTAACGCAGCTGCTGAAATGCTACCACTAAGCTGGAATAATTGGGGGAATATTCATCCATTTGCGCCATTAAACCAAGTAGAGGGATACTTAAGTGTACTTTCTAAATTAGAAGAACAATTAACGGAAATCACGGGGTTTGCTGGAACTTCTCTACAGCCTAATTCAGGGGCTCAAGGTGAATATGCGGGACTTATGGTCATAAGAGCCTATCACGAGTCAAGAAGTGATCATCATCGAAATATCTGTATTATCCCTTCTTCAGCTCATGGAACAAACCCTGCAAGTGCTGTTATGGCAGGAATGAAAGTAGTTGTAACGAAATCTACGGAAGAAGGTAATATTGATGTTGATGATTTGAGAGAAAAAGCTGAGCTTCATAAAGATAACTTATCTGCACTCATGGTAACCTATCCATCAACGCATGGTGTCTATGAGTCAGCAATCAAAGAAATTACTCAAATAATTCATGACAACGGTGGTCAGGTATACATGGATGGAGCAAATATGAATGCGCAAGTTGGCTTGACAAATCCAGGCAACATCGGTGCTGACGTATGCCACCTAAACTTACATAAAACCTTTGCAATTCCTCATGGAGGTGGTGGACCAGGAGTTGGTCCAATATGTGTTGCTGAGCAACTTGTCCCTTTTTTACCAGGCAATCCAATCATTCAAGTGGGAGGCGAAAAAGCAATTTCTGGAATATCTGGAGCACCTTATGGTTCTGCCTTAGCATGTTTAATATCCTATGGCTACATCTGTATGTTGGGAGCTGAGGGTCTTGTTGAGTCTACTGAGATTGCCATATTGAATGCAAATTATTTAAAACAACGATTGGAAGGACATTTTGATACGCTATACTCAGGCGAGCAAGGCCGCGCTGCCCATGAAATGATAGTTGATTGTAGAGGTTTTAAAGATTTTGGAATTGAAGTTGTAGACATAGCCAAACGTCTTATGGACTATGGTTTTCACGCACCCACAGTCTCTTTTCCTGTCGCTGGAACTCTCATGATTGAGCCTACTGAAAGTGAAAATAAGCAAGAAATAGATCGCTTTTGTGAAGCCATGATTTCAATAAAATTAGAAATTGAAGCAACTAGCAAAGAGAACTCTAATAATGTTCTAAAAAACGCTCCTCATACCATGGAAATGCTTACTGCTGACCATTGGGACTTCCCATACAGTAGAACCAAAGCAGCCTTTCCTTTGGAGTTTGTTTACAACAATAAATTTTGGCCAAGTGTACGTCGTGTTGATGATGCCTATGGGGACAGAAACTTGATATGTACCTGTGCTCCAATCTCTGAATTTATGGAAGCTTGAGCATCGTTGGACATCGTAAAATAAATTAAAACCTATTTAGCGCTTAATGTTTTGCTATTAATTTCGCTATTTTAGTAACATAATAGCACTTATCTATGAATATTAAGATTACAGGCATGGGAAGTTATATCCCAAGTCAAATTGAGGCTAATGAAAAATTTTATCAACACGATTTTTTAAATGCCGACGGTTCAGTCATAAATAATTCAACCGAAGTTATTGTCAAAAAGTTTAAGGCAATTACTGGAATTGAGGAAAGACGTTATATCAAAAATGAGTTGAACAATTCCGATATTGCTGCACTTGCAGCACAAAAGGCAATTATAAATGCAGATATTAATTCTGAAGACCTCGATTATATCATTGTAGCACACAATTATGGTGATATCGCGCATGGTACTGTGCAAAGTGATACAGTACCTAGTATTGCATCAAGAGTTAAACATCTTCTAAAAATAAAAAATCCACGATGTGTGGCCTATGACATATTATTTGGTTGTCCCGGTTGGGTTGAAGGAGTCATACAGGCGCAAGCATTCATAAAAGCGGGCATGGCGAAAAAATGTTTAGTCATTGGTTCTGAAACACTGTCTCGAGTCGTAGACAAGCATGATCGGGATTCTATGATTTATTCTGACGGTGCTGGAGCTGCTATTGTTGAATCTTCAAAAGATCAGGGAGGTATTTTAAGCCACGACACCGTAACATATGCCTATGACGAGGCCCATTTTATTTATTTTGGTGAAACAAATAATCAGGACATTACAGATAAACGTCGTTACATTAAAATGTACGGTAGAAAGATTTACGAATTTGCCCTAACACATGTACCGGTTGCCATGAAATCTTGTCTTGAAAAAGCTAATATTCCAATTGAAAACGTCAAAAAAATATTAATCCATCAAGCGAATGAAAAAATGGATGAAGCCATCGTAAAACGATTTTACAAGCTGCACGAGACGTCTATGCCTGAAGATATAATGCCTATGATTATTGATAAATTAGGTAACTCGAGTGTTGCTACAATCCCGACGCTTTATGACATGATTTTACGAAATAAACTTGACAATCATCACATACAAAAAAATGACGTCATTATTTTTGCTAGTGTTGGAGCAGGGATGAATATCAACGCTATCATTTACAAACATTAACAATATAACATTTAGAGCTTTCTAAAAGCAACATGTACGAAAAAACTTTTCCAAATAAACGCTTTAAGTTAACTTTAGAGTTTCTAAACAAACACGTAACTAAAGATGATACTATTTTAGATCTCGGTGTTCCAAATCCATTGACGAAAATCATGATTGATAGTGGACTTAATATCACGAACACAAAAGGTGAAGATTTAGATTTTGATCAATCAGCACTTAAAAAATCCAAGACGACCGTCGTTACAGCATTTGAGATATTTGAACATTTGCTGTCACCATTTGAAGTCTTAAAAAGTATTCAATCGGATAAGTTAGTAGCCAGTGTTCCTTTAAAACTTTGGTTTGCTTCTGCTTACAGAAGTAGTACTGACCACTGGGATAGACATTACCATGAATTTGAAGATTGGCAATTTAATTGGTTATTAGAAAAAACAGGGTGGAGTATTATCGATAGTCAAAAATGGACTAATCCAACAAGAAAAATTGGAGTCAGGCCTATTCTAAGGTGGTTTGTTCCACGTTATTATATTGTTTACGCTGAAAAAATTAAGTAATGATTTTCTACATTGTCATACCTGCCCATAATGAAGAAAACACTATTAATTTAACTTTAGAATCACTTATAGCTCAAACATTACAGCCCAAAAAAATTGTAATAGTTGATGACAACTCATCAGATAAAACATCTGAAATTGTTACTGAGTTTTGTAAAAAATATGATTGGATATCATTGGTTAAAAACCGATCTACTGATGAACACTTACCGGGTAATAAGATTATAAATGCATTTTATAAAGGTTACGATTTTTTAGATAACAATTATGATATCATATGCAAATATGACGCTGATTTAATTTTTCCAAAAAACTATTTAGAGACTTTAGCCCTTCATTACAATTCTGATAAACGTATTGGTATGGCAGCAGGACATTGTTATATTGAAAGAAATAAGAAATGGATTAGAGAAAGCTTAACCGGTAAACATCACATCAGAGGAGCATTAAAATCTTATCGAAAAGCCTGCTTTAATGATATAGGAAAATTGAAAACTGCAATGGGTTGGGATACCATTGACGAACTGTTAGCTTTATATTATCAATGGACTTTTATGACAGATGATTGCTTGATTGTAAAACATCTCAAACCAACAGGTGATTCCTATAATACCACGTCTAAATATTTACAGGGTGAAGCGTGGTATAAACTTCGATTTGGTTTTACTTTGACGTTATTAGCCTCTATGAAATTGGCCTTCAAAAAAAGAAGTATTCTCTGTTTTATAAATTATTTACATGGCTTTTTTCAAGCAAAATTTAAAAATACTGATTATCTCATAACCACAGAACAGGGCAAATTTATTCGCCAATATAGGTGGAAACAGATCATCAAAAAGCTATTTAAGTCCTAAACAGTCTGAACACCCGAGTTGCATAGCAATGATTTCAGGGTTGTAAACATCACTTCCCTTTAACACATACTTGATATCTCTTGTGCTTTTAATATCGTTCAAAGGATTACTTCCTAAGATAACTAAATCTGATATCTTTCCTGCTTCTACACTTCCATAATCTTGAGTCTTTTTCAAAAAGTTAGCACCATTGTATGCTGAGGTCTGTAAAGCCTCTAAATTTGAAATTCCTGCTTGAACCATAGCATCAAGTTCTTCATGTAAGGAAACTCCGGGATAAATGTATGAATTGTAGGCCCCTGTATCTGAACCAGCTAATATTTTTACATGAGCATCGCTTAGTGACTTTATCAAGACCTCGAAAAAATCATGTATTTCTTTTCTGTCATTTTTAATGTTTTCAGAGGATTCTAAAAATCCAAGAACTCTATTCTCGTATGTCTTTAAAAGTTCTTGTGGCATTACTTTTAAGTATACGTCATCGAAATGATTATCAACATCCAACTGGCTTAAAACCTCACTAATACGTAATGTTGGAACGACATAAGTATCTGCTTGAACTAATTTGTCAAACACGTTTTGAGCCCTCAATGGCTCATAAGTTTTTAACAATTTAGGCATTGATGACCAAAAGTTTTCATCTCCTTTAATAATGGCCTCAGTAATGGAATCTTCCCTAGATGAACATCCTTTTAAAATGTAATATAAATGTTCTATGGCTCCAATTCCAGCATCAAGAGTTTGGTCTAATTGAACAGTAAAAGGTATATGCCCTGAGGTTATCAAACCTCTTTGCGATGCTTCAGCTATTGTTTTTAAATACAACACACCTGATATACTACTATCATACAATTTTACAAAATCAACCCTTAATTTTTGAAGAGAATCTAGAACTGAATTAATCTCATCATTATGACTTACAACAAGTGAACCTTCCCATCTGCTATTTTGACCATCCACTTTTGGACCGGAACTAAATATTGTTGGGCCAACAAGTGTTTTCTGACGAATTTGATTTTTCCAATCCATGACGTTTCTTGTTAAATCTCCTCCTGCATCTCTTACTGTTGTCACCCCATTCATAAGAAAAAGTTGAAGGGTTGCTTTATTCGCTTGAATCAAACTATCTCCTCCTCTAAAGTGTACGTGATTATCCCAAAATCCCGGAAGCACATACTTACCAGTTGCATCAATAATAAATTCTGATGTAAAATTGAGATAATTATGGGAGGTGATTTTTTTTATCCGATCATTCCTGATATAAAGTGTTTGTTTTTTTATTTCTCCAGATAACACATTAATAACATTGGCATCTCTTATTACTACATCAAATACTTCGACCTCCTTTTTTTCACAACCAAGAAAAAAAATTAACACAAAAACATACGATACGATATTCTTCATAGTGTTTTAAATTTACAAAGAATATCATAATTCCCCAAAGCACAATGAACTTCATATTTATATTTAAATCTTCATTTATTTTTTATATTTTTAAACCAATATGAAATCAGATTATATAGAATCAAACACGATACTAGAGCGCATACCTGACCATTTAAAGCAATTTATCAAACCACAAAACTATGATGAATACACCGCAATAGATCAAGCCGTGTGGCGATTTGTTATGCGTAAAAACATCACTCATTTAAAAAATATTGCTCATGCTTCGTATCTAAAAGGTCTTGATCTAACAGGGATATCTATAGATAAAATTCCTAACATGTATGGCATGAACAGAATTCTAAAAGAAATTGGTTGGGCTGCCATTGCTGTCGATGGGTTTATTCCACCAAGTGTTTTTATGGAGTTTCAAGCGTATAACGTGTTAGTGATTGCCTCTGATATTAGGCAGCTTGACAACATGGAGTACACCCCTGCTCCCGATATCATTCATGAAGCAGCAGGACATGCACCAATAATTGCCAACCCTGAATATGCAGAATATCTTAGAAGATTTGGTGAAATTGGCAGTAAAGCCATATCGTCAGCCAAAGACTATGACATTTACGAGGCAGTGAGACATTTATCAATTATCAAAGAATCCGCTGACCCTAATGAACAAGAAATTTTAGAAGTAGAAAAAAAAATCAAAAATCTCATAGATAGTATTGACAAACCAAGTGAAATGAGTTTGATAAGAAATCTTCATTGGTGGACAGTGGAATACGGTCTAATTGGATCGCTAAAGACTCCAAAAATTTATGGCGCAGGTTTACTGTCGTCCATAGGCGAAAGTTCTTGGTGTCTTTCTGAATCTGTTGAGAAAATCACTTATACAATCAATGCTGCGTACCAGAATTTTGATATTACAAAACCTCAACCTAGATTATATGTCACACCAGATTTTGCCCATCTAAGCTATGTTTTAGAAGAGTTTGCAAATACAATGGCTCTAAGAACTGGCGGCTTATCTAGTATTCAAAAATTAATTGAATCACATGCACTTGGAACTATTGAATTAAGTACAGGAATACAAGTTTCTGGTATTTTTAATAATGTCATTAGTAGCGGGAATAAGCCTGTATATTTTCAAACAATTGGTAAAACTGCACTGTCTTTTAGAGGAAAAGAATTAATTAATCATGGAACAAGTGTTCATACTAGTGGATTTGGTTCTCCTATTGGAAAACTAAAAGGAATTAATCTAGCGATAGAGGATATGAGTCCTCGGGACCTGAAAGCATACGATATTTATGAATCAGAAATCGTTGAGCTTGAATTTGAAGGAAATATTACTGTCAAAGGTCAAATCATTACTGGAATTAGAAATCTTCAGGGAAAGATTATTTTAATAAGTTTCAAAAATTGCTCAGTTCACCATAATGAGATTGAATTATTTAAGCCAGAATGGGGGCAGTATGACATGGCCATTGGAAAAAATATCATATCTGCGTTTTCTGGCCCTGGGGACCTTTCTAGTTTTAATTTAATCACTCATGAATTGAGTAACCATTCGCAAAATATTAAAAAATCAAAGCAACAAGAAAGCTTAGAAAATTTATATCAAAACGTACGCGATTTAAGAGAAAAACACCAAACTTCAGTATCAATAATGCTTGATTTATTTAATCAAGTGGTAAAAAACTTTACGAATGAATGGCTTATACTCATAGAAATGTATGAATTGGCGCAACAGTTATCGCATAAAACTTTAAGTGAAAAAATCATACGTCACTTGGAACACATTAAACAAAACTTTCCTAAAAACAGACAATTGATAGATGACGGTATTTCAATTGTTCAAAATACCACTAACCCTCGATAAATCCTTTTAGTGCTTTTTTAGTATGTGAGCTCAGGACCATAAAACCACTTATTTTTGCACGTTCTTCTAGTAACTCATTCCAATGGTCTGTATTTTTCCAAAATATTTTTTTTAAATGACTCAAGGCTTCAGCATTGTATGCGCTTAAACGACGCGCTAAATCCAACACCGATGCGTCTAATTCCTCAACCGTCTCAGATATATTTTGATAAAGGCCCTTTTCAATTGCCCAGCCAGGTGAATAAAATTTATGCGCATCCAAAGTAAGTTGTGAAAATGAGCTCAATCCAATTTTTCTTTCAATAGCAGGAGCTATTACAAATGGGCCAATTCCTATCTTTAATTCACTTAATTTAATATCAGCATATTTACTAGCCATACAATAATCAGCTGCGGCTGCAATACCCACACCTCCTCCGACAGCCTTTCCTTGCACACGAACAATGATAAGCTTAGAGCATTGTCTCATAGCATTTATCACATCGGCAAAACCAGCAAAGAAAGCAAATCCTTCATTGGTGTTTTTTATAGTTACTAACTCTTGAAAACTTGCACCAGCACAGAAAACCCTGTTACCACCACTTCTGAGAATAATAATTTTTATTTGTTCATCTTTACTCGCTTTATCAATTGAATTTTTCAATTTTTTTAGTAATTCAGTTGGCATTGAATTTTTCATTGGATGGAAAAATTCAATGATTCCAATACTATTACTCGTCGTTAGTTTTACGTATGCTTTTTCCATTTACTAAAGTGCACTTTTACCTTAAAAGGGTAATTGGGATAAATCAACATTTCCTCCTGAAATGATTATTCCTATTTTTTTGTTTTTAAATTTTTCCTTGTTTTGAATTAATGCAGCAACAGGCACGGCGCTTGATGGCTCAATTACTATTTTCATACGCTCCCAAACTAATTTCATAGCTTCCACAATTTCGTTTTCATCAACACAAATAATCTCTTGAATGTATTGCTTGATAATTGGAAAATTATTGCTTCCTAAGTAGGTTCTTAATCCATCGGCAATTGTGTTAGAACTATCATTTGATTCAATTTTTCCACTCTTAAGAGATCTATAGGCATCATCAACTTCCTTTGGTTCAGCTCCAATCACTTTACATTGATTAGAGTAATTTTGTGCAGCTAAAATAGTGCCTGCAATTAAACCACCTCCTCCAATGGGAGCCATCAAATAATCAAGATCATCATATTCCTTCAACAATTCAATAGCAGCGGTGCCTTGTCCATAAATGACCTGAGTATCATTTGAAGGATGAATGAATGTTGCTCCTTTTTCGTTTTGAACTTTTAGGGCCATTGTTTCCCTAGCCTTCGTTGTATTGTCTGACTCAATTATAACTCCTCCATAACTTCTAACAGCAGCTTTTTTAACTTTTGGTGCATTTTTCGGCATCACAATGTAAGCATTGACGCCAAGATAATTAGAGGCTAAAGACAATGCTTGAGCAAAATTTCCTGATGAATGTGTTACAACACCCTTAGTTTTTTGTTCTGTATTTAAGCATAGAATCGCATTGACTGCTCCACGCATTTTAAAAGCTCCCATTTTTTGAAAATTTTCACATTTAAAATAGACCTCAGCATCACATAATTTATTGATTATTTGAGATGTTAAAACTGGCGTGTTGTGAACATAAGGCTTAATACGTTGATGTGTTTTTTCTAATTCAATTTTATTCATTGCTCATGTAAGATAAATCAATCTATTTAGGTTGTTGAAGATACGAAATTTGACTTATATAAAGCTAAATTTCATAAACTGTAACCAAGGTTACAAAGCGTGTCATTTATATTTTAAATATTTGAATAAAATTATATACTATGGGACTCTTAAATTCATTATTTGGGAAAAAAGAAAATAAAATCGTCGAATATCTTAATAAAAAAGCCATCTTGTTAGACGTTAGAACAGCTGCAGAGTTTAACAATAAATCCATAAAAGGTGCTAAACATATACCCTTAGATATGCTACAAAGTCATTTAAAGGAACTCAAAGGAATGAACGGTTCATTCATTGTATATTGTGCTAGCGGAATGCGTTCGGGTAAGGCAACGAGTTTTCTATTAAATCACAACATTGACGCTATAAATGGTGGTGGAATGAGTTCACTATCCACATTGATTAAATAGCCTACAAAAATCAAATATTGTAGTAAATTTTGTATTTGTTATCTTAGAGTTCAAATTCTAAGATATGGGACTTAATAGAAGAAATTGGTTAAAAAGCGCTGCTTTAATTGGCGGTTACGGTCTTTTAAATGGGGTAAATTCTATAAAGCCTCTCACTCCGAATGAGCACATTAAATTTAACCCTCGTTTACTTTCTGATCCAATTCGTTTAAGTTCAAATGAGAACCCTTATGGTCCTTCTCAACGTGTTAGAAATCGTATTCAAAAAGTATTTGATGACGGCTGCAGGTATCCCTATGAATATGCACATGGTTTAGAAAAAATCTTAGCAAAAAAACATGGTGTTCCAAATGAGAGTATTGTCATAACAGGCGGATCAACAGAAGGTTTAAAAATTGCCGGTATCACCTTTACTGCTAGCGGTGGAGAAATCATTGCAGCAAAGCCAACATTTTTGGCAATGATGCAATATGCTCAAATGTGGGGAGCGAATATTAACTGGGTTCCTGTTGATGACAATTATGGATACGATTTACAAGAAATTGAAAAACGAATTTCGTCAAAAACAAAAATGGTTTTTATTTGTAATCCAAATAATCCGACATCCACATTGTTACCTGCAAATTCATTGTTGGATTTTTGTAATTCAGTAAGTCGCAAAACAATCGTATTCAGTGATGAAGCTTACTACGATTACATCGATACTCCTAATTACCCCTCTATGGTTGAGCTGGTTAAACAAGACAAAAATATTATTGTATCAAAAACATTTTCAAAAGTTTATGGGATGGCAGGAATGCGCATTGGATACCTTGTTGCAAAACCAGAATTAGCAGATAAGATAAGAACAAATATCGTAGCTATGACTAATGTATACGCAATTGAAGGTGCAAAAGAAGCTTTATTAGATCATGAATTTTATGACTTCTCTCTACAAAAAAATAAGGAAGCTAAGCAAATGATCTATGAGACTCTAAATCACTTAGAGCTAAATTATATAAAATCACATACCAATTTTATATTTTTTAAATCCAACCAAAATATAAATAAATTAGGAAAACAAATGTTAGCTAAAGGTGTTAAAATTGGAAGAGCTTTTCCTCCTTTCATTGATCATTGTAGGATAAGTACAGGAACCATTGAAGAGGTGCAATTATTTTCTCAGGTATTATTATCTGTATACTAACTAAAAAAGCATTCAATCCCTTCGAAAAGGTCAAGAATGCTTTAAAATTTTTGATTATTAGCACTGTAAATATATCACCACAACAGTTACATAGGCACAAATTTCGATGATAGTTCAATTAATTAGATAAAAAGAAGTGATGTGCATATTTTGACGATTAAGACACAAATTAACGTTGTGATATAAGTTGTTTACTAGTGATTTACTTATGATTTACTTATGATTAATTGCACAACCATAATTAAAGAATACTTATGGCCTTATTAAACAAAAAAAGCACCAGACCGTTGTACTTTTCAGACAAACAAAACTGACGCTTTTTTAAAAAATTGATTAATAGCATATCTAATATAAAAACTCTTCTGATTGAATTTATTTATTTTCGATGATTGGTCATTAAAGTAGATTAAGCGTCAGATTACCCGCTTTCAGCCCAATGATAACAAGCCTCGACTAATATTTTGGAATTTTAAACATGACTCTTATTAAACGACATTTCTTAAATTATTAAAATAAAATATTTGGGAACTTTGATTGAAGCTTTTCTTGTCGAGATTTTAATTGTTTGACAAATTGTTGGTGTGCTTTTGAATTTGAATTAAATGGTTTATGCTCTAAATCTAGTTGTATTTGTTTCACTTCTTTCATTGTTTTGCGAGCATTCAGGGCAATCCAACATTCCTGAAATTTATTCCAAATATAGCTTACTGCCAAAGTATTTGGATGAATCATGTCATCGGTATAATAACGGTAGTCACGCAACTCATCCATCATAATTTCGTAAGACGGAAAGTAATAAGTCTTTTGATCTTTGCTATTCTTAGAGAGTAACAAGTGAACAGCAGCAATTAAGTGAGCTTTACTTTGTGTGTTTTCAATAAACCCATCTCTGAGATGTCTTACAGGTGATACTGTAAAAATCACTGTAGTACTGCGATTAATTGATTTGATAAGACGAACTATAGATTGTAATGATTGATACACCTCATTAACCGACAGCAACTCCTTTGAAAAGAGTGTATTGGGCAACTTGTGACAATTTGAAACAACTATGTCTTTTTCAAGATATCTGTAGGTCCAAGCTGTTCCGAGTGTTATAATGACATGAGAAGACTCACACAAACGATTGTAAGTGTGTTCAATATTTGCATTCAAGTTTACAAGTAATTCTTGTTTAGAAGCACAACTTAATTTCGAATGTGATTCAAAACAGTGCCATTGCTCGTTATAAAAAAAAACGTCTTCATCGTTATATGCTTTCTTATTAATTACATGATTAATTACACGTTCAATTGCAACCGGATGAAAATTAATTCCAAAGGGGTTTTGTGAGTTTTTAAATTTAAAAAAATTAAACTTCTTAGATAAATTTTCAGCAAAACATGACCCAAAAAGCACTATGTTTGAATCATAATCTATTTGATTATCCTCAGTCAATTGGACAGGTATAATTGTTTGTAATTTCATGTTTGTTGCTTATGCTGTTACAACAAGCTTTTTAAATATAACCTTTGGCCAAGTCTAAGGCCTTTTGAATTCCGTCAGGATTCTTACCACCGGCAGTTGCAAAAAATGGTTGACCACCACCACCTCCTTGAATATGTCTGCCAAGTTCGCGTACAACTTGACCAGCATTCATATGTTTTTGAGCAACAATCTCCTTAGAGATATAACAAGTAAGTGTTGCCTTGCCATTATTTTCAGCTCCAAACAAAAGAAATAAATTATTAAATTCACTACCTAGGTCAAAACAAAGGTCTTTAATTCCCGAGGTATCTAGATCTAACTTTTTTGAAACGTACAAAACACCATTGACTTCTGATAACTCTGTCTTTAAAACTTGTTTTAAGTGTTTTATTTTTTCTTTTAATAGTGTGTCTATTTGACGCTTTAAGGCTGTGTTTTCTTCTTTTAGCTCTGACACAGATTTAACTGGGTCTTGTGCACTATTTAATAAGTCTTTAATTTCAAAATACGCTCTGTTTGTATCAAAATAAAAGTCTTTAACAGCATCTTTAGTTATGGCCTCAATTCGTCTAATTCCAGATGCTATGGCACTTTCCGATTTAATTTTAAAATGCCAAATTTCACTGGTGTTTTTCACATGAGTGCCTCCACACAGTTCCATAGACTGTCCAAAACGGACGGTCCTCACAGTGTCACCATATTTTTCTCCAAACAAAGCGATAGCACCATCAGAAATAGCCTGTTTCATAGGTGTATTTCGGTGTTCTTCCAAATCTAAACTTCCCTCAATGCGCGCATTTACAAAATTTTCAACATCCCGTAATTGCTCTACCGTCAATTTTGCAAAATGCGAAAAATCAAATCGTAAATATTTTGAATGAACAGCAGATCCTTTTTGCTCAACATGATTTCCTAAAATTTCTCTAAGAGCTTGGTGCAATAAATGTGTTGCAGTATGATTTGCCTCTGTTCTGTAACGTTGTTTTGAATCAACGACAGCTTCGAAAGTTTCTGTCAAATGATTAGGTAAGTTTTTAGCGATGTGTATAACAACATTATTTTCTTTTTTTGTATCGAGTATGTACACAATATCACCGTGTGCATCTTTTAAGTATCCTTTGTCCCCTACTTGGCCTCCTCCTTCTGGATAAAAAGGCGTCAAATTAAATACGAGTTGAAACAACTCACCGTCTTTTTTTGAAGTTGTTTTTCTATATTTTGTGATTTTCACATTAGTTTTTAATAAATCATACCCAATAAATTCTTGTTCAAAGTCATCGCGAAGAAGCGTCCAATCATCCGTAGATGTTTCACTTGCGGAACGTGATCTATCCTTCTGTTTTTTAAGTTGTTTTTGAAATCCATCATGATCTAATTTTAAATCCCGTTCATTAAGAATTAACGATGTTAAATCAATTGGGAAACCGTACGTATCGTACAATTCGAAAGCCTTATTTCCAGGTATTATATCTCCTGTAGTTTCCTCAACAATTCTGTTAAGCAATATTAACCCTTGATCAAGGGTTCTTAAAAATGAAATTTCCTCCTCCTTTATAACATTCTCTATGAGCTGCTTTTGGGACTTCAGCTCAGGAAAAGCTTGACTCATTTTTTTACTTAATACATCGACTAATCGATAAATAAATGGGTCTTTTTTATCAAGAAAAGTAAACCCATATCTAATCGCTCTTCGTAAAATTCGACGAATCACATATCCTGCACCTGTGTTACTTGGTAATTGGCCATCTGCAATAGAAAATGCCACAGCCCGAACATGATCAGCAATAACACGTATGGCAATATCTGACTTTTCTGCGTGACCATAATGTTTGTCTGTTATCGTCTCAATTTCGCGAATTATCGGAGTAAAAACATCTGTGTCATAATTGGATTGTACACCTTGTAAAACCATACATAAACGCTCAAACCCCATTCCCGTGTCTATGTGTTTATTGGGAAGCTCTTCAAGTAATCCGTTGGCTTTTCGATTAAATTGCATGAAAACTAAATTCCAAATTTCTATAACTTGTGGATGATCCTTATTTACTAAAGTTTTACCGTCTATTTTTAATCTATCTTCTTTAGACCTTATATCAACATGAATTTCACTACATGGACCACAGGGCCCTTGATCACCCATTTCCCAAAAATTATCCTTTTTATTTCCCATTAGAATTCTCTCTTCTGGGATAAATTGCTTCCATAATTCATAAGCCTCAGAATCTAGGGTTAAATTATCTGCATCAGTGCTTCCTTCAAAAACAGTAACATAAATCATGCTTTCATCGATTGCGTATACCTCGGTTAACAACTCCCATGACCAAGCAATTGCCTCTTTTTTAAAATAGTCACCAAAGCTCCAATTACCTAGCATTTCAAAAAGAGTGTGATGATATGTGTCATAGCCAACCTCTTCCAAATCATTATGTTTTCCTGAGACGCGTAAACATTTTTGGGTATCAGCGATGCGATTATTTTTAGGTTGAGCATGCCCTAAGAAAAACTCCTTGAAAGGAGCCATTCCAGAATTCACAAACATCAATGTTGGATCATCTTTTAATACCATTGGAGCAGAGGAAACAATATCATGCTGTTTGTGTTTAAAAAAATTTAAAAAATTATCACGTACGTCCTGAGATTTCATGTGTCTATGTTAAGCTTGTTTATATAAATTGCTCATTGTAGTAAACAATTTTTATATTTGTAACTCGTTCTATTTATGCTTACAAAAATAGAATAAATTAAGATATGTCTAAAGTAAAATATTATTACGATTCTGAAACTCTTTCTTACAGAAAGATAGAGCGTAAAAAACGTAAGACTTTTAAGTACGCGACTGTGTTCCTTCTAGCTGCTGGACTATTTGGGATGCTATCCGTGTTCATCGGGAGTCAATATTTTGAATCTCCAAAAGAAAAAGCATTGGCACGAGAGGTTCAAAATATGCAACTACAATTTGACTTGTTAAACAAAAAAATGAATGAAGCTGAAATTGTCTTAAACAATATTGAAGAAAGAGACAACACAATTTACAGACTTTATTTTGGAGCAAATCCAATTCCTGAAGAGCAACGACGTATTGGTTTTGGGGGAGTCAATCGTTACAAAAATCTTGAGGGTTATGACAATTCATCTCTCATCATTGAAACAAATAAACGCATAGATATCCTGCAAAAACAAATAGTTGTTCAATCAAAATCTCTGGATGAAATAAAACTTTTAGCCAAAGAAAAAGAAAAGTTTTTAGCGACTATTCCAGCTATTCAACCTGTCAAAAATGAAGATTTAACCAGAATGGCCTCTGGATTTGGGTACAGAACAGATCCATTTACCAAAGTCCGTAAATTTCATGCAGGTATGGATTTCACAGCACCCAGGGGAACCCCTATTTATGCTACAGGAGATGGTGTTGTAAAACGAGCTGACTCAAGAGCTACGGGATATGGAAAACATATTAGAATTGACCATGGTTTTGGTTATATGAGCCTTTACGCTCATCTTTACAAATACAACGTTAAACCATATCAAAAAGTAAAACGTGGCGATTTGATCGGATTTGTTGGCAGTACGGGTCGCTCTGAAGCTCCTCACTTACATTATGAAATATTTAAAGATAATTTGAAAATAAATCCAATAAATTTCTATTATGGTAATTTATCAGCAGAAGAATTTGGAAAATTACTTGAAAAAGCGTCTTTAGAAAACCAATCACTAGACTGATGTATATAGACCTTCCAGAAAAACGATATTATGGAATTGGAGAAGTTGCTAAAGCTTTTGGCGTAAACACCTCTTTAATACGCTTTTGGGAAAAAGAATTTGATGCTCTAAAACCAAAAAAAAACGCAAAAGGTAATAGAAAATTTACGCCTGAAGACATCAAAAATCTTAAATTCATTTACCATTTAGTCAAAGAGCGTGGCTTTACCCTTGAAGGAGCAAAAATTCATCTTAAAGAACAAAAAAAGGAATCATTAAGTAATTTTGAAATCATCAGTAAGCTAGAAAACATTAAAAGTCAACTTTCAAAAATAAAAAGTCAGTTGTAACATTTTCTGAAGAGTTCCTACTTATAAAGTATATACTACATAAACATAAATCACAAAACGTTATTCTTATGAAAAAATGGCTACCATTAATTATCATTGCTCTCTTAATTTTCGGATTGTATTCTTGGGTTAAGGGATTTAATAATACTGCAGTAAATTTAAAAGAAACTACCTCTAAAAATTGGGGACAAGTTGAAAGCAGTTATCAAAGAAGAAACGATCTCATCGGAAACCTAGTGAAAACAGTTCAAGGGGCTGCTGACTTTGAAAAAAGCACTTTGGAAGCAGTCATTAAGGCAAGAAGCCAAGCAACACAAACCACAATTGACCCGGCCAACATTACCCCAGAACAGCTCGCGCTTTTTAATAAGGCTCAAAGTGGTCTTAGTAATGCCTTGTCGAGATTATTAGTCACTGTAGAGCGATATCCAGATTTAAAAGCAAATCAAAATTTCCTAGAATTACAATCTCAATTAGAAGGTACAGAAAATAGAATAAACGTTTCAAGAGATCGTTTTAATGAATCTGTTGAGCCCTATAATAAACACATTAAAACATTTCCAAATACATTACTTGCTGGCGTTTTGGGATTTGAAGATTTGAATTATTATAAATCAGATATTGGAAGTGAAAAAGCTCCTGAAATTGATTTTGAATTTCAATAAAAATGTCTGAAATAAATACTGTTATTTTATCGCCTGAACAAGAAAAAAAAGTTGTTATGGCAATTCAAAAGGCTGAATTAAATACTTCAGGTGAAATCCGCATTCATATCGAAACATCCTGTACAAGCGATGTTTACAACAGGTGTATGGATATGTTTTCAAAACTTGAAATGTACAAAACACAACAACGAAACGGCGTTTTGATATATGTAGCCTTTCAGAGTAAATCATTTGCAATTTACGGTGACAAGGGCATTAATGAGGTTGTTAAAAACAACTTTTGGGAAAGTACCAAAAACACCATACAAACTCACTTTGAAAGAGGAGACTATCAAAAAGGTCTCATTGACGGTGTAGCAGAAATTGGAAAACAATTAAAACAATTTTTTCCTATTTCAGACGATGATAAAAATGAACTTTCAGATACCATATCTCGAACTGAATGAAAGGATTAAAATTACGTTTAATTTTTATTTTTACTTTAGGATTAGTACACACGTCCTATGGTCAATTTGATGTTCCAGACAAGCCAAATATTCAAACAAGTGTCTATGACTACATCGATCTCTTCTCAAAAAAAGAGAAACAATATTTTGAAGAGAAATTAGTAAAATACTCTGACACGACTTCTACACAAATTGTTATTATCACAATAACAACCACTAATGGCGAAAACATCAATTACCTCGGTGCTATTTGGGGTGAGAAATGGGGCATTGGACAAGCAACAGAAGATAATGGCATTTTAATTTTACTAGCTCAAGATGATCGTAGAATAGCAATTAACACAGGATATGGTGTAGAACATCTCTTGACAGACGCTCTATCAAAACGAATCATTGAACAGGACATTATTCCATCCTTTAAGCAAGGCAATTACATTGAAGGTCTTGACCGAGGTGTCGATGCTATTTTTAACGTATTACTTGGTGAGTATCAAAACAAAAAAATCTCTAAAACAGCTAAAATTCCTTTAAAGTTTGTTTTTCTAGTTATTATCATTGCTTTATTGATTGCCCTCGTAGCTTTTAGAAACAATGGTGGTAAAAAGAATGGCCCTGGAAGTTTTAAAAAATTGAGTCATAGAGACATCCTCGAGGCGATCATACTCAGTAACTCTGGTCGAAGAAGTTATCGGAAAAGTTCAGGTGGATTTGGAGGGTGGAATGGCGGCGGGTCCACTAGTGGCGGTTTTGGCGGTGGTTTTGGTGGCGGCGGCTTTGGTGGCGGCGGTGCCTCAGGCGGTTGGTAGTTGTACCCTAATCTTCAAGAGAGTCTAGCATAAAAATATCCTCTACTTTTCTTCCAAATAATTTAGCAATTTTTAAGGCCAAAACAGTTGAAGGTACATATTTTCCTTTTTCGATGGCATTTATAGATTGACGACTCACACCAATTTTTTCAGCCAAATCTGCTTGAGTCATATCGTATTCTGCACGAGCAACTTTGATTCTATTCTTCATGATTAGCAGATTTTAATTTTAAATAATTAAATCTAAATATGTAAAACAAAAGTGGTGTGAACATGTTGTAAAACAAAATATTCATAAATGTAAAGTCAAAAACAAACATAATCGCAATAATTAATATGCAATAATTTAAAATAACCGACCAAACCAAAGAATCTGATCTGAGTTTAGCAATAAATTCGTCTTCAACTTTCTCTTTTGTAAAGCCCACAATAAGACCACCAATAATTAAAAATAAGGCAGCCAATTCACCTGTAATATCATTTTCTACAAGTTTAAAAAAACCATCATTTTCTGAACTCATAAACCCATCGTGGTAAATTGATACAACTGGAACTTTAATAAATCCTTCAAATTCTGGGAATAAGGATAGAATCAGAATTGAAATTAAACCAATAATAAAAATTATCCATCCGGTTAATTTATGCTTATTTGGTAAAAGATTATTTGTTTTCATAATTAATTTTATTTCTTATTTAGAATACAAATATATATTATTTTTTACTTTTTGTAAAGTTTATTTTACATTTTATACAATAAACTTTACAAAAAATACATTTTCGAACAAAATTAGATTTACTTCTTTCGCATGTAAACGCTTATCGGTACACCATTAAAATTAAAATACTCACGTAATTTATTTTCAAGATAGCGCTTGTAAGGTTCTTTGACGTATTGAGGTAAATTACAAAAAAATGCAAACTGAGGTTGTGGTGTTGGTAGCTGCATAATGTATTTTATTTTTACAAACTTACCTTTGTAGGCGGGAGGAGGATATTTTTCAATGAGAGGTAACAGCTTATCATTTAGAACACTTGTTTTAATTTTTTTTGATCTGTTCTTATAAACCTCTACAGCCGTTTCTATGGCTTTGTACAAACGTTGTTTTGTTAACGTTGAAATAAAAACAATAGGAACATCAGTAAAAGGTTCAATTTGTTGTCTTATGGTTTGCTCATAATCTTTAGTTGTTTTGTTATTTTTCTCAACTAAATCCCATTTATTGACTAAAATAACAATGCCCTTTCGGTTGCGTTCTGCTAACCAAAATATATTTTGAACTTGCCCATCAAAACTGCGGGTTGCATCAAAAACTAAGAGACATACATCCGCATGCTCTATGGCTCTAACACTTCGCATTACCGAATAAAACTCCAAGTCTTCTTTTACTTTTGCCTTACGTCTAATCCCTGCCGTATCTACAAGATTAAATTCAAACCCAAATCGATTATACTTGGTGTCAATGGAGTCGCGTGTTGTTCCTGCGATATCAGTAACAATATATCTCTCTTCTCCAATTAAGGCATTAATAAAGGATGACTTTCCCGCATTTGGACGACCAACAACTGCAAACCGCGGTAACTCTTCAGCTACCTCTTCTTCAATATTTGGGAGAGAATCAACCAAAGCATCTAAAAGATCACCTGTGCCACTTCCATTGATACTCGCTATGGTGTAATAGGTTCCTAAACCTAAACTGTAAAATTCAACAGCATCTTCGGCTCGCTTATTATTATCAACTTTATTAACAACTAAAAACACAGGTTTAGTTACCTTCCGCAAAAGTTTAGCAACCTCTTCATCCATTCCAGTAACGCCAGTTTCAACATCAACCATAAAGATGATGGCATCTGCTTCATCAATCGCCAATTCTACCTGTTTATCAATTTCAGCCTCAAAAACATCATCACTTCCCTTTACATAACCTCCGGTATCAATAAGTGAAAAGTCTTTTCCGTTCCAATCACTCTTACCGTAATGCCTATCTCTCGTCACACCACTCACTGCATCCACAATGGCCTCGCGTCGTTGTATTAAACGATTAAAAAAAGTTGATTTACCAACATTCGGACGCCCGACAATAGCTACTATATTGCTCATAATAATAAATTCGCAGTAAAGGTAGTGTTTCCACTGCGAACAAAAAACCTAAAAATATGATGGATAATTCTAGACTGTAAAGTTTTATAAAAACATCCAAATTAAGGTGTCGGTTCGTACATATAAGACAAAAAAACAGCAATGAGCTCAATGAAAAAAAACATATCGTCCGTCATTTTTGCTACAGCAATCATTATTGCAGCCTATTTACTTGCAAATGCCTTTGTTAATCGTAATAAAAGTGAAGGAATTATATCAGTAACTGGATTAGGAAAAGCAGATTTCACCTCAGATCTCATCGTATGGGAAGGTTCATTTTCAAAAGAAAGTTATGACTTACAGAAGGCATACAATGATTTAGAGAAAGATAAAAAAATAATTTACACGTATCTACTAGATAAAGGTGTAGCCAATGAAGAACTTGTGTTTAATGCTGTGGCGAGCAGAAAACAAACTAAACCAAAATATTCAAGTGATGGCAAATATATCGGTGATGAGTTTTTAGGTTATATATTGACACAATCTTTACAAATAGAATCGAATAATGTGAAAAACATAGAACAGTTATCACGAGAAATTACAGAGCTTTTAAATAAAGGAATTCAATTTTACTCCCAAGCACCACGTTATTATTACACAAAACTGGCTGATTTAAAAATTGAAATGATTTCAAAAGCCACCAATGATGCGCACCATAGAGCACAAAAAATATCAGAAAATTCGACGAGTGTCTTGGGTGAACTTTTATCAGCAAAAATGGGAATTTTCCAAATAACTGGACAAAATTCAAATGAAGACTATTCTTGGGGAGGGACCTACAATACTTCATCAAAGAATAAAACAGCCTCGATCACCATGAAATTAAATTATAATATAAGAGGAGATTAGGTGTTTTTGTAGCCAAAACGTTTTAATTGATTTTGATTACTTCTCCAATTTTTATTGACCTTCACGTACAGCTCTAAATGCACTTGTTTACCAAAAAAGCGCTGTAAATCTTTTCTCGCTTCTACACCAACTCTTTTTAAAGCAGCCCCTTTGTGTCCAATAATAATTCCTTTTTGAGTTTCTCTTTCGACCATAATTATTGAACGCATTCTGATAATTTTTTCATCTTCATTAAATTCTTCAGTCACAACTTCAACAGCGTATGGAATTTCTTTTTTGTAATGCATCAAAATTTTCTCCCTTATTTTCTCGTTAACAAAAAATCGTTCAGGTTTATCTGTTAATTGATCTTTTGAAAAAAACGCTGGTGATTCAGGTAAAAGATCAAGAATTCGTTTAAATACTTCCTTTACATGAAATCCAGTTAAAGCAGAAATAGGAAAGAATTCTGCGTTTGGAACTTTCTGTTGCCAATATTCTGATTGCTCTTCTAATTGTTCTTGATTAGAATTATCTATTTTATTTAGAAGTAATAATACTGGTATTTTAGAATTGGTAATTTTATTAAAAAAATCCTCATCCTTAAGAACTTTTTCACCAATCTCAACCATATAAATCAAAACATCTGCATCCTCCAAAGCAGACTTAACAAAGCCCATCATTGACTCCTGTAGTTCATAAGCGGGCTTTATAATTCCGGGAGTGTCAGATAACACTACTTGAAAATCATCTCCATTAACTATACCCAAGATACGATGTCTCGTCGTTTGTGCTTTTGACGTTATTATGGATAATTTTTCTCCAACAAAAGCATTCATCAGCGTGGATTTTCCAACGTTTGGATTTCCAATAATATTTACAAAACCTGCTCTATGACTCATTTATTTTAGCATTATCATAATTAAAAGACAAAATTAAACTTTTCAAATATTAATTATGCAGTGAATCTTTATAAAAATTGAGAATATTGAAATAAAATACAAATTCCTAAATGTGGATACCAAATAAATTTATTAATATTATGGAAACTTATTGTTTATAATTATAAAACCAATCAATATGACTGATCAAGAAATAGCCAAAGACATACAATTAACCCATATTAGTAGTATTGCAGAAAAATTAGGTCTCAGTGTTGATGACATCGATATGTATGGGAAGTACAAAGCAAAATTATCGCAGTCAATTATAAACCCCCAAAACATTGAAAAAAGTAATTTGATTTTAGTCACCGCTATATCACCAACCCCAGCTGGTGAAGGTAAAACAACTATGTCAATTGGTCTCTCTGAGGGATTAAATCAATTGGGGAAACAAACAACAGTAGTACTCAGAGAACCTTCTTTAGGACCTGTATTTGGCATTAAGGGAGGTGCTACAGGAGGTGGATACTCTCAAGTACTACCTATGGAGGATATTAACCTGCATTTTACCGGAGACTTTTCTGCCATTGAAAAAGCACACAATTTATTATCAGCAGTTATTGACAATAATATTCAAAGTAAAACAAATTCTGTTGGCCTTGATCCTCGAACTGTTACATGGAAACGTGTTATGGATATGAATGATCGATCATTACGAAATATAGTCATTGGCTTAGGAGGAACGACTTCTGGAATTCCTAGACAAACTGGATTTGACATCACTGCAGCATCTGAAATAATGGCTATTTTGTGCTTATGTGACGATTTAGAGAATTTAAAGGAACGACTCGGTAACATCTTTATTGGATACACAAAAGACAGAACACCTATTTACTGTAAAGATTTAAAAGTCCAAGGAGCGATGGCTGCCCTACTAAAAGAGGCTATAAAGCCCAACTTAGTTCAAACTATTGAAGGCAATCCTGCTATCATACATGGTGGCCCTTTTGCGAATATTGCTCAAGGAACAAATTCTGTTATTGCGACCAGAATGGGAATGTCATTATCTGAATATACCGTTACAGAGGCTGGATTTGGAGCAGATCTTGGTGCAGAAAAATTTTTAGATATTAAGTGCCAAAGTGCAGGGATCTCCCCGAAAGCTATTGTTTTAACAACCACTATTAGAGCTTTAAAATATCATGGTGGTGCAGATTTAAAAAATCTTACCGAAGAAAATACAGAGGCCTTAAAAAAAGGGCTGCCAAATCTTGAGAAACATATTGAAAATGTGAAACAATTTGGAATCACTCCTGTCATTGCGATTAATAAGTTTGTATCAGATAGTGATGCTGAAGTTGCAATTATTTATGAATTTGCTAAATCCCAAAACACCAGAGTAGCCTTGGCAGAGGTCTGGGCAAAAGGAGGAAAAGGTGCTTTAAAATTAGCTCAGCATGTCATCGATATTGTTGATGAAAACAATGCTAATTTCACTCCAATGTATCACTGGAACATGAATGTCCAAGATAAAATTAAGGCAATAGCAACAAAAATATACGGGGCTGATGATGTTGAGTACGCTCCCCTAGCCAAACGAAATCTAAGAACAATTTCAAACTTAGGACTTGAACATCTTCCCGTTTGTATTGCAAAAACTCAAAAATCTCTTTCAGATAATGCGAAATTACTAGGACGTCCAAAAAACTTCACGATTACAGTTCGCGAAATAGAAATTGCTGCTGGAGCAGGATTTTTAGTTCCTATCACCGGAACAATGATGAGAATGCCAGGTCTTCCAGCACACCCCGCTTCTGAAAATATCAATATCGATAATGATGGCAACATTTCTGGATTGTTTTAAATATTTGATATGAAAAAGCTTTTTACAGTTCTAGTTGTTTTTATTGTTGCCGTTAATTGTAATGACGAGGTAGAGCAAAAAAAACAGCCCAATATTATATATTTTTTAGCTGACGATTTAGGTTTTGGAGAAGTTGGAATATACGGTCAACAAAAAATACAAACGCCTCACATGGATGCCTTAGCGAACAGCGGTATGTTATTTACACAACATTATTCTGGAGCGCCAGTATGTGCGCCAGCTCGATATATGTTTTTAACTGGTAAACATTCCGGCCACTCCTATATTCGAGGTAATGATGAGTGGAGTGACAGAGGCAGTGTTTGGGACTATGTAGCTGCATCAAATGATCCTAATTTAGAGGGTCAAAGACCAATTCCGAATAACACCATAACCATTGGACATCAACTTCAAAAGGTAGGTTACAAAACAGGTCTGTTTGGTAAATGGGGTTTAGGAGCTCCAAAAACAGAGGGCATACCGAACTTACAAGGATTTGATTACTTTTATGGTTATAATTGCCAAAGACAAGCGCATAATTTATACCCTCCCCATTTGTGGGAAAATACTCAAAAAATATTTCTAGATAACGAGTTAATCGCACCACGAACCAAACTCGATTCATTGGCAGACCCTTATAATGAATCAAGTTATCTAAAATTTAGCCAAAATGATTATGCTCCAAAAAAAATACATGAAAAAGCTCTTGAGTTCATAACAAAAAATAAAGATAGTTCTTTCTTCATGTATTACGCTTCTCCTTTGCCACACTTACCCCTTCAAGCGCCAAAAGAATTCGTTGATAAATACAGAAAAACTTTTGGCGATGAAGAGCCTTATTTAGGAGATCGTGGGTACTTCCCTAACAGGTACCCAAGAGCTACATATGCCGCAATGATAGATTATTTAGATAATCAACTTGGCGAACTTATTAAAACATTGAAAGAATTAAATATTTATGACAATACAGTCATTATCTTGTCTAGTGACAATGGGCCAACATATACAGGAGGTGTTGATTTTGAATATTTTCAAAGTTCAAAACCATTTTCTAATGGTTTTGGAAAGACAAAAGGTTATACATATGAAGGTGGTATACGAGTTCCAATGATTGTTAGTTGGCCAAATAAAATCAGGCCTGGTTCCAAAAGCAATCATATATCTGTAGGTTATGATATGATGCCAACAATTTGTGACATTGCAAACACAACATCACCTAAAAACATTGATGGCCTAAGTTTCTTCTCAGAATTATTGGAAAAAGAACAGAAGTCTCATGAATTTTTATATTGGGAATTTCCTAGCTACAATGGCCAACAAGCTGTTAGATTAGGTAATTGGAAAGGTATTCGAAAAAATATTTTTGATGGTAATTTAGATATTGAATTATACAATTTAAACAATGATCTTTTGGAGAAAAATAATGTGCACGCAGACCATCCTGAGATTGTTTCTAAAATTGTCAAAATAATGGATCAAGAGCATGAGCCTTCAACAAATGAACGCTTTAAATTCAAACAGCTAGGTGATAAATAAGTACATTTTAAAAATTCTATTTTTTTCGATTATTTTGATCAATCAAAGTCTAAGATCACAAGAAAAGACTGAGAAAAATACAATTGTAAAATTTTTATCGTTTAATATTCTACATGGAAAAACCATGAAAGGTAATTTCGACCTGGATCTTATAGCAAAGGTCATTGTAGATACTGATCCTGATTTCGTAGCGCTTCAAGAAGTAGATTATAAAACTAATAGGTCTAATAAATATGACCTAGTTACAGAACTAGGATGGCGCACCAAAATGGCTCCTATCTTTGGAAGAGCAATGCACTATAATGACGGAGAGTACGGTGAAGGTATTTTATCAAAACACACCTTTTTGAGCACAAGAAATATTCCTTTACCTTTTACTCCTGGTGATGAACCACGAGCAGCTTTAGAAATTACTGCTGTTTTACCATCTAAAGACACCATTTCTTTTATAGGGACCCACTTAGATCATTTAGTTCACGAAACAAATAGGATAATGCAAGCTAAAGCTATTAATCAGGTATTTTCACCACAACGTTATCCAACTGTTTTAGCTGGTGATTTAAATGCTGAACCACATAGTGAGACGATGAAAATATTAGAAAATCTTTGGGAAACATCTTATAACCAACTACATCCTCAACAAACCTTTCCCTCGGACAACCCAAGTAAAAAAATTGATTATATTTTGTTTTATCCAAGGCATTATTGGAAAGTTTTAGAACGGAAAGTTATTTGTGATATCTTGGCATCTGACCATTGTGCGTATTTAGTAACATTGCAAATAATTGATTAGTTAGAATTTGTTTAACCTAACAAAAAAAATAAAAGTGGCAAATTCGCATAACTTTATGTAAATTTATCTTTGATTATACCATATTCATATGGCAACAAGACACTACGAAGGCAAAAAATTTAACAACAATACTATTGATAAAGTTGTTGATGCATTAACTGTTGAAGAGGCTTTACAAATTAATATCAATGATGAGCCTTTCACGGTTTCTATGAGGACCCCTGGAAATGACACGGCGCTTGTTAGGGGTTTGCTACACGCAGAAGGTATTATTAAGAATACTTCATTTAAATCAGATATTTCAATTAAAGAAGAAAATAATCATGGTGTCGTGACTGTTGTAAATATAAGTATTCCAGAATCAGAGCTAGGAGAAGGGTACTCAAACAGTAGGAGCTTGCTTTCGGTTTCATCATGTGGTATATGTGGAAAAACAGCGCTAAGTGATCTTGCCTTTATTGGTAAAACAATTGATGATAGAGATAAAATTGACATTACACATATTCATAATTTATTTAATAAAATGAATACATTTCAATTTGATTTTAAAGAATCTGGTGGCACGCATGCAGCAGCTGTATTTACTATTGACGGTGAATTATTAGTTGCTATGGAAGACATTGGACGTCATAATGCTGTCGATAAAATCATTGGGCAAACAATTCTAAGTAACCAATTAAAAGAGGCAAAAATCATGACAGTAAGTGGTCGTATATCCTATGAAATTATTATTAAATGTTTTAAAGCTCAAATACCTTTTTTAGCCGCTGTCTCTGCACCTTCTTCTTTAGCTGTAGATTATGCCAAGGAGCTGGGAATCACCTTATTTGCATTTTGCAGAAATCAAAGAGCGACATGTTACTCAAATCCTCACCGAGTTAGAATTCAGTTTAACCAAACAAAAGCTAGTTAATTATATATGTCAACTAATTTAAGTGAATTATTAGGAAGAAAAGATGTCAATGAAAACCTCTTTGATAAGTTAGGAAAGCTAGCACATCAAGAAGGCACTCCTAGTGAGGAGGCAATGAAAGAACTAGCTGACGAATTCTTAATTGGAAAGGCAAATGCCTTCGGTACAGCAAGTTTTTATGACTTTTTAAAACCTGAAAACAAAGGGAAACAAGTTTACGTATGCAACGGTACGGCTTGTGTTTGCGCTGGAACTCAAGAAAAAGTTATTACCTCACTTCAGGACAGCTTTGATTCTAACGATATTGGGCACATGACGTGTTTAGGGCGTTGTCATGAGAACTCTGCCTTTCATTACAAGGGAAAAAATTATTCAGGAAATGCCATCTCTAAACTAAATCTGATTTTAGATTCTGATTTAGGCCTCAATCAAGACACTTATAACATTCAAGCAACTGGTAAAGAGATTCTGACGAAACCTTTTACAAGTGTTGAAAAATACTACCAGCCTTACTTGGAAGCGCTTCAGAAAGATGCTGTAGATGTTTTGGAAGAAATAAAAATTTCTAATCTTAGAGGACGTGGTGGCGCAGGTTTTCCCATGGGCTTGAAACTACAATTCTGTAGAAACGAGGATAATCCTACAAAATTTATTATTTGTAACGCTGACGAAGGTGATCCTGGTGCATTTTCAGATAGATATTTATTAGAGCATCAACCTCACTCTGTGTTGTTTGGAATGTTAATTTCGGGTTATGTCACAGGAGCGAAATATGGGATATTATATATTCGAGCTGAATATCCCGAGTCAGTAACAATAGTTCAAAATGCTATTAAAGAATTAGAAAAAAATCATCTCATAGGTTCAAACATCAAGGGTTCTAATTTTAGCTTTAATTTTAAAATAATACAAGCACAGGGCTCCTACATATGCGGTGAAGAGACAGCTCTTATAAATTCTATAGAAGGACAACGCCCTGAAGTAAGGGTTCGCCCTCCTTTTCCTGCACAAAAAGGATTATTTAATAAACCCACCACTGTTAACAATGTAGAAACACTAGCAGCCTTACATTATATTATATCAAATGGAGGGCAGGCTTGGAAAGACATCGGTACAGAACGTTCCTCAGGAACAAAACTAGTGTCTCTTGACAGCTTTTTTAACAACCCTGGAATGTATGAAGTAGAAATGGGAACCTCATTATCTCATGTAATATATGAGCTAGGCGGCGGTTTTAAAAGTAAGGTAAAAGCTGTACAAATCGGTGGACCGCTTGGTGGTTTAGTACCAATTTCAAAAATTGGTGATTTAACTTTAGATTTTGAATCCTTTTCACAAGAAGGTTTTCTGATGGGCCATGCTTCAGTAGTTTCTGTACCTCATGACTATCCTATTATGAAGTTTATTGAACACCTCTTTGATTTTGCTGCATATGAAAGTTGTGGAAAATGCTTTCCTTGCAGATTGGGAACAAAGCGTGGCCACGAACTAGCAGAGAAAGCATTACAATCAAATTACAAAATAGATAGAAAATTGTTTACGGATCTATTGACGACCCTCGAGCAAGGCTCATTATGTGCACATGGTGGTGGAATTCCGCTACCTGTTCGCAATGCCTTACAGTATTTTGACGATGAATTAAGACCTTATTTCAATTAAAAGATTATGAGTAAAATAGCCTATATTGATGACCAAGCTTTTGAAATTGAGCAACATGAAACCATTCTTTCATTTATTCGAAGATTTAAAGATAATAAGTTGGTCCCAACTTTATGTGATGCCCCCAACTTAGATCCTTTTGGAGCATGTCGCGTTTGTAGCGTAGAGGTTGCTCTTGAAAAAAATGGTGTACTCAAAACCTTGGCTTCCTGCCATACGCCAGTATCTGAAGGACAACATATTTACACGAGTACAGAGACTGTTAAAAAGTTGCGAAAAAACATTATAGAATTAGTGTTAACCGATCATCCCTTAGATTGCTTAACCTGTGAAGTAAATGGAAATTGTGAGCTCCAAACTGTAGCTGCTCAAGTTGGTATTCGTAATGTTCGTTATCCAGAGGGAGATAATCATTTGTACAGAATGAAAGATTTAAGCCATCCATACATGACCTCAGACTTATCCAAATGCATCAATTGTTACCGTTGTGTTAGAGCCTGTGATGAAGTGCAAGGTGAATTTGTTTTAAGCATGTACGGTAGAGGGTTTGATTCAAAAATAATCAAAGGCTTGGATGCTAGTTTTATGGAATCTGATTGTGTGAGTTGTGGTGCTTGCTCTCAAGCATGCCCTACTTCAGCAATTTCTGATGTCTTTCAGTCAAAAGCGATTCAAGCAACAGACACAACAAGAACCATTTGCACTTATTGTGGTGTGGGATGTAATTTAGAGGTATCGACTAACAACGGTGAAATATTAAGTATTCGAGCGCCTTATGATGCAGAAGTTAATCAAGGACACACATGTTTAAAAGGTCGTTATGCATTTAAATTTTATGATCACCCAGAGCGTTTAAATTCACCTATGATTAAACGGAATGGGTCGTTTGAAAAAGCTACTTGGGATGAGGCTTATGAACATATTGCAAGTAAATTAACGGGCTATAAAAAAACATTTGGTCCCGACTCCATAGCAGGCATCTCTTCTTCTCGATGCACTAATGAAGAAAACTATTTAATGCAGAAATTTTTCAGAGCCGTTATCAACACAAACAATATTGATGGTTGTGCTCGAGTTTGTCATTCTCCCACGGCGTTAGGCATGCAACGCACATTCGGAACAGGAGCTGCAACGAACTCTATCGATGATTTAAAAGACACCAACTGTATTATGGTGATTGGAGCAAATCCTACTGACGCGCATCCTGTTACAGGTGCCAAGCTCAAGCAGTTTGCCATGAAAGGAAATAATGTTTCTATAGTATTAGATCCTCGACGCACTGAATTAGCACGTTATGCCACACATCACATTGCATTAAGACCTGGAACCAATGTTGCTGTACTGAACATGATGATGTTTTACATCGTAACTGAAGGTTTGTTAGACGATACTTTTATTAATAATAGAACAGAGGGTTTTGAAGATTTTAAAAGAGAATTATTAACGATTGACCTTAATCATATTGAAACTATTTCTGGAGTTTCGAGGAACGAGGTAAAAGCCGCTGCGATTGCATATGCCTCTGCACCAAATGCAATGTCATTTCATGGTTTGGGGGTCACCGAACACTCTCAAGGGACTTTTACAGTCATGCAAATTGCTGACTTAGCACTAATGACGGGTAACATTGGACGACGTGGTGTTGGGGTTAATCCTTTACGTGGACAAAATAATGTTCAAGGATCTGCAGACATGGGAGTACAGCCGCATCAAGGAGCTGGATATTTAGATGTTACTAATGATGACGTCAATAAAAAGTATAATGAGTTTTATGGTGCTGAAGTACCCAAGCATATTGGTCTTAAAATTCCAGAAATGTTTGATGCAGCGCTTGATGGTAAATTGAAATCAATTTGGATTATTGGTGAAGATGTCGTTCAAACGGACCCAAATACTCAAAAAGTAATAAAAGCACTTGAAGCAACAGACTTAGTCATTGTTCAAGAATTATTTATGACCGAAACGGCAAAATATGCTGATGTTGTTTTACCAGGAGCCTCCTTCCTTGAAAAATCTGGTACATTTACTAATGGTGAAAGACGTGTGCAAGCTGTTAGGCAAGTTGTCAAACCAATTAATGGTGCAAAACCAGATGGACAAATTATTGTGGATATCATGAATAAAATGGGATATCAACAACCTGACTACACACCTGATGGTATGCTCAATGAAATATCTCAAATTGTTCCATTTTTTGCAGGTATTAAATGGGACAGATTAGGTATCAATGGCCTGCAATGGCCTGTTGCAAAAGACGGTACGGATACTCAAATTTTACATAAAACAGAATTTAAACGAGGTAAAGGTAAATTTGAATTTAATTCATGGAAAGAAACAGTAGAACTCACCGAACATGCTAAAGAGTATCCTTACATTTTAACTACCAATCGTGAGTTAGAACACTACAACTGTGGTGCGATGACGCGGAGAACTGCCAATGAAAAAATACTTCAAGATGATTATTTAATGATTCATCCAAATGATGCAAAAAATCATCTTATTAATGAAGGTGATTATGTTTGCTTAGAATCACCACGTGGGAAAGTTGACGTCAAAGCGAGGCTTACAGATGAGGTAAAAGAAGGTATTTTAAGTACAACATTTCACTTTCCAGAAATCATGATTAATAATATTACTGGAGATGTCCATGATTCTGAAGCCATGTGCCCAGAATATAAAGTTGTTGCAGTAAGAGTTAGAAAAAGTAAGGGTAAATTTAAACAAGAACTTGTATGAATTAAGCCTCATTTTTAAATGAGGCCTAACATCTTTAATTTATTTTAATTGCGCCTATGCCTGCTTCCCACAGCAGTCTATTAAAATTTGGGATTTCACTGTTTAAAAAGCTATTCCCTGAATTTTTAAAAGATTCCCATTGTGCATCTAAAGCAAACTTTCTGCGTCTATTTTGATCATTGACCCGTGGGATGCTACTTTCGGTTTGATTGATGAGAAAAATATATTCTGCTGTAAATTTATTTGGAAAATTTTCAACATCATCATATGCCTTAGACTTTCGTTGTATCATCTCCTCATCCCAAGTTGTTAGATGCTCTATTAACAGTGTTCCTTTCTTAATTAAAGCCTCATCTTTTACTGCATCTAATCTAGAAACAATCTCTTTAATTTGATTATTAGCATTAAACAACGTATTAACCATATCGTGCATGGCTGTTAATTTAGCCTCCATTGTGTTCATGATGTTGTCATATGCTAAATATTGTCCTGACTGCATCTCATAGAGAGGGTTTTCTGTTATAATTGCCTTCGTAGAAACTGTCTTTTCACCAACCGTTAATATCAACTTGTAGGTTCCTGGAATAGCACGATGTCCTCTATAACTTGCTTCGATATAAGTATCAGGAATACCAGACATAATAGGATGACGAAGGTCCCAAACAAAGCGATTTAAACCATTTTTTTTGGATAGTGTCGCAGCAGGAGGCGGTCCACCATCCCACTCTCTGTACAAAGAATCTCTTGCAGAACTAATGGTATTAATTAATTGATTGTTATCATTTCTAATTTCTAAAGTAACCTCTTGGTTATCCTCAAGCTTTGGTAACTCATAATAAACCACTAAACCATTTGCTGGATTAACACCTTCAAAATCATCAAATCCATCAGAGGCATTACTATTAAGTTGGCTTCCCCAAGCAGCACTTAAGGCAGGCTCTGGGGTATATAATTTCAATTCACTGATAGTGTTGGTAAATTGATTTAATATCCCTAAATCGTCTAAAATCCAAAAACCTCTTCCCGACGTTGACACAATTAAGTCACCCTCATGTACTTTCAAATCAGTAATGGGAGTAATCGGCAAATTAAGTTGCATACTTTCCCACAACTGTCCTCCATTCCAGGATACATAAATACCAGTCTCTGTCCCTGCATACAATAAACCCTTCTTATTTTTATCTTCTCTAATTACCCTTGTGTAAGCGCCATAGGGTATTCCTGAACTTATACTTTTCCATGTTTCTCCATAATCTGTTGTTTTGAACAAGGCTGGTGTATAATCGTTAAATTTATATTTAGTAGTGGCTATGTAGGCCGTTGCGGGATCATGCGGCGATACATCAATCGCATTAATCAATGTCTCTCCCAAGCCTTTTGGCGTTATATCTTGCCAAGTAATCCCGTTATCTTGAGTGATATGTACCAAACCGTCATCACTTCCCGTGTAGTACACGCCACTTTCATGTGGTGATTCGATCATATAAGCTATCGTTCCATAATTTTCGGCACCAACTGCTTCATTTGTGTAGGGAGCACCTCCATTACCCTGCCTCTCATCAATATCACGTGTTAAATCTGGAGAAAACTCAGTCCACGATTGTCCCATATCGGTAGTTTTCAAAACTTTATTAGCACAATGAAAATAAGTCCCTTTTTCATGGATAGAGTGGATTATCGGGGCATTCCAATTAAACAAATATTCCATGTCTCTTGCCTCGCGCCCCAACCATTGATTCGGAGCGGCCATAATGTTGGTTGCACCCATTGATTTCGTGTCTAATACTTCTATATAACCTAGATAAACACCTCCCATAACATAGCGTGGGTTGTCTGGATCTAAACCTGCAAAGGCACTTTCTCCACCTGCTGATCTTTCCCAATCTTTGTTGGAAATACTACTTGCACCAATTGATTTACTCTTAATTTTAATGGACGAATTATCTTGCTGACCTCCATAAATATTATACGGAAACATATTATCAGTATTGATTCTATAAATTTGAGCAGTAGACATATTAGCTTGTGTTGACCACGATTCTCCGTAATTAAAGGTAATTCCAGCACCTCCATCGTCAGAAATCACCATGTTTTTTGAATTATTTGGATTAATCCATAAGTCATGATAATCCCCATGAGGGCCATATATAATCTCCCAATTTTTACCACCGTCAATGGATCGAAGTGCAGGCGCACTCATAACATAAACAATATTTTCATTATTTGGATCTGAAAAAACCTCAGTATAATACCATGCACGTTGTGTTAATCTGTTGTCTCCGCTAACAAACGACCAACTCTCACCTGCATTTTCAGAGACGAATAAGCCCCCTAAATCTTTATTACTGTCACTTTCAATAAGAGCATAGACTTTATTTGAATTTGCACGACTTACCGAAATCGCCATTTTACCTTTTTCCGCTGGTAATCCCTCATGAATTTGACTCCATGTTTCGCCACTATCGGTAGATTTATAAAGTCCGCTACCTTCACCACCACTCATTACAACCCAAGGCTCACGTTTGTGATGCCACATCGCTGCATATAAAACTTCGGGATGATTCATATCCATGGAAAGTTCTGATGCACCTGTCATATCGTTCACAAACAAAACATTTTTCCATGTTTCACCCCCATCAATAGACTTATAAATCCCACGATCTTTTGTTGATCCATTGATAGCGCCTTGTGCCGCTACAAAAACAATGTCAGGGTTGTCAGGGTGAATTACAATTCTTGAAATTTGCTGTGTCGCTTTGAGTCCCGTATGAGACCAGGTTTTTCCGGCATTAATAGATTTGTAAACACCATCTCCATAGGATGTCATCACACCTCTTATTGCATGTTCTCCCATACCTACGTAGATAACATTAGAATTTGACTCAGACACTGCTACCGCACCAACAGATCCTGTTTTAAAAAATCCATCCGAAATATTATACCAACGTTGACCAGCATCCTCTGTTTTCCATAAGCCACCTCCAGTTGTTCCCATATAATAGGTCAAGGGGTCATTGACAACTCCAACTGAACCAACTGAACGACCACCTCGAAAAGGACCGATATTTCTGTATTTTAATGGTTCAAAATAACTTTCAGCTTCCTGAGCGGTTATCGCGCACAAAGTGCAAATCAATCCTAAAAAAGAAACGGATAATTTCATAATGTTCAAATTTTGAATATTCAATATCAAATATAATAATTAAAGCTAGTAATACCGGATAATACAATAAGTATAAATCTATGATAAAATCAAGAATAAGTTCCTTTTTTTTATTAATTTACTGATTCAAATAAAAAATACGCAAAAGCAAAACGGCTCGCGTTCAAAAACACTAATTATGCCAACTTATAATTTAAAAATTAATGGAAAATCGCATTCTATAAAAGCAGATTCTGACACTCCGTTACTTTGGATTCTTCGAGACCATGTGAATCTTGTTGGAACTAAATTTGGATGCGGTATCGCTCAATGTGGAGCTTGCACTGTCCACTTAAACGGTAATGCTGCTCGAAGTTGCTCAATACCAATAGCTAACGCTCAAGACCTAAATATTACTACCATTGAAGGACTTTCTGATGACGGAACTCATCCTGTACAAGAAGCATGGAAATATATTGATGTGCCTCAATGTGGCTATTGCCAAAGTGGTCAAATAATGAGTGCGGCAGCACTATTAAAGAATAATCCAAGCCCAACAGATGAAGATATTGACACCGCAATGAAAGGCAACATTTGTAGATGTGGAACCTATGTCAGAATTAAAGAAGCCATAAAAATTGCATCAACTTTGTAACTCATGAAAAAAATAAAAACACAATATAATCGTCGTTCATTTTTAAAAGTTTCTGCTGCTGCTGGCGGTGGCATGCTTATAGGCTTTAGTTGGCTAGCTGGTTGCGTTACAGACTCTAAAGCAAACTTAGCCATTCCAAACGAGTGGTATGACATCAATGGGTATATCAAAATTGGGGATACAGGATTGGTAACAATTTATTCACCAAACCCTGAAATCGGGCAAAATGTCAAAACATCAATGCCAATGATTGTAGCTGAGGAATTAGATGTAGATTGGGCACATGTGGTGGTGGAACAAGCACCATTAAACACAGGTTTTTATCAAAACCAATTTGCGGGAGGAAGTCTATCAATTAGAAGGGGTTGGAATGCTTTAAGAATGGCTGGCGCAACGGGAAGAAGAATGTTGTTAGAGGCGGCTGCAAAAGAATGGAATGTACCGATAACTAATTTAAAAACTGATAAAGGAATCATTTCGGAGATGAATGGAGACAGACAGTTAACTTATGGTGATATTGCATCAAAAGCTGTTGCCATTGATGTTCCTGAAGAAATTTCGCTCAAGGATATTAAAGATTTTAAAATTATTGGTACGAGTAAAAAAAATGTGGATGCAGAAAAAATTATAACAGGAACACCTTTGTTTGGTATTGATTTTAAAAGAGCTGGAATGCTTGTTGCTATGATTGCACATCCTCCAGCATTTGGGATGCGTTTGATTGACTTTAATCAAGAAGAAATCAAACAAATGAATGGTGTAAAAGACGCCTTCAAAATAAATATTTCCTCGGAAGAGCCAAGTTGGTCGGACGAAAAAGGGTTTCACGAGCTCATTGCAATCGTTGGAGATGCTATGTGGCCGTTAATGAAAGCAAAAAAAGCCATCAAAGCAAATTGGACACCAACAAGTGAGCTCGAAAACTCAGAAATACACCAAAAAAGATTAGAAAAAGCTCTAAAAAGTGGTAGTGTTGTAGACAGTAGAAAAGATGGGGATGTCGCTATGGCATTTGTAAAAGCAACAAAAATAGTAGAACAAACATATTACTCACCATTTTTGCCACACAATACACTTGAACCCATGAATTTCTTTGCTCATGTTACCGAAAATGCAGCTGAGCTCGTTGGTCCAACCCAAACTCCAGAGGCCTTAGAAGGATCTGTGTCAAAATTCCTCAATATCCCAATTGAAAACATCACTGTTAACATGACACGAATTGGAGGAGGATTTGGCAGACGTTTGTATACTCATTTTGGTGTAGAGGCAGCTGCAATATCTAAAAAAACTGGAACCCCAATTAAACTTATTTACAGCAGAGAAGATGACATGACACAAGGCACTTACAGGCCTGCCTATTTAGCGACGTATAAAGCAGGCTTGGATGAAAATAATAAGTTGATTGCCTTTTCTGTAAAAGGTTCAGGTTTGCCCGAGGGTGCTGTATTTCCTAATCGATTTCCTGCAGGTGCTGTTGACCACTACTCTGCTGAAAAATTCAATGTTACAACAAACATAACAACGGGAGCTTGGCGTGCGCCAAGGTCTCATTTTACTGCCGGTGCTGAGCAGTCTTTTCTTGATGAAGTTGCGGAATTAGCAGGTCAAGATCCGATTGATTTTCGATTAAACTTGTTTAATCGTGCGCAACACAACCCTGTTGGAGACAACTACGATTATGATGCAGAACGCTATGCCGGCGTTTTAAAGCTCATCAAAGAAAAGTCAAATTGGGGTGAAAAAAAACCAGGAATATTTCGTGGAGTAGCAGCTTATTTTTGTCACGCGAGCTATGTGGCCGAAGTTGTTGATCTTATTTTAGTAAATGGCCAACCGAAAATCAAAAAAGTTTGGTGTGCTGTTGACTGTGGAATTGTTATAAATCCAGATGCTGCCATCAACATGATACAAGGTGGAGTCATTGATGGTATTGGGCATGCTATGTATAGTGAATTAACCTTCAATGACGGAGCAACCAACCAAACTAATTTTGACAGTTACCAACTCATCCGTCACGACCAGGCTCCTGAAAGTATTGAAGTGTTTTTTGTAAACAGTGATGTTGCACCCACAGGACTAGGAGAGCCCGGACTTCCGCCGGCTGTTGGAGCTCTTGCAAATGCTTTGTATAAAGCAACAGGAGAACGCTTTTCAAGACAACCATTTATTAATCAAATGAAAAAAGCAATTCCTCTCGGCTAGAGCTATGTCACAAACACCTTCATTATGATTCATGAATTTCGGCAGCTTATAAAAGAATATCAAAAGGCAAAAAAAGCAAATTTAAAATGTGTCCTAGCAACCGTAGTTGCACTAGATGGATCGTCATACCGTAAACCAGGCGTGAGAATGCTTCTTATTGAAAACGATACAATGATTGGTGCTGTCAGTGGAGGCTGCGTCGAAAAAGATATTTTAAGACAAGCACAATCGGTTTTTGAATCTAGTATTCCGAAAATGATGACGTATGACGGTCGCTTTCGTTTAGGATGTGAAGGAGTTCTTTATGTTTTAATTGAACCATTTCATCCCTCCGATAAATGCCTATTATATTTTCATAATTCTTTAAAAAATAGAGAGGCTTTTTATGTGCATTCCTATTTTAATAAATCACAAGGTCCGTCAGAAATCATTGGCAGTGTTATTGAATTTAAGACTGGTTCTTTTAAAATATCAACTTTTGACCCGAACGATGACCATCCACTAATTTTTTCGCAGGAGCTACCTCCTCCATTTAAATTGATGATTTTTGGAGCAGAACATGACGCGGTAGAACTGTGTAAGTTGGCTAGTTTTAACGGGTGGAATGTCACGATAATCGCTGGACCTCTTGAAATGAAGTCAATTGAGCATTTTCCTGGGGCCACCGCATTTTACACAACACATACTAATCACTTGGAAATTCACCCAATAGATGAACATACTGCTGTTGTCATTATGTCTCATAATTTTTCAAATGATTTGAAATATTTAATAGAATTAAAAAATTCCAAACCAGCTTATTTAGGTCTACTTGGCCCCTCAAGTAGGCGCGAAAAATTACTGTTACAATTTATTGACTTTTGCCCTGAAGTTTGTCCTTCTTTTATGGAAGCTCTCCACGCACCAGTTGGTTTAAATATTGGTGCAGAAACACCGCAAGAAATCGCTATTTCTATAGCTGCTGAAATCTTATCAGTAACGAGAAACCAACAACCAATACTTCTGAAAGAGAAAAAAACTAGTATCCATGCAAAAAACATATTAAACTAATTTTGATTGAAAATTCAAATATTGCAATTTTAATATTAGCCGCAGGAAACTCTTCAAGAATGGGAAGGCCAAAGCAACTATTACCTTGGAAAAATTCATCACTATTGAATCATTCAATACAATTGGCTCGTGACTTAAATCAAGGTGAAACTTATGTGGTTTTAGGAGCGCATCGCGACGTGATTATACCACATATTAGACATCGTAATATTAGCCTAATATGTAATGATAATTGGAGGTTTGGAATTGGAGCATCCATTAGTTCAGGGATAAAAATTATTATGAACGCTAAGCCTAAGTATAACGGCGCTCTAATAATGTTAGCTGATCAACCTCTTGTAAACACAGACTACTTACACCATTTAATTAAACTTTTTAACACCCAATCTGGACAAATTATTACTTCTAGTTATGGAAACAATTCAATAGGTGTACCTGCCATTTTTCATCATTCTTTTTTCAAAGAACTATCTCAATTGACTAAAAATTTTGGAGCTAAAAAAGTGATAAAAAAACACATAAACCATGCTAAAATAGTGGAGCCCACACATTTAATTACTGATATTGACACTCAGGAGGACTATGATAATCTTTACAAGGTTAACCACCAATTGTAATCATACTGCGATTGTTTTGATGTAAATCTGGCTGTTCTAATTTCGCCATTGTATCCATTCCTCCACGAACTTTAAACTTAGATTGAATTGCTTTTTTAATCATTGGCTCTATCAATTTACCCGCTCTCATGGGCGTCAATAAATCCGTTTCATTATTTGAAAATAAGCAATTTTTTAGTTTTCCATTAGCTGTCAAACGAATACGATTACATGAATCACAAAATGGGTTTGTCACTGAACTGATGATAGCAAAGGATCCTTGATAATTTTTTATTTTATAGTTTTTAGATGTATCATTAGGTGCATCTTTCACTCTGATGACCTTGTCAACATCATAGCATGACATAACTGTTTTCATTACCTGTTCATAAGATACTATTTTAGACTTATTCCATTGATTACCATCAAATGGCATAAACTCAATAAATCGTACTGTCAAAGGGTGTGTTTTCGTCAACTTAATGAAATCAATGATTTCATCATCATTAAAACCATTCATCAGCACAACATTTAGCTTAACGTTAAAACCTTCATTAACCAAAAGCAGAATATTATCGTATACTTTTTGAAAATTATTTCTTCGCGTGATTATTTTAAATTTGTCACTGTCCAATGAATCCAAACTCACATTAATGTTTTTAATGCGACACTCTTTAAACAGGTTTATAAAACGATCAATAATAACAGCATTAGAAGTAATCGCTAATTCCACTGGAAGTTCTGCTAATTTTTTAAGAATGAGATGCACGTCTCTTCTTATTAATGGTTCACCACCAGTTAAACGAATTTTAGTTACCCCATGTTTCACAAACACTGAAGCGATTTCAAAAACCTCATCATAAGTCATGATGTGCGATTTTGGTGATAATTGAATGCCCTCCTCAGGCATGCAATAAGTGCATCGTAAATTACATAATTCCGTCAATGAAATGCGCAAATATGAGTGTTTACGCCCAAACGAATCATATAAAATATTATTCTCTTTTTCCATTAATTATGTCTTGCTCCTTTTAAAATTCCAAATACATGTAAAACCGAAGGAAAAATAGCATCCATAGATTCTTTTGCTCCGTTTGTTGATCCAGGTAAGGCTAATACTAACGTATCATTTATTGTTCCTGCTACACTTCTAGACAGCATTGAATAAGGTGTTCTGTTTTGACCGTAACTTCGAATAGCCTCTTCAATTCCAGGTATTTTTCTATCGATAAGATCTCTTAAGGCCTCGGGAGTAACATCTCTACTTGACAAGCCTGTTCCACCAGTGAAAATAATAAGATCATTTCCTGATTTTTCATAATGCTGTACTTTTTCTTGAATTATTATTTTTTCGTCAGGAATGATTATATAATCTGCTATTAAGACATTACATGATTCTAATTTTTCAATTATTGCTAAGCCAGCTTTATCCTCTTTTTGACCTTTTGAAATAGAATCAGAACACACAATAACAACCGCTTTAAACTCTTTTCTTAAGGTGTCTTTGAAATCTGACTTCCCCCCCTTTTTGTTTAGTAATTTAATGTGATGGATTTCAATATTTTTATCGATGGGTTTTAGCATGTCATACATATTTAATGCAACAACCGATGCACCATGCATCGCTTCGACTTCAACACCAGTTTTATAGATGGTTTTTATTTTACACGTCACTATTATTTCAAGTTCTTTTATTTCAAACTCTATCCCTGAATACTCAATTGGTATCGGATGACAATCAGGTAATATATTCGGTGTGTTTTTTATGGCTAATAATCCTGCAGCTTTACTCATTTCAAAAACATTCCCTTTTGGAACTACATTTTTTTTGATCGCTTCAAGGGTAGCTAAATCACTGACCTTAACTATGGCCTGAGCAGTAGCGATTCTGAGCGTATTTGACTTGTTTGTAATATCTACCATAATTATTTATTAACTTTCCATTGGTGTGATTTATCCTCAAAAATCTCCTTACCAAAAACAGGTGCTTTCGATTTAATTTCCTCCACAACATACTCCAGAGCTCGAAAGACTTCTTTTCTTCTTGGAGAAGACACAAAAACAAACAAGCAAATATCCCCTGTATCAACAACCCCGATACTATGGTATATATGCATGCATGTCAAATTAAATTGTTCAAATGTGGCTTCCCTAATTTCATGAAATTTTTTGTTCGCCATTTCTTGATAACACGTGTATTCAATAGCAGCAACTTTTTTATCATCAATCATATCTGCTCTCACTTGACCTAAAAAAATATTATGGGCCCCAATATCTGTTTTTGATTGGTGCTTCGCAATAGAATTCTGAATAAACCCTGATGAAATAGCTCCTTGAATAAAGACATTTTTCATGTTCTTATTTTTCATTTTTTATATTTTTTATATTTGTAATCATATTCATAACCCCCCCTTTAAAACTGACCGCATTGGTAATGCCAGAATCTCTTAATAATTCAACTGCTTTTTTACTTCGAATTCCAGATTGACAAAAGACAACAATCTTTTTATTTGAATCAATAATATCTAAATGTTCCTTGATTTGACCCAAAGGCACTTGCTTATATTTAAGTGACATTATTTTTGGTGTCTCATGCTTTTCTCTCACATCAATAAACTCAATTTGATTTAAAATCAAATTATTTAATTCTGTGATTTCACCAAGTAAAGGTTCACATTGGGTGTTAACTTGAATTTCTTGCAACGCTGTTTGATTAATTATATGGTTAATTTCAGATTGATTTCTATCTATTATTAACTTCGATATATTTGTTGTTCTCGAATCATAACATAATAACACCCCTGATAACACGTCACTAAATTTTAAAATTATTTTTATCACTTCATTAGCCATCATGGTGCCAATGATTCCTGTTAATACACCAAGAACACCCACCTCATTGCAATTTGGTATGACACCTTTTTTTGGTGGTTTTGGAAACAAACACCGATAACTTGGTCCATTTTGATAATTAAAAACCGATAGTTGTCCTTCAAATTTAAAAATAGCACCATAAACTTGCGGTTTACCGGTTTTAACTACTGCATCATTTATCAGATAACGCGTTACAAAATTATCGGTTCCATCAACAACAACATCATAGGCAGCACATAATTGTAGTGCATTTTTAGATGTCAATCGTTCTGGGTAGGCTTCAATCGTAATTGTTGGATTTAAATCTTGTAATTGTTTTTTTGCAGCCAAGGCCTTATTTATTCCAATATCACTCGTTTTGAATAAAATTTGACGTTGTAAATTTGAAATCTCAACAACATCAAAGTCAATAATCCCTATAGTGCCAACACCAGCTGCCGTTAAATATTGTAATATAGGACACCCCAAACCACCAGCACCAACGATTAATACTTTGGCATTAGAAAGCTCTAATTGGCCTTCATGGCCAACCTCTTTTAACATGATATGTCTGTCGTATCTACCCATATTTATCCTCCGGAAAAGGGTGGCAATAGTGCCAATTCTGCTCCTGTTATCATGGTGTTTTTAGATATAATTTTGTGATCTTGAGCTATTTGAAAATCAATTCCTACTAATGCCGGATACTTTTGAAAAAGTAGTTCTAGTAAGCAGGAACCTGAGCCTTCGGAAAAATCAAGAGTTTCCTCATTACAATTTGTTATTTCCGCAATTAGTCCAAAATATTTAATATTCAATGTCATACCCCAAATCTTTAAATTCTGCTTTTGTATTAATATTTTCAACGTATTGACTTAAAGTATCATCAATTATAATTGTTTTTGTGTTTAATTGTTGAACTAATGTTCGCAGCCTTTTCTCATTACTCCGCAACAGCGTTAAACATGAATCAAGACATTTTTTATGATAAATTGCGATAAGTGGCATTGTTTTCTTCTTACTTTTTAATTGCACGACGTCATATTTTGTGTACTCAGCACTGAATAGATATTTTAAAACATCTGTTTTAATAAATGGGATATCACAGCTTAGTACAAGATTGTAATCACTTTGTGAAAAACACAAACCTGAATATAAACCGGCTAAAGGCCCAGAGTCTTTTATCAAATCATTTATTCTTAAATACCCGAATTGATCGTAATCTGAATTATTACTCACAATTATTATATCTCCCACTAAAGGTCTCATGGCATTAATTACAGCTTGTATAAATGTTTGCTGATTCATCTTAATCAGACCTTTATCCAAACCCATTCTTGAGCTTTTACCTCCTGCTAAAACAATCCCCGTTATGTTGTTTTTTTTGACCATTACACGACCAGTAATTTTATAGAAGCGATTAATAATACCAATGCTAATAAATACCTTAGCGTTGTATTATTAAATTTCTGACTTCCTAAATAGCTTCCTAAGTACCCCCCGGTAAGCGCAACTCCCACTAAAATAAATGCTTGAGATGAAATTTCTACTCCAATGGATAACTGACCCATTAAACCTGCTGCGGAATTTACCCATATAAATAAAGCAGAGACGGCAGCTGCCTCTTTCATCTTACCCCAATGAAGTAGCAAGATTATTGGTGTCAATATAATACCTCCACCAATCCCAATCAATCCCGATATAAATCCTATGCAGGATCCGATAGCGACACCTTGCCAAACTTTAATCTCTTTAACTTGCTTTGACCTTACTCCAAATACATTGAGCATTTTAAGAATTGCAAAAATTAACAATATCGCTAAAGATGTCTTGTAAATATTTGCGTCTATTTGCAGTCTTCCTCCGAAAAATGCAAATGGTATCGAAGCCACAGCAAAAGGAATAAATAATTTTTTATTGAAATGACCAGTTCTGTAATAATGATAAAATGCTATCCCGGAAACAAAAAGATTTAACAATAAAGCGATAGGTTTCATTGTTGATGTTGTAAAGGAAAATATGGCCATTAAAGCGAGATAGCCACTCGCTCCGCCATGACCCACACTTGCATATAAAAATGCAACTATTGCTAGCAATGATAAAAATAACCAGAGGTATTCAATTTCTATAATCATTGAAATTTTGATTCTTTCATTTGACCATCTAAAAAGTTCCAACAATTTTCATTAATTGTTTCAAATGTGCAAATCAATGTTTTACCGTATGCTGTGAGCTGCACTCCTCCACCTCCTTTACCACCTATAGTCGCCGATGTTATTGGAAATTCTGACCGTTTATTCATCTTATCAACAAGGGACCATGCTTTTTTGTAAGACATCTTTAAGCTTTTGGCAGCCTTAGAAAGAGATCCTGTACTTTCAATTGCTTTAAGTAGTGCGACTCTACCTTCTCCAAGTAAAATGTCACCGTCAGCTTCTATCCAAATACGACTTTTAATTTTATAATTCATTGTTTTAAGTTATTGGAAGTAAAATGGTTTCCACCAAATCACCAGATTTTATTGATGTCCCTTTTTCTGAGATATAACACAAGGCATTGGACATTGCAAAAGTGTGTAACATCGAGGAGCTCTGCCCATCCAATATCTCAACAGAGCCATTCTTGTAAACCGCTTTTAAAAATTGTGCTCTATCCCCTTTTTTTGTGAAATTGGAGGTTGTTAAAGCCATAGTCTTACTTACAGAATAGTTCAAATTTCCTAAAAGCAGCTCCAACGCATAACGCACATAGACATAAAAACATGTCAGTGAAGCTGCCGGATTACCGGGAAGTGCAAAAACGACAGTGTCTTTTTTCATGCCGAAAAATAATGGTTTGCCAGGTTTTTGTTTTACCTTATAAAATAGTTGTTGAACGTTCATTTCAACAAGGGTTTTTCCCACATAATCATAATCTCCAACAGAAATACCTCCCGATATTAAAACAACGTTATTCTCTGAAATCACTCTTTTTAAAAGTGTCAAGGTTTTATCATAATTATCAACAACTTTGTATTTTTTAATATTCTTAAAACCCAATTGCTCCAAGCCGTTGATGAGCATGACCGCATTACTTTCATAAATTTGTCCACGCATCAATGAATGTCCTGCTTCAATTAATTCATTACCTGTCACAACAATTGCAATCTTTGGTTGTTTATAAACCTTCACCTTGATTATTCCCAAGGTTGTTAAAAACGCAATTGATGCCGTATTTAATTTAGTTCCTTGAGGTAGAGCAACCTGACCCTTTTTTATTTGTTCACCAATTTCTCGAATGTTATGAGATTTCAATGGCTGAGAATGTACAAGAACACCACTATTCATTTGAGACGTTTTCTCCTGCATAATAATAGCATTTGCAGAATCAGGAACAGGTGCCCCTGTAAATATCCTGAATGCTTCTCCCTTTTTCAAAACTGGATGAGCCTCATCTCCTGCTTGTATCTCACCCCTTAATTCATATTGCTTGATGTCATGTAAATTTAAAGCATAACCATCCATTGCAGATTGCCTGAATGGCGGCATATCCATTGGTGATTTTATGTCTTCGAATAATACTTGATTTCTTGCTTCAGACACATTAACCTCCTCAAAACAGGAGGATTGCTTAATATTTTGAGAAATTATTTGAATTGCTTTTTCAACCGTTATCATGAGATGCGCTATGTGTCTACAAATATAACGATTTATGCCTCAGATTTGGAATGTATTACCATTATTTTAAGAATAAAAATGCTGTTTCTTGGTAATATTAATGCTGCGATAATTGTGATTTTATGGCACACGCTGTTTTTGTTATGGCCAAACCTCCTTTACCGGTACATTTCACACACGTTGGCATTTGAGCACTCACGGAAGAAACTGTTTCAATGACTTCATTTAAAGGGATTAACGCATTGTATCCAGCGCGTACCATCGTTGCAGATGATAAAGCATTCATTGCGGCACTTACATTTTTCCCCAAGCAAGGTGCTTCAACACGATCAGCAATAGGATCACAAACAAGACCTATCATATTCTGTATTGCTAAGGAAGCAGCGTCAACCGCCTCACGAGCAGAACCACCAAACAATTGCACAATTCCGGCAGCAGCCATTCCAGCTGATGCACCACATTCGACCTGACACCCATGTTCCTCAGCAGAGAATCCTGGTCCTTTGGCAAAATAAACCCCAATTAACCCCGCTGCAAAATAGGCACGAATGATGTCATTGAAAGACGCTTCTATATTGTCAGCAACGGCCCTTAACACACCTCCAACAGCACCACATGATCCTGCTGTTGGATTTGCTACAACAACTTCCATGGCACTTTTTGATTCCATAATTGCCGACACATAAGCAATGACATGGTTTACAACAGAATTTTGAAGAATCTTGCCACTTGTCTCAGCTTGTTCAATAAAATGTGATTGCTGCGGTAAAATACGATCTTTGTAGATGGTGCCAGAGAGTCCTATTTTGATGCTATTTTCAATAAGCGACACAACACCAGTCATCATTTCTTGTACTTCTGATTCTTCTAGCCCACTCTGATATTTTTCATATAATAATCCGACAGCGCCTAAATCTAACTTATTTTCCTCCGCATAATTCAGCATGGATTCAATACTCGTAAATGGTAAGGTTGTTTCATTGCCAGATATCACCGGTACCACCGGATTCACAGAAATGATTTTTTGAAAATCTACCATTTTCTCTAAATCACGCAATACTGTTTTAGAAACTCTCTTAGATAATTTTACGTTGTAAAGTTTCTCATTGTTTAAGACAGATTCAGATAATGACCTTAAATTTGGAAAGAGTGACTTTATTTTTTCCGCACCATCAAAAGTCACATGCGTCATGATTAAAACTTCATGATAGTCACCGCATAACTTGACGTCAAAACCATTGTACTTTCTAATTTCTACCGAACCTCCTCCTAAAGAAGCCGCTAAAATTTCAATTGAAGTACCATGTACCCCTGTAAGATTTAATCGAACTGTATTTATATGTGTTGTTTGGAAAGAATTTATTTCATAATGAATGGAAACTCCCATTTGATGGGCAATTTTAGCTGTATCTTTCATTCTGTCATCAGACATTTCGATGCCTAATAATCCACCGTCAATCCCTAAAGTAGTTCCTTGTTCCCTATAATTTGGAGCCCACGCTCCATTTTTATCAAAATCAATTATCGCTGTTTTTAATGGCTCTTTTAGGATGTCCATACTCATTCTAGCAGCTCTCCAAGAAGCCGCTGTATGTGAACTTGACGGACCACGCATGACCGGACCAATAACGTCATTAAATATGGAAGGGTATTTAATCATATTTAAATTTAAACAGCTTCTTTAAAATAAATTTACCACAAATAAAACTTTACCTTAATTTTTATCAACCAAAATACCATTTTGCCAAAACTCGATGTTTACAAGTTCACCTTTATCATAGTATTCGAGTGCTCCATCTTCTTTTCCGTTCTTATAATATGCTTTCATTTGCAGATGACCGTCTTGATCAAAGTATTCACTCACACCGTCTTCTTTTCCTTCCTTATAATTAAGTAATGCCTTTATTGTTCCATTTTTGTAAAATATTTTGGTACGACCGTGCTTTTTACCTAACTGAAAACGTATTTCTTTTTCTAATTCTCCAGTATCATAGTAGTCTGTCCAAACTCCAATTTTATAATCATTTAGGTACTTGCCCTTATTTTTTAAAGCCCCATTCCGGTAATAAGTAGACCACTCACCCTCTTTTTTTCCATTAATCGAATCTCCTTCTGATTGGTAAACAATACTCTTATTTAATTTCTCTGGATTCGTCACATTTTGGGTATTCTGAACCGATAAAGATTGTATGATATCATTTCTATCTGACATGTCCTTGTAGACAACTGCATAATCAATATCATTGTCGTCAAGACCATTATAAACTCTTGCATCGTTATTAGTGGACTCTGAAGCGAAGGATCCTGCTAATACGGCTGCGCCAGTAAGTACTGTTCCAATTAAAGAGCCTTTTGTTTTTTTTTGTTGTTTATTTAATGTCGTCCAACTGACTCCCTGTGGCTTACCGTTAGTTATAATGATGTACCGTTTGGCCTGACCTTTTTTGTTGTACTGAACAACGCAACCGTTAACTAATGTTGAATCATTCTTTA
>CAJQLB010000017.1 GCA_905479065.1 uncultured Flavobacteriaceae bacterium | reverse complement strand
AGTTACTTTCCAATACAAAAGTTTGCAAAGATATTTCCTAATAAGTCATCAGATGAAATTTCTCCTGTTATTTCTCCAAAATGATAAAGTGCTTGGCGAATATCAATTGCCAGCAAATCACCTGATAAATTGTCATCGATACCTAATTGAACTTTTTGAATTTCATTCAAGGCTTTTAGTAAAGCATCGTAATGTCTTGAATTTGTCACGATAGTTTCGTTGTTTCTTAAAATGCCAAGATTGACACATTCAAGCAGAGCATCTTTTAAATGATCCACACCCAATCCTGTTTTTGCAGAGAGTAATGTTACATCATTTATGGTTTTAATTAAATTTTCTTTTTGTAAAGTGGTTAACTTATCAACTTTATTAGCAATAATTAAAAGTGGTCTCAGTGGGTTTTTATTTTTAATTTTTTCAATCTCCAATGTCATTTTAGTAAAATCTCCAATATGTTTATGGGCATCAAATAAATAAATAACAACCTGAGACGTATCTATTTTTTCATACGTTCTAGAAATACCAATATTTTCGACGACATCGTTTGTTTCTCTTATCCCAGCGGTATCAATAAATCTAAAATTAACACCTTTGATGGTGATTTCGTCTTCAATGGCATCTCGTGTAGTTCCGGCTACCTCACTTACAATGGCTTTATCCTCATTTAACAATTCATTTAATAGCGTTGACTTTCCAACATTAGGCTCACCTACTATCGCGACAGGAATCCCATTTTTGATAACATTACCTACAGCAAATGAATCAATTAAATGCTTTAAAACATGAATAATTTTTGTAATCAGCTTCTCAAAATCTTTCCTATTTGCAAATTCAACATCCTCCTCGGCGAAGTCTAATTCAAGTTCAATTAATGATGCGAAATTTAATAATTCTTTTCTTAAAGATTTTATTTCATTACTAAATCCACCACGCATTTGTTGCATGGCAATTTGATGAGACGCTTCATTATCACTTGCTATTAAATCAGCAACAGCTTCAGCTTGACTCAGATCTAATTTACCATTTAAAAAAGCGCGTAAAGTAAACTCTCCAGGCCTCGCAACGCGACAACCTGATCTTATAAATAATTGTATGATTTCTTGCTGAATAAATGGACTTCCATGACATGAAATTTCAATAATATTTTCTCCAGTATACGAATGCGGTCCTTTGAATACAGATACCAGTACTTCATCTAGAACCCGATCTTCATCCATAATATGACCGAGGTGAATAGTATGTGTTTTTTGATTAACTAACCTTTTATTTTTTATTGATTTAAAACACGTATCACCTAGCACAATAGCATCACTCCCTGAAATTCGAATTAAAGATATTGCACCAGATCCTGGTGGACTTGCCAAAGCTATGATAGATTTGTCATCAAACATTTAGAAATATTTTCAACAAAAATAAGTAAAATGAAAATTTGAATCGTAAGTAATCGTAATTAGTAGTGAAAAAAAAACTGCATAAAATGAGATTTACTCCTATCTTAGCGAAAAATTATACGAAAGTCAGTTGACTATTTTAAATACGTGACTCCATGAAAAAATATCTTTTACTTGTACTCATAATTATTTTTTCTTTTTCTTGTGAAAAGGAAAAGCAATTACCTCCAAACACATATCAAATAAATGTTTCTGCTCCGGGTGTATTAAATGGAATCAGGGCCTACATTAAAATCATAGACAATAGAAGGCAAGAAATTAACATTGACACCGCAATGGTTGTTAATGAAGAATTTAGTTTTAATGGAAAAGTTAACAATGCTGCCATACGTATCCTAAGTGTAAATAGTATTAAAGGTAGTTTAGCATTTGTTTTAGAACCAGGTGAAACCAATATAAGCCTATATAAGGATAGTTTACAATTGTCAAAAGTTGAAGGAACTAAAAACAATAATTCTTTTAATATCTACAAGAAAAATTTTAGAAAACTAAATGACGTAGTCGTAAATTTACGATCAGAACGAAAAGATGCAAAATCAAATTTTGACACTATCAAACTGAACAATAAAAATATTGAGTACGATAAAGCTAGAAAAAAACTAACAGACTATCCACATGAATTTATTGATAACAATACTGATTTGGATGTTTCCCTACTCATTTTAGAAACACAATTAATCGGAACTAACCAAAACACTGAAAAATTCAGAAAAAATCTTATTGGACTTAAAAAGGTGATTAACAAAAATGCTGCAAATAAATTCATTGGACAAAAAATAAATTCTTTTGTAGCCCTAAAAGAACGTGAAGAATCTATCAGCATTGGAAGAAGAGCGCCTAATTTTAAGTCACTTGACCCCAATGGCAAAATGTTGTCGTTAGATGAGGTAAAAGGTAAAGTCACTATCATAGACTTTTGGGCTGCTTGGTGTGGCCCATGTCGAAGAGAAAATCCAAACCTCGTGAGCATTTATCAGAAATACCATGACAAAGGATTAGAAATTATTGGTGTTTCTCTTGATGGCAGAAATAATCAATCCAATCCAAAACAACAATGGGTAAAAGCTATTGAAAATGATAATTTAACTTGGCATCAAGTATCGAGTTTAATGTATTTTCGAGATCCCGTAGCAGAACTTTACAATATCAGCTCCATCCCTGCAACCTTTGTCTTAAATGAAGATGGAATTATTTTAGCAAAAAAACTACGAGGAAAAGCATTGGAAAACAAAATTTCTGAGCTCTTAGATTAATTAACTGAGATAGTTTGTTCTGTTAAGAATGAATAACAACACAATTGGAAGTGCTAGTAAAAGCACCATCATTAAATTTTCATGAAACACCCAAGATGCTAGAGTCAACGTTAATACGTAACCCCCTATAGCGCCCCCAAAATGAGCATCATGACCAATATTACCAATATTTTTCTTCATACCATAAAGTGAATACAATAAATATCCAATACCAAAAAGATAGGCTGGGATTGGAATTGGAATAAACATAACAAAAAGTTCCATATCAGGATTTAATAGAATTGCTGAATACAAAACTCCTGTAATGGCACCACTTGCGCCCACAGCGCTATAATTATTTTGGTTTTTGTGAAAGTAAAAAGAAACCAGATTACCCGCGATAAGGCTTCCAAAATAAATAATTAAAAAGTTTAACGGTCCTAAAAAATAAATTACAACATCAGCGAAAAAATATAAGGTAAATAAATTGAAAAATAAATGAGCTTGATCAACGTGTAAAAATCCTGAAATTAAGAATCTGGTTTGTTCACCTTTTTTAATACCCCCTATGTTAAATTTATATTTCTCAAAAAACAAAAAATCATTGAACCCTTTGAACGACACAAGAATATTCATTCCTATTAAAAAAACTGTAACTATATTCAAATTGCTAATATTGTTTAAACGTTAAAAACCAAATATAATATATATTTGCAACAACAAATTTAAACTTTCACCATGCAACTTGTCGCCTATATTTTAATATATCCGATATTATGGATGATATCACTTCTTCCGTTTCGTTTACTTTATATGGTGTCTGATTTTTTATACTTATTCATGTTTCACTTAGTAGGCTACAGAAGGAAAGTTGTCAATGCAAACCTTAACCTTGTTTTTCCGAATAAAACCCAACATGATATTACTGTAATTTCTAAAAAGTTTTATCATCATTTATGTGACCTCATGGTTGAATCAATAAAGCTTATGACCATTTCAGAATTTGACTTGAAAAGGCGTTATAAGTTCACCAATATTAATGAATTAAAACAATATGAAGATGGAGAAAGAAGTATTGTCCTTATGTGTGGACATTATGCTAATTTTGAGTGGATATTCATTCTAGACAGGTATGTGAAATTTAAATGTTATGCTGTCTACAAACGTCTTTCAAATAAATATTTTGACAAATTAGTGAAGCGTATCAGAGGACGTTTTAATGGTTATTTAATTACCACAAAAGAAGCAATCCCAACACTCCAAAATTTAAAAAAACTGGGGGAGTTGACCATTAATGGCTTTAATGCGGACCAATCTCCTAAAATTAACAAAGCTTATCATTGGGAGAAATTTATGGGAATAATGGTACCCGTGCACACCGGGGCTGAAATGTTAGCAAAAAAATTAGATATGTCAGTCGTTTTTTTTAGTGTAAAAAAAACCAAACGTGGTTATTACGAAACAACTTTTGAAACAATCGCTGAGAATCCGCACAGTTTCAAAGATTATGAAATTACGGATACGTTTCTGGGACTGCTTGAAAAACAAATTTATGAAGCTCCTGAATATTATTTATGGACACATAAACGATGGAAACATAAAGATGCTGTACCAACTAAGTATCGATAAATGAAACCATATTAGCAAATAAAGGACACCTTTAATTGATAATGAGGTCTCAAAGATAGAAGATACTTATTTTCATTTAATCTATAATCCCTTAACTTCCTGTTGAATTTCAGTAATTATTTTTTCAGCTAAACTATTGGCTTCATTTTGTGAAAATGCTTCGGTATAAATCCTTATAATTGGTTCAGTATTACTCTTACGAAGGTGCACCCAACAATCTTCAAAGTCTATTTTAACGCCATCAATATCGTTTATTTGCTGATCTTCGTAGCGATACTTCATTTTATCTAGAATACTATCAACATCTAAATTTGGTGTGAGTTGAATTTTATTTTTACTCATAAAATAAGACGGATAACTATTTCTTAAGGAACTTACTGACATATTTTTTTCGGCGAGTAAGCTCAAAAACAATGCAATGCCAACGAGAGCGTCACGACCATAGTGTAATTCAGGATAGATAATACCACCATTACCCTCACCTCCAATTATGGCCTTGTTCAATTTCATTAACTCTACCACATTAACTTCACCGACAGCGCTAGCTTGATAATTCTGTCCATGGGATAATGTAATGTCTCTTAATGCTCTCGTTGAACTCATATTACTCACAGTGTTGCCTGAAGTTTTACTCAACACATAATCAGCACAAGCTACTAAGGTGTATTCTTCTCCAAACATATCTCCATTCTCACACACAAAAGCAAGTCGGTCTACATCTGGATCTACTACAATACCGAAGTCAGCCCGCTCTTGAATCACAAGTTTAGATAAATCCGTCAAATGTTCTTTTAGAGGTTCTGGATTGTGAGGGAAGTGCCCATTAGGCGTGCAGTAAAGCTCCACAGTATGTACCCCTAAACGCTCTAATAATTTAGGTACTGCGATGCCTCCTGATGAATTAACACCGTCCACAACTATTTTAAATCCAGCCTTTTTAATAGCTTTCACATCAACTAAAGGTAACTTTAAGACCTCATCTATATGAATATCAATATATGCCTCATTTTTGGTGATTTTTCCTAAAGTATTAACAGTCGAAAACGACATGTCTTTCGATTCAGCAATATCAAGTATGTTCTGTCCTTCTTTCGCATTTAAAAATTCCCCTTTAAAATTTAATAATTTTAATGCATTCCATTGCTTAGGGTTATGACTCGCAGTTAATATAATTCCTCCGTCTGCAAATTCTATAGGAACAGCAACTTCCACTGTAGGCGTAGTTGATAGACCAATATCAACAACATGAATACCAAGTCCAACTAAGGTATTCATTACCAAATTTTGAATCATTTCGCCAGAAATTCTCGCATCACGACCAACCACAACTTTATAGTTATCTTTATTTCTTTGCTGTTTAAGCCAAATTCCATAGGCCGAGGCAAATTTGACAACATCAACAGGTGTGAGATTATCACCAACAGTACCACCAATGGTACCTCTAATTCCTGATATCGATTTTATTAGAGTCATAATTAATTTTTAGAACGCAAATATAACATTTCAAAATCGTAATTCTTTTATCACATTTTGTAAATTACAACAATGAATTATTTAGCCCACATATTATTATCGGGAGATAACCCTGAAATTATCATTGGTAATTTTATGGCAGATAGCATCAAAGGAAAACAATACAAAATATATCCCGAACAAGTTCAAATAGGGGTGCTTTTGCATAGACATATTGACACATTCACAGACAATCATCATATTGTAAGACAAAGTACAAAACGTCTACATAAAAAATATAGTCATTACTCAGGTGTCATTGTCGATATTTTTTACGATCATTTTTTAGCAAAAAACTGGTATGATTATTCAAACATCCCCTTACCGCTTTATTGTGATAATTTTTATAATTATTTAAATGAATTTCACGATTTATTACCCTTGAAAGTGCAAAAATTCATTCCTTACATGATTTCTGACAATTGGCTTTTAAATTATGCCTCCATGGATGGTATTCAAGAAGTATTACAGGGTATGAATAAAAGAACCAGGTATCAATCTAAAATGAATTTAGCAATTAATGATTTAAGTTACTACTACCATGACTTTGAATCAGAATTCAAACTCTTCTTTAAAGATTTATTTTTTTATTCTAAAAACGAACTAAAAATCTTATCTTCACAAGCAACTAATTAAAATTGAGTCATGTTTGTTTTTTATCGTAACCATCCAGCTGCGCGTATGATATTTTTACTAATAAAAAACGAACTTCTTTGTCATTATTCCGGTGTTGAAGTTTATGCTTTTAAAAATTAGTATTAAGATCAGTATTTGTATTTCCTTTTACAAAAGCGTTGCTCATGAAGAAAATATTTAAAATAATTTTAGGAATCATTATTTTCCTAACCCTACCTACCTCTTTGTTTTTTGGAGTTTTATATCTAAAGTACAATGAGGATTTACCCACCGGTCAAGAGGGTGAAAAAGCTGATTTATTAGCGCAAAACATGCTTAATTCACTTGATTACGAATCTTATAAAGAAACCGATTATATCGAATGGTCCTTTCGAAATACTCGTCAATACAAATGGAATAAACGCGAAAACATTTGTACAGTTCAATGGAAAGATTTTAAAGTAGATCTGCACTTAAATTACATTGAGCGAAGTTTAGCATCCGTTCACAATTTTAATGTTGTCGATGAAAAACGTGATGAGCTTGTAGATAAAGCGTTGTCTTATTTTAACAACGACTCTTTTTGGTTGGTAGCACCATACAAAGTTTTTGACGACGGAGTGAAGCGTTCTGTAGTAACCCTAGCAAATGGTAATGAAGGACTACTAGTTACCTATACAATGGGAGGCTCAACTCCAGGAGATTCATATCTTTGGTCCTTTGATTCTACTGGTAAACCTAAAAGTTTTAAAATGTGGACAGCCTTGTTACCGATTGACGGTATTGAAGCGACTTGGTCTGATTGGATAAAAACTAAAAGTGGCGCTCAATTGCCAACATTCCACAAATTGTTGTTTTTGGGATTAGAATTAAGAAACATAAAAGGTGAAAAATCACTAAATTCTGAAAATTGATTTTTGATGACTATTGATGTCACATTAATCATTTAGACGTTCCTTTTTCATGGCTTTCCTATAGTTCATCGCAACCGCGTCAAACTTCAAGTGAAGTTCCTCTGTGAAATCAAAAGGAACTTGTTCAGGTCTCTGTGACTCCACAATACGCTTATCTTGACCAAAAATAACCTTTTCAAAGTCCTTGTATACTTTATCTGAGATATGATGATTGAAGTTTCGTCCCACAATACAAAATCCTCTACACTTATTTTTTGAAATAGGCTGAGAAACAAATAAATCTAAAATACATTCTGTCCCTCCCCAACCAACTCGTAAAACGATAGTGTAAGGCAAATGGAGTTGATATGTACTTTTCCGCACAGGATTTACTACAATTTTATTTCCAAAAATTGGAAACTCTTTCGAGTTTATTGATTCTGGTCTTACAATCGTATAATGCAATACTGCCTTGTCAATCTTCACATTACAAGCAGGTACCTCAGGACGATCAGGCTCACCAAGTAAACCTGGATGAACCCAAGGAAAATGTCCCAAATCTGTAAAATTTTCAACTTGCCTAGACGCATCACTTTCCCAATCAAAAGGACCTGTATTAACAAATTTGTAATTGGAATCATTAAACTCAGGTATGACAGGCAATTGATACTCCGGCTCCTTTAAAGCAACCCATATGAGCCCATATTTTTCCACACACCAATACACAGATATTTTTGCTTTTTTTGGAATTGGTGTGTTTGGAGCTTGAGGTATACGAACGCAACTCCCTGATTTATCGTATTCCCAGGCATGATATGGGCATACAATACAGTCATTTTTCACCCAACCTAATGATAAGGCCGTTCCCCGATGAATACATAAATCTTTCATCGCATGTACTTGACCATCCTTTCCTCGCCAAATAACAAGAGGCTCGTCTAAAAGTTTTGTTGCAAACGGCTTTTTTGTTACTTCAGAACAATAACTTACCGGATGCCAACAAGCAAATAATTTTGATGCGAATCTGGAAGAATTATTTTTCATAACACTATTTATCTTGAATGGAGTCTAAAATAACTAAATCTAATGACTTCAATGGAATAAATACACAAGTATTCTGTTGTAACATAAGCCGATGAGACATAAAAAGTTCTTTTTTTTTAAGTCCGTTTATAAATCATTTTCTATGATGATTGATTTCTTTCCTTTTATGGACCAAAACAGTACCTTTACATCTTTCAAAAGCTATGGGTCAATTCGAAGAGTACATTGAAGTGAAAGGTGCGCGCGTTCACAACTTACAAAATATCGATATTTCTATACCTAGAGAACAGTTAGTCGTAATAACTGGGTTGTCCGGAAGCGGCAAATCATCATTGGCATTTGACACCATTTATGCCGAAGGTCAGCGGCGGTATATAGAAACCTTCTCAGCGTATGCACGACAATTTCTGGGAGGTTTAGAACGTCCTGATGTTGACAAAATTGATGGTCTTTCACCTGTAATTGCCATTGAACAAAAAACAACCAATAAATCGCCACGTTCTACTGTGGGTACTATCACAGAAATTTATGATTTTTTGCGTTTGTTATATGCTAGAGCCAGTGATGCCTATAGTTTTAATACAGGATTGAAAATGGTAAGCTACAGTGATTCACAAATTGAATCGCTTATTCTTCAAAGCTTTAAAAATAAAAGAATTATTATACTTGCTCCGATTATTCGGTCGCGAAAAGGGCATTACAGAGAGCTTTTTGAACAAATAGCAAAACAAGGCTTTGTAAAAGTACGAGTGGATGGTGAAGTAAGAGATTTGGTAAAAGGGATGAAATTAGATCGCTATAAGACTCATGATATAGAGATCGTTATTGATAGACTTAAAATTGAGGATTCAGTTGAGGACCAAAAACGTCTTTCTGAAACCATAAAAACCGCTATGTATCACGGTAATAATGTCCTCATAGTGATGGACCATGAAACACATGAAGCTCGGTACTTTAGTAGAGATCTTATGTGTCCTAAAACTGGCATTTCATACCCAAATCCTGAACCTAATAATTTTTCCTTTAATTCTCCAAAAGGTGCTTGTCCAAAATGTAATGGTATTGGAACCCTTTATGAAGTTAATTTGGAAAAAATTGTACCTGATGATAATATTTCTATAACAGCCGGAGGCCTTGCCCCTCAAGGACCTCAAAAAAATACATGGATTTTCAAACAATTAGAATTAATAGCGAAACGTTTTAATTTTAATTTAAGTGATCCAATAAAAAAGATTCCGAAAGAGGCTCTCGATATCATATTTTTCGGTGGCAAAGACAAGTTTACAGTTGATAGTAAAACCTTAGGAATAACAAGAAATTACAATATTGATTTCGAAGGGATTGCAAATTTTATAAAAAATCAACATCAACATGCCGACTCTAAATCACTTAAAAGATGGGCCAAAGAATATATGGATAAGGTAGTATGCCCATCATGCGAGGGCTCCAGACTGAAAAAAGAATCTCTGTATTTTAAACTTAACAATAAAAATATTTCAGACTTAGCACGCATGGATGTCGTTGAACTCAATGATTGGTTTCATAATTTAGACAATTTCCTGTCAAAAAAACAGAATATCATTGCGAACGAAATTATAAAAGAAATAAAAAATAGAATTCAATTTTTAGTTGACGTTGGACTCACATATCTTTCACTAAACCGTAGTTCGAAATCATTATCTGGTGGAGAAGCACAGCGAATTAGACTCGCAACACAAATTGGTTCTCAATTAGTTGGAGTTCTCTACATTTTAGATGAACCGAGCATCGGTTTACACCAAAGAGACAACGAGAGATTGATAAACTCACTCATAGCTTTAAGAGATATCGGTAATTCTGTGTTAGTCGTAGAACATGACAAGGATATGATTAAGCGAGCTGATTACGTTATTGATATCGGACCTTTTGCCGGAAAACACGGAGGAAAAATTATAAGTAAAGGCACTTTTAAAGAGTTATTGACACATCAAACATTGACAGCAGCCTACATTAATGGAACAAAGCATATTGATATTCCAAAAAAACGACGTAAGGGCAATGGTAAAAAAATAACTCTTTCCGGATGCACAGGAAATAATCTAAAAAACATCTCTGTTAGTTTTCCACTTGGAAAAATGATTGGTATAACAGGAGTTTCTGGCAGTGGTAAAAGCACGTTAATAAATCAAACTTTATATCCAATTTTAAATAATCACTATTTCAATGGTGTAAAGCAAATTATGCCCTTTAAGAGTATTGAGGGTCTTAATCATATTGATAAAGTTATCGATATAAATCAATCACCCATCGGGCGAACTCCAAGAAGTAACCCTGCTACTTATACTGGCACTTTTAGTGAAATACGGAGTTTATTTGCCAAAATACCTGAAGCCATGATTCGAGGTTATAAACCTGGAAGATTTAGTTTTAATGTTAGCGGTGGACGTTGCGAAACTTGCAAGGGAGGTGGGCTAAGAGTTATAGAGATGAATTTTTTACCCGATGTCTATGTAGACTGTGAAACATGTCAAGGTAAACGATTTAACAGAGAAACCCTTGAAATTCGTTATAAAGGAAAAAGCATCAGTGATGTCTTGAGTATGACAATCAATGAAGCTGTTTTATTTTTTGAATTAATTCCTAAAATTTATAAAAAACTAAAGACCATACAAGATGTTGGATTGGGGTACATTTCATTAGGGCAACAAAGCACTACACTTTCAGGAGGTGAAGCACAACGAATCAAGCTCGCTTCAGAGCTTTCTAAAAGGGATACGGGAAATACATTTTATATTTTGGATGAACCGACGACAGGTTTGCATTTTGAGGATATCAGAGTTCTGATGCAGGTATTGAATAAATTAGCTAATAAAGGAAATACTGTTTTAATCATCGAACATAATTTGGATGTAATTAAAACTGTAGACCATATTATCGATATTGGATTTGAAGGAGGAAAAGGAGGTGGTCAGATAGTCGTTGAAGGGAGCCCCGAAGAAATAATCAAACATCAAACAAGCTACACAGCTAAGTTTTTAAGAAAAGAATTACATTAGCTCAGTATAAAAAAATAATTATGAAGAAGGAATCACATTCAAAAGGATGGAACGCGATTAAAACAAATGACTCTTGGGCAATTTTCAAAATCATGGGGGAATTTGTAAATGGTTATGAAAAATTAAGTAGAATTGGTCCGTGTATATCCATCTTTGGTTCTGCAAGAACTAAAGAAAATAATAAATACTATTTGTTAGCGCAACGCGTAGCTAATGCTATTGTGAATTCTGGATATGGTGTTATCACTGGGGGTGGGCCAGGTATTATGGAAGCTGGAAACAAAGGCGCACACTTAGCAGGAGGCACCTCTGTAGGCCTTAACATTGAATTACCTTTTGAACAGCACGATAATCCTTATATAGATAACGATAAGAGTCTTGATTTTGATTATTTTTTTGTAAGAAAAGTCATGTTTGTTAAATACTCTCAGGGTTTTGTGGTAATGCCTGGTGGTTTTGGTACGCTCGATGAGTTATTTGAAGCCATCACACTAATACAGACAAAAAAAATTGAAAAATTTCCAATTATTTTAGTGGGAACTGATTATTGGGAAGGACTATTAGATTGGATTAAAAAGACCTTATTAGACAAATTTCAAAATATTAGCGCAACCGATTTAGACTTAATACATCTAGTAGATACCGAAGATCAAGTGATTGAAATTTTGGATGGTTTTTATAAAAAATATCAGCTCAGTCCGAACTTTTAATTAAATTAATTTTCGATTGCAATTAAGGCTATGAGAAAAAGAGTTTTTATAACACTCGCTATAACTTTTGTATTTATTAATTTGTTAGTCTCGCAGGGTAACTACAAACTTATGTTTTATAATGTTTTAAATTACCCTATTCAAGAGCCTGCAAACAGAATTCAATATCTTCAAACAATACTTGATGACTATCGTCCTGACATTTTTATGATTTGTGAATTAAATAATGAGGAGGGTGCTGATAATATTTTGAATATTATGAAAGAAATCAATGATGATTATGAACGAGCAGATTTTGAATTAAATTCCTCAGATAATTCTATTGGAAATTCAAATAATTTTCAAAACTTGATATTTTTTAACAGTTCCAAATTCACCTTAGAAGAACAATTTATAATTCCTTCTATCTACCGAGACTTTAACCATTATCGTCTAAAATCAACAACAAATACTGAAGAGATAGATTCAGTTTTTATTGAAGTTTTGGTGGGACATTTAAAGGCCTCCAGTGGCGAAACAAACGAACAATTGCGTCTTACAATGGTAAATGACCTCCTTGATTATGTAAATACCATGCCCTCCGATAGTAATATTGTTTTTGGAGGCGATTTAAATGTTTACACCTTCAATGAACCTGCGTTTCTGGAGTTATTAGATACCAATAATAACATCGTGTTTGCAGATCCAGCGAATCGATTGGGTAATTGGCATAACAACTCGAGTTTCATCGACATGTTTACACAATCTACGAGAACTCAATCAGGATTAGGAGGTGCGTCAGGAGGATTTGATGATCGATTTGATTTTGTCCTTACCTCAAGTAATATGCTAACAAATTCAGATATTTATTACGTTGATAATAGTTATGAGGTTTATGGGAATAATGCCAATTTTAATTGTTACAACCAAAGCATAAACTCCAGTAATTGTGACGGTGATGATTACAATCAAATAATTCGAAATGCTTTGTACAATATGAGTGATCATTTACCAGTCACCTTGGAATTACAATTAAATGAAACATTGAATAATAAAGACGTATCAGATGATATCGGATTTCAAATTATGGGTCCTAATTTAATTTCTGAACAACTGAATGTTAAAATTACAACTAATCAAGCACAATTTTTAGTGATTTATAATACACTCGGACAAGTTGTCACAACTCTAAAAATTGATCAATTAGGTGTTGCAATTATTGATGTTTCGAAATTATCAAGTGGTATTTATTACTTAACATCAAAAACTAATTTGTCGTCAATTCTAAAATTTATAATTGAATAATAACGTCTTATATCACCTTGCTTTTTTTCTGTCAATACAATTTTGTCTTGGACAAAATGAGATAGATCTCAAAGCTTCATTTAATATTGATACTAAAACGATTGTTGTAAATCAATCTATCAGTTACAAAAACACGTCGAAAGACACCTTAAAAACTATTTATCTAAACGATTGGAGTAATAGTTTTTCTGCAAAAAATACACCTTTAGCCAATAGATTTACCGAAGAATACGATACAAATTTTCATTTTGCTGGAAATGAAGATCGTGGTTATACCGTTATTTTATCTGTCAAAAACAAAGAGCAACAAATACTTAATTTTAATCGGTTGGACACTCAACAAGATATCATTTCTGTCGATTTAGCAAAAGCTCTTTTACCACAAGAATCATATCATATAGACCTCATTTACAACATACATTTACCTTCAGATAAATTTACCCGTTATGGGGTTTCAACCAACGATCAATTGAAATTAAAATATTGGTATATCACCCCTTCTGTATACAATGGTCAATGGAATTATTACAGCAATTTAGATCTTAATGATGCCTACATTCCAAAATCGAATATTACACTTGAAGCCAACTTTCCAAAAAACTACACTCTTATTTCTGAATTAGATTTAATCAATATTATTCAACATGAAACATCACAAACTGCTTTTTACTCAGGTAAAAACAGGATTGATAGTAAATTATTTTTAACAAATTTACCATCATTTAAAACGATTCAAACAGATGATTTCACCATCATATCCAACTTAACTGGATCTGGATTAAAAGCCACTGAAAAAGCAATTATTACAGATCGAATTACGAGGTTTGTAACAGATCATTTAGGTAAATATCCACACCAAAAACTTATTATATCAGAAGTTGATTCGAAAAAAGATCCCATATATGGTCTTAACCAACTACCAAATTTTATTCGCCCTTTCCCAAAAAATTTTCAATTTGAGCTGCAACTACTAAAAAATGTTCTTGGTAATTATTTAGATAACACACTACTGCTAAATCCAAGAAATGATGCTTGGCTCAAAGATGGTATCCAAATATATTATTTAATGGCCTATGTGGATGAATTTTATCCAGACACCAAACTTCTTGGTACGCTTGCAAATATTTGGGGAATTAGAGCGTTTCACGCAGCAGATTTAAAATTTAATGATCAGTATAATCTTACCTACATGCACATGGCTAGAACAAACAGAGATCAGCCATTACTAGTTACAAAGGATAGTCTTCTAAGATTTAATGCAGAATTAGCAAACAAATACAAAGCAGGAATTGGACTTAAATACCTCGATAGTTACCTTGGAAATAAGGTTATTGAAAAAAGTATAAAATCCTTTTTGAAAAAAAACAAAGCTCAACAAATCTCAACCAAAACATTCATTGAAGAACTCAAAAGAAACACCTCAAAAAATATTGAATGGTTTACAAAAGACTATTTAGGAACGAGAGGTAAGATTGATTTTAAAATTACCAAAGTGAAAGCCTCCAAGGACTCTATTGAAGTTACCATTAAAAATAAGCATCAAAATAACATGCCTATCTCTTTGTTTTCTTTAAGTGAAGATTCAATCGTTTCAAAAGTTTGGATTGATGGTGTTTCGATGAAAGAAACTTTTACCATTGCAAATAATAAAGAGACCAAGCTCACGTTAAATTATGATCAAATAATTCCAGAATATAATTTGAGAGATAACTGGAAGTCCTTAAAAGGTTTTCTTTCCAACAACAAACCTATTCAATTTAGAGTATTTAAAGATATCGAAGATCCCAACTATAGCCAAGTTTTTTTAATGCCTTTGATTGAATTTAACAATATCTATGACGGCTTATCCCTTGGCGGTAAAATTTATAACAAAACGCTTCTTAGAAAAAAATTTAATTATAAATTTTCACCAAAATATGGAGTGAAATCAAAAAAATTAACTGGCTCAGCATCTGTCTATATTGAACAAAACACCAATAGTGGTAGTTTATACAATATGAGCTATGGTATATCTGGAAAATATGGTGCCTATGGGCCAAATTTATTCGCTCGAGTTATTTCTCCTAATTTAAGATTTAGTTTCAGGGACAACACTAACTTAAGATCAAACAAATTTCAAGCTTTAAACTTTAGATATTTAGATATAAATAAAGATCCAGACATCAATAACATTACTAACAATAACGAACCAGAATACAGTGTTTTTAATGCTCAATTTATAGATACAAACCCTGGCTTAATTAATTTTTACAAATTTTTTGCCGATTTTCAATTGTCAAAAGATTTTGGAAAAATATCATTCAACTACGAATACAGAAAATTATTTCAAAGTAATCGTCAAATAAATTTGAGGTTTTATTTTGGTACTTTTTTATATAATAAAAATGATCCCTCATCAGATTACTTTAGTTTTGCTTTAGACAGACCCACTGATTACCTATTTGATTATAACTACTTAGGGCGCTCTGAGGATTCTGGAATATTTAGTCAACAGCTCATTATCGCTGAAGGCGGGTTTAAATCAAAACTAGAAACTCCATTTGCAAATCAATGGATGTCAACAATGAATTTTAGCACTACCATCTGGAAATATATTCAAGGATATACAGATCTTGGTGTTATTAAAAATAAATTTTCTGATATGAAGTTTGTTTATGACTCGGGGATTAGGTTAAACTTAGTCACTGATTATTTTGAAATATATTTCCCTGTTTATTCCAATCTTGGTTGGGAAGTTGGCAATCGAAATTACGATGAAAAAATCCGTTTTATTTTTACTGTAGATCCTCAATCTTTACTTGGTCTATTTCGTAGAAAATGGTATTAACTTTTATCTCTAATTTTATAAAAGCCCTTTAACCATATATCCTGTTCTAATCGCTTCGAAAGCGCCTTCTTATAAATAACATTCTTGATTGCAAAACCATGCGTAATTCACTACCTTCGCGTTTTCTTAAACTTGATTAATGCAAACAAATTCCGACATATCCAAAGCGATGTCATACGTTGATTTTAAAAATGAAATCATCAACGACTACACCATTGCTGTAACGAGCAGAGAATGCAGCTTACTTGGACGTCGTGAAGTTTTAACTGGAAAAGCGAAATTTGGGATTTTTGGAGATGGTAAAGAACTACCTCAATTAGCCATGGCTAAAGCCTTCCAAAACGGAGACTTTAGATCAGGCTACTATCGAGATCAAACCTTTATGATGGCAATCGATTCACTCACTATTGAGCAATTTTTTGCTGGTCTTTACGCGCACACAGACATCAAAGCTGACCCGATGAGTGCCGGTCGACAAATGGGAGGGCATTTTGGAACACATAGCTTAGACACAGATTATAATTGGAAAGATCTTACTCAACAACGCAATTCAAGTGCAGATGTATCTCCAACAGCGGCACAAATGCCAAGACTGTTAGGACTGGCACAAGCGTCAAAAATTTACAGACATGTTCATACGATTGATGCCACTCATTTTTCAAATAAAGGTAATGAAGTAGCATGGGGTACTATTGGGAATGCAAGTACTAGCGAAGGAGTTTTTTTCGAAACAATAAACGCTGCAGGCGTTCTTCAAGTACCGATGGTAGTGAGTGTTTGGGATGACGAATACGGTATATCTGTGCATGCAAAACAACAAACTACTAAAGAAAGTATATCAGAAATTTTAAAAGGTTTTCAACGAGATGATCAACAGAAAGGATATGAAATTCTAAAAGTGAAAGGTTGGGACTATGCTGCTTTAATCGATACTTATTTAATTGCATCAAAAATTGCACGTGAAGAACATGTTCCGGTTTTAATTCATGTTACTGAACTAACACAACCTCAAGGGCATTCTACATCTGGATCTCATGAGCGCTACAAATCGAGTGAACGACTCAATTGGGAACGACAGCACGACTGCCTGTTAAAAATGCGAAATTGGATTATTAGTAATGAGATAGCAACTGAGGAAGAACTATCGACTATAGATAAGGATTTAAAAAAACGTGTTAGAAAAGGCAAAAACGATGCTTGGAGTGCTTTTATTAATCCTATTAAAAAAGAGCGTACGGAGCTTGTTTCAATTTTAAATAGCGTGATATCTTCAAGCTCAAACAAAGCATTTATTCAGAAACTTTTAAACGATCTAATTCTCATAGACGAGCCGATAAAAAAAAATCTAATTTCTACTGCAAGAAAATGCTTAAAATATCTCACATTTGAGGATTTCCAAGCAAAAACAGATCTACAATCATGGATTAACGCGTATTTTGAATTAAATCAATCGAAATACAGTTCACATTTGTATAGTGAATCTGTTAAAAATGCAATCTCAATAGATGCCTTAAAGCCTACTTTTGATAAGGATGCAAAGTTTGTTGACGGACGTATCATCATAAGAGAAAATTTTGATGCTATATTCAATCAATATCCTGAGGCACTAATTTTTGGTGAAGATGCAGGGAAAATTGGTGATGTCAATCAAGGTCTTGAGGGACTTCAAGAGAAATATGGAACCTTACGAATTTCTGATACTGGGATACGAGAGGCAACAATAATTGGTCAAGGTATAGGAATGGCGATGCGAGGACTAAGACCAATTGCAGAAATTCAATACTTAGATTATTTAATGTATGCGCTTCAAATAATAAGTGATGACTTAGCTACACTACATTACCGAACTCTGGGTAAACAAAAAGCGCCGATGATTATTAGAACAAGAGGTCATAGACTGGAAGGTATTTGGCATTCAGGTTCACAGCTTGGTGGAATTATCAACTTAATTAGAGGTGTTTTTGTATTAGTTCCAAGAAATATGACCATTGCTGCCGGATTTTATAATACCATGCTAAAAAGCGATCAGCCAGCACTTATCATTGAATGTTTAAATGGCTATCGCTTAAAAGAAAAAATTCCAAATAATTTTGGAAAGTTTAAAACTGCTGTTGGTCAAGTTGAGCTCTTAAAGGAAGGTTCTGATATCACTTTAGTGTCTTACGGTTCGACACTAAGAATTGTTGAAGAAACTGCAAAAGAACTTCAAGAAGTTGGAATTGAAGCTGAAGTTATTGACATACAATCTTTAATTCCTTTTGATTTAAATCATGATATTTTAAAAAGTATAAAGAAAACAAACCGTGTTGTTGTCATTGATGAGGATGTCCCAGGAGGATGCTCTTCTTATATTTTAAATGAAATTTTGAATATTCAAAATGCTTATGAATATTTAGACAGTCGCCCACATACACTTACGGCAAATGAACATCGTCCAGCGTATGGCTCTGACGGCGATTATTTTAGTAAGCCATCAAATGAGGATATTTTTGAATACGTTTATGCAATCATGCATGAGGTTAATCCAGAGGACTTTCCTAGGTTGAGGTAATCTTTTCAAACATTACACCTTCTTAGAATTTAAGTTTTCATAAGTTTACTAAATATCATTGCCTTTAATTTGTATTGAAAGTCATGTTGAATATTGAATTTTCAATTTAGTTAGTTTACCTATATCTATATTTTTAAAGTATATTAGCTATAATATGCTTTCAAAATCAGATAAAACAGCTCTTCGCTCTACGATTTTTCGTCATCTAAATGGAATTGCGACTGCATCTGCAATGCACACCTTAAATAAAAGAGGAATTCTCGATTATTTAATACAACAAAAAAAAGTTGATATTGGAATTATATCCAAAAAGTTTAGTGCAAGTGAAGGATATTTGAATGTTGCTTTAAGAACACTGTGCTCGCAAGGTTGGTTAACTCAAATTCAAAATAATACTGAAAATACGGTGTTATACGAAATCAATGAAAACAGCAAATTAGCCTTTGGATATGCAACCTTGTATGATGACGTCGTAAACCTGTTGACATATTCAGTTAAATTTCCAATTGAAGGTATAACTTCAGACGCTTTTTATGTTTTAGATAATAACTTTAAAGATTATAAGCGTAACTACGGAATAAAGAATATCACACCAAATTCAATCGAATACCAAGTCCTAAAACATATTGAAGGTGCTATTGTAGCCCCAATTATTGTTTTACTTGGGGTTAATGGTTTATTTCATAAATATTTCATGGAAGCATCTTTTAGAGCTCAAGAATTTCATAAAAATCCTGAGAATTTTAAACAAGTACTTGATTTTTTTGTTTTCTTGGGATGGTTTCAAAAAAATAGAGATACATATCGTTTTACAGAAAAAGGACTATTTTTCGCAAAGCGCGCAACTGCATATGGTGTTACTGTTTCCTACTTACCAACATTCACTAATTTAGACCATTTAATTTTCACAAATCCTTTCATACTGAAGCCAAAATTAGTAACGGATCCTGAAAAACATATTCACAGGGAAATGAATGTTTGGGGTAGCGGAGGAGCTCATTCCACATACTTTAAAGTAATTGATGATATCATAATTAATATTTTTAATAAGCCAATTGAAGAACAACCAAAGGGAATTTTAGACATGGGCTGTGGCAATGGTGCATTTATTAAGCACATATTTGAAGTAATTGAATACCATACCCTTCGTGGAAAGATTCTTGATGAATACCCCTTATTGCTTGTTGGAGCTGATTTTAATCAAGCCGCCTTAAAAGTAACGAGAGGAAACCTAATAAAATCTGATATTTGGGCTAAAGTCATTTGGGGTGATATTGGCAAACCTGAGATTTTGGCAAAAGATTTAAAAGAAGATTATGACATTGATTTAAAAGATTTACTCAATGTTAGAACTTTTTTAGATCATAACAGAATTTGGGAATCACCCGTTCAAAAAACATTATCCGTCAGCAAATCATCAGGAGCCTATGCGTTTAATGGTCAACGATTAAACAATGCTATCGTTGAAGTTTCATTAGTTGAGCATTTAAAAAACTGGAAGCCATTTGTTGAAAAATTTGGCCTTTTAATTATTGAATTACATACAATTAGCCCAGAAATTGCGGCAAAAAATATTGGAAAAACTGCTGCGACTGCTTATGATGCAACGCATGGTTACTCTGATCAATATATTTTAGAAATTGATGTTTTTAATGCTATTATTGAGAAAGCGGGACTGTATTTAGACACTAATTATTTCACTAAATTTCCAAACAATGATTTAGCGACTGTAAGTGTCAATTTACTCAAAGGAATATGATTTGAAAAATTGAAATAGGTTTTTTGTATCTCAAATGACTCAGTTTTTTATGTCATTAAAAGCAATTTTGTTTTATTTAATTACTTTCACTATAATTACATAACGTTAGTTAAGGGCCTAATTGACAAAAATTCATGAATATATAAATTTTAATAATATGTTTAAAACGAACAAAGACTTAGGATTATTAATACTTAGAGTTGGTGTATCATTATGCATGCTTACCCATGGCTACGGAAAACTTCAAAGGCTAATTAATGATCCGACAGATTTTGGTGACCCCATTGGATTAGGTGCTACCATTTCACTTCTACTCGTTGTACTTGGTGAATTTATTGCACCATTGTTTGTTATTGTTGGGTACAAAACTAAAATAGCGACACTATTTCCTTTAATTACCATGCTAGTTGCGGCATTTGTTGTCCATGCAAGTGATCCATTTGGAAAAAAAGAAATGGCTGTTTTATACGCGATTTGCTTTTTAGTGATTGCAATTTCAGGAGCAGGAAAAATTTCTTTAGATAAACATTGATATTTTAATTCAATATTCGAATAATCAATTCTTTTAATAATTCACTCTGTGGAATTGCACTCGATCCAACTCCCTTACTCTTAAGATCGAACTCTCTGAGTATCGTGATAACCTGACTTACCTTTTTCATGGGGTAGTTTCGAGAAGCAACAATATATTCATTCACAAAATAAGGACTCACTTTTAGGGCTGACGCCACAGCCCTTGGAGATTTGTCATGTAATCCGTGTAACCGTAGTAACTGAGAAAAAAAACTGAATAATAGTGCTACCGTGACAACAATGGGATTATCCTTTGAATTATCCGAAAAATAATTTATAATTTTTACCGCCTTTTGCATGTTTTTATTACCAATAGCTTTCCGTAACTCAAAGTTGTTATAATCTTTTGAAATACCAATATGTTCCTCGATTAACTCAGGAGTAATCTCTGAATCTTTAGGAACAACCAGAGTCAATTTTTCTATTTCATTATTGATTTTACTTAAATCATTTCCTAAAAATTCCACGAGCATTTGCGCAGCTTTTGGAGACATAGTATAACTTCTTGGAGATAAAATTCTTCTAACCCAATCAACTACTTGATTTTCATATAATTTCTTACTCTCAAAAACCACACAGTTTTTTCTTAACGCTTTGTATAAGGCCTTTCTTTTGTCAATTTTTTTATATTTATAATTGACTACCAAAACAGTAGATGTTTGTGGATTTTGAACATACGGTACTAACTTTTCGATGGATCTTGAGAGATCTTGAGCTTCTTTAACAATGATTACTTGAAAATCTGCCATCATTGGATAACGTTTCGCATGAGATACTATATCGTCAATAGAAGTGTCACGACCGTAAAGTATGGTTTGATTAAATTCCTGCTCGGCAACTTCCAATATATTTTCCTCAATAAAGCTAGATATCTTATCAATGTAATAAGGCTCCTCTCCCATCAAAAAATAAATCGGTCTAAAGTTTCTTGACTTTATCTCTGCAACTATTTGTTTTACTTCGTCCATTAAAAAAAAATCACCAAATTTGTGTTGTGCAAAAATTAAATTTTCCCACATATAGATTTCATTTCAAAAATAGAGAAAATAAACGTTTTATCTTTGACGAGATACGTAAAAAATTTGTTGTCCTACAACCAGAAGAATGGGTCAGACAACACTGTGTTAGATTCTTAATGACGATAAAAAAATATCCAAAATCACTGATAAATATTGAAAAAAAATTAGTCATCAATGGCCTTACAAAAAGATATGACATTGTGGTATTTAACACAGATGGAACGATTCACTTAATTATTGAATGTAAATCTCCTAATATTATAATTGGCCAAAACACATTTGACCAAATAGCACGCTACAATTCTGTTTTAAATGCCTCTTACCTCATGGTTACTAACGGATTAAATCATTATTATTGTAGTATGGACTTTAGTGCAAAACAATATCATTTTTTAACTGACATCCCAGATTACAGCAAATGAAACTAGCGATTGTCATCTTAAACTGGAATGGTGAAAAACTTCTAAGTAAATTTTTACCCTCATTAATAAATAACTCTAGTGGAGCAAATTTATATCTTATCGATAATGCTTCAAATGATGGTTCTGTAAAGTTTGTGTCTAAAAACTACCCAAGTATTCATATTATCCAAAACAACTCTAATAAAGGATATGCACAGGGTTACAACGAGGGTTTAAAGCAAGTTCAAGCTGATATATTTTGTCTTCTCAACAACGACGTCAAGGTTAGCGAAAATTGGCTTGATGATATTATTACTTTATTTAAACAAGATATAAACACAGCAATTATTCAACCAAAAATCTTAGATTTTAATCGTCAAGATTCTTTTGAATACGCTGGAGCTGCAGGGGGATTTATTGACAAATATGGCTATCCATATTGCAGAGGGCGCATTTTTGATACTATCGAAAAAGATGAACTTCAATATGAGGGTGTTTCTGATATTTTCTGGGCTTCGGGAGCTTGTCTTTTTATCAGAAAATCTGTTTTTAATGAATTAAATGGTTTTGATGAAAGTTTTTTCGCGCACCACGAAGAAATTGACCTCTGTTGGCGTGCAAAAAATTCAGGTCATACAATTAAATACCTGAGTAGCTCTCATGTTTATCACTTAGGAGGAGGTACATTAAATGCTCAAAATTCACGAAAAACATTTTTAAATTTTAGAAATAGCTTATTTAATATTACTAAAAATGCAAATGGAAATTTGCTCGCATTAGTTGCTGTCCGTCTTTTTTTAGATGGTATCGCAGGTCTTTATTATTTATTGCAGTTAAAACCTTCCCACACCTTTGCAATAATTCATGCACATCTCTCCTACTATCAGCATTTACCTCAACTTTTGAGTAAAAGAAAACAACTAATTCAAAAACCCCATTATTTTCACCGAAGGTCTATCATTTGGTGCTATTTTATCCTGAGGAAAAAATTTTATAATAGTTTATAACCTCGTTAGTAAAAGTTTTGTTTATTCTTCCTAAACGCCATGTTTTTTTTTATTTTTGTTTACTAACAATGTTTATACAATCTAAAACTCATGAAAAAAGTACTTTTATTTGGATTTTCAATTATGTTCATCCTTAGTTCTTGCGTTTCACAAAAGCAATACTCAGAGCTAGAAGCAAAACAAAAAGAAACACAAGACCTATTAAATTCTGCAACCGTTAAGCTTAACAGCTGTTTATCGGATGCTGCAGCAGCTAATGCATTATCAAATGCTTTAAAAGACCAACTAGCTGATTTAAGAAAAACAAATGACAATTTAATACAGAGTAATAAAGACCTTACCATGCTCACTTCTAAAGGTGCTAGTAATGTTGAGAAAACATTAGAAAGTCTAAAAGAAAAGGATTTAAAAATATCACGCTTACAAGATGCCGTTACAAAGAAAGATAGTGTTATGCTTGCCTTAGTTACTAGTCTTAAAAAAGAAGTAGGAATTAATGATCCTGATATCGAAGTGAATGTAGAAAAAGGTGTAGTTTTCATATCTATTGCTGATAAATTACTATTTAAAAGTGGTAGCTACAATGTTACTTCGCGCGCCAAGGAAGTTCTTGCCAAAGTTGCTAAAGTAGTCAAAAGTAAACCTGACTTTGAAGCAATGGTTGAGGGACACACAGACTCAAAGTCTTATCAAAAGGGGGTGCTCTTAGATAATTGGGATTTGAGTGTTAAACGATCAACTTCCATTATAAGAGTTCTTCAAACATTGGGTGTAAATCCTGCACAATTAATAGCTGCTGGTAGAAGTGAATTTGTACCGCTAGTCGATAATGATACGTCTGAAAATAGAGCTAAAAACAGAAGAACCAGAATCATTGTTCTACCTAAAATTGATCAATTTTATGATATGATTGAACAAGAAATGAAGAATTTAGCACAAGGAGGGAATTAACATTTACATTATTCCAGCTTAAAAAAAGGTTCAACTCATCGTTGGACCTTTTTTTATAGTATCTCTAGTGTCCCTTTACCTTCCCTAATAACTAAGGGCTCATTGCTTGACATGTCAATAATAGTAGATGGTTCATTGTCTCCAAATCCTCCATTTATCACAAGTTCCACCAAATTATTCCATTTTTCCTTAATCAATTCCGGATCAGTAGTATATTCAATAATTTCATCGTCATCTCTAATTGAGGTCGAAATAATTGGTCTTCCTAATTTTTTGACTATGTCCAACGCTATATTGTTTTTTGGAATACGAATCCCAACTGTTTTCTTCTTTTTAAATGGATTTGGTAAACTCTTTGCACTTGGAAGAATAAATGTGTAAGGTCCCGGTAAAGCACGTTTTAAAAGCTTAAAAGTACTGTTATCAATTTGTTTTACGTAATCACTCAAGTTGCTTAAATCGTGACATATAAATGAAAAGTTTGCTTTTTCTAACTTTACCCCTTTAATTTTTGCAACTCGTTCCAAAGCCTTTACATTTAAAATATCACAGCCTAGGCCATAGACAGTATCCGTTGGATATATGATAAGTCCTCCTGATTTGAGAATATCTACTACCAAATCAACGTCCTTAGGATTGGGGTTTTCTTCATATATCCTGATAAACTTTGCCATTATCCAATAATTTCCAATTTGGCAAATCGAAGCAATAATTTTTTTAATCCGCCATTTTCAAAATTAATCTCAGCCTTAACATCTGAGCCCTGTCCTTCAATTTTCAAAACCTCTCCTTTACCAAATCTTAAATGTTTGACAATATGACCAACAGTTAGTTTGCTATCGAATAAATTGACACTTTTGGAACTACTCGATACTGGTTTTAAATTTTTAGGAGTGCTTAACTTAAAGGATGTAGTTTTTGATTTTTCCGTCTTTTTTTTATAACTGCCCTTTGAATTTGCTGGCTTATAGCGAATTTTATTAGCTGGTACGTCACCAAAAATATCTGCATTTAGCATGGGATTTGTACGATATTCTTTGGGTGGTGTTAACACTTCCAAATAGGTGTCATCAATTTCCTCAATAAATCTACTAGGTTCTGAGTCAATTAATTTACCCCAGCGATAGCGGGATAGTGAATACGTTAAATAAGCTTCTTTTTCAGCTCTTGTAAGAGCCACGTAAAACAAGCGTCGTTCTTCTTCTAATTCACTTCTGGTATTCATGCTCATGGCACTTGGAAACAAATCCTCTTCTAAACCAACAATAAAGACATTGGGGAATTCGAGGCCTTTAGCGAGATGAATTGTCATAAGAGCTACATGATCTGAATCTCCCTTATCGGCATCTAAATCTGTTGCCAAGGCAACGTCTTCAAGAAATTCTGCCAGTGATGCAGTAGCGTCAGCCAACTCTTGTTGACCTTCAACGAAGTCTTTCATTCCGTTTAAAAGTTCTTCAATATTTTCCATTCTAGCAATGCCTTCCTGCGTACCATCACTATTGAACAATCGAATGAGTCCTGATGCTTTGGTAACATGTTCAGCCAGCTCAAATACGTTTACAGACGCATTCATAACCTGAAAACTAACAATCATTGTTGCAAAATTATCAAGCTTAGTTCTTGTTCCAGAATTTAATTTGATGTCAACTTTATCTAAATTAGAAATAATTTCAAAAATTGATTTGTTATAATTATTTGCTGCAACTATTAACTTATCAATAGTTGTTTGTCCAATACCACGTGCAGGAAAATTAATAATACGCTTCAGCGCTTCTTCATCATTTGGATTTATAATCAGTCTCAAGTAAGACAAAACATCTTTTATTTCCTTGCGTTGATAAAAAGATAACCCTCCGTAAATTCTATATGGAATATCTCTTTTTCTCAAAGCATCTTCGATAGCTCTAGATTGAGCATTAGTTCTGTACAATACAGCAAAATCACTATTTTTGAGTTGATTTTGCATTTTGGTCTCCCATATTGTACTCGCAACATAACGACCTTCATCCCCATCAGTAAGAGAACGATGTACCTTTATTTTTTTTCCTTCTTCATTGGCTGTCCATACAATTTTATCCAGCTTTGTTTCATTTTTATCAATGATGGAATTTGCTGCGTTGACAATATTTTTTGTTGATCGATAATTTTGCTCAAGTCTAAAGACTTTTACATGGTCATAATCACGCTGAAAATTTAAAATATTATTGATATTTGCACCTCTAAAGGCATAAATACTTTGCGCATCATCTCCTACCACACAAATATTCTGAAATCTATCACTCAAGGCACGAACAATTAAATATTGAGAGTGATTTGTATCTTGATACTCATCTACTAAAATATATCTAAATCGGTTCTGATATTTTGCTAATACATCAGGAAAACGGGTTAGCAGTTCATTAGTTTTCAATAATAAATCATCAAAATCCATAGCCCCAGCTTTAAAACAACGGTCAACATAATGCTTATATATTTCGCCTAATTGCGGCCTTCTGGCAGCTGCGTCAGCTTCCATAAGTTCTGGATTTTGAAAATATGCTTTTACAGTTATGAGACTATTTTTATAGGATGAAATTCGCGATCTTATTTGTTTAAACTTGTAGAGGTCCTTGTCCAATCTCAATTCCTTTATTATTGCAGAAATTAAGCGATCGGAATCTTGAGTGTCGTAAATTGTAAAATTACTTGGATATCCGAGACGGTCTGCTTCACTGCGTAAAATTTTAGCAAAAACAGAGTGAAAAGTTCCCATCCAAAGATTTTTTGCCTCACTATCCCCTACAATATGAGCAATTCTGCTCTTCATTTCACGTGCAGCTTTGTTTGTAAATGTTAAGGCAAGAATATTGAATGGATCTATATTTTGACTCATTAAATAAGCTATGCGAAATGTTAGCACTCGCGTTTTACCTGATCCTGCACCTGCAATGACAATCATTGGTCCCTCCTTCTGTATTGTAGGTGCTAATTGTGCCTCATTAAGTTGACTTAAATATTTTTCCAATACACTGATTTTTTTGAACTGTGAATTTAACCATTGTAGAACGGTTATCTAAACCAAATATCGAATAATTATAAACAATTGGAAATCTATTTATTATTAAAATTTTAAATATCTTTAGACATACTAATTAACTAAACCAAACGTCAAATGAAATCAACACTTTTCACGATATCTCTATTTATATTCTCTTGGGGATTTAGCCAAATGTCATTGGATGATCAAATTGCTAATATCGAAGATAAGGTTATTGAATGGAGGCAACATTTTCATCAAAACCCGGAACTTTCTAATCGTGAATTTAATACTGCAAAAAAAATTGAATTACACTTAAAATCATTAGGTATAAAAGTACAAACAGATGTTGCTTTTACCGGTGTTGTGGGTGTTCTAGAGGGTGATAACCCAGGAAAAGTCCTCGGATTAAGAGCAGATATGGATGCACTTCCGGTATATGAGAGAACTGATCTTCCTTTTAAATCAAAGGCTACAGGGATTTTTAATGGTGAGGAAGTACCTGTGATGCATGCCTGTGGCCATGACACACACATTGCTATTTTAATGGGAGTTGCTGAAATTATGTCTAAAAATACTGATAAATTCAATGGCACCATTAAATTTATTTTTCAACCCGCAGAAGAAGGAGCTCCTCAGGGTGAAGAAGGTGGTGCAAAACTTATGATTAAAGAAGGTGTTTTGACAAATCCTAACGTTGATGCAATTTTTGGTTTGCACATCAGTTCCGGCCAGCCTGTCAACACCATAGCCTATAAATCTGGAGGCATCATGGCTGCAGCACAAAGATTTGAAATTAATGTCACTGGAAAGCAAACGCATGGCTCATTACCTTGGGGAGGTATTGATCCAATTATGGCAAGTGTAAAAATTATAGATGGATTACAAACTTTGGTAAGTCGAGAAGCTGCTCTAACCAATGAAGCAGTGGTCATATCTGTTGGGAAAATAACAAGTGGAGTGAGAAGCAATATAATTCCAGAATCAGCACAAATCATTGGAACAATTCGTACTCTAGATTATGATATGCAACAACAAATCAATGATCGTATGAGAGAGATGGTTCCAGCTATCGCCAAAGCCTACAGAGCTGATGCGACAGTTAAAATTGACGAGGGAGCAGAAATAACCTATAATGATCCGGCATTAACAAAACAAATAGTTCCCTCTTTTGAAAAAGCAGCAGGTAAAGAAAATGTTTTAAAAATTAAAGCAATTACAGGGGCAGAAGATTTTTCATTTTTTCAAAAAGAAATACCAGGGGTGTTTTTTTTTCTGGGAGGAATGACAGTTGGTGAGATGGAAGCGTATCCCCACCATACACCTGATTTCTTTATAGATGAGTCAGGGTTACTATTGGGAGTTAAAACATTTGCCCAGATGTCCCTAGATTATTTAAACAAATAAAAATAAATTAATGGAAGTTGAAAAAGTATTTGAAGTTTTTTTATATGCAGTACCTGCACTAATTACAGGAATAATAGCTTATTATTTTTTTAAAGAACACACAAAGAATGAAGCAGGTCGAAGACGCTTTTTACTACATAAGGATATTCAAGTAAACACCTTACCCATTCGGCTTCAAGCGTATGAAAGAATGGCATTATTTTTAGAGCGGATTTCGCCTAATAAATTAATTGTAAGAATAACTCCAATTAATTCAAACAAAGATAGTTATGAATCTTTACTTATATCAAAAATTGAAGAAGAATTTGAACATAATTTATCTCAACAAATTTATTTAACTGACGAATGCTGGAACATTATATGCGCTGCTAAAAATGCAACAATTCAGCTTATTAGAAAAGCATCTTTACTCGAAAAAACCAATTCAGCAAACAAACTTAGAGAAGTTATTCTTACCGAAATGATGGAAAAAAGAGCTCCAAGTGACGCCGCTCTGTCATATATAAAAAATGAGGTCAGTGAGTTGTGGTAAATCAACAGTGTTTTTAAATTAAAGCCAAGTCAATTTAAATAGTTTTTTCAGAAAAATATCTTGTAAGAATGAGCTTAAATCTACAAACACCGATTGACTACCTTAAAGGCGTTGGTCCAAACCGCGCAAAACTTCTGCGTCAAGAATTAAGCATTCATACGTACCAAGATTTATTAAACTTATTCCCAATTCGTTATATTGACAAGACTAAATATTACCAAATAAATGAACTTCAACGCCATTCATCTGAGGTTCAAATTATTGGTGAATTCACACATCTCAAAGAAGTGAGTCAAAAACGTGGCAAACGTTTAGTCGCAACCTTTCAAGATGCAACAGGAACTATGGAACTCGTTTGGTTTAGAGGTCATAAATGGATACGTGAAAGCATTAAATTAAATACAAAATATGTCGTTTTTGGAAAAATAAATTGGTTTAATCACGCCTTTAGTATTCCACATCCAGAAATGGAACTGCTAAAGGATCACGAAAAAAGTCTCAGTACAGCGATGCAAGCCATATATCCGTCGACTGAAAAGCTTTCCAATAAAGGCATCTCCAATAGAGTCATGATTAAAATGCTACAACAACTTTTTACCGAAACTAGTTTAAATTTTAAAGAAACACTACCGGCGCATCTTATTGATGAACAAAAATTATTATCCAAAAACTTAGCTGTTTTTAATATTCATTTTCCAAAATCACAATCCTTACTCTCCAAATCAAAATTCAGACTCAAATTTGAAGAATTATTTTATATTCAAATACAGCTGATTCTGAAAAATCTACTTCATAAATCAAAAATTAAAGGGTTTCTCTTCAAATCAATTGGAACCTATTTCAATACTTTTTACCAAACACATCTACCTTTCGAATTAACCAATGCTCAAAAACGAGTTTTAAAAGAAATAAGAAGTGACATGGGTAGTAATGCACAAATGAACAGGCTATTACAGGGTGATGTAGGTTCCGGAAAAACCATCGTAGCCTTCATGTCAATACTGATGGGGCTTGACAACAACTTCCAGACCTGCTTGATGGCTCCAACTGCTATTTTGTCAGTTCAACATTATAATGAGTTAAAAATATACTGTAACAAACTAAAAATCAGTATAAAACTACTTAATAGCTCAACTAAAACTTTAGAAAGAAAAGAAATTCATGATTTACTTGAAAATGGTGAGTTAGACATTTTAATTGGCACTCATGCTCTTCTCGAAGAAAAAGTGAAATTTAAAAATTTAGGACTAGCTATTATTGACGAACAACACCGTTTTGGTGTCGCTCAAAGAAGTAAATTATGGAAAAAAAACACCATTCCTCCTCATGTGTTAGTGATGACCGCCACTCCAATACCCAGAACATTAGCCATGTCGGTTTACGGTGATTTAGATGTCTCTGTCATTGACGAGTTGCCCCCTGGTAGAAAAAATATAAAAACGGTTCATCGTTATGACAGTAACCGGCTAAAAGTATTCCGCTTTATGAAAGACGAGATACATAAAGGGCGTCAGGTTTATATTGTATATCCTCTAATACAAGAAAGTGCTAATATGGATTACAAAGATTTAATGGACGGATATGCAAGTATCGAAAGAGAATTTCCAAAATCAAATTATCAAATATCAATCGTTCACGGCAAAATGAAGGCTGCTGATAAAGATTTTGAAATGCAACGATTTGTGCATGGAGAAACCCAAATTATGGTTGCAACAACCGTTATTGAAGTTGGGGTTAATGTGCCAAATGCATCTGTGATGGTAATTGAAAGTGCAGAGCGTTTTGGATTATCTCAATTACATCAACTTAGAGGTCGTGTTGGACGGGGAGCAGAGCAAAGTTATTGTATTTTAATGACCAGTCACAAACTGAGCAGCGACAGTAAAACGAGATTAGCTACGATGGTTGAAACGAACGACGGTTTTGATATTGCTGAAGTAGATTTACGCTTAAGAGGTCCTGGAGATCTTATGGGAACGCAACAAAGCGGTGTTTTAAATCTAAAAATTGCAGATATCACGAGAGACAAAGACATTTTGCAGCAAGCTCGGTATGTTGCAAAACGTATATTAAAAAAAGATCCCACGCTAACAAACAAAGAGAATGATCCTATTTTAAGAACTTATAACGAATTATCGAAGTACAAAAATATTTGGAATTACATTAGCTAACAATAGAAGCTTTAAATAAAATTAGATCTATTAATTTAAATATATTTTTGATATTTTTCACGTCGAAAAAAACAAACATAAACTATTGGTAAAAGAGGAGGTTTAGTATATTTGTGGCTTGTAAAGACGCGAAATAATGAAGATTTCATACAATTGGTTAAAGCAATTCATCAAAATTGACTGGAACGCTGAAAAAACAGGAAACCTTTTAACAGATCTAGGGCTAGAAATTGAAGGCATTGACACCTTTGAGTCTGTAAAAGGCAGTTTATCAGGTGTTGTGGTTGGAGAAGTCTTGAGTTGTGAGCAACACCAAAATGCTGATAGACTTAAAATTACAAACGTTGACATTGGAAAAAGCAATCCTTTACAAATAATATGTGGAGCACCAAATGTAGCTGTTGGTCAAAAAGTACTCGTGGCAACCATTGGAACAACATTGTATACATCTGAAGGGGAATCTTGGTCTATTAAAAAAGGTAAAATTAGAGGTGCAGAGAGTCACGGAATGATTTGTGCTGAGGATGAATTAGGCTTAGGATCATCACATGAAGGCATAATGGTCCTAGACAATGCCGTTATACCAGGAACCAGTGCATCAGATATTTTTGAAATTGAAAACGATGAAGTTTTTGATATTGGATTAACGCCAAATAGAGCAGACGCCATGAGTCATTATGGTGTTGCAAGAGATTTAAAGGCTGGTTTAATTCAACAAGAACAACATATAGAGTTAATTACACCATCAGTAAGTGCTTTTCATGTTGATAATCGTTCAAACAGAATCGATATCGACATCAAAGATAAATTAAGGGCGCCAAGATACTGTGGTGTTACTATTTCTGGTCTCAAGGTTAGTGAGTCCCCTCTTTGGTTAAAAAACCGCTTAAACGCTATAGGCTTATCCCCTATTAACAATGTTGTCGATGCAACCAATTACGTCTTACATGAATTGGGGCAACCGCTACACGCTTTTGATGCAGACAAAATTTTTGACAAAAAAATAATTGTAAAAACACTTCCAAAAGGAACGAAATTTACGACCCTTGATGGGGTGGATCGAGAATTGCACGAAGATGATTTAGTGATTTGTGATGGCAAAGAACAACCCATGTGTATTGCAGGAGTATTTGGTGGTTTAAAATCAGGTGTTAGTGAAGAAACAACGAATATTTTCCTTGAAAGTGCATTTTTTGATTCTGTCTCGATAAGAAAAACAGCCAAGCGCCATGGACTCAATACAGATGCGTCGTTTAGATTTGAAAGAGGTATTGATCCTAATATTACTAGATATGCTTTAAAACGCGCTGTATTACTTATAACTGAAATAGCTGGGGGTAAAATAACGTCTGATATTATTGATGAGTACCCTTTAAAAATTGAAGACTTCCAAGTAAGATTAAGCTTTGAAAATGCTCAAAAGCTAATCGGAGAGGAAATTCCTAGAGAAATCATCAAACGTATTCTGATGTCGCTTGATATCACCATAAACAATGTTACTGAAACCGGTCTTGGATTAACCGTACCTGCTTACAGAAATGATGTACAAAGGGAAGCGGATATCATTGAAGAAATTTTACGTGTTTATGGATACAACAATATTGGCACAACTGAAAAACTAAACGCTTCTATTTCAAAATCCTCCAAGTTTGAGGACCATAAAATTCAGAATACAATTGGAAATCAACTTGTATCTCAAGGATTTTATGAAATCATGTCCAATTCGTTAACCACACCAGATTACATCAAATTAAGTGAACAATTAGTTGAAAATGAAAACGTTTTTATTTTAAATTCTTTAAGTAACGACTTATCCGTACTCAGACAATCATTACTCTTCTCAGGTCTTGAGGTCATTGCACACAATATCAACAGGAAACAATCCAACTTGAAATTATTTGAATTTGGTAAAACTTACCATAGTTTAAATGGCTCTCGAGAGGAGCGAAAGCACTTATCACTGATTATTACCGGCAATAAACATGCAGAGCATTGGAGTTCAAACAATAGCGAAAGCGACTTCTTTTTCTTAAAGGGATTTGTTCACTCCTTATTACAGAGATTAGGTCTTTCACATGATCGTATTTTACCAGTAATCAATGATTTGTTCAGTGATGGCTTGAGTTTGATGTTCAAAAACAATAGCCTTGTAGATTATGGCATAATCAAGACTTCAGTTCTAAAATCCTTTGGTATCTCTCAAAAAGTTTTTTATGCAGATTTTAATTGGGATTTAATTTTAAACGAGATTAAAAATAAGACTATTAAGTTTAGTGACATTACAAAATATCCTGAGGTTAGGCGTGACTTTGCGTTGATGATTGACGAATCAATTCATTTCAAAGATATTTATGAAATTGCAATGCAAACCGAAAAGAAATTATTGAAAAACTTAAACTTATTTGATGTTTACGAAGGAGACAGTTTACCAAAAGGTAAAAAAAGTTATGCCATAAGTTTTACGCTGCAAGATGAGCGCAAAACACTGACCGATAAGCAGATTGAAAAAATAATGAACAAATTACAATTGAATTTTGAAAAGCAATTAGGTGCTGAATTACGCTAATAAAAAATTTAGAGATTAATTATTTAGTTCATTGTATTACTTCAATTAAGTTATCAATTTTTCAATTGTAAGAAATTCAATTCAATATCACCTTGGTCGTTTATTAACTTTTTGAAAAGAAAGAATACTGCACAAGCTCTTTTTTATCAATAAATATTAATTTTTTAGGTTGATTTTTTCTAACGCTCGTTTAAGCATCTCTAAGGCTTTATCAATGGTAATTAGTTTTGTTCTAAAAGACAATAGAGCCATTCGTATGACAAACTTTTCCTTAATTACTGTCGAGCTAAAAAAAATCTCTCCGTCTTTATGTAATTCCTTTAATAGTGATTGGTTAAATTTATTGCTACTCTGATTACTTGATGGATACCAAAAGTAACTCACAGATAAATCTGGTTCTGGTCCTACTCTAAAACCAATTGTCACTAGTTGCTCTCTAAAATACTTTGTTAACAATATTTTTTCTTCAAGACATGCAATAAAGGGCTCAATCCCGTGCAATTGAAGCGGTAGCCATAATCGTAAGCCTCTAAAATGTTTCGATAATTCTGGTGAAACATCCGCTGGATTTATTGCTGTTACTTGAGTTCTAGCGTCCTGCATATAATTGGCGCTTAACATATGAGAATGAAAAACTGCTTTTTCATCTTTCACAAGGACTGCTCCTAAACCGTAAGGTAAAAAAAGACCTTTATGTGGATCAACCACCAAAGAATCAGCCATTTCAATCCCTATAAATTTATGCTTGAGGTGATCTATCAAAATAAAAAAGCCTCCATATGCAGCATCGACATGATACCACAAATTATTTTCTTTCGCAACTACTCCAATAGCATTCAGAGGATCAATAGCTCCAGTATCTGTTGTTCCTGCCGAGGCAACTATCAAAAACGGAACAAGGCCATTTTCTTTATCTAACGCTATCTTTGATTTTAGGTCTCGAATATTAATTTTTGAATAATCATCAAGCTCTAGGTAGTTTATTATGACATCTTCAAGGCCAATTATTTTTAATGCTTTTTGAATACAATGATGTACTTGATGACTGAGATAAACAACACTTTTTGAAATAACTTCGTTTTTAATTTGATATTTATCTCGAGCAGCAGTCATTGCTATTAAATTTGCAATAGAACCACCAGAGGTCAAATTACCAACAGCATTAATGGGAAATGAAAAAATATCTTTCATCCAATCTAAAAGCACCTGTTCAACTGCCACTCCTCCAGGACTAGAAAAATGCATTCCAACATACTCATTTGTAATATCCGCTAGGAAATCTGCAATACCCGAGGAGTAAATACCTCCGCCCGGGATATAGCCAATATGACCTCCAGATGCCGGTTTAATTCCTTTAGAAGCAATTTCATTATTGTAAATTTTTAAGATTTCGGGTAATGATTTTTTTCCGGTAAATAATTTCAAAGATTTAAGGTTTTCCTGGTCTGCAGAATACGCCTTTGTTTGTTCCAAACCGTCAATAAAATTATTTGCATAAGAACTGACTTGCTCTATATAGTTTACACGCTCTAAATTACTGGGCTCCAAAGCTTCTGAAATAGCATGTAATTCATTAATTCGTTTTAAAATATGGTTCATTTACAATTTGAATAAAATTAGATTCTATTTGACATTTAAAAGTACAAAATCCCTTGAATTTTTGTATCTTAAGTTTATAAAATTGAACCCATGGATTCATTGTACAAAAAAGTCTATTCAGGAAGCATGATTATCGTCACAAATATCGTTGCTAAACTCGAGAAAGTGGGGATAATACCCGTTATCAAAGATGAATCAGAATCTGGAAGACTTGCTGGTTTTGGCTCTGCAATACAATATTTTCAAGAAATTTATGTACGACAAGATGAAATAGAAAAGGCTACTTTTGTAATCGAAAGTATCGTGGATGAAAGCAATGCTTCTAATTCAGACGACTAACAATTATAATTCTTGGCTATTTAAGAATACATTTTGTGACGCAAGTCTTTTATTTTTGAATCTTGCATGTACTCATCGAATGTGGTATACCGATCAATCACGCCTTTAGGAGTAATCTCAATGACACGGTTTGCGACAGTCTGTGCAAATTCATGATCATGAGTGGTGAATATCACTGTCCCTTTAAAGTTTTTTAAAGAATTGTTAAACGCTGTGATACTTTCAAGATCTAAGTGATTTGTTGGCTCATCGAGCATTAACACGTTCGCCCGAATCATCATCATTCTTGACAACATACATCTCACTTTTTCACCTCCAGACAGGACATCGGATGTCTTCAAGGCTTCTTCTCCACTAAAAATCATTTTACCCAAAAATCCACGAACGTAAACCTCTTCGCGCTCCTCTTCTGTTGTTGCCCACTGTCGCAACCAATCAACAAGACTTAATTTATTTTGAAAAAAACTATCATTATCTAAGGGCAAATACGATTGTGACGTTGTAATTCCCCAGGAAAACTTACCTGAATTAGCTGTCACATTATTATTGACGATATCGTAAAATAATGAAGTAGCTCTTGAATCTTTTGAATATAAGACAACCTTATCACCTTTTGATAAATTTATGTGAATATTGCTAAATACAGACTCACCGTCAATAACACCGGATAACCCTTCAATATTCAAAATTTGATCTCCAGCTTCCCTTTCTCGTTCAAAAATGATTGCAGGATACCGTCTACTTGAACGTTTAATATCTGCAATATTTAATTTTTCTATCATTTTTTTTCTACTAGTTGCTTGTTTGGACTTTGCGACGTTAGCAGAAAAACGTCTTATAAATTCTTCTAATTCTTTTTTCTTTTCTTCAGCTTTCTTGTTTTGTTGAGCATGCTGTCGCGCTGCTAACTGCGATGATTCATACCAAAAGGTATAATTACCCGAAAAATGATTGATTTTTCCGAAATCAATATCAGATATGTGCGTACAAACAGCATCTAAAAAGTGTCTGTCGTGTGAAACAACAATAACGCAATTATCATAATTTGCCAAAAAACTTTCTAACCATGCAATGGTTTCATAATCTAAGTCATTGGTAGGCTCATCCATAATTAGAACATCTGGACTTCCAAACAGTGCTTGAGCCAAAAGAACACGAACTTTCTGTTTTCCATCTAAGTCTTTCATTAATGTGTAATGAAATTCTTCTTTTATGCCCAAGTTAGACAGCATAGCTGCTGCATCACTTTCTGCATTCCAACCATTCATTTCCTCAAACCTAACTTGAAGTTCTCCGATTTTATCAGCATTTTCATCAGAATAATCAGCATAAAGAGCATCTATTTCTGACTTTAATTTAAACAAAGGCTTATTCCCAATGATAATTGTCTCTAGCACTGTATGGTCATCATATAGATTGTGATTTTGTTCTAAAACTGACATACGTTTGGTAGGTTCCAAATGAACATGACCAGAAGTTGGATCTTGCTTTCCAGCTAGAATTTTTAAAAAAGTAGATTTTCCCGCACCATTTGCCCCAATTATTCCGTAGCAATTTCCGTTATTAAAGGTTGTATTGACTTCGTCAAATAAGACGCGTTTACCAAATTGTACAGATAAATTAGAAACTGAGAGCATGTTGTTTTTTTAAGTTGGCGCAAAAGTAGAAAAATCTAACTAGAACTCAAATAAAAGGTATTCTAAAACATTTAACAACGCCTTAACATTGCTTTTCATACTCAAGGTATATTTTTGTTATGTGTGCTTGCGTTATAAAGCACAACATGAGGTAGATACAATGAAACGATTTTCACTAGTTATACTCGTAACTTTATCACTTTTAGGGTGCAACACAACAAATAATAACAGTTGTGGATACGCTTTTGTTGGTGGTGAAATTGTCAATCCCATCAACGACCATCTCGTTCTGTATGACAATATTGCGCCCATAGATACACTTTACCTCGACGATGACAATCGCTTTTCTTTTGAAATTGAAAGTCTCAACCCTGGATTACATTCATTAGTTCACGGCGGAGAGTATCAGGTCATTCTTTTAGAAGCAAATGACAGTCTTATGCTGCGATTAAACACTTTAGATTTTGACGAGTCATTAGTTTTTACAGGTGTCGGTGCAAAAAAAAATAACTATCTTATAAATTTATCCAATACGTTAGAAAGCGAAAGTCAACAGGTTTACAAATTTTCGAAGTCTAAACCTGATGTGTTTTTAACCAGTATTGATTCTTTGAAAAATGAAAAAATAAATAGACTCGAATCCTTTAAGTCAAAATATGAAAGTTCTTCATTGTTTAATCTAGTCGCAAATGCCAACATCAACTACTCATATGCAACACATAAAGAATTGTATCCATTCCGATATTTTGGTAAAAACGACTTGAGAAACAGATCCCAATTACCAGAGAACTTTTATAATTTCAGAAAAAATGTCAATTATAATGATGAAATGTTAAAGGACTTTTATCCTTACTACAATTTTTTATTTCCACATTTTAACAACCTTGCTTTGGATCGTTATTTTGAGGCGACCAAAGACACTGTATTTGATAAAAATGCCATTGAATACCATCTAAATAAGCTGGATTTAATGGATAAATTAGTGCAACATAAAGACATCAAAAATAATCTTTTAAAATATGCAACCAGAAATTTTTTGTCGTACAATAACTCTGATGAGGATTGTGATGCCATGTTTCAATCCTTCGAAGCGAAAAGTTCGAACCAAGAACATTTAGATTATATATCAGGTCTTTACCAAACCATACTAAAATTGCGTCCAGGAAATACATTTCCGGCGATTGAAGTACTTGATTTCAAGAACCAAGTCCATAACATGAATGCTATGTTTGAGGGGCCTACTGTCGTCTACTTTTGGTCTCATGCTATCAAGAATCACTTTAAAAATAGTCATTTAAAAGCAGCAAATTTAAAAAAGGCGTTCCCTGATATTAAATTTGTTTCGATAAATATAAATGCAGATAAGTTAACGATGTGGAAGCGCTTGTTGTATCAACATAATTTCTCATTAGATGGTGAATATAGATTTAGGGATGCCGAGGCGGCAAAAAAAATCCTCGCGATTCATTATATTAATAAAGTCATGGTCGTAGGTCAAAACAATCAAATCATTACGTCAAATGCAAATATGTTCAGTAATGAGTTTAAAGGGTTACTCAACGAACTCTAATTCTCAAAGGCTGACTACAAGCACTAGTCATTCAATACTGATGGTGCTTTTTTCTTCTTAGATATCCTCAATTTCCTTTTTTGTAATCGGCAAGGAATTTAGCCAAACCAATATCGGTTAGAGGATGCTTTAATAAACCTTCAATAGCACTGAGCGGTCCTGTCATAACATCAGAACCTAATTTAGCACAATCAATAATGTGCATGGTGTGTCTTACAGATGCTGATAAAATTTGTGTATCAAAACCATAGTTATCATAAATAAGACGAATTTCTGCAATTAAATTCAAACCATCAGTAGAAATGTCATCCAAACGACCTAGAAAGGGCGATACGTATGTCGCTCCTGCCTTGGCTGCTAATAAGGCTTGTCCAGCAGAAAACACGAGAGTTACATTGGTTTTAATGCCTTTATCACTAAAATACTTTGCTGCTTTAACACCATCTCTTATCATTGGCAGTTTAACAACAATTTGAGAGTTTAATGCTGCCAACTCCTCGCCTTCTTTTATCATTCCCTCAAAGTCTGTAGAAATTACCTCTGCCGATACATCTCCATCGACAATCTCACAAATAGTCTTGTAATGGTTAATGATATTTTCTTTTCCTGTAATACCTTCCTTAGCCATTAAGGATGGGTTTGTAGTTACACCATCTAAAACACCAAGATCTTGTGCCTCTTTAATTTGGTCTAGGTTGGCTGTGTCAATAAAAAACTTCATTTGTTCAGAATAATTAAGTAAAAATTATCAAACAAACTTACAACTAAAACAGTCTTAATTAGTAATAATTGATGAAAATATATTAACAACTAATAAAAATATTTTTTCTAAATTTTATAGTGCTTTTCTAACATGTACTCATATGCCCGATCAGGAAGAATTCGCTTTAACACAATGGAAAACTTTTGTAAAAACTTTCCAACCTTATAATGAATTTTAGGGTTATCTGTTTCGATAATTTTATAAACTGCATTTGCCATTATTCGGGGGTCACTGCCGTCATCAACGTGCGTATCCATTAATTTCAATGTGTTTCCGTAAGGAGTTTTGTAGGCAGAATTATCCAACAAAGGAGCATGGTAACGCCCTGAAGCAATGTTGGTAGCAAAATCTCCGGGTGCAATATTGGTCATTTTTATATTAAAATCTTTAATTTCCATTCTAAAGGCCTCAGTAATTATTTCTAGGGCTCCTTTGCTCGCACAATAAACACCACGATAAGGCAACCCCATATAGCCCGCTATGGAGGTAATGTTAATAATTAAACCTGAATTTTGTGCTCTCATTGCAGGTAAAGTTGTTTGAATCATGCTCACAGGCCCGAAAAAGTTAATATCAAAATTTCTTTGAATTTCCTTGTGAGGAATTTCCTCAATTGGTCCTGTAATCCCTGCTCCAGCATTATTTACTAGCACATCCAATCTACCTTGAAGATTTAAAACATCACTTATACATTTTTTGATAGAGTTACGATCCGTAACATCAAGAGGTAGAAGTGAAAATTTACTATTTGGATATTTAGATGGATCTCTACTCGTGCCATAAACACAATATCCTTTGCCTAATAAAAATTCACCTATTGATTTGCCAATACCAGACGAACCTCCGGTTATTAAAATAACTTTAGCCATAAAAAGAAATTTAGTCTTTAAAAGTACAATAAAAAAGGAAAGTTTCAAGTACAAAAAAAGGCAAGCTACCTACATCACACCGCTACGACCATTTACCTTTGCTGCGTTCCCGCCCTGGAGGATTCAACAGGAGCTGGTTGTGTAGGACTTGCCGGGTGTAAATATACAATCTTTTAATATTTTCACAATGATTTTTTTAATTGTATTTAAATAAATAACTTGCTCACTAATTTCGATTTTTATGCAATTTTACAGGTTTATAATCCTTATTATTACGCTTCATTTATTGAGTTCATGCGGATCCAATTCGAATGCAAAAAAAAGTGCCTTTTCTATATCTACCAATGGATCATACGATAAAAAATTAAAAATGCACACCATTGCAAAAAACAAACTTCTAAAACTAAGCATTACCAATCCTAATAATATTCCAATAGATTCTGTGGTCTATCAATACAATAAAACGACTATTGGATCACAAACAATATTGAATGACTTTAAATTAGGGATACAACAAATAAAAGCTACAATTTATTTTCAAGGAGACTCGACATCAATTAATCAAGCAATACAAATACTCAATGATAAGCCACCAAAACTATTCACGTTTGACATAATAAACGAATACCCTCACGATATAACTTCCTACACGCAAGGACTCGAATTTTACAATGGTGAATTATATGAAAGTACCGGGCAGCGAGGAGAATCTAAGCTGAGAAAGGTTAATTACAAAACTGGAGAGGTTCTCAAAAATATAGCCTTAAAACCTCAATTTTTTGGTGAGGGTCTAACAATAAAAGGCAATCGAATATTACAGCTAACTTGGCAAGGAGGCAAAGGTTTTATTTATGACCGAGACACATTTAATAAATTAGATGAATTTTATTTTGAAAAAAGTAAAGAAGGTTGGGGGCTCTGTAATAACGGAGAAAACATTTATAAATCAGATGGCACTGAAAAGATTTGGCTTTTAAATCCTAAAAGTTTGAAAGAGACAGATTATATACAAACATACACAAATAAGGGGAAAATTGTTGGCATCAACGAATTGGAATGGGTTAACGGTAAAATATTTGCTAATCGCTATCAACTCGATGGCGTTGCAATTATCAATCCTTTAAATGGAGCTATAGAAGGCGTTATCGACTTTAGAGCTTTGAAGAAAAAAGTAACACAACATCAAGGTTTAGACGTGCTAAACGGATTGGCTTGGAATCCAACTTCTCAAACGTTGTTCGTGACAGGAAAGCGTTGGGATAAACTTTTTGAGGTTAAAATTATTGAACAATAACAAAATATAGCGTTAAAAGTTATATTTTTAGGGTTCAATTTTTTTTACAAACCTGTTAGCTTATACATGAAAAAAAATCTATATTTTGTTTTCACCACTGCCATATTAATCTTTTGGAGTTCTTGTAGAAAAGATTTTGAATTTGATTTAAGTTCCGGAAACTTAGAATTTTCCAAAGACACAGTATATCTTGACACTGTATTTAGTAATATTGGTTCGAGCACCTATAATTTAAAAGTATTCAATACCAGTGATAATGACATTGTAATTCCAACGTTAAGACTGAGTCAAGGCCAAAACTCGATGTATCGTCTAAATGTCGATGGCCAGACCGGCGTTGGCACAACATCTGGAAGAGAATTTCAAAATATTGAAATACTTGCCAAAGACAGCATGTATATTTTTATTGAAACTACAATCGACATTCAACAACTAGTGGAGAATAACAATCAATTCTTGTACACAGATGCTATCGAGTTTGATTCAGGTTCGAATCTTCAAAAAGTTGAACTCGTTACACTTGTAAAAGATGCAGTTTTTATATATCCACAACGTTTTATAAATGAGGAAGGTGCTTACATCAAAGAGACATTAAGTTTTGATATCGATGGTGACGGAATCGATGACGAAACTGCTATTGAAGGACGTTTTCTGACACAAAGTGAACTTACCTTTACGAACGAAAAACCTTATGTGATTTACGGTTACGCCGCTGTTGGTGATGCTCAAACACTTCACATTGAACCAGGAGCTAGGATACACTTTCATTCGAAATCTGGTTTGTTAGTTGCCACAGGTGGCTCAATCAATGCGCAAGGAGCCTTGAGTGCAAACTCAGACCTTATGGAGGGTGAAATTATTTTTGAAGGAGATCGATTAGAACCAGGATTCGCAGACATTCCCGGGCAATGGGAAACTATTTGGTTATTTAATGGAAGTATCAATAATATTTTCAAGCATGTCACCATAAAAAATAGCACGGTTGGGATATTGTGTGAAGGTAATCAAGAAGATTTTTCAAAATTAAATATCACGAATACCCAAATTTATAATTCTAGCAATTTTGGCATTCTGGGAAGAGCAACCTCTATATTTGGAGAAAACTTAGTAATTAACAGTAGTGGACAATCTTCCTTTGCAGGAACATATGGAGGAAGATATAATTTCGTGCATTCTACCATTACAAATTATTGGAATAAAAGCTTTAGACAATTTCCTGCGATTTTATTAAACAATTACATTATTAATGAAGATAACTCAGTGCAATTAAACGCCTTGGAAACAGCTGATTTTACCAACACTATAATTTTTGGAAATGACAACCTAGAACTACTTCTAGACAACAACAATGACGCTACTTTTAACTTCAAATTCACAAATTGTCTAATCAAGTTTAGTGATCCAAACAATAATTTCAATACTGAGGAGTATGATTTTGATAATACAAACTATTATGAGAATATAAGAGTTAATGAAGATCCTGAATTTTTAGATCCATTTCAAAATAAATTACAAATTCCTAACCTCTCACCTTCGGACGGGGCAGGAATCATTTCAGGAAATTTATTTTTAGATATTTTAGGGACAACTCGAAGTGACCCTCCAGATTTAGGCGCCTACGAAAGCACAGTTTTTGACAATTAAGTCATCCGTCAAGAAAACAGAGGCCTATCTGACATCAGCGAATTTACTTTGTTAGCAACCTCGGCCAGAGTAGAGTCATCTTCATAGTTTCTGATAACCTCATCAATTAGTGATACGATAATTTCCATGTCAGTTTCCTTAAGTCCACGTGTTGTAATTGCTGGAGTCCCAACACGAATACCTGAGGTGACGAAAGGACTTTTATCATCGAAAGGAACCATGTTTTTATTCACAGTAATATCTGCTTTAACCAATGCCTGCTCCGCATCTTTACCTGTAATATTTTTATTTCTTAAATCAATTAACATCATATGGTTATCAGTACCACCTGAAATAATATTATAATCTTTAGTTACAAAGGCTCTCGCCATCGCATCAGCATTGTTTTTTACCTGCAAAATGTAATGCATAAAATCATCTGTTAAGGCTTCCTCAAAAGCAATGGCCTTTGCAGCGATTATATGTTCTAAAGGACCACCCTGATTTCCTGGAAAAACACCTGAATTAAGCAAAGAAGACATTGAACGTAGTTTACCACTTTTTAGTGTTAAACCAAAAGGGTTTTCAAAATCTTGTCCCATCAGAATCATACCACCTCTTGGACCACGAAGGGTTTTATGAGTGGTGGTAGTAACGATATGACAATGAGGTAAAGGATCATTTAATATTCCTTTTGCAATTAACCCTGATGGATGAGAAATATCTGCTAACAAGATTGCATTAACGCTATCTGCAATAGTCCTGAATCGCTTAAAGTCCATATCGCGTGAATAGGCAGAAGCTCCTGCAATAATTAATTTTGGACGTTCCTTTTTTGCAATCTCCTCTATCCTATCATAGTTTAAAACACCTGTAGCTTCATCAACTCCATAAAAACAAGGATTGTACAAACGCCCCGAGAAATTAACTGGAGAACCGTGTGTCAAATGACCACCATGAGACAAATCAAATCCTAAAATTTTATCTCCTGGATTTAAGCACGCATGAAATACCGCAGTGTTCGCTTGACTCCCTGAGTGCGGTTGAACGTTTACAAATTCTGCATTAAATAGTGTCTTAGCCCTTTCTATTGCCAATTCTTCAACTTCATCAACAATTTCACATCCTCCATAATAACGCTTGCCAGGATAGCCTTCAGCATATTTATTGGTCAGAACTGAGCCAGCAGCTTCCATCACTTGATCGCTTACAAAATTTTCAGAGGCAATCAACTCTAATCCATTGAGTTGACGTTGTTTTTCAGCTTGAATTAATTCAAATATTTGTCTGTCTCGTTGCATAAAATACTCTTAAGGTTAAATATTTATCAAAAATAGTGAATTGATTAGTTTAATAAGTCAAAAAACATATATTTACAGAGAATTTAATAACAATTAATCAACAATATATTATGTCTATTTCAGCAAATAATCCTGACAGAGCATCTTGGCTACATGTAGATAAAAATTCTGATTTTCCAATTCAAAATATACCATTTGGTGTGTTTTTAACTCGTGATGATATTGTTACGATTGGAACTAGAATCGGTGATACAGCAATTGATTTAGGTGCCCTGCATCAATTAGGGTATTTTGATGGCATTCCTTTAACAGATGATATTTTTCTTCAAGACACATTGAATGACTTTATAGCCGATGGTCGCAAAACTTGGCGCTTGGTTAGAAACAGAATTGCAGACATATTTGATGACACTGACGATACCCTAAAAAACAATAAAAAAAATAAAGAAATAGTTTTATTTCGACTTGATGAAATTGAGATGCAGTTACCTGTACAAATCGGTGATTACACTGACTTTTATGCAAGTAAAGAACATGCTACGAACGTTGGAACCATGTTTAGAGGCAAAGATAATGCCTTGATGCCTAATTGGCTTCATCTTCCAGTTGGCTATCACGGTAGAAGCTCTTCCATTATTCCCTCTGGAATTCCAATTCATAGACCACAAGGTCAAACATTACCAGCAGGGGCCACAGTCCCGACGTTTGGCCCAAGTAATCTGGTAGATTTTGAGTTAGAGATGGCATTTATTACAACTGATGCCAATGATTTAGGTGAGCCTATTCCGATTTCCGAAGCAGAAGAATATATTTTTGGATTGGTGTTATTTAATGATTGGAGCGCTCGCGACATACAAAAATGGGAGTATGTGCCCTTAGGCCCTTTTTTAGGGAAAAATTTTGCATCGACAATATCACCGTGGATTGTCACTTTGGACGCTCTTGAGCCATTTCGTGTTGAATCTCCAAAACAGCACCCGCAGCCACTTCCATATTTGCAATTGGGAGGAAAGAACAGTTACGATATTAACTTGGAAGCTTCGATTAAACCTCAGGAGGCAAAAGAAACAATTGTTTGTCGATCTAATTTCAGGTACATGTATTGGAATATGGCACAACAACTAGCACACCACACTGTCAACGGATGTCCTGTTAATTCTGGGGATATGATGGGTAGTGGAACAATTTCAGGGCCAACGGAAGATTCATATGGATCGATGTTGGAGTTAACCTGGCGAGGTGAAAAGCCATTAAAAATGAAAGACGGATCAGAACGAAAATTCATTCAAGACAATGACACTGTAATCATGAGAGCTTTCAGTGAGAATGATGATGTGAGAATCGGATTTGGGGAAGTTAAAACAAAATTACTTCCTGTTTACGAAAAGTAATATTTTATCTGCTTATTGGATAACTTCTTAAAAGCCTAAAGGGTTCAAGTACGTATTCCTATAATCTTGTGTGGGTACGAATTTTGCTTTAAGATCTTATTAATATTCATTTCAAAATTCAGTTTGGCATTATCTTTGAAAAGCGTTTTATATGTATAATTTAAAACTCAAGATGATGAAAAAACTACTCCTATTATTAGTGCTTCTTTCAGGACTTCTGTCTTGTGGTGGAAGAAAGCAAATTGAAAAACAGTTACAATTAGGTAATTATGACGCCGTTATTAGTAACGCTCTAAAAAAACTCAATAAAAACAAGAGTGACAAAAGGAAGCAGCACTATGTACTATTGCTGAAAGATGCTTACGAACAAGTTGTTAAAAGAGATATAAAAAGGATTAATCACTTCAAAAAGGGTGATAATCCAGAATTATTAAAGTCAATTTTTGAATTATATGTGAAACTGGACTATCGCCAAGAAGCTATCAAGCCATATCTTCCAATGAAAATTGGAAATCATATTGTTAATTTAACTTTTATAGATTACTCAAAGGATATTCAAGAATATCAATTTAAGGTCTCCAATCATATGTTTAACAATGGTTTAATATTATTATCCTCTGAGGACAAGTATGACGCTAGAAAGGCTCACAAGCTATTTACATACGTGGAAGACATAAATCCAAACTTTAAAAACACTAGAGAACTGATAAAAAATGCTCATCTGAAAGGTATTGATCATGTTATAATTAATCTTTTTGATACCACTGATCAAATTATTCCAACATATATAAAAGAGGAAGTTGCTAATATAAAGGATGCTACCATTAATCATCAGTGGATTCAGTATCATAATTTTGCAAAAGAGTCTATGAGATATGATTTTGAAATGAATGTTGATATTAAACAAATATTAATATCTCCTGAAGCATTAACTGAAAAACAATTTATCCGAAATAAAAATATTGTTGACGGTTGGGAATATCAGCTAGATATCGATGGAAACGTTCTGAAGGATTCTCTAGGGAACGATGTGAAAATTGATAAAATAAAACAAGTTAGGGCGCGATTTTTTGCGTTTAATCAATTTAAAACAAGTGAAATCCTTGCTGAGGTTACTTTTGTAAATTTAAAAACAAACACTATTCTGAAAACGATTCCGATAGATAGTAAGTTGGTATTTGAAAATAATTTTGGGACTTACAGCGGAGACTTTAGGGCTTTAACACGCTTTGACAGAGCTTTAACAAGAGAAAAAAGTGTTTACTTTCCAACAAACGAACAAATGATTTTTGATTCAAGCGAAGACTTGAGATTACAACTCATTGACGTTATGAGGTACAATAAATTAAATTAAAAAAAAGAGCTTCCATTTGAAATAAATGGAAGCTCTTTTTTTATCACAAAATAAATCTAATAAGTTCTACATTATTTATATCACTATGACTGGCATGAGTGACAGCATTACCATTTTTAATAATTATTATTTGTGGTGACTCATGACTAATTTGAAACTTTGATTCAATTTCGTTAGAAACATCACGAAATTTTAATAAATCAAGATAAAATAAATCAATATTGAGCGATGGATCAAAATCATTTTCAAATTGTTTCTTTACCATTCTACTGATTCCACAACGTGTTGAGTGTTTGAAAATAAGTTGCGTTTTTAATATTGAGTGCTCTTCTATTTCAGCCAACTGATCTACATTTGATAAATGAATCCATGGCACTTGCAGATCCGTTATGGTTTGATCTTGCTGTTTAAAAAGTTTCGTAAATAGTCCCATATTTTTAAATCATCTTAATTAAGATTATTTTTTTATGAATTTAATCACCTTATTTTTAGTATCTCCAAAATATAACCTTCCGAAATACAAACCAGATAAAAAAGACGTCGCATCTACTTGAATCATCCCGTCTTTCATGTGAACAACTTGATTCATAACCTCTCGACCAGTGACGTCGGAAATAATTAACTTTACTGTTTCATTTTTAAAAGAAGTGACAATAGTCAACACTTCTTCGACTGGGTTAGGTGAAATATTTATTCGTTGATTATCGAAACTAAATTCTGCATCGCTCAATGTACTTTGCTGGTAGACTCTTACATAATCAATTTCCATTCTATCTTGTGAAAAATTAGGATCAATATTGCCGCCCAAATTACCTCCCATAGCTAGATTCAGTAAAATAAAAAAATCTTGATTAAATGGCGCAAACGTGTTCATTTCATTAACCAAAATATCGTCAAAATATATTTTCATTGTATTGGAGGTCCATTCAAGAGCATAAAGATGAAAATTTTGAGAAGTTTCACTATTTGATACTTCAATAAAGTCACTGTTCATCGTATAACCACTTCCATTATCCCAATGCCATGTGGCTAGAATTTCTGTTTTAGGAATGTTTGGTTCCATAATGTCTATTTCACCACAAAAAGGCCAAGAGGTAGTTCCAAACCCTAAATTATCCCAATAAGAACCATCTTCATTTATATTTTGTCCTAAAAGCCAAATTGCTGGCCAAGTTCCAGCGAAAGAGGGTAATTTTGCTCTCACCTCAACACGCCCATTTTGAAAAGCATATTTTGAATTAAGTCTTGCAGATGTATATTGTTTCGTAACTCCTTGATCAGTGTAAGACTCTTCTCTAGCGACAATTTTCAAAGTTCCGTTATTAACATATGAATTAGTGGTCCTATTTGTATAGTGCTGTTTTTCGTTATTGGCCCAACTATCACCCGCTATCAACTGTGTTTGATGATGCCATTTAGAACCATCAATTGCTCCGTTACCATCAAACTCATCGTACCATACTAGGTTGTCAAAAGACGGGTCAGAGTCAGGATTTGAATTAATTTCAGCACCAGCCGAATATTTCACATTGTCATAGGCAGTAGCTGTAACGGCACTGTTGCCAACAGAACCATCCCATCCGTCACCATTCCATAGGGGAAAGAAAAAAAGTTTTGAAAACTCATCAAAAGCAGCAACACCACCATCTTTTGGGATATCAAAGTTAAAAATCAAAGTAGCCCACCCACCACCAGGGTGTTGAGCATCTGTTGCTCCCTCGGTTCCTCCGTTAACCCCATCAACTGCCTTCGCAAGTATAAAAGTTGACTCATTCGAATAAATATCAACTTCAATGGTCCTAACGTTCGTTAAATCCATATAATTATCTTGTAACACTAAAGCGGCTGCTTGCCAAGGATCAGAAGTTGCCTTGGTCACCACGTATCCATATTCACCCTCTGAATTTACACCATTCTCACCACCTAAGGATATACTTTCCACAGAGGCGAATGTCGAACCATTATCATCTAAGAATTCATTTGTTGTTAATGCATCAAAAGGCTCAAATCCGTCATAATTTTGCGTAAATCCTGCACAGCAACATAGCAGCATTGAAATTATGGAATAACTAACTCTGTTCATTTGTAACAATTTCAGCCAAAATTATCATTTAAAAATCAATAACCCAAAATGTTACCAATACATCGACTATACACAATTCTCGATAATCAAGGTAAATTACAAAATAAGACAAAAAGTCATGTAAACTTCTGTTTTTTAAGACATTTTGTCTGATGACCTGTAATGGTAAGGTAATTGACAATAAATAAAAAAAACACAACATTATGAACCCAAACAATTATACAATCAAATCTCAAGAGTCATTGCAAAGAGCACAATTAATAGCTCAAGAAAACGAACATCAGACAATTGAAAATGAACATCTTTTTAAAGCTATTTTTGACACTGACAAATATGTACTCCCTTTTTTACTTAAAAAACTTAATGTTAAGATTGAAACTCTCAAACACGCACTAAACAATCAATTAAAAAGTATCTCGAAAGTTTCTGGTACTGACATTATGTGGTCCCAGAAAACAGGAAAAACATTGAATGAAGCCGCTATTATTGCAAAAAAAATGAAAGATGAGTATGTATCTGTTGAACACCTTATTCTTGCTATTTTTAAATCAAATACGAATATTTCTCAAATGTTAAAAGACCAAGGAGTCACAGAAAAGAGTTTACTTTCAGCTATTCACGAATTACGGAAAGGTAATCGAGTGACCTCCCAAAGTCAAGAGGACACATACAATTCGCTAGAAAAATATGCTAAAAACTTAAATCAATTAGCTAAAGATGGTAAGTTAGATCCCGTTATTGGTCGTGATGAAGAAATAAGAAGAATTTTACAAATATTATCAAGACGAACCAAGAACAATCCTATTTTAGTTGGCGAACCAGGCACAGGGAAAACTGCTATTGCGGAAGGATTAGCACACCGAATTATTGATGGTGATATTCCAGAAAACTTAAAAGACAAACAAATTTTCGCATTAGACATGGGGGCCCTCATAGCTGGAGCGAAATTTAAGGGAGAATTTGAAGAACGCTTAAAAGCAGTCATTAAAGAGGTGACGACAAGTAATGGAGATGTTGTGTTATTCATAGATGAAATTCACACATTGGTGGGAGCTGGTGGTGGACAGGGAGCGATGGACGCAGCTAATATATTGAAACCCGCTTTAGCTCGAGGTGAACTCAGAGCAATTGGAGCCACAACACTCGATGAGTATCAAAAATATTTTGAAAAAGACAAGGCGTTAGAACGTAGATTTCAAAAGGTCATGGTGAATGAACCCGACACTGAGAGTGCCATCTCAATTTTAAGAGGTATCAAAGAAAAATATGAAACTCACCATAAAGTACGTATTAAAGATGAAGCTATTATTGGAGCAGTTAAACTTTCTGAGCGCTATATTACTAATCGTTTTTTACCAGATAAGGCCATTGATCTCATGGACGAAGCTGCATCAAAACTTAGAATGGAAATAAATTCAAAACCAGAAGAATTAGATGTTTTAGATAGAAAAGTTATGCAGTTAGAAATTGAAATTGAAGCGATCAAGCGTGAAAAAGACGATATTAAACTCAAAGCTCTTCGTTCGGATTTAGCTAATTTAAAAGAAGAAAGAAATGAAATTAGCGCAAAATGGAGAAGTGAAAAAGAAGTAGTGGATAACATTCAATCAGTAAAAGGAGCTATTGAAAATTATAAGCTTGAGGCAGAACGCGCTGAGAGAGATGGAAATTATGGAAAAGTTGCTGAAATTCGTTATGGCAAAATAAAAGAAGCTCAAGAAGCTCTCGAAATGCATCAAGAAACCCTATCGAACCAACAAGGGAATACTTTAATTAAAGAAGAAGTGACCTCAGAAGACATCGCAGAAGTCGTTGCAAAATGGACAGGAATTCCAGTCACTAAAATGATTCAAAGTGAACGAGAAAAACTCTTAAAGCTTGAAGATGATATACATAAAAGAGTTATTGGTCAAGATGAGGCTATCACAGCTGTTAGTGATGCCGTAAGAAGAAGTCGAGCTGGATTACAAAATCCAAATAAACCCATAGGGACTTTTTTATTTTTAGGGACTACTGGTGTTGGTAAAACTGAGCTAGCCAAAGCACTTGCAGAGTATCTATTTGATGATGATAATGCAATGACCAGGATTGACATGAGCGAGTACCAAGAGCGTCACTCAGTGAGTAGATTAGTTGGAGCACCTCCAGGATACGTCGGTTATGATGAAGGCGGCCAATTGACCGAAGCAGTTAGACGAAAGCCTTATTCAGTTGTATTGCTTGATGAAATTGAAAAAGCACATCCAGACACCTTTAATATTTTACTACAAGTTCTAGATGAAGGGAGATTAACAGATAACAAAGGCCGGATTGCTGATTTTAAGAATAGTATTATTATCATGACCTCAAATATAGGAAGTCAACTTATTCAGGAACATTTTGAAAAATCAAAAAACATCCAATCTGCTGCAGAATCTGCAAAGAAGGACGTCCTTAACTCCTTAAAACAACATCTAAGACCAGAATTTTTAAATCGGATTGACGACACTGTGATGTTTACTCCTTTAAGTAAAGACAATATTGCAGAAATCGTGGAACTCCAATTAAAATCGTTAACAAGAATGCTTTCACTTCAGGGAATCACATTTGATGCTACACAGGAATCTATTGCACATTTAGCTAAAAAAGGATACCACCCAGAATACGGAGCTAGACCTGTTAAAAGAGTTATTCAAAAAGATGTTTTAAATGAATTGAGCAAACAAATACTAGCCGGAAAAGTCTCAGGAGACAGCATCATTTTACTCGATGTGTTTGACACCACTTTAATCTTTAGAAATCAAGCGGATCTTGTGGAGGGGCTTTGAAAATATATGTTATAGTTTGATTAGTTAGTTAAAAAGCAACACTTTTATTTTACCGAGTGTTGCTTTTTTGATTACCACAGGCTAAAACAAGAGACTCACTTCAATAAAAATGACTCTTTGTTGTTCACTATTTCCAGTTTTAAAGTATTAATTTAATTCCAAAATTTATTTCCATTAAATTTACACCTAACGATGTGCTACCCAAGGTGTCACCATTCTCAGGTTTTACGGCATTATATCCAAATTGGCCAAAAGTTGCTTCAATAGTCACTTTACTCGATACAAAATAGTCAATACCTGGACTTAAATTAAAACCATATCCCGTATATCCATCACCGAAAATGAGAGGAACATCGGCTTGCCCAAAAATGTAAAATTTCTCATTAAGACTCCAATAGTTTCGAACTAATGGCATTATAATAAGCGCACTAACAGCGTCCGAATCTCCTGATGTTGTAGTTGTGTAACCAGCACCTAAGCCTAACGTAATCGTTGGACTTATAAAAGTTCCAACGACAGGTAAAACCGTAAAGGTACTGACATCATTTACATCGTTATCATTAAATTCTAATTGACCCAGAGCCCACCAAGCTCCTTTTAAACCTTGACTTTCCTCCGAGTCTTGTGCAAAGGCACCATTAAATACAAGTAAACTCGCTACTAAAAATGTGAAAAATGTTTTTTTCATGATTAAATTGATTTATAATTTTAACAAAAATAATCCTGAAAGCAATCTTAAAAACTGATTAATATCATTGTTTCAAATACATTTTTAAATGCATCTTGTTTAGGTAAAATTGTCTTTTAATACCTAATGTTTTAACTAAAATAACTTAACTTTATCCAAGAGTGAATAGAGATGAAACCAATTCAAAAATACATTGACCATACCCTTTTAAAGCCAACGGCAACAAAGCAGGATATTAAATTATTATGTCAAGAAGCAAAAGAGCACCATTTTTTCTCTGTTTGTGTCAACAGCAGTTATATAAAATTAGCTAAAAAGGAACTTCAAAAATCAGAAGTTAAAATTTGTGGTGTTGTTGGTTTTCCACTTGGAGCAATGAGTTCAGAATCCAAATTATTTGAAGCGCAATCAGCACTTTCAGATGGTGCAGATGAAATCGATATGGTGATGAATATCGGTTTATTGAAAAGTCATGATTATGATGCCTTCGCAGAGGACATTAGAGCGATCAAAAAAATTATGCCAAATAAAGTTTTAAAAGTAATTTTAGAAACATGTTATTTGGATGATGATGAAATTATTAAAGCGAGCAGTATTGCTATTGAATGTGGTGCAGACTTTATCAAAACGTCTACTGGGTTTGGTACTGAAGGAGCCACTGTAAAAAATATTCGTCTTATGAAGTATGCGGCACATAAATCAAACACAAAATTAAAAGCCTCTGGAGGTATCAGAAATTACAATATTGCCAAAGAATTTATTGACCTAGGAGTAGACCGCTTAGGACTTTCATCGAGCATAGCCATTGTCGATGGCTCAACAGGTACATCTGATTATTAATAGTTTAAAATATGAGTTTACATATCGAAGCCAAAAGAGGCGACATTGCTGAAACAATTCTACTTCCGGGCGACCCCTTAAGAGCAAAATGGATTGCTGAAACATTTTTAAAGAACGCTGTTTGTTTTAATAGAGTCAGAAACATGCTTGGTTATACCGGTTTTTTTAACGGTAAAAAAATATCAGTTATGGGCACTGGCATGGGAGTTCCAAGTATTTCGATTTATGCTCATGAGTTAATTAATGACTACGGCGTAAAAAATTTAATTAGAGTTGGTTCTGCAGGGTCATATAATGAAAGTATTAAAATTCGAGATATTGTTATTGCGATGGCTGCTTCTTCAAATTCTGGTCTTAATGAATTAAGATTTGGAGGTGCAGATTATGCTCCCACTGCGAGTTTTGAATTATTTATGAAAGCTGTGGATATCGCGAGAGAAAAAAATATTGATATCAAAGCTGGTAATGTTTTTACTAGTGATGAATTTTATGCAGATGCATTTGAAAGTTACAAAAAATGGTCAAAATTTGGTATTTTGTGCGTAGAGATGGAAGCTGCTGGCTTGTACACTGTTGCCGCAAAGCATAATGTGAATGCACTCGCGATTTTAACAATTTCAGATTCATTAGTGTCTGGAGAAAAGACAACGAGTAAAGAACGAGAGACCACTTTTATAGGAATGATTGAAATAGCCTTAGAACTTGCCTAGTTTTCTTGTTAAAATAATAACATAACTCAAAATATTTTTAAATTTAACACAATATGAAACATTTTACCCTTCTTATTTTATCTTTGATTTTAACAGCACCTACTCTCGCTCAGAATACAGAAAAAAAAGACACATCAACCACATTTTATTTTATTCGTCATGCTGAAAAAAATCGAAGTGACAAGGAAAATAAAAATCCAAATTTAACACAGAAAGGTGTTTTAAGAGCTGCCAAATGGAGCTTAGTTTTTCAAAACATAAACTTTGATGCGGTATACACCACAACTTATCAACGTACGAGGCAAACAGCTTTACCAACCGCTGAAAAAAACGGTCTCAAATTATCTTACTACAATCCATCAGAAATAAATCGAAAAAACTTTCTTTTCTCAAATACTGGCAAGACTGTATTAGTGGTTGGACATAGCAACACCACACCTCAATTAGTCAATATGCTTCTAGAAACAGAAAAATATCCAAATATTGATGATAACAACAATGCTAATTTATACATTTTAACGTTCACTCCAGATGGGAAAATAAATGATTCCCTTTTAGTAATTGATTGATTTATGACTAGTAGGTTTCAATATTATGAAGAACGATTTTAGAGACTAATTCTAGATGATTTCTTAGATATGATTCTTCTATGTTTAATAAATCGATTTCGCTACTTTTTGGTTTAAAATTTAAATAATCTACAAATCGTAAACCTCCAATAAAACGCTCATTATTTGCAACTCTAAAACGTATTCCAATGTCATTAGCTTCGTTATAAGAATACGCTAGGTAATCAACCATAAAATTTTTCTTATTAATCCAATAAATAAATTCATCTTCGTAATCTTCACCTCCACCCTCCTTATTAAACCAAATTTTTATTTTATAATAGGACTTGCCGAACATCTCAACATCTCCAATATAATGCTTATTCACAGAGGAATCGTTCAATCCAAAAGGCAAAAACGCAAAATAATGGACAGAATTCACAGAACTGGCAATGCTTTTAGCCAAAGTATCCGATATTGTAATTACTTTATTATTGATAAATCGCTGAATTCCGTCATTGCTTAAGACGTCTTTCACTGCCCCAAGAGAGTCCTTGAAATAACGCTCATATTGAAACATACCATTGTTGCGAGAAGATCGATAATGCTTGTCTCTAAAATCAAATTTTATATTGACATTTAGATAGTGGTCTCCACCTGAAACATTTATAGTTTTATCTATTATCTTTTGAGCAGATAATTTCTCGTCAATATGACATGACGTTATCACAATCAAGAGAGCATAAAAGACAATGGAGCGCATGATAAAATTTATTTTTTTTAAAGGACAAAATTAATTAAAAATAAAGAAGAGTATTTTAATATTTTACTCTACTTTTTGTACATGCACAATTACTGACACCTCTTAAAAGATCTACTCCAACAGTTACCACGTGTGTTCCAGAGTTATATGCAGACAATGCGTTTGTCGTTAATTGATAGGCATAACCAAAATAAAAAATAGATTGTTTAAACCCAACCATAGGACCGATATTTAAAGGTTTGAAAAATTGATCGTTTAAAAACCTATACGAAATACCTCCCCAAAAATAATTTTCATCTCGACCATATTTTTTAATTTTAATATTTAAATCACTACTTGATCTACTGTCACTAGCAAAATATTGAAAAAACAAAGATGACTCGAATTCAAACTCATTTTTTTTTGAATAACCTCCAAAAGTTAAACCTGTAAAAACTTGCATATTAAAGAGCATATTGGGTTCAAATATTCTGAGACTCTGATCAATTTTTTTTGGTAAAATGTTATTTGCATTAATACTCAAAAAATAATTTTTAAACCTGTAAAGTAGTCCCACATCAAAATTATTATTGTTTGCCTTGCGGTCATCTGTTATAAATGGATCGATTACAGGATTGTCATAAGTTGTGTTAAAGTTATCAATGTCAATTCGAAACGTATTGATATTGTATGACAAACCTAATGATAAAAATTGTTCGGTAGGAATATCAAGAATAAGATGGTGAGCAAAAGAAAATTTAGCACCAGTTTGGATGGTATTACCATTTTTATCATTGTAAAGCGACAAGCCAATTCCTGAGCGGTCTCCTAGTCTAAAATCGCCATAAAAGGATTGGTTATCAGGGGCATCTTTAATTCCAACCCATTGCGTAAGTCCATTGGCACGAAGCTTTAAATTATCACCAATTCCTGCATAAGTTGGTGAGATCACAAAATTATTATCAGCAAGATATTGCGTAAACACGGGTAAGTTTAACTCCTGAGAATAACTGTAGGATAAAGACAAAAATAAAGTAAGTAGGTGAAGTTTTTTCATTGCGTAAAAAACCATTTACAGTCTTTGTGAATTTTTAATGAACTTTTGCGATTTAGTTAAGAAAAATACAGAGCGTTTTGTGTTTAAACTTGGAGTTTTTAGTTCGCTCGTATCAATTTAAAATAATTCCTTCTGAGTTCAATTTAATAGGTTTGGGTTCTGTTTATAAAAATACTAAAAAAATCGACGTAATACATTATTTAATCGATATAAAGCATAAAAATTTAACATTATAATCATTTTACCTCATTTTTTTGAATTAGGACAGGCATCCTTTAAACATAAAGTCTTAAAAAGAAATTCAAACTTAGTTCAACCAATTACTCTGTGGAAAGATTATAAAGTTAAGAAAAATAGGATCTTTATCGGTAGAGCGTAAAATGACCCACAAAATCTCGTTGTTCAACCGCATCGTTTAATTTTACCACATACCAATAATCCCCTGTTGGCAAATCGTTACCTTGATATTTACCATCCCACTTCAGACCCTGGCTTAAAGTCGCTACTACACGACCATATCTGTCAAAAATATCAACCGTGAGATTTGGATATTGTTGAGCACAGCTAGGCCCCCAGGTATCAAGAACTCCATCATCATTTGGAGTGAAATAATTGGAAATACAAACATCAGTAAATTCGACATCTATCGAGGCACTAACGGAACAGCCCGCACTATCTGTAACTGTGACAAAATAAGTTCCAGATTCTTCGATTTGAAACGTATGAACAGCACCAAAATAATTACCATTTAATGACAATTCGTAAGGTGAAGAACCACCAGATATTTGGGCTATAATTTCATTAATTTCACCTTCCTGAAGTACTAAATCTAATGGCTGATAATTAGGAATATTAAATATTGCTGTTCTTTGAATACAGCCATTTGTATGCCTTACATCGATGTAATGATCCATGCTTGTTGATACGTTATCAAATATATAATTTGACTGATACACACCTCCATCTAACGAATAATCAACATCTGCTAAATCTAAAATACTAGTATCGACACTGACAATTACCTGATTCGATTGTAAATTGTTTGTACAACTATATTCGATATTAACTTGAGGGTTTATCACTACAGAATTTGGAAAAGAAATATTCCACTCAGATTCACATCCCAAAGCATCACGTATATAAACAACATGATTTCCACCAGACAACTCATAAAAATCAAATTGAGTTTGTATTTCAGTTCCAGTGTTATAAATACCTGTGCTGTCATCTAAGCTTACACTGTAAGGTAAGCTTCCGCCCGATATGTCGATACTAAACTCGCCATCATTGACACCCTCACACACCTCAGGAAACAATGAGTCTTCTACGATTTCTAATTGTACCGGAACAGGATCATCAATTGTAAAATCAATGACAGAAAAACAACCAAGTTCATCCTGAGCCATTGCTTGATATGAGCCAGGCGCAAGATTTTCAAAAACTGAACCCTCAAAAAATTGATTCAATTGTGGAGAAATAGCATATTTAATGGAGCCTGTACCCCCTGTAGCTAGAATTTCAACACTCCCATTATTAGCACCACTACATACAATATTAGATACTGTATAATTTGCAATCAGTGGTGCTGAAGGCTCTCTAATATTAATTATTTCTGATTGCATTAAACAATCACCACTTTCAACTCTAACGCGATAATTACCTGCAGACAAATCTGAAAAGACTCCGGGTGTTGTTTGACTCGGTTCAGGTAAAATATCATTACCTAAATCGTCTTGCAATGTATATATATAAAACCCTAAACCTCCGTAAGCATTGGCTACAATCACACCCGAATTATCTCCAGCACAATTAATCGTAATGTCGGTTCTTTCTAAATCAATATATAACTCAGGTAATGAATCTATCGTAATTTCATTCGAAACTGATGATATGCATCCATTGACATCTTTTATGTAATACCTATACGTTCCAGGAGCAACAGAGAATGATATTGAGGCTGCAAATGATCCGAGAATTGTCGTGAAATCAATATGATCACTATATGTATAAATTCCTGTACCGCCTGAAGCACTCAGCGTTAGTGTTGCATCCAAAGTACATGTCGGTAACGAATCAGCTACTAAATTTACTGTCATTGCCTCTGGTTCTGTAATTATAATATCAGGTGATATAAATTCACAATTAAACCCATCGTTAATTATAACATGATACGTACCTGGACTTAAATCTGTAAATATGTTTGAAGTTTGAGGCCCTGAGGAAGTGTTTTGTGGGGAGGACATGTAAAGCGTGTAATTATAGTTAAATTCTTGTCCCCCTGTAACATTTTCAACAATAATAGTCCCATTGGTGTCACCAAAGCAAGACAGTACATTTGAATTTGTAGCGAACGTGGCTTCTATTGGATTAGGCATGGACAATACCACCGTCTCTGAAACTACACAACCACCGGCATCTTTCACATTTATTGTGTAGGTTCCTGAGCTTAAATTTGCAAAGGTTCCATTATTAGAATACGGGAGTACGAGGTCACCTGTTAATTCATATTCGTAATCTCCCCAACCATTGCTCGCCATCGCTATTAGTGTCCCTCCAATATTATCACATGTAACATTTGAAGTCTCTAATATATCTAGGGTTAGTTCATTTATTGGAGATAAAATAACAACCTCTGTTTCGCTAGTACAGAATGGAAATTCTGTTTCACTCACTTGAACTGTAAAGGTTCCGGAATCTAATCCTGTAATTATTTCAGGATTTGTGGTTGTTGAGGCCGCCATTAGTCCAAAAACTGAATTGTTATTCACATCAAAAACTTCGTAATTATAGGTCCCTGAGTAGCCTGCGACTCGCAATTCAAATACACCAGAATTATCTCCAAAACATTCTAAGGCATCTGACACAATTGATAATGAAGGTGATGTTGCGTTTGGTACAAATATTTCAGCTTCAACAGAACACAATGTAGTGGTATCAATTGCAGTGATGGTATACCACCCTGCAGGCACACCAAAAAACGAATTGCCATTTAAATAAATTGAAGCTGGACTTGGACTAATATTATAGTCAAATAAGCCACTTCCACCATTAGTTGTCATGGATATTTGACCATCATTATTGTTGCATGATGGCACTGCAGAGAGATTTGGTGACAATACTAGAGAAGACTCTAGTGTAACGGTTACAAAATTTCCACAACCATTAGCATCCTTAATTTCAATTGTATGATTTCCTGCAGCTAAATTTGTCATAACAAATGGTATTTCCTTTGTTTGAAATGCACCATCATTTATACTAAATGTATAAGGTGGTACTCCAGGTGACATTAATGAAACATTTATTTCATAGTTCCCTTCTGATACAAAACATTGATTACTTGATGTTGCAGCAATAATTGGTTCAGAATCTGACATTAGTACAATTACTGGAGTTGATTTTATGCACCCAAAGGCATCAAGAGCATGTACATAATAACTGTTCGCATCGACATTAAAAACATGCTGATCTAACCAGTTTATGTCTGAAATAGATGGAGGAATCTCCGATGTTGTTAGTTGATATAAATATGGAGCTGTACCATGGCTGGCTGTGGCATTGATAATTCCCGAGTTAGGATTGCAATTTGCATTTTTTTCAACCTTCGCCGATAGGGATAATTCTAATGACGATTCTAAAATATTAAACGGAACAGTCACAGCGCCACATCCTGAGTTAGCCCCACTGGTCTCCTTAACTAAAATAAAATAGGTTCCGAGTTCCAATGGCCCTAAATTTTCAACAGAGATACTTCCATTTGATAAAATTGTATTGGATCCAGAGATTCCCACTGGTAACAATGATAATGAATTAAACACCTCATAGTCTATATCCACAGAAACATTATACGAGCTATTTGCAGTGAAAGACACATTACCATCTGCATTTCCAACACAACTAATATTGTTAACAGTTGATGTATTTACAATCAATGTAGAACTTGATGATGTTGGCGTTGTTGCTTGTTCATAATAACTACATCCACTTGAGGAATCATACACGATAAATGTATAAGTAATTCCTGGTGTTAAGCCCAAGAATGTTGCCGATTGACTGCCTGGTGAATCTTCAGACAACCATGTTCCACCTGGTGGAGGTGGAGGTGTTTCTCCCCTGTAAATATCAAAATAAAAGGGCCCTGTTCCTGCTAAGGTAGTTCCAATACTCACATCAGCCTCTCCTCCTATCAAACAATTTGATGTTGTATTTATCGTGATGTCTAAATCATTTGGAGGGGAAGCTACTAAAACGTCCTGGATTAGTGTAGAACATCCATTGAAGTCTACAATGTTTATTTGATACAGTCCAAAATCAATATTACTAAAAGTAGTTGATGCCGTACCTAAGGCATTAGATTCATTTTCAGAATAGCCATTTGATCCAGTGACATAATAGGTGTATGGAGCGGTTCCTCCAATAACATTATCAATAATAATAGAACCCTGAGAAAGCCCAGTTTCAACACAAGAAATATCTATAACATGGAAATTCACCTCTAATGGATCTGGTTCAAAAATAGTAATCATTTTTGTGTCAGTACAAAATTTGGCATCTGTCAATGTAATTGTGTAATTCCCGGATGGCAATCCTGTTGTTTGACTCCCATAATCTGTCCCTGTTGTGGTGTTAAAAACATTGATGGTATAAAAAGGTGTTCCAACAGACGTATTTAAAGTGATTTGAAGGGATCCATTTGAGTCTCCTAAGCATAAATTTGGTGTCGACGTAACGGATACTATTTCAGGTAATGAAAGTGCAGAAATATTTTGAATATTTGATTCAGCAGAACATCCATTTGAATCCGTCACTTTAAATTGATAACTACCTGAATTAGATGCGCTATACTCAAAATTTGTATTGGTACTACCAACAGTGGTGTAAACGCCGCTATTGTATGATACCTCATAAGTAAATGGTGCTAAACCTTCTAAAATTATACCAGAAATTATGGCATTAGGTGTCCCTGAACAATCTAAATCTTTTGTCAAAATTGTAGATATCGTAATTGGAGGTATTGGCGCTATGGTATGAGATTCAATGTATGTGCATTCTAAAAAATCTTTTACCTTAAACGTATAGGTCCCTGGATCCAAACTTAAAAAAACATTTGAAGCTTGATAGGTCGTTTCATATCCAACTGGAGCCAATATTCTGTACTCTAACATTCCTGTTCCTCCAGTCGTTGATGTAATTGTCACATCCGACTTTAATTCAGGACAGGTTAACGGTGTATTATTAAAATCTAAATCTGTTGGTGGATTCAAAGGATCTATTGTTACCGGCAGCGTAAAAGATCCACAGTTATTAGCGTCTTTAATTGTTACGGTAAAAGTTCCTGATGTTAATCCATTAAATATGTTTCCTGTTTGAAATGTAGTGCCGTCGAGGCTGTAAGTATAAGGTGGTGTGCCTCCACTAACGTTCGAAACTGCAATAATACCATAAGAATCGCAAGAAAACTGTGTCGTCACCTCAGCAATACCCTGTATTTCAGGAACTGCTGTAATTGTCACTGTTTGCGGTGGGGTCAAACAAGTATCCATACCCATCACATACTGAATAACGACATCATAATTACCTTCAGACAGATCATTAAAAGTTGATGAATCATAAAATGTATTTCCACCATCAATACTAAATTTTAAAGTGTTGCCATGTGGATTAGTCACATTAATATCAATAATTCCGAGAGCACCTGTATCTGAGCATAAAATATTTGAAGTTTCAATATAAAACTCTGGACTCGGTGTGGTTTCAATTGTAATGGATAGGTCAACCGAACAGTTATTTGAATCTGTGACTGTAATATTGTATTGCCCTGGGTTTAAAACAGGTATAACAGGTGTTGTTTGAAATGTAGTGTCACTATTTACAAAATAAAAATATGGTGCTGTCCCTCCATTTGGATATACTGTAATCTCTCCAGCTGTGCAAGTGATTGGTTTAGTAATAGCTGCCGTCGCAGTAAGTATCGGTGGGGTAATAATTTCAATATCCCCAGTAAATTCACATCCATCTTCGGTTGATACTTTAACAGTATAGATTCCCGGGTTTAAATTATTAAAAGAATAATCGTTTGGAAGTATTGGCCCAACACTGTTGACCAAGGTTGATTCTTGATAAATTGAGAAAAAATATTGTGGATTAGCGTCATTGGCAGCGATGTGAACGCTTCCCAAATCACCATGACAATAAGGCTGCGTAATGATTGTAGAAACGGTAAAGGTGCGTTTTCGAACTTGAACCTCTGGTACCGTAAAAATACATGGGTTAGGAGTTATTCCAATTTGCCTAATAAAAATTGTATAAATTCCTGGAGTTGCTACTGAAAACACATTACTGTCTTGGTAATTGACACCATCAATGCTATACTCGTAACCATTTGGAACATCATTGACAACAATTTCTCCAGGCGTATCACAAATAATATCTTTTGTGACTGCACTTGGGCTGAGTAAGTTTGTGAACACATTAAAATAAAATTGATTAAAACAACCTCCATCATAATTTAATGTAAGTCTATATTGACCGGATGTGTCAATCAGAAAATCTGGCCCTGAGTTTACCTCATTCCAAATACAAGTACTATTTTCATTTGCACAGTCTTGATTAGAAACAGGAGGACAGCTAGATTCATCTAATTTCTCCCATATAATTGAATTGGCGTCTGTAATACCCGTTTGGATTAAGCGTGTATCATTGGAGCCACATAAAAAGATATTTGGTAAATCTTTACCATCATTTGGACAAACAACAATCTGATCGGCATATGGAATAACAGGATTGGGCACATTTGCCCCAAACGTAATAACTTCATATTCTTGTTCAATGGATTGACAAGGTGCTACAGCGGTGTTAAATGAATAATAAGTTCCCGTAGTTGTGACCGTGATAATTTGTGTTGTACCGATTTCAGGTGTTCCAGTGGGATTTGTTGACCATGAATAAGTATCATATCCATCTGCTGCTGTTAATTGAACGCTATCTCCGCATAAAATAACTTCCTCAGAGAAAACACAATTTATATCGGCCAGAAAATTAGTTGCTGCAGGTGTCAACAAACAACCAACATTTGTGCTGATACTAGGATCATCTGTAATTACAAATGAAGGATTTAAAGTTCCATAATAGGTTGCAAATGCCTGATTTGTAACGATATTTGAACAGGCGTCATTTAACAGGCTGCATGTAGAAACAACTTCTACTTTAAATCTAATTTCAGAGAGAGGGTCATTTTCCTCAACAATAGACTCTTCAATTCTAAAAATAATTTCACGCGTTTCAGAGTTAAAACTCTCAACACTTACACCCAGTGGTAATGAAATTATATCTTCAGGGTAATTAAAAACTATATTTGTTGGTAAAATATCTCTCACAGTAATGTTAGTAGCACCGTCATTTCCAGTATTCTGAAAACCAATGACATAATTAAGTTCATCACCAAGATTTACTATTTGACCACCAATGTTATTGCCGTTAGCGTCTTCAACAATTTTCGTTAGTACTATGTTTGGTTCGATAATTTCAACAGCAAAAGCAAAAAAATATTCGAAATAAGTATCTTGATTACTCTCTAAGCGGACTGTTGCATTGGTGGCATCATTCGCAATGACTGTATTGTTGGGATTAGGGACAACCATAACACCTGTATCAAATCCTAAAGTATTCGTACTATTGGGATTTCTGTTTGTTACAGGAGTCGCATCTAATCGAGTCACTGAACTATTGAAAAAATTATTCTCAGGACGATCGACTGTTGATAAATTAACATCATTAATTAACATGCGATCATTTCTAATTGGCTTATCCCCTTCTAAAGCTGCAAATGCAAAATTTGCTCGTACTGGCGCTGGAGCTGGTACTGTTCGAAATCCAGAGATAGGAACATCTAGATTCACAGAACTACTAATGGCGCTGAATCCGTCAAAACTTGTTATGGACTTACCAGGCATGGTGGGATCCTCATACACAATAAATAGTGACCAACCCGCTGAATACCCTGTACCATTGTAGGGGTTTAAGGAACTCGTTTCGCCTTGAGCGCTTGATACATTTGCCACAGTATATGTTCCTAAATCATTCTCCAAATTTGAAATGATATCCGTCACATCTGCATAACATGAATAAGGAAAAGAGTTTCCTGTGACAGTGCCATCAGCACTGTAAATAACGGTTCCCGTCACATTGATATACTCCCCAGATGGCCCTTTTAGTTGAACTTCAGTAATAGATTCAGCACCACTTGTGACTGCACCCCAATACAATCCTGCGTATATAATTTGATAACAATTGGGATTTGGTATTTCTAAGTCTGCACTCGAAGAACTGTATGTTGATATATCATTATCAATATCCACATATCTCATATCTACGTTATGATTATAAACAGAATTCTCATTAAAGGCTTCATTATTTGGACCTAAAATATTATTTCCAATAAGAATGATATCACCTCGTACATCCTGATCAAATCGCGGTGTAAAAGGAATATAATTTTGAGCAAAAGAAGAACATCCTAAAATGATACATATTAGAAAAAAACTATGTTTAAAATACGTAATTCTGTTCATACTATTTTTTGTGAAATTTTATAATAATTCTGAACATACATTATCCTAAAAATATCACTGAAGTGATTAACCAAATAATTCGTTTCAAAGTCAAAAAGATTTATGATTAAGTGGCAAAGCTTCACTAAATAACATTTAGAAAAAATAAGTGCTAAATCCTTTAAATTAAGGCTAAGAAGAAATTTAATATTTACAAGAGATGACTTCAATGTACAGAGATTGAATTGTACTATCAAAAATATAAAATTATCGATGAAATATATTAATTAATCGATGTAATACATAAAACTTTAACTTTTTAGTTGAAACATAAATAATTTCACGCAAGCTTGAAAATTTTTATCAACACTCATTTATGAAATAATTCAAATGATTGGCTTTGATGAAACATCTTTAACTTCTTCTTTAATTTTCAACTTTTATAATGGAAACCTCACTCATAAAGGGTAATTGTTTGTTCAATTGCATGAATATTTTTGCTGCGTTAAGTGAATTAAATTTCTGTGAGAAAATGTAATACATACTTGTTTTGACATCATAAAAGAAATCGATATTTGGTTCACCAAATAAAACGACCTTAGTAATGAATTCATCTCTTCTTTTGATATCACTATGGACTGCCAAAATGAGGTAATACCCTTTTTTGGCATATGTTACCCCCTTAATTATTTGAATATTATTTGCAGAAAATTTGTTGCCAAAATCAAAATCTTCAATTTTTAAGTTTGTGTTACTTCCGATTTTTGTCAACTTTTTTATCGAATTTAGTGTTGCTGTATCTTTTTTATAGCGATCACTTTCATTGTCATAAATTGCTTTTTTAATACGTCTTTTTCTTTCAAATTCAAGACCGGTATTTATAGCTTTTAAGCGCAACATGAGTGCTTGTTTGGATGCAAAAAGCTGCTTGTGATCTTCCTTTAATGTTTTTATGGCTGATAGATAATATTTATTTGTTTTATCAGCCTCATCTGTCATTTTTTTGAGACGTCTCTGATAAGTCAATTCAAGATCTGACATCCCATTCTCTCTCATTTTTATGGATGTATCTATGTTGGTCTTCAAATTTTCTAATATTTTTTTCTGTTTCGATATACTTTTAAAAGATGTTGGTTTTTGATAAACCCCTTGCTCACTCAAATCATTTTCTTCTTTTAAAGCCTTTAAATCATTGTTTTTTGCGTCTACTAGGACATCTAATTCTATCAATAAATTTTCTTCTTGTTGCTTCGCTGTCTTAGCTTTCTCAACCATCTCAAACATAGCAGCTGCAAGGTCATCTTTATGAGTGATTTCAAATAAAATTGCCTTTTGTGCTAAAATTCGTTGTTTTTCCGCTTTGGCAGTCAATTCAATTTCATCTAATTTCTCTTCAGCGATTTTGGTGTTTGGAGGTGATTTTTCAGTCGTAATCTCTGTTTTGATATTAGGCTGACTTGCATGCTCCAAAACTTCTATTTTTGACTCAATTTTTACATTCGCTTGATTTTTTAAGATTTTTTCTCCTTCATCCAACGGTTTAACACCACTTATTTCGGTTAGGACAGATTTCTTTGTTTTAGCTCTTTTTGTACTTGATGTTGCCAATACTCGTCTTTTTCTTCTTGGAATAACAAAAGCAGATTCCTCATCATTTCTCCTGTCGTTAGTGCCATTTTTAAAACGATATGCAATTGTGATGTTATGAGAATTACCAAAAAAGTCAAGTTTACCTATTGCTTTTTCAAAATTATACTCAATCGCAATTTGCTCTGTTATGTTTAGACCAATACCCGCTGAAACACCATAACGTGAGTGGTAGCCAATTTGCCCCCAAATACCCTTTGGAACTTGGAGTATTGCCAAACCTGAGACTTCCGTTTTATTTGTTTTAAACTCAGATCTAATTAGTGTTGAGAATTTAGTGTCATCAAAAAAACCACGAACATCCATGTAACCTGTGTACATCACATGAGCTTGAATACTTCGCTGGGCATCCTCGTTTATGAGCTCGGAGGAAGTTAAATTATATTGAATCAAATTATTTATAACCAAACCAACATCTATAAATTCCAAGCCATAATTAATTCCTGGACTAATAAATGCAATCGCATTTGATGGAATATTATTAATTACAGGATCAGGAATATTTGTAATAATATTTCCATCATTAACACCACTTTTAATAAACTCTAAATTTAAACCAAAGGTTAAATTTTGCTCATATTGCAGTCTCGCGTTATAAGCCATATTAACAATAGCTCCAAAAGACGTCAACACACCATAATTTTGCTGAAATACACTCATTCCTAGACCAACTTTCTCATTAAACCTCCCTGAATAGCTTGCTATATAACTAGAGGGGGCATCATCAAACTGGACCCATTGTCTTTGATTCGTAATACTCAAATATTTGTTCTGTTCTCTTACAAAACTAAATGTAGGATGTATTAAAAACTTATTAAATTTTAATGAACTTCTGTCAGGAATATTTAAAGCAACTGTTCCAAACTCTTGTGCCTCAATATGTGCTACACAATTGACAAAGAAAAACATTAGAATTAAAGGAAGCTTCATATTATTTTATGACCGTAATTGAACCCTTTCTTATGTCATCATCTTGAGATATAATTACATAATAGTACACTGGATTGGTATTGTTATTATTGATTTGGTTTTGAGGCCAATCATTTTGATATTCTGTAGTTTTCAGCACGTAGGTGCCATTACTATCTAAAATGAGCACCTCTGTATTAGATCCTGTAGCATATTGTTGAGGAAGCACCCATGTATCATTAATACCATCACCGTTTGGACTAATTAAGTTTGGAATTTTAGTGACATCAGGGAATTGTTCAACTACCACAAAGCTAAAATCATCCGACGCATTACATCCCAATGTTTGCGTCACTATTACCACATAATTTCCTGGCTCATAAATATCGTATGAATTTGATATTTCATCAGTAATTTCTATTCCATTTAAGTACCAAACATACTCGGGATTATCAGCAGTTGTAGAAACAATAACTTGAATTGCCTCATCATTTTCAAGCTGAATGGTGTCAGAAACATTGATGCTACTTATAAAATCTTTATTTTCTAAATTAATGTCTGCTAAAACAGAACAGTCTCCTAAACTCACATTTACCTCATAAAACCCAGATTCATTTGTTGTATATTCTTGATTTGTTGCCCCTGAAATTTCATTACTATCTTTATACCATTGATAGCTATTTCCACTAATAGTGCTCAAAGTAGTAGGTCCCTCTGTAACACAATAAGGATTTCCAAGGCTTGAATTTACGGATGCTGATATTACACCAGAAGCTGCCTCAGACAACGTTACTCTGTTAGAGAACGAATTAGAAGTACAAGTTCCATAATTCGTTTCTACAAAATAGGTACCGGGTTCGGTTACTGAAAGCGCCTCGCTTGTTTCCAAAAAAATTGATGTTGTGGCACTGGTTTCTCTATACCAATTGAAAGACAACGATTCGTATTGCAAAGGAGAATTATTATTTTCATTTCCAGGATCATCAATACTCAAAAGATAGCTACTACCTGAACAGAACACAACATTTTCAATTAAATTATTGATTGAAAAAGGTTCATCATGTATCTTGAAGTAGGCAGCAAATGATACCGAATTTGAACTCATTGTTTCGGGTGCTGTACTCTTAATTCTAATTTTATAAGATTCTCCTGCTGTCGTATCAGGTAAAGAAAATCCAACAGTTGCCGGTGATGTTAAAATTTCACCTTCCTCGGATGAATAAACAATTGTTGCATCAGAAAAATCACCTAGAGCATTTGAAAGTTCAACAATAAATTGGTTAGAATTATTTAGAGCTGCTTCTGGAGAAAAAGTAAATGTTGTGAAGAAGATATTAAATGATTCACTTGCGCACGCTTGACTAAACCCTAAGTTCGGTGCACTGATTACAATTTGAGCATTCAGTGAACTTACTGTTATTAAAAAACAAGTTAACAAGCTACAAATATGTGTAATTTTTTTCATGCTAATTTTCGTTATAAACGAAGGTTAATTTTTTGTCATCATCGCAGGTTTTATCTTTTTTGTTTGTTCAATCAATCATCGTTTGATGCTAAAATCTTATTGATTTGTAATCTAAAATCAGGCCTTTTTAAGTTGTCTGAGGCAATGAATGTCTCAATATTATCTCCTTTTGAATAGACATTAAAAAAAACTTGATTTCCATACCAGTTTTCAAGATCATCGTTATTTGAATTATTTTCAGTAAAAATATTACCATTACAATTATTAAAATACATGCTAGTAAATTGTATTTTCTCTAGATTATCTTGATTCAACTCTACGTTCTTATCTAATAGGACTGCAGGACTAAAACCAGACAAGACACTTTTACTCATATCTAATGCTGCATATTCGCCAACTAAAATGGCTTCATTGATAAGTCCAGATTCCATGTCAGACTTTAAATTATTACTTGTATTAATAAAAGTAATATTCTGCGCAATCACTGAGGTCCCGTTCTTAGAAAAATCATTTGTGTTTTTTTTGTCAAAAGATTTTACTAATAAACATCTCGAACCATCACTACTTGACACATAGGGTGAACGAACTGCTAATGAATTATAAAGGTGTGCTTGTGCGCCGTGGTTAAACTCAAAATCGTTTTCATGTGTTTTAAATGACACTACTTTTTCAAGAAAAACCTCTCCCCCTAATAGCTCAAAAGAATTTCCAGCAGAATGACTAATCATGATATTTTCCAAGACCGTTTGATTACCTACACCAGCTAACATCAAACCATTAAAGTGACCAAATCCTTTAATGTTTTTTCCTGCATATTCAATTCTCACGTATTTAAGAATCCCTGAATTACTCGTACTATCATTACCACCAAAATTTGTAAATATGTAATCTAAAGGCTTTAAATCTGGATAGTAAGATGCAACAGAGCCTTCACCAAATTGATTACTCGGAGCATCCCCTAGCATGATAACACCTCCCCAATCACCAGCTCTTTTCAAGCCACGGTTTGAAGTAAAAACAATGGGATCTGTTGCTTCTCCCTCTGCTATTAATCTAGCACCACGTGTAATGGTTAATGAGGCTTTGGAATCATAATCTCCAATAATCACAGTTCCGGGTTCAATGGTCATGACGGCATTGTTCGTGACAAACACGCTTCCCACCAACAAATACACATGTTTTTTCTCTAAAAAGATATTACTGGTAATATTTCCTGCAATTATCTGTGTTGCTTCTCCATAATCAATTTTGTGCGTATTAAATTCGGTCCAATTGTTTAACCAATTGTTAATACCTACCATACCTTTTTCTTGCTGTCCAGAAATAGTCATTAAAGCAAAAAGAATAAGACACATACTCAAGATGATGTTTTTCATAACTAAGATTTAAAAATTATTGTATATACCAAAGTCAAATTTAGAATTTATATCCATAAAATGCAATTATATTCGATGAACAACATTTTTAAATACGTTTTTTCTTACATTATAGAGAATTTCTACAGATTATAAATAATGGAGTTAATGAAGACTATATCATAGAATTCTATCTATTGATCAGAGGATTTCAAACAGCGATCATATGTGTTTTGATGGGTGAAGTAGTAAAGGTTACTCAATGACTTCATTATATTCATGCAATAATTTCATTGTTTCTTCATAGAAAAGAATCCCAGCAATCAAATTACTCTTGTCGGCATAAGGCAACATTTTTTTATGAAAATCTGATGTTGTCTCAATAAAATCAACAGTAGCATTTTCTTTATCTTTTAAAGCCTTGGTATTTAATTTGGAATTAGGTATGCCAAAAGTAGATAAAGTTTTTCCTGGTTTTGTGGCAAAAGCGATGTAAGGTAATGTTTTCACAAGACTTTCAATACGCTCAATGTATAATGTTAACAGCTCTCCTTTATCCATTTTGTTAAGCTCACTTTTATTATGGTATTTCTTGATACTAACATCATCACTAATGATACTTGGTGAAACGTTCTTTGTTTGAGCAAACACAGTTGAAACACAGCAGAAAAAAAGGTATAAGACAAGATTTTTCATAATCTTTATTTTGGGGTTAAAAAGATAAATTTATGCAATATAACGATAAAAAAAACATTTCATCGATAAAATAGTCAAAAAATCTTCTTAAACTGTGGTCATTGCGCCTCAATTTTTATAACAAAAAGCTGTCTTTTGATTTTCTCAATTTTACCATACTTTTTTAAAAGTTATCATTTATCATGTTAAAACTGTCTTGAGAACAATAAATAATTTCTAACTTTAGGTTTTAGGCTAATAATTTTATTCAACACACTCATATGATTAATTGTTCTTATCGTTTTGCGATTATTTTTATCTTTTTAAGTAGCATTATAAACGCTCAAATACCTAAACCCTCGGATATTTTTGGATTTGAGGTAGGAGCAGATTACAAATTAGCTGATTATGACCAAATGCTAAGCTATTACGAAAAGCTAGCCAACGCAACAGATCGTGTTCAAATGATTGATATCGGAAAATCTGTCATGAATCGCCCGATAAAGTTACTATTTATTTCGAGTGCAGAGAATATGAAATCTCTAGAGAAATGGCGCCTCATTAGTGAACAGTTGTCGCGTGCGACCATTTCAGATAAAAAAGCTCGAACATTATCTGTTGAAGGTAAAGCTGTCGTCTGGATTGACGGTGGTATGCATGCCACAGAAAGGGCACATGCTCAAATGACTTCAGAACTCATGTGGCGTATTGCAGCAGAAGAATCTGATGAAATGAAAAAAATTAGAGATAATGTCATCACATTGATAGTTCCTGTCATTAATCCAGATGGTGTTGACATCGTAGTTGATTGGTATAAGAAAAACATTGGAACCCCATTTGAAACCACTGGCCCACCCATTCTGTATCAGAAATATGTTGGCCACGACAATAATCGAGATTGGTTTATGAATAATATGCCAGAAACAAAAGCAGCGACTAATATATTGTTTAATGAATGGTATCCTCAGATAGTACACAATCATCATCAAACCTCACCTTCCTGGGCCAGAATTTTTCTACCCCCTTTTAGAAGCCCCGTAAACCCTAATATTCATCCAGGTGTTACGACAAGTGTTAATTTAGTTGGAACTGCAATGGCACAACGCTTTGCTATGAAAAAAATGCCTGGTGTGATTTCGGGGACTTCCTTTAGTATGTTTTGGAATGGTGGTATGCGAACAACTCCCTATTATCATAATCAAATCGGTATTCTTACAGAGGTTGCGCATGCAACACCTACCCCACGCTATTATGATCCAAAAAAGAAACCCAAAAATGTGGGAAGAAAACCTTCAGATGGAACGGAAATTTTTTATCCATACCCTTGGAAAGGTGGTGAATCTCATTTTAGAGATGCCGTAAATTATATGATGACTGCTTCAATAGGGATTTTGGATCTTGCTGCCGATAAAAAAGATGAATTTTTGTATAATATCTATTCAATGGGTAGAGATGCTATCAATAATTCTGACGAAGCATTTGCCTATATCATTCCAAAAAATCAGTGGAACCCAAGCGAAGCTATTAACCTTGCCAATATTTTAATGCAAGGAGGGATTCGGATTCATCAAACAACAAAACCTCTTACAATTGATGATAAAACATATGAAAAAGAAAGTATTATAATTTATGGAGCACAATCGTTTAGACCTTACCTCGTAGATTTGATGGAAAAGCAAAACTATCCTGATCAATTTTTATATCCAGGTGGTCCACCCCAACCTCCATATGATCTTGCAGGTTGGACATTACCTCTACAAATGGGAGTCGAAGTGGATAGAATTAACAAGTCATTTGAAGTACAGTCAAGACTAATTACATCAAAATTACAGTACGATACAGGCAAGGTGTCAGGAGCTGGACATTATTTATTTTCAAACAAAGACAATTTAAGTGCACTTGTAGTTAATAGACTTCAAAAAGCTGGATTTATTGTCGGTCAATTACATGCAAATCAAGCAGGATTTACGCAGGGATCTTTTGTTGTTGAGAGTGCTGTATCACTCAAAAATGAATTGTCACAGCTAAGCAAGCAATTTGGAATAAATTTTAAAGGAATAAAATCCTTGAGTACTAAAACATATAATACTTTAAAACCAATAAAAGTAGGTATTTATAAATCTTGGCAGGCCAATATGGATGAGGGCTGGACTCGATGGATGCTCGAACAATTTGAATTTGACATTGATACCCTGCACAACAAAGACATACAAAATAGTAGTTTATCCAAGTACAGTGCCATTATAATTCCCTCTCAAAGACCAGAAAATATTTTACATGGACACCTTGAAAACAGTATGCCCAGCAAATTTACTGGAGGTATTGAATTGAGTGGAATGACGGCTCTTGATAATTATGTAAGCTCTGGAGGCACATTACTTTGTTTTGATGCTGCTAGTGATTTAGCAATTGAACAACTAGGATTACCCATTCGTAATGTTGTGTCAGGAATTTCAACAAGTGATTTTTTTATTCCAGGTTCCTTAATAAAAATGCGTGTTGACACATTGAATTCTTTGGGATATGGCATGCAAAAAGAGGTCGCAGCTTCTTTTAATCGAAGTAGAGCTTTTCAAACTATAAAACAACGTAAATATGGAGAAGGTGGTACTGAAAATATTGCTGACGCTCCAAAAGCAAATGTTATAGACATAACGACCTATGGGTCAAAAAATTTACTTATGAGTGGATGGGCCATGGGTGAAGAGCGTTATCTGAAAAATAAAAGTGCTATGATGCACATACCACGTGGTGATGGTCATATTATCTTATATGGATTTAGACCACAATTTAGAGGACAGCCGAGAGGAACCTATAAACTTATATTTAATGCCCTTTATTTAGGAGCTAAAAACTAAAGTTCTCTAAATTTATTGTTAGCGTAAGTGCGTAAAGATGTTGATTACATTTGATATCAGGCTTTAAGATTGTACTTTTGTAATCAACAAATCTTAGTAAATAACCACAAATATGAAATACCTTTTCTCTACAATTTTAATTTTACTAACCATAACAACTTCGTGTAAAAAGTCAGCTTCTCAAGCTACAGAAATGACACAAATGGAGCGTGTCATTGCTGTTCATGACGACGTCATGCCAAAAATGGGGAAAATCGGCCAACTTATCAATGCCTTGGAATCAAAAACAGATAGCATGGATACTGGCAATCCCTATAATACTGCTCAACATGATTTAAAAGAAGCTTACACTTACATGATGGATTGGATGAAAGGATTTGGAGAACGTTTTAATTCTGATGAAATTCTTGATGGTAAAATGTTAAGCAATGAAAAAAAAATATGGTTAATTGAGGAAGAAAGCAAAGTTAATCTCATGAAAAAGATGGTGCTTTCAAGTATTAGTAATGCTGAAACGTTGCTAAAAGAGACGCCTTAATACCATCAGTAATTAGTTAAATATATCATGAAAAATTCGGTCAACATCAAAAATAAAAAAGCACGATTTGAGTTTGATATATTAGATACATATTCTGCCGGTATTGTCTTATCAGGGACAGAAATAAAATCGATACGTAGCAGTAAGGCATCTATATCGGAGAGCTTTTGTGAGTTTAATCAAGCTGGAGAGCTTTTTATTATAAATATGACTGTTGAAGAATACGTTTATGGCAATTATTACAACCATAATCCTAAAGCTGAGCGCAAGTTGCTATTGAATAAGCGAGAACTTCGAAAATTAGAGAAAGAGGTGCGAAATGTTGGCTTAACGATAGTTCCCTTAAAATTATATATTAATGACAATGGCTACGCTAAACTTGATATTGCTTTAGCCAAAGGTAAAAAACTATACGACAAACGTGAAGTTATTAAAGATCGAGATAACAAACGTCACCTTGATAGAATCAAGAAAAATTTCAAATAACTAAAAGACTCTTCTAACAACTTTACGCGGCTTATATGAGTAGGTCGTAATTTAAAAAATATCACATTATTGCCTATTGTTACACTTATGATTAAATCCATTTATTACAAAACACTAGTTGTAGTACTCATTTTTAATTTTCTTAGCTTTTCAATCTATAGTCAGATTACAGGCCGTATCACAGACATTAATAACAAACCACTAGCAAATGTCAATATATATGTTGAAAACAGTTATAATGGAACCACAAGTAATGCGGAAGGAAATTACACACTTCAGATTTCAAGCGCTAAACAACAAACAATTGTTTTTAAATATTTAGGATATCAAACTGAAAAGAGGTTAATTACATTATCCTCAGAACCTAGCACGTTAAATATAACTCTTCAAGAAGAACGTGTTTCACTTGATGAGGTAATCCTAAATAGCGACGTCAATCCTGCAAATCGTATCATAAAAGCAGCGATAAGCAACAGAAAAAAGATACTCGCAAGCATTAAAGAATACAAGACAGATTTCTATTCTCGGGGCTTTATAAAACTAAACAACGTTCCAAAAACAATCATGGGTCGTGAAGTTGGTGATCTTGATGGTAGTCTTGACTCAACTCGAAGTGGTATTATTTATTTATCTGAGACCTTTTCCAAAATTAATTTTAGAGCGCCAGATGACTTTAAAGAACGTATTATAGCTTCAAAAGTAAGTGGTGATGACAATGGTTTTAGTTTTAATACTGCCATGGATGTAGATTTTAATTTCTATAAAAATACCGTAGAACTTGGTAACCAAATAGTCTCTCCAATTTCAGATTACGCCTTTAATTACTATCAATATGAACTAGATGGTGTTTTTTATGACGACAAAGGTCACCTAATAAATAAGGTCACCGTCATTCCGAAGCGCAGCAATGATCGCGTCTTTTCAGGTTCCATTTATATCGTTGAAGATCAATGGAGTATCTATGCTTTAGAATTAAATATTACTGGGCAGCAGGCGCAAATTCCAATTGCTGATAACATTGTTTTGACCCAGACGCACAGCTATGCAAAAGATGAGCAGCTTTGGGCATTAATTTCTCAACAAATTGATTTCACCTTTGGTATCTTTAAAGTAAAAGGTAAGGGACGTTTTAACGGTGTTTACAGCAACTATGATTTTAATCCACAATTTGAAAGCTCTCAATTTGGACCTGAAGTTTTAAGTTTTGAACAATCTGCTAATAAAAAAGATTCTTTGTTTTGGAAAACTCTTAGACCAATTCCATTAACAAATGAGGAGTCTGGAGATTATATTAGAAAAGACAGCTTACAAGTCGTGAGACAGTCAAAGACATACTTAGACTCAATTGATACTAAAAATAATCGTTTTAAAATAATCAATTTGATATCAGGTTATGACTTTAATAATTCCTACAAAAAAACTTCTTTTAGTGCTAGTGGGTTACTTGCAGGACTAAATTATAATACCGTCCAAGGCTTCAACAACAACATGCGTTTTAATTTTACAAAAAAAATTGATGAGTTCAAACACTTTTTGTCAATAAACGCTAAGTTGAGTTATGGCCTGAGTGACAAACAATTTCGTGGTGTTATTTACGCCTCCTACAAGTTTAATGACATCGATGACCAAACAATACAAATGACTGGTGGAATAACTACAGAACAGTTTAATCGCGGCGCCATCTCACCGTTTATCAATTCAATAAGCACCTTGTTTTTTGAAGATAATTATATGAAATTATATGAAAAGCAATTTGTTCAATTTACATTTTCAAGAGAAATTATGAATGGTTTTAATTTTTATTCAAGCTTGACTTATCAGTATAGATCTCCCTTGTTTAACACCACAGATTATACTTTTCTAAATGAGTCAGGAGATAAATACACCAGTAATAATCCATTAGACACTAATTTAAATGGGGTTTCTCCATTCAAATCACATCAAATTTTGACTTTTGACATATCCACACGAATAAGATTTGGCCAGCGTTATTTTAGCTACCCTAAAAGTAAGTTTAATACACCCAATAAGCGTATTCCAACTATCTATTTGAATTATCAAAAAGGATTTGCTGCCTCTAAAAAACAATATCACTACGATCATATACAATTGCGGTTATCGCAAAACATCACCCTTGGCAATAAAGGAGATTTAAAATATCAACTTAAAGCAGGACATTTTTTTAACGCCGATGATATTGCGTTTATGGACTTCCAACATTTTAATGGCAATCAAACAAAAATTGGCACATCAAATACTTATATTAATATATTTAACAATCTCCCTTACTACTCATTAAGTACTAATAGGCAGTATATAGAGACACATATTGAGTATGATTTTAAAGGCTTTATATTAAATAAAATACCTTTAGTTAAAAAGTTAAATTACAACCTTGTTTTTGGAGTACACACTCTAGCTACACCAGAACAAAAGCTCTATCAAGAATACAGTGTTGGTATCGATAATATTGGTTTTAAAAAGCTGCGTTTTTTACGATTAGATTACGTTAGGTCTTATCAAGATGGTTATCAAAGTGGTGCAGTGATTTTTGGATTAAAATTTTTAAATTTCATCCAATAAAAAGCTCAAAAAAGTTCTGCTAAATTAAATTGAATCTACTGTGTTTTACCTAACTTAGTGCAATTACAATACGTACTATTTACAAAACACAGCTTTAAAGATACAACAACAACAATGAAAAAATTATATCGTAGATCCTTTGTGAAACAATTATTTACAGGAGTTTCAGGGGCATTACTACTTTCCTCTTATAAATCTAATGATCCACAAAATTTAAACATTAATCTAAAAGTTGATGATAATAGTGAAGCTTTTTGGGAAAGTGTAAAAGCGCAATTTAAATTTGCACCAAACCTCCGTTATTTTAATAATGGCTCCTTAGGTTCTTGTCCTTTGTCTGTTCAAAATGACACCAACGCCTATAGAGCAACTTTAGATGCCTTTCCTTCAAAATATATGTGGGGTGGCTGGAATGATGAAAAAGAAGCTGTAAGGCAAAAAGTAGCAGATTTGTTTTCCGTTTCCAATGAAGAAATTGCGTTAACTCACAATACCACTGAAGGCATGAACCTCATTGCAAAAAGTTTTGATTTGGCGCCCGGTGATGAAGTCATTCTTATAAATCATGAGCATAAAAGTAGCGTCATTCCTTGGACTGTTTTTCAAGCTGAAAAAGGTGTGATATTGGTACGACCTGTTATACCAATACTCCCAAAAACAGTAGAAGAGATTGTGGCCATTTATGAAGCAGCAATTACTCCAAAAACAAAAGTTATTTCCATGTGTCATAGCATCAACACCAATGGTATGGTTTTACCTGTTAAGGAGGTTTCAGAAATGGCTCATAAAAAAGGAATTCTCGTTGCTGTAGACGGTGCGCAGGCCGCAGGTATGTTTGATATAAATTTAAAGGAGTTAAAATGCGACTTTTACGCAGTTAGTGCACACAAATGGCTATTTGCACCTAAAGGAATAGCTGTGTTTTATGCAAAAAAATCAAGTCAAAATTATCTTAAACCTTTAATTGTTGCCAAAGGATATAAAGACCAATCTATTAGAAGATTAGAAAATTATAATACAAGAAATTTACCTGAGTTACTCGGATTGGGGAGTGCGATTGATTTCATCAATAATATTGGAAAGGAAAAGATTTCAAATCGGTCTTATGCTTTAAAGCATTACTTTAGAGAGCAAATAAACGCTATTCCAAAACTAAATCTCAAAACTCCAGAGGACGACCGTCTATCCTGTGCGATACAAACTTTAGAAGTTGTTGGGAAAAATGTTGTTTCAGTGCAAAAAGAATTAATAGATTATTATGGTATTGATACACGTCCAATGAGTGCATACGAGTTAAATGGGGTAAGGATTTCATTTGCAATTTTCATCACCAAAAAGGATATTGACTATTTAGTTGATGCCTTAAAAACCATTGCAGGATAACAACTATTAAATAATGAGTGTTTAAAAAAATAATTAACAAGCAGTTAGTTACCATTTTTTTCTATTGCTCAAAAGATTATTTATGAAGAAAGCCATAACAATAAGCCTCATTTGTCTCAGCTTAATTTGTATGGCCATTATCTTTTTAATCCAAGATTTTGACATCACACCTCCCACACTTTACAAAAACGGACACATCATCACTCTAAATGATGAACAGCCATTTGCAGAGGCTATGCTAATTATTAATGGGAAAATTTCAGAAATAGGGACTAATGAACATTTAGAAAAACATGTATCAAGCAACACAATCGTTGTAGATCTTGAAGGACACAGCGTATTACCTGGTTTTATTGACCCTCACACACATTTTGCAATAAGTATGTTTTTGTCTGAAATGCATGATCTATCAGGATTTACTTTTAAGTCAAATAAAGACATTTGGAATGCTTTTGAAAACATCGTAAAAAATACAGAAAAAGGAAAATGGATTATTTGCAAAGGTATTGATCCTGTATTAGTAAGTGATTTGATTCCCCCATCAATTGACTACCTCAACGCAGTTGCTCCAGAAAACCCAGTCTTATTTTTTAGTCAAAGTTTACACAATTATTGGGCAAACTCCAAAGCATTTGAAAGTGTAGGTATTAACAATAAAACTTTAGACCCATCAAAGCATAGTTATTACAGCAAAGACAAACATGGAAATTTAAATGGATTGATTGTAGAACAAGAAGCCATAAAACCTTTTTTTGATATCATAAAAACGGAGGTATTAACTCCAAAAAAATTAAGTAAAATTTCTTCTAAAGTGATGAAAGAATACGCAAAGAAAGGAAATACAACCATTGTATCGGCAGGAATTACTGCTGAAGATAAAAGACCTTTCATACTTTTTAAACATTTATCTAATAATCAAATTACGGTGCTCGGAGGATTACTATCAAAATTGAATTATTTACCAAAACGAAGACAGAATCCAAGGCATTTTATATACATGCGACACGACATGGCACATTTGTTACCAAAAAAACCTAACGGAGGAAATGATTTCTATGGTATCATAGGTATTAAGCATTGGTATGACGGTTCTCCTTACATCGGCTCCATGTATTTAAATGAACCCTACCTTAATACGGAATTATCAAATAATAAGCTACATATACCAAAAAACCATAAAGGTCATGCTTTAATTGAAAAAGATACCTTAAAATCTTTTATAAGATCATATCATAAAAATGGTTGGCAAATAGCGCTTCATACACAAGGAGATGCAGCAATAAGTCAAGTTATTGACATATTTGATGAGCTGGCAAACGAGCTTGATTTCTCTAATTCAAGACATCGCTTAGAACATTGTCTGCTTTTCCCTAAAGATAAAATAATTCAACTAAAGAAATTAAACCTCACTCCTAGTTTTCACATAAATCATTTATTCTACTATGGCGATGCCTTAAAACAACAATTAATAGGACGCAAAAGAGCAGACAATATGTTACCAATAGGATTTGTAAAAAATAGTGGTATTAAGTATTCCTTACATTCTGACCAGCCAATGTTTGAAAGTGATCCCTTTAGACTTATACAGACCTCTGTCGAGCGTAAAACTCTTTCGGGTGATACGCTTGGTGATAAACAAAAATTAAGCGTTCTTGAGGCCATTAAGTCATTGACGCGCAATGCCGCTTGGCAAATTAATATGGAAAACAAAATTGGATCGTTAGAAAAAGGGAAGTATGCAGATTTCATTATAATAGATAAAAATCCATTGAAGATTCAAACTCATAAACTAAGTACAATAAAATGTCTAAAAACGTTTGTAAATGGCAACTTGGTAAAATAACCAACAATACTTTATAACAAAGTGAAAATAATTTCTTTGTTGTACCCTATTTTAACTGAGTTGGTAGTTTTGGCATATTAATTGAATAAGTATTTTGAAATAAGTTAGCAATAGAAATCTTTACTTAACGCAAAATAACATAGTGCTATTCTTAAGTTTAAGAAAGATAATTGTGTAATTTTAAGAGCCAAATACTTTAGCAGAAAGAAACCAATTAACCTGTTGCGATTAAAGAAACACGTTGTTATAATCCAAATACAATGCCACCTATAAATAATATTGAGAAACACATAAATACTACAAAACAGAAAAAAATGAAAAAGTTATTTACTACGTTAATGATTATGCTTAGTTGTCAATTAATCAAGGGACAGACTAAAAATTTTATTGATCAACCTTACCTTGAAACAACCGCAACCATTGATACTATTGTCAAGCCAGATATTATTTATTTAGACATCTTACTGCGAGAGAAAGACAATAAAAATCGGATTTCAGTTGAAGAATTAGAAAATAAAATGGCCAACACATTAGAATCCATTGGTATCGAATTGAAAAAGCAATTGACTTTATCGGATCTCGCTAGTAACTTTAAAAAATATTTTCTCAAACAAAAAGATGTTCTTAAAAGTAAGGCATATACCTTAAAACTTTACGATGCTCAAACGGCCGGTAAAGTACTCATAAAACTAGAAAGTATTGGCATTTCTAACGTTTCAATTGATAAAACTGAATACTCAAAAATGGAAGAGTTAAAATTCGAACTAAGATCTAGAGCTGTTTTAAAAGCTAAAAAGCAGGCTAATTTTTTAATAAAACCATTAAATCAAAAAATAAGTACTGTCTTATTTATTAGTGATAGTAAATACAACAGGAATTCCTCTAGCTATAGCGTGTCGGATGAAGTAGTCATTCGAGGCTACTCAAAGAAACAAACTGAATTAGAGCCTGTTGATATAGAGTTTAAACCCATTAAAATAATGACAGAAGTTTCTGTGAAATTTAAAATTGAATAATACAAGCACCACACGCCTTTTAAATTGTAATCGCCTTGTAAAAAGCATCTCATTAAAGAAATCATTTTAGCGAATAAAAATTTAAATCGCTTTCTGACATCTCAGCTAAATTAATAAGATATATTATTATGAAATTTTCAAATCAATTAAAGATTAATCGCTATAAAATTTTAATGATACTATTCACATCTTGCTTTCTTGTAAGTCTTGTCGTGATACTACATATATGGAAAGGTGTTCCAATAGGTCATTTAACTCGAGATGTAACAACCATTGCTGAGGTCCCTGCCTACATAGGTTTTTTTTCACAAACTGGTTTTCTGTTTTGGATTGCAACAGCGACTTTATGCTTGTTTAGTTCATTGATGAAGCGAACAGTGTACGGTGCAAAACATCTCAAGAAATTCATGTTTCTCGCTGGGCTATTGACACTACTTCTTTGCTTTGATGACATGTTTTTAATGCATGAACAACTTTTTCCTTCCATAGGTATTCCACAGAAAGTTGTACTCATCACTTATGGAATTATTACGTTATCATTACTTAGTAATTTTTACTTTGTCATTTTAAAAACAGATTATATTCTTCTTGTTCTAGCCTTATGTTTTTTTGGCCTCTCAATTTTTTTAGATATGTTTAAAATCCCGCAAGTAAATCCTTACTTACTCGAAGATAGCTCTAAAATGATTGGAATCATTAGTTGGTTTTTCTATTTTTATAGCAATGCGATGGTTATTACTAAAGATTTAACGGCACAATAACATGAAATCCTTCAGCGAAAAACAAAAATTTAGGCAATGGTGGCTTTGGCTCATTTTGATAGGTATTGGATTATTGCCAATCATTTTTGGTTACCAACAATTTATTGGGAATAACAGCTTAGGTAATAATCCAATGTCTGATGAAGGACTGGTATTATTTACCCTTTTAACCTTTTGTTTATTAGGATTATTTCTAGCTATGAAACTCGAAATACACATCGATAACAAGGAGGTGCATTTTATTTTTTTTCCTTTTGTAAGAAAGCATGTCTCATGGATTGATATTAAAAGTGCAAAGGTTGTTAATTATGGCTTTGTTGGAGGTTGGGGTATAAGAATAGGCACCAAATATGGAACCGTTTACAATGTTAATGGTAAGTATGGCTTAGCCCTTGAGTTTAAAAATGGGAAAAAAGTATTAATTGGAACGCAAAAAGAAAAAGAACTATCAGAATTTATTAAAAAACTTCTTAACTAAGATGAGAGTAGCGTACCTCTTTTTATATTTCACTGCACTCTTTGTTTCCTGTAGCTCAAATTCAAATACTCAAAGCACTAACGTTGAAGAAGATTCAATTATAATTTCAAGACAAGACTACGAGAATAAATTATATGGCTTTTGGTTGGGGCAATGTATCGCAAATTGGACAGGCTTAGTAACAGAGATGGATAAAATTGGTAATATTGGGAATTTAAAAACAGGTTCTTTTTACACGAGAGATGATTGGGGACAACCTGACAAACCTAGTATTTGGGGTGAAGGAGTTCCAAGTGATTTATCAGAAAACATTGACTTTGTTTTCAGAGATTCAAGTGAAGTTTGGGGTGCTGATGACGATACAGATATTGAGTACATGTACCAATACCTGCTAGTCAAGCATAAAACAACAAAATTAACACCTGAACAGATAAAAAATGGCTGGTTAACCCATATTCGACATGAAGAGGAAAATTATTTGTGGGTATCCAATCAAAGAGCTTTTGATTTGATGAAACAAGGAGTGTTACCCCCTCAAACAGGACATCCAAATCAAAATGCTTTCTTTGAAATGATTGATGCACAATTGACAACTGAAATATTTGGTTTGTTTTCCCCAGCAAGGCCAGATATAGCCAGAAAAATAGCAAAATTACCAATTCAAACAACTGCAAGATTTGAAGCAGAGTCCATTTCAAAATTTTATGTAACGATGCATTCATTAGCATCATTACAAACAGAAGAAACTCTTAAAAACCGTATTTTATGGATGGCAGATGAATCAAGAAAAATACTTGACGAAAGCACTTATCCTGCCCTTATGTATGATTATACAAAACAATTATATCTATCTGGAATTCCCTGGGAGCAAACTAGAGACTCTATTTATCAGAGATATCAAATAAATCAAAAAGATGGCTACGATATCACAGGCCAAAATCTTTATTGTAATGGTTGTTTTGCTTCTGGGATAAATTTCGCAGCAAGCTTAGTCAGCCTTTTTTATGGAGAAGGTAATTTTAAAGAAACAATAAAAATTGGAACTTTGTGTGGATGGGACTCCGATAATCCAACAGCTACTTGGGGGGGATTAATTGGTTTTATAATAGGTAAAAAGGGCATTGAAAATGCTTTTTTAAGACAATTTTCTAATCGATTCAATATACACAGAACACGACAAAATTTTAAAAATGACGGCATTGACACCTTTAGTAATATGGCTTCAGACGGCTTGTTGGTTATCGATGAAGTTGTTACCAAAGAAATGGGCGGCCGTGTAAATCATGAAAACGACGTATGGATAATTCCTACAAACAAAACCATAGATTTTAATGATTAAAAATAAAAATTTAAAAAAAATGGAAATCGTGTTAAACTTATGATAAGCTTTACAAAAGAACACAGTATTTCCTTTACATTGGTAAAAAACAATTTTATGAAACCTTATAATTATCTATCTATGGTGTTGTTATTGAGCTTTGGTTTCAGTTGTTCTTCTGATGATAACTCAACTAATAACAATAATGACAACTCCACTAATCCAGTGGCAAAAACAGCAATTCCAGATCCAGTATTTGAGCAATATTTGGTTGATAACTCCATAGATGATGTAATTGATGGAGAAGTTACGACAGCATCTCTTGCGTCAGTGGTAACGGTTATTTTAGACGATTTAAACATCACCAATCTTTCGGGCATTGAGGACTTTGTAAACCTTGATAATTTATGGCTCCAAAACACCAACTTAACAAACCTTAATGTTTCTAATAATATCCTTTTAAAATTTCTTTATTTTGATAATAATAACATATCCAATATTGACGTAAGTAGATTAAGCTCGCTTGAAAAGTTGAGTTTTGTAAATAATAATGTGCAGTCAATCAACGTTAGTGCTAACCCGAATTTACAAATTCTTGAAATTAGTGGAAACAATATTTTAAATTTAGATGTGTCTTCCAATAATGAGTTATTTACACTTAAAACAAGTAGTAATCCACTCACCTGTATCCAAGTAAGCCCAGAACAACTTAATAACATACCGATAAACTGGGAAACAGATATTGATGATGAATACGCCTTAGATTGCGACTGACATCAAATACCAAGTCATACCAAAATATATTATCCTTTCTTATGTCATTTATCATTGCTTATGTCTTGGACAAATGCTACATTTAAAATTTTTCATCAACATTCATTAATGTCATGCGAATTCTAATCAAGAGTATAAAAATAATCATGCTTATTGTAGTAATACTCCTTATACTTATGTCTGTGTTTTATGGCCACAAAGACATCTCAAGACAAATATTGAAGACAAAATATGGAACTGAAGCCTCAGCCTTTGTGACAATTGATGGTATGGATGTTCATTATCGCGACGAAGGTAATCCTAAAGACAGCACTCCTATTGTTTTGATTCATGGAACGGGCTCTAGTTTACATACTTTTGATACATGGACGCAAGAATTAATTTCAGAGTATCGTGTAATTAGAATGGATTTACCAGCATACGGACTTACTGGTCCTTTTTTAAATCGAACATATACCATTACCAACTATGTTGATTTTATCAACACCTTTCTATCGAAACTAAACATAAAACAGTGTATTCTTGCAGGGAACTCATTGGGAGGTAACATTGCATGGAATTATACTCTTAAGCACCCAACTTCTGTTGATAAATTAATTCTAATTGACGCCTCGGGTTACCCTTCAACAGCACAAAGTATTCCAATTGCTTTTAAACTTGCGAAAATACCTCTCGTTAAAAATTTATTCAAATTTATAACCCCTCGCGCTTTGGCAAAATCAAGTATTGAGAATGTCTACTATGATAAAAGTAAAGTCAACAATGAATTAATTGATCGGTATTTTGAATTAACACTGAGTGAAGGAAACCGTCAAGCTTTTGTTGACAAACTAGCATCAAGCCAAATTACATATGATTACAAAAACATCAAACTCATAAAACAGAAAACATTAATCTTATGGGGTGCACAAGACCAATTAATACCAACAGCGCATGCACAACAATTTCATGAAGATTTATTAAATGACACACTTGTTATCATGCAGAAAGTTGGTCATGTCCCCATGGAAGAAAGCCCCTTTCAAAGTGTGAAAATTGTGAAAGATTTTTTATCCAAATAACTATCATTATTTTTTATTTATTGATGTGTAAATGTTAAATTTAATTTATTGCTTTTCTTCGAAGAATGCTTTGATTTTAAGCAACATGTTAAAATAATTTGTTATGAAAATTAGTCATGTTATTTACAAAGCCAATGATTTAAATAAAACTATTGAACTATTTAGAGGCATGGGGTACAACGTGGAATACGGCTCTAAATACAATCCTCATAATGCTTTAATTTACTTTTCAGAGGGGCCCTATATTGAGTTATTGGAAAAATCACCTGTCTCTTTTTTTCAAAAACTATTTTTAAGACTTTTAGGCAAAAGTAGTATTGTTAAACGTTTTGAACTTTGGGATGACGTCTCTGAGGGGTTTTTCGAAATATGCTTAGAAACGAAAGCAGCACAATTTAAAAAAGAAGAAACCATATTAAGAAAGAATGGCAAAAAGTATTGGATTACAAAAAGCAACCGTTTAGATCCATATGATAGGTTACTAAAATGGCAATTACTTTTTCCTTATGATGAACAAATTCCATTCATGATGACATACTTTAGTGTTGACCCAAAACCAACGAGTGACACACATGCGAATGGTGTTAAAAAAATAAAAAGTATTGTGTACGGAACGCAGTCTAAATACGTACCAATCCTTAACGAGCTATGTAATGATGATATTTTAAAATTATATATTGGGAGTGGTATCAAAGATGTCATTTTTTTAAAAGACTCATGATAAGTATGAAATGCATAATATTTAATCATTTAGAGATCATGATCTATCAATCACATTAATTTAGCTTCAAGGTATGACCATAATATTAAAGACAGCTTGTTTGATAATTTACATGGTAATACCTCAAGCCTAAAAAAACAATTTTAAAAATTCATGACGTTTATACTGAAAAATAAAAATTTAGAAATTCATATCGATCATCCAGCTAAAAATTATAAATTTTCACGATTTGATTGGAGTGGAAAAATAGCTGAAGTTCTTTTTAAAAACATCCCTCTAACACAGACCGAAAAATTTAACGGATCAAACGAACATGTTAAAGGTAAAGGGTGCTATAATGAATTTGGTATTAATGAAGCTTTGGGCTTTGATGATACTGACATTGGCGGATGGTTTCATAAAATTGGAATTGGACTATTAAAAAAAACTGACTCAAGCTATCACTTTGAAAAACCTTACGACATTAAGCCAGCACAATTTAGTGTAAAACCATCCTTAAACAATATTACGATTAAGTGTAAATCTGATATTTATAACGGATACGCCTATGTACTAAAAAAGAATATTTCGTTACTCAATTCTGGTTTTTTAATTTCATATGAATTAGAAAACAGAGGTAGCAAGGATATTATTACCGATGAGTATACGCATAATTTCATTGCCATCAACAACACGAAGATTGGATCTGCCTACGACTTAAAATTTCCAAACGTTCTACATCAAGAACTATTTGATGAAGTTGTAAATCCAGAAAAACTTATAAAGTTGAGTCAAAATTCTTTTGAATTTATAAAATCCCCCTCCACACCTTTTTTTTTCAGTAATCTTTCAGGAGGAAAAAAAGTAAGAGCACAATGGGAAATACAAAACATAAAAAACCAAATAGCCATCAAAGAAGTAGGAGACTTTTTTACAAAGAAAATAAATTTATGGGGATGTAATCATGTTATAAGTCCAGAATTGTTTCATCAAATTCAACTCAAACCGGGAGAAATCTCGTCATGGTCTAGAAGCTACACCGTCATGAATATGACTCGCTAAAGTTGTTCACTAATGTTATCTTGAGTAATTTGGAGCTTCTTTTGTTATCATCACATCATGAGGATGGCTTTCGTTTATCCCTGAAGAAGTTATTTTTACAAAACGACCCGTTTCTTTCAATGTATTGATGTCTTTTGCACCACAATATCCCATTCCTGCTCTAAGACCACCAACAAACTGATGAATACTTTCAAATAATTCTCCTTTGTAAGGGACTCTGCCAACAATTCCCTCGGGTACTAACTTTTTAATATCATCCTCAATATCCTGAAAATAACGATCCTTACTACCTTCTTTCATTGCTTCAACAGATCCCATACCCCTGTAAGACTTAAATTTTCTACCTTCATAGATAATAGTTTCACCCGGTGACTCTTTTGTGCCAGCCAGTAATGATCCTAACATTACACAATCGGCACCTGCAGCAATGGCTTTTGGAATATCACCTGTGTATCTAATCCCTCCATCAGCAATGACAGGAACTCCTGAGCCTTTTATTGCGTCAGCGACTTCAAGTACTGCTGAAAATTGAGGAAAACCTACTCCTGCAACAACTCGAGTTGTACAAATTGAACCAGGACCAATTCCTACCTTGACTGCGTCAGCTCCTGCTTCTACTAAATATTTTGCAGCTTCTCCAGTTGCGATATTCCCTACAATAACATCCAACGTTGGAAAACTTGTTTTAATTTGCTTTAATACATCAACTACTCCTTTCGTATGTCCATGAGCGGTGTCTATGATAACGGCATCAACACCAGAATTCACTAAAGCTGAGGCCCTATCTACCGCATCACTTGTGACACCAATTGCTGCAGCTACTCTTAATCTACCAAACTGATCTTTATTTGCGATTGGTTTTAGTGTTACTTTTGTAATATCTCTAAACGTAATTAATCCAACTAATTTGTTGTTGTCATTAACAATGAGAAGCTTTTCTATTTTATGCTTCTGAAGAATAGCTTCTGCATCTTTTAAGGATGTTCCAACTGCGGCAGTCACCAGATTATCGCTTGTCATTACCTCAACAATTGGACGCTTTTTGTCATGCTCAAAACGCAAATCTCTATTGGTTACTATCCCTTTCAGAGTCCCTGAATCATCTACAATTGGAATTCCTCCAATACGGTACTCCTTCATGTATTGATTTGCATCTAGAACTGTTGCTGATAATGGTAGTGTTACAGGATCCATAATCATACCACTTTCAGCTCGCTTAACTTTACGTACTTTGTCAGCTTGTTCCTTTATAGACATATTCTTATGTAATACACCAATACCTCCCTCCTGCGCCATGGCTATAGCCATTCTGCTCTCTGTAACAGTATCCATTGCTGCAGAAATAATTGGAATATTGATAGCAATATTTTTTGTAAATTTTGTCTTTATGCTTACTTCACGAGGTAAAGTTTCGGAATACGCTGGAACCAATAGAACGTCGTCATAGGTAAGACCTTCTCCAACAATTTTGTTTTGATGTGCAATCATCGCCTTAGCTTTTAATTGCATGCAAAATTACACATTTTATTTCATTTAAAAGACTGAAATCAACTCAGACTGTATCAGATAATCATATTAAGATACGTTAAGAGATGTCCCTCTTTTTAAAAATAAATATTAATATTTACTTTTACACTTTATTATAATACATGGAAGATTACACAACTGTCTTATTATATGCTATCCCCTGTTTTATTATTTTAATGTTGATTGAAATTGGTTATGGTCATTTCACAAATAAACAAACCCATAGAGCCTTAGATACAATTTCGAGTTTAAGCTCCGGCATAACGAACATCATTAAAGATTCTCTTGGGTTAATAGTTGTCATCATTTCCTACCCTTTATTATTTAATCACCTTGCTGTGTTTGACATTACCTCCTCTTGGATTGTCTATCTTATTGCGTTTATCTGTATCGATTTTGCCAGTTACTGGAATCATAGACTCTGCCATAAAATTAACTTTTTCT
>CAJQLB010000016.1 GCA_905479065.1 uncultured Flavobacteriaceae bacterium | reverse complement strand
TTTTTAGCTGTATTAGGTTTATTTCATTGTTATTTAAATATATTATTATATTCATTTTCTGTTCTATTTAATGAGAAAGGAAAATGATTTAAGTTTAAACTTCCCGAACTATTAATATTTTCAATATTTCCCATGACTTTATATGTTTGAATTCCAACAATAGTGTGCGATTCGCTGTAACATTTTTATTTATTATAAGTCTTATAAGTATAACATCAATCCAAATTAATAATCATGGAATTAGTATTAACTAAAGTGGATTTTGATCCATTACCTAAACAGAAAAAAGAATCTTTCGTATTTAAAAACGAAGGTATATTAACATCAAACTACAAAGAAGAAATACAAGGCAATTTCTTTAATTCAAACCCAAATTCAGTATTTGGAGTTAAACAGCGAATTAAGAGTAGACAATTTCAATACTCACTAAGTATAGATGCCATTTTAAAACTTTCTGTTTTTGCTATTGCAATAGTTGCTACTTTATAGTTAGTATTAATTTTAATCTGACATTTAACTGTTGTTTCTAAGCATTTTCAAAACACTTTTATGAATTACGTAGTATGTTACTTGTAGCATGACTATTCTATCTAATGGTTTAACAACTTAAATTTTTTGAAATTATGGGAGGTAGTGGAACAATGACAGCAATGAACGCTGTAATTAAGAGCAATAGGAAATTACGCAGAAATGTTAATAGAGAAAAGTTTAAAAGAACATTTGGCAAGTATAAATCAAAAGGAAAACCAGAATATGATTTCCCAAAAGCTCAGCTTCATACAATTAGACGTTTAAAAGAACGAATGATATATGAGAATGAACAAATTATAAAAAGAAGAATCATTGCTTTTATTGCAGTTTCTATCATACTTATTACAGTACTATTTTACATATTATAATGTAATAGGGTTTATAAATATTTTCATGTGATAGTTTTTATTTTTTTAGTAGTCACATGTAAAATTCATATTATTTTCGATATGGTTTGAATGAAATACTTAATTTTTCATTTTAGTAGTAGTTAGTTAAAAAGAAAGCCACAACAATTAGTCTGTTGTGGCTTTCTTGATTTAAGCTGTTTGTAAACCTTAGCTAACAGCTTTTTTAATACGATTTATAGCTTCAATTATTTGCTCTTGAGAGGCTGCATAAGATATCCTAATACAGTTTGGATTTCCAAAAGCATCTCCTGTTACAGTTGCTACTAGAGCTTCTTCCAATAAATACATAGAAAAATCTGTGGCATTATTAATTGTTGTACCTCGAAGTGTTTTGCCAAAATAACTAGAGATGTCTGGAAACACATAAAAAGCACCGTCTGGAGTGTTTGTATTGAAGCCATCAATACCAGCAAGTAAATTCAAGACTAGATCTCTTCGAATTTTAAACTCGTCAATCATATATTTAACTTTACTCGCAGGTGCTTCCATAGCAGTAATAACAGCTCGTTGAGCAATACAATTTGCGCCACTAGTAATTTGACCTTGCATTTTGTTACAAGCACGAGCTATGTTTTCAGGAGCACCAATAAAACCAATTCTCCACCCGGTCATGGCAAAAGCTTTCGAGACACCATTGACAGTTATTGTTCTGTTGTACATGTCTTCAAACTCAGCCATACTTGTGTGTCCTTTACCAAAATTGATGTGTTCATAAATTTCATCTGATACAACATAAATATTGGGATATTTTTGTAAAACATCTGCAAGTGCTCTTAATTCTTCTTTACTGTATACAGAGCCACTCGGATTGCATGGAGAACTATACCAAATCATTTTAGTCCTTGGCGTTATTGCTGATTCGAGCTGTGCCGCTGTCATTTTAAAATCTGTTTCTATGGAAGTTTTAACTTCCACTGGAATACCTTCATTTAACTTTACAATATCGTTGTAACTTACCCAATAAGGGCATGGTAAAATAACTTCATCTCCAGGGTTTATCATGGTCGCTGCAACATTTGCCAAAGCTTGTTTAGCTCCTGTGGACACTACAATCTGCGGGAGTTCGTAATGTAAACCATTGTCTCGTTTAAATTTGTTGATAATCGCCTCCTTCAATTCTACATAACCATCAACAGGAGTGTAAGAATTATAATCTTGGTTGATTGCTTGAATGGCCGCATTTTTAATAAAATCTGGTGTATTAAAGTCAGGTTCCCCGAGACTTAACCCGATTATATCTTTACCATTTGTTCTCAATTCACGCGCTTTTGCTGCCATAGCAAGTGTGGCGGAAGTTGACATATTCAAAACTCTGTCTGAAAGTGAACTCATTGAATTTTCTTGATTTACTTAAAATTGATTAGATTAAACTCGGTTTTTGACCTAGTACATTTAATTGTCTGTAATGTTCTGAAATGGCTTTCCAAATCGAATTATATTCGTTGTAGGGCAAACTAAATTCTTGCGCAGTTTCTTTTACAATCTGGGCAATCTTTTTGTAGTGTATGTGACTGATATGCGAGAATAAATGATGTTCAACTTGTCTATTTAAACCTCCTGTGTAAAATTCAACTAACCAACTTTTTGGTGAAAAATTTGAAGTTGTGAATAATTGATGAATGGCCCATGTGTTTTTCATATTACCTTGTGCATCGGGTAGTGGCATTTCTGTATTGGGCATGACGTGTGCTAATTGAAATATCACACTCAGAATAATTCCTGCTGTGTAATGCATGATAATGAAACCTATTAAAACTTGCCACCAAGTGTAGCCGAGAGACAACGGTAAAACAACCCAAACAGTATAGTAGAGAATTTTACCAATGATTAGTTTTGTCCATTGCGTAGCTGGATTAGGAAATTTCCCATAAGATAGTTTTCTCTTAAGGTATTGATATGTCTGCTTAAAATCAGTAGTAATTGCCCAATTCACTGTCAATAAACCATACAACAGGAAAGCATAATATTTCTGATACTGGTGAATTTTGTGCCATTTGGCATGCTTAGAAAATCGTATAATTCTTCCTGCATCAATGTCTTCATCATGACCTTGTATGTTGGTGTAAGTGTGATGTAAGACATTGTGTTGTACTTTCCAATTATAATCATTACCGGCTAAAATATGAATACTACTTCCCATGATAGTATTGACCCATTTTTTACTCGAGAATGAACCATGGTTTGCGTCGTGCATAACATTCATACCAACTCCAGCCATTCCTACACCAATAATCATCATACAAGTAATTTGCAGATAGGTTGGTAGGTCGTATATAAGGAGTATTGCAAGAGGGCCAAACAGTAGAGAAAACATGATAAGAGCTTTGAAATAAAGTTTCCAATTACCTGTTTTCTTTAAATTATTTTCTTTAAAATATTGATTCACACGCTTGTTCAGTGTTCTAAAAAATTTTGCTGAATCTTTTCGGGAAAAAGTAAGTGTTTGCTTTGTCATTTTCTTGGCGATTGATAACATTTCTAAATAAAAACGAATGTTCATAACAAAGATAAATAATTATCTAGTTGTTATTCTTATCATTCAGATTTTTTATTCAACGAAAATATTAATTTTGTAAAAAAAACAGATGGAATTACTTCTTAAATATTTTTCAAACTTAACCAGTAAACAAGTAACACAGTTCAGTATGTTATTTGATTTATATGTTGAGTGGAATGCTAAAATTAATGTTGTATCAAGAAAGGATATTAACGATTTGTATTTACGCCATGTACTACATTCATTAGGAATAGCAAAGGTCGTCATGTTTAAAGATGGGACAACAATTTTGGATGTTGGAACAGGTGGAGGGTTTCCCGGAATTCCTTTAGCGATACTTTTTCCTAAGTGCTCGTTTTATTTAGTAGATAGTGTTAATAAAAAAATAAAGGTTGTTGATGCTGTGGTAGCGAGTTTAGAATTAACAAACATAAAAACGTCACATAAACGAGCCGAAGATATCAATAAAAAGTTCGATTTTGTCGTGAGTAGAGCGGTTACAGCAATGCCTGATTTTGTGGGTTGGGTAAAAGATAAAGTAAACGAAAAAAGTAAACACCAACTTAGAAATGGAATTTTATATCTAAAGGGAGGCGATTTAACGAATGAGCTAAAAAGTTTTAAGAATGTAAAGATTACTGACCTGTCTGATTTTTTTGATGAGGAATTTTTTGACACAAAAAAAGTGGTAAGCATTGCATTCCCTGTTCAAACTTATAAATTATGAACCAAATAAATTTATTATTCAATAATGAGTTTAGTTTGATAGGAATTGGTTCCTGAAGTTATCCTTAACACGTATAAACCTGACCCGAGAGTTAAAGGTAAAAGTGTTCTCATCTCAAGAGATGTTTTTAAATCTAACAGTGTTTTACCTGTGACATCTGTAATCCTTAGTGTCACATTGGGAGTAAATTGTTTCGCAAGAATAACAAGATCTTTTTGAATTGGATTTTGTTCTATTTTAAAAAGGTTATGGACCTTTGATTCATTTAAGGTTAATGTTTCTTGTATAATTTCAGAAAGAGTAAAGTCAACATTTGATTGTGTTAATGTAACATGTGGTTCATTGTTGTCTGGCATGTACCAATTATCAAAAGGCGTTAGGTTGTTGACACTTTTTGTTTCTACATTAGCAGGGGTGTGAAACCAATCAATTTCATTATCCGTGACCTCAAGAGCCATACTGCTAATTGTTGGTATAAAATTAAAGTAATCTGTTTGTAAGGCCCCTAAAAAACTATCAATTAATGGATCAGATTCAATGTCGCCATTTAAATCTGCAATATTAAAAAGCCCTCCTGAAGCAGCGTCTACCCCGTCTGAATAGGGAAAAGATTCTGAATTCTCTGTTAAGGTTAAATCACAAAAACATATCCAAACGGTATCGATGTAAACAAAACTAGACTCGTTTGAATTTGAATTGTAAGGAGTAAAGCGTGTTTTGAATGTAGCATCCGTGATTCCTGCCTCAATTTGAATGGTAGTATTTAATACTTCTCTGTTAGGTAGGATATCGGAACCGTTCACATCCGGATATCTTCTATTTATACCACTTCCATTTATAACAGAGATGTTTCTTGTAAGCTCTGGGTAGCCTGAGGTTGATAACGAATTCATTTGTGCATAAAATAAATCATGATAAGGGTGTGCGGTAGGTGTAATTATTGAAGTGTCAAGATGGGGTTCAAACTGATCGACAAGCATTTGACGTGCAGCAGGAGATTTCAGCATGCCATCTATTAACGGTTGCAACGCAATAACACTTTGATCACCTCCTAAGCCACCGAGATCCAAATTGTAAGCAAGATTGTTAAATAAATATTGAAAACCTATGGGGACATTTGCCCCAAGATGAGGTGCGTCAAAAGAAATCCAAAGTCTTGTGTCATGATTTAAATTTTGAGATTCCATGTAACTTAAAGCGTAACGAGATATTAAGCCTCCCATGCTTGGGCCGATGATAACATTTTGCTCACTCCCTACTTTGATGTTATTAATAATTTGAATTAATTCAACCAAGAGCATTGCGTTACGTTCAATAAAATCTGCTCCACCATCAATTTCAATCATGTCTGATTCTCGTAGGTATACGGGAAAGTTTAAAATAACAACATCAAACCCTTGTGCTCTTAATACATCGGCAAGATTGGATGTTTCACCAAAATCATCAAAATTTAAAAGATCATACAGGCCAAGAATATCACGTGAGTCTCCTGGATCAAATCCGTCAATTAAAAAAATAGGCTTGTCAAGCACACCATCCGTACTTAAGAAAATATCATACTCTGCTTTACCAACATCATTATTAACACCGTATGGAGATAAATTAGGTACCACAGTATAGGTGTTGTTTGAGGCGGGCAATTCTTGTATTACTCTGTTATATAAATTCTTTAAATCAGATGATGAGTAAAAGATTTTAATTTTGGAGAAACTTGTCTTTATTTGCCCATTAGAAAAAGTTAATTTTGTCGTTATTTTTTTAAGTCCTTGAGCACTATATTCAATTGGAATAATGGTATTGGTTCTAACATTTACGAAACCATTGCCATCATTAAAGTTTATTTTGATTGAGGTAATCTCATCTTGGGAAATATTAATAACATCGTGTTCTTTCAGTATAAATTCTGTTTGAAGTCCCTTGTGTTTTGTTTTTAAGGGAGTAACTATCGACAGTGTTTTTTTATCAAAAATTGATGTGTCATTATTTGATTTCACAACGTATCCTGCATCATTCACGTTAATATCACCACTAGTGAATGCATCAGGTTTTATTACTTCATAATCGCTGTGTAGTACACCAAGTTTGACAACATTGGAAGGTTCTTTTTCAATGAGTTCTTTAAAACGCTGAAAATCTAGTAAACGCATTTTTAAATCATGGCTAGAAATCGCTTTGTAGGCTTGTAAAAACGAATAGTAATTATTGATATTATTCTGGTACACTCCGATGTCTATGACTGGAAAGTTTAAAAATAATACCGATGTTTGCATATCAGATTTATCCAAAAAATCGAATTGTTCTTGTGAGGAAACAACCAAAGACATCAATGTAAATATAAGTGCGCAGAAACTTCTCATGAAGATATGTTACAATTTAAAAGTACAACAAATTATTTTTCTAAAAAAGGATATCTGTAGTCTATCGGTGTGACAAATGTTTCTTTTATCATTCTTGGTGAAACCCATCTCAACAAGTTTTGAGCACTCCCTGCTTTATCGTTAGTTCCAGAGGCTCTCGCACCCCCAAAAGGTTGCTGTCCAACGACAGCGCCAGTAGGCTTATCATTTATGTAGAAGTTGCCAGCACAGTTTTCTAATGCTTTTGTTGCCTGGTTAATAGCATACCTATCCGTTGCTAAAATGGCACCTGTTAGCGCATATTCACTGGTTTCGTCAACGAGTTTAAGTGTTGCTTCAAAATCATTGTCATCATAAATAAATATTGTTATTACCGGACCAAAAAGCTCGGTACACATGGTTGTATATTTGGCATCTTTTACTACAATGACAGTTGGTTCAACAAAATAACCTTTACTTTTATCATAACCCCCCCCGGCAATAACTTCAGCGTTAGCATCAGCTTTCGCTTGGTCGATAAATGTTGCGAGCTTATCAAATGATCCCTCATGAATTACAGCTGTCATGAAATTACTCAGGTTTTCAGGAGATCCCATTTTTAATGATTTGATGTCTTCTAGAAGGTATTTTTTCACATCCTTCCATAGGTTTGAAGAAATGTAAGCTCGAGATGCAGCACTACATTTCTGACCTTGAAACTCAAAAGCTCCTCTCGTAATCGCTGTTGCAACTTGTTTAGAGTTTGCGGTTTTATGAGCGATGATAAAATCTTTACCGCCAGTTTCACCTACAATTCGAGGATATGTTTTATACTTATGAATGTTATTGCCAATTTGTTTCCATAGTTCTTTAAATATAAAGGTTGAACCCGTAAAATGTAGTCCAGAAAAATCTGTACTAGCCAAAACAGTATTTGTAATCATTACAGGATCACCGAAAACGACATTGATAACACCCGCAGGTACCCCAGCTTCTCTGAAGACATCCATTATTATTTTAGCTGAGTACACTTGACTGTCACTCGGTTTCCATACAACAACATTTCCCATTAAAGCCATACAAGCAGGAAGATTACCAGCAATAGCAGTAAAATTAAATGGTGTCACCGCATATGTAAAACCTTCCAGAGGCCTGTATTCAATGCGATTCCATGCATCACTCGTACTATCTGGTTGTTCGCAATAGATGTCTGTCATAAATTGCACATTGAAACGCAGGAAATCAATCAATTCACATGCTGCGTCAATTTCAGCTTGGTGAACTGTTTTTGATTGGGCAATCATAGTTGCTGCATTAATTTTTGCTCTGTATGGCCCTGCGATTAATTCGGCAGCTTTTAAAAAAATACCGGCACGTTGTTCCCATGGCATCTTTGACCATTCTTTTCTTGCTTCCAAAGCTGTTGATATCGCTTCTTCAATATGTAATATCTCAGCTAGGTGATACTGACCAACGATGTGTTGATGATCATGAGGAGGTGATATTTTTCTTGTGTTTTCAGTTGTAACATCTTTCCCATTGATGTACATTGGGATGTCTGTGGAACTATTGAACATGGTGTTATATGCTGTTAAAACAGCTTTTCGTTCTGGAGACCCTGGAGCATAGCTTTTAACAGGTTCATTTACCGCTACTGGAACTTGAAAAAATCCTTTTCCCATAATATCGTATTATTAAAATTAAAGTGGTTGCAAAGTTACGACTTTTTCAAAATATTAAACTCAAGAATTGTTATGAAATTCAAAATGAAAAGTGTTGTAATAACTTTTTGAGATTTACAAGATACATTGGAAAGAATTACCTGTATATTTTTGAAAAAAAAATTAATTAAGCGCGAAGTGTGCACTTAGTTTGAAGTTGGGAATGGATACTTTAAAATTTTCACCTGTTGTGAAATTTACCATATTGTAATGACCGTCCATTGCACCAAAAGGTGAGGTTAAAAGGCACCCGGAGGTATAGCTGTGAGCGTCCCCAGGGTTTAAAATAGGCTTTTTACCAATGACACCCTCTCCTTCAACGAGCTCCATGTTGTTTAAAGCATCAAAAACTTGCCAATATCTAGACTCAAGCTGAACAGAATCATTGCTTTGGTTTTCGATAGTAACTGTGTAAGCGAATGCAAAATGAACTTCATAATTTTTATAGAAAGTTCCTTCGTACTTAGTTTCTACGCAAATTTTAATTCCTTTAGTTATTTGTTGAACCACGTTGAATTGGAAAGTATTAGAATTCACAGCAAAGTTAAAGAAAACAACTTTAAATTAACGACCTCGTTGGTTAATTGGTAATTAAAATCGATGAAGCTTCACCAACGCCGACAATTTTATCATAAATACCTCCTAAACTCCTATAATAAACCAAAACTTTGTAATTGTTCTCTGTTTGATCAAAGTTACCGCTGATGGCGCCTTCGTCAATTGTGCTATCGTTATCAACAAGCACATATTTATAATTGTAAAATCCTTGTTTTAAAAGTAATGATTTTTCATAAAAGCCGGAAAATTTATTAAAAATCATGAGCGTATTATCACTGATTTGATAATTATTAAAATTGCCATAAATATGAATATTTTGGTTGTCAAAAATTTCAGGATGTTGTAGAGAAAAATGAATGACTGTATAGTCTGCTTCAATCGAAATATTATCAGTGTTTAACGCCGTAATTTGAAAATTACCGTTGATATCAGGATTATAGGTGTACGGCCTATCGGCTCGCACGATATCAGTGTACAGATAGTTGTGATATACATCTTTTAAATCAAAATATTGTACGCCAATATTAGCTCCTCTGACATTTTTATTTTCAAAAAATAAATATTCATTGCCGGCCCAAAAGCTTGACTCAGTATCATACTTGTAAATGAGTTGATTTCCCAAAGTATATTGTGGTTTTAAACCAGTTATTGCAGTGCTGAGATTGTTGTTTTGAACAATCATGACATGAACTGTTTGTTTGGGATTTATAAAGTTCAAATTTCGTGATGCAATTGTAATATCTACCGATTGCTTTTGATGAATGTATTTCACATTTCTTGAGCGCCTCAGTGCAACACCAACTGAGGTAAGGTCCTCATAAACCATGAATTTTCGACTAAACATGAGTTCACCAAAGTCATCAAATATTTTAATCATGTAGTTGCCTGATACTAGAATTCGAGTTTGTTTATTTGGGATTTTTAAATTGTAGTGAGAGTAGAGTTGGTATGTGTTAAAAGAATTTTCATAGTTAACAATTCTTTGATCGTCAAATCCTTCGAGATATCTTGATTTCACAAGACTCGAGGGGGTCCAATCATAATTATAATGGTCAATAACATAATAGAAATCTGCTTCATCACCGTTTAAAACATCGAATTCAAGACTTAAACTTTCACCTAATTTTAAGATCGGTAATTCACTTTGAGCAGAGTTGCTTTTGAAAGTGATGGTTTTAATAAATTGCGGAGGATTTATTTCTGATACAACTTGACCAAAAGAAAATTGTACCAACAACAGTATGGGTGCTAAGAGATAATTTAATTTCATGGTTTGATTACATTTAAAACAAAGATAATTAAATTACGGATTGTGCCTAGATTAGGGGAAATCATTAAGATTTGTTTTGTGTAAGGTTTTTTCAACTTTTGTGCCTGACTTTACCGTGTAATTATATTGTTTTTATAAGAGTCATTTTGGTCAAAAATATCCAAATTTATTGTGAAAACTGCGTAATAAATTTGTATTTTTGCACGGATTTTTGATAACTAATTTCAAAATATAAATTATGTCAAACGACATTAAAATAAAAAAAGGTCTTAATATAAACTTAAAAGGCGAAGCTGAAAAGACTGTTGAACAAGCTATATTCAGTAATTTTTGCGTCATAAGGCCTGAAGATTTTCATAGTGTTACACCAAAATTGGTTGCAAAAGAAGGAGCCATTGTTAAAGCAGGGGAGGCTGTTTTCTATGATAAAACAAATGAATTAATAAAATATGTATCGCCAGTGTCTGGTAAAATTGTTGAGATAGAGCGTGGGCCAAAAAGGCGCATTGATGCTATTAAAATTCAAGCAGATAAAAAGCAGACCTTCTTAACTCATTCAAAAATTGATGTTGACACTGCTTCACCTGAGGTGATTAAAAATACTTTGCTTTCGTCGGGATGTTGGCCTTTTATTTTACAACGGCCATATGATGTGGTAGCAAATCCGGAAAAGTCACCTAAATCTATTTTTATATCAGGGTATGCATCAGCTCCATTGGCCGCTGATTTAGATTTCACTTTGCAGGGTAAAGAGCTCGAATTACAAGCTGCCATAACTGCTTTAACCAAATTAACTGATGGAAAAGTACATGTGTCAATTGGTAAAAATACAAGTTCGCCACTAGACAGTCTCACCGGTGTGATTACACATAAAGTCTCCGGACCACATCCATCAGGAAATGTTGGTACTTTGATAAATAAAATTGACCCCGTAAATAAAGGAGAAGTGGTATGGACAGTTGCCGCTCAAGATTTAGTCATCATAGGAGAATTGTTGTTGTCTGGTAAATTTAATGCCGAGCGTATAGTCGCTTTAGCTGGGTCTTCTGTCAAAAAGCCTAGGTATTTCAAAACAAAAATTGGTAGTGAATTAGCAACCATTATTTATGATAATGGTGTTGAAAAAAATGGGAATGATAGAATAATTTCCGGTAATGTTTTATCTGGAAAACACGTATCTCCAAGTGGGAATTTGGATTATTACAGTAACGTTATTTCCGTAATCCCAGAGGGAGATGACTACGAATTTTTTGGATGGAATAAGCCTATTTTCAATAAAGTGTCTACTTCAAGAGCGCTGACATTTTCTTGGTTAAATCCAAAAAAGAAGTACGATTTAAATACCAATACAAATGGAGAGCATAGGGCCTTTGTAGTCACTGGGTCATATGAAGAGGTTTTTCCTTTAGATATTTATCCAATGCAAATTTTAAAGGCTTGTCTTTACAAGGATTTAGATGAGATGGAGGCTTTGGGAATGTACGAAGTTGCTCCTGAAGATTTTGCTTTAACCGAATTTGTATGTGTTTCAAAACAACCGCATCAAAAAATAATTAGAGAAGGATTAGACTTAATGCTTAAAGAAATTGGATAATGAGTTTAAAAAGTAATTTACACAATCTTAAAGAAAAGTATAAGGGGACAAAAATGGCCCCTGCATTCAATGCTATTCATACTTTCTTGTATCTGCCAAATGATACAACTCACGGAGGAACTCACATAAAGGCAGCTGATGATTTAAAACGAACAATGAATATTGTCATCATGGCGCTAGTTCCTTGTTTAATTTTTGGAATATTTAATGCAGGTTACCAGCACTTCGCAGCGATTGATGCAGCGAAAGGGATGGTAACGGAAGCATCCCTTTTTGGTAATTTTTTAACTTGGGATAACTTTGTAGTAGGATCTTGGACGGTCTTACCACTGGTGATTGTTTCATACGGTGTGGGCTTATTAGTGGAATTTATTTTTGCGATTATAAAAGGTCACGAAGTTGAGGAGGGCTATTTAGTTACAGGTATGTTGGTGCCGCTCATAGTACCTGTAGACATTCCATTATGGATGTTATCAGTCGCTGTAGTTTTTGGTGTTGTTATAGGTAAAGAAGTTTTTGGAGGTACCGGAATGAATATCTTAAATCCGGCACTTACTATTCGAGCATTTTTGTTTTTTGCTTATCCAACATGGATGTCAGGTGATAAAGTATGGGTGCATGAAGCTGTTGCCAGAACAGGAACTCCAGACGCTATTTCAGGTGAAACGCTTTTAGGGGCTTATGCTCAAAATTCAACACTACCAAACATAGACCTTATGGATATGTTTTTTGGTTACATTCCGGGTTCAGTTGGTGAAACATCAAAGTTGCTTATTATTTTTGGAGCTTTATTTCTCATTTTCACTAAAGTAGGTAGTTGGAGAATTATATTGAGCACGTTGATTGGTGCCCTTTCAATGGGTCTCATATTCAATGGTGTTGTCGACGCTGGATGGATAGGAGAATCAAGTAAATTTTACGGTTTGATGAGTATCGATTTTTGGCAACATTTATTTATTGGAAGTATTTTATTTGGGGCTGTTTATATGGCAACAGATCCAGTGACTGCCTCACAAACGAATAAAGGAAAATGGATTTATGGTTTTTTAATTGGTTTCATTTCTATCATGATAAGAGTTTTCAATCCAGCATATCCTGAAGGCGTGTTTTTAGCGATTCTTTTAATGAATGTTTTTGCACCAACTATTGATCACTATGTCGTGCAAGGAAATGTAAAACAAAGACAAAAACGAATTAAAGTAAAAACAGCTTAATAATGGAAAAAAGAACAGATAAAAACATATACACAATTGCTTTTGCCATAGGTATGGTGGTGGTGGTAGGCTCTTTATTAGCGTTTGTTGCATCGTCACTTAAACCAAAAATCACTGAAAACAAAAGGATTGAAAAGCAACAAAATATTCTTTACGCAATGGGAATTCATGAAAACACAGAAAGTAGTGTTGCTTTTGTTGCAGATGATAAAGTTGGAGAAGAGTTTTCAAAATATATTACAAGCCAGTTTGTAGTCAATGGTTCTTCAGTCTCTGAAGATACCGAAGCCTATTTGATAGATGTTAAAAAAGAGCAGGCTAAAATTAAAAATGGTGGTCAGCGACGACTGCCCTTATTTGTTGGCGAAAAAGACAGTGAGACCTTTTATATTGTTCCAATTAGAGGAAAAGGTTTATGGGATGCGGTCTGGGCTTACATTGCCATGGATCAAGATATGGTGATTTTAGGAGCTTATTTTGACCATAAGGGAGAAACAGCTGGATTGGGGGCCAACATTAAAGAGCGTTTTTTCATGGATGATTTTATCGGAGAGCATTTGTTAGATAGTTCAGGAAATTTTGTGGGTGTTGATATTTCTAAAAGTAACAACGATCCTTTAAATTCCGACAAGATAGATAATCAAGTGGATGCAATAGCAGGTGCCACAATAACAGGAGACGGCGTAGCAGCAATGATTAGAAATGATTTGAAATTGTATGTGCCCTATTTTAAAAATTTAAAAAATTAGTGTCATGGCAAAAGACAGTAAATTAATATTAGATCCCTTAGCTGATAACAATCCAATTACTATTCAAGTTTTAGGTATTTGCTCTGCTTTAGCGATAACGGCCCAGCTGAAAGCTTCGATAGTGATGACTATTTCGGTTCTATTTGTCATGGGTATTGGTAACGTTGTTATGTCCTTAATAAGGAACATCATTCCATCTAAAATCAGAATTATTGTACAATTAACGGTAGTCGCTGCATTAGTAATTATAGTGGATCAAGTGTTAAAAGCATTTTCTTACCAATTGAGTAAGGAGTTAGGTGCTTTTATAGGATTAATTATTACAAATTGTATCATTATGGGACGTTTCGAGGCATTTGCTTTGGGTAATGGTCCTTGGAGATCATTTCTTGATGGCATAGGTAATGCTCTCGGTTATGGTGTCATTTTAATTATCGTTGGATTTTTTAGAGAGCTGTTAGGTTCAGGAACTCTGCTGGGATATCAAATATTAGGAGATCCAATTGCAAAAACCGGTCTTTACAGTCTTGGTTATGAAAACAACGGATTTATGTTATTAGCACCGATGGCATTAATTGTGGTAGGAATCATTATCTGGGTGCAACGTGCCAATAACCCTGCTCTAATTGAAGAGAACTAGAAATAAAAACAATGGAACACATAGAATTATTTTTTAAGTCAATTTTTATAGATAATATGGTTTTTGCTACATTCCTTGGAATGTGCTCTTATCTTGCAGTCTCAAAAAAAGTATCTACAGCGGTTGGTTTAGGGGCAGCCGTAATTTTCGTACTAGCCATTACAGTACCTTTAAACTGGTTGTTAGATCAGTACATATTACAGGAAGGAGCATTAGCATGGTTAGGTTCTGAATATGCTGATTACGATTTAAGCTTCTTATCGTTTATTATGTTTATTGCAACCATTGCAACAATGGTTCAATTAGTTGAAATTGTAGTGGAGAAATTTTCTCCATCATTATACAATTCGTTAGGTATTTTTTTACCGCTAATTGCAGTTAATTGTGCGATTTTAGGGGGTTCACTGTTTATGCAATCCCGTCAAATTGAAACAATAGGTCTTGCCTTTAATTATGGGGTGTCATCTGGTATAGGCTGGTTTTTAGCCATATTGGCAATTGCAGCAATTAGAGAAAAAATTAGATATTCGAATGTGCCGGCTCCGCTACGGGGATTAGGAATCACCTTTATCATCACAGGCTTAATGGCTATTGGTTTCATGAGCTTTGGTGGAATGTTAACAGGCGGTAGTGACGCATCTGAAAAAGAAGATGACACATTACAAGTACAAGTTATTGAAGACCTGGAAAGAAAAGAAGCGAAACAACAATTAGCTAAAAACACAACAAAAGTAATTAAGTAGTATGATATTAGCAGCGAATACAATCGGAACTATAGTAGCGACAGTAGGTGCTTTTTTACTAGTAACTTTGTTATTAGTATCACTTTTATTGTTTGTCAAACAAAAATTATCTCCTTCCGGTCCCGTTAAAATAAAAATTAATGGTGAAAGAGAAATTGAGGTGTCTTCAGGGGGAACCTTATTATCAACGTTAGGGGCTGAGAAAATATTTTTGCCATCTGCATGTGGTGGTGGTGGAACTTGTATACAATGTGAGTGTCATGTTTTAGAGGGTGGAGGAGAAGCACTACCAACAGAAACACCTCACTTTTCAAGAAAAGAGTTGGCCCATGGTGCGCGTTTATCATGCCAAGTCAAGGTGAAACAAGATATGGAAATTACTATTCCTGAAGAGGTTTTTGGAATAAAAAAATGGGAAGCTGTTGTCGTACGTAATTACAATGTCGCCTCTTTTATAAAAGAATTTGTAGTAGAGATTCCTGAGGATATGGGTTACAAAGCAGGGGGATACATTCAAATAGAAATCCCTGAATGTGAAATTAAATACTCTGATATTGATATTACTGCCCATCCCGAAGAGCACGAGACTGCCGATAAATTTAAAGCAGAATGGGATAAATTTGGACTATGGCCCCTAGTTATGAAAAATGGTGAGTCAGTTGAAAGAGCCTATTCTATGGCTTCTTACCCAGCAGAGGGACGTGAAATCATGCTCAACGTCCGTATTGCCACGCCTCCTTGGGATCGCTCTAAGAATCAATGGATGAATGTTAATCCAGGTATTGCATCTTCCTATATATTTGCTCAAAAACCAGGCGATAAAGTAACCATCTCAGGGCCTTATGGAGAATTTTTCATAAATGAATCTGAAAGTGAGATGTTGTATGTTGGTGGTGGAGCAGGAATGGCTCCTATGCGTTCTCATTTATACGAGTTATTTAGAACTATTAAGACAGGTCGTACGGTAACTTATTGGTACGGAGGGCGATCAAAACGTGAGTTATTTTACATTGAGCATTTTAGAAAGTTAGAAAAAGATTTTCCAAATTTTAAATTTTATATGGCTCTATCCGAACCGATGGAAGAAGATAATTGGAAAGTTAAAAAAGATATTAATGATGAAGCTGGAGATGGTTTTGTTGGATTTATTCACAATTGTGTTATTGATAATTATTTGAATAACCATGAGGCACCTGAAGATATCGAATTGTATTTTTGTGGACCGCCTTTGATGAATCAAGCTGTTCAGAAAATGGGAGAAGATTATGGAATTCCAGATGAACACATTAGATTTGATGACTTTGGTGGTTAAACTATAAAAATTAAATAGAAAAAGTCCAATACATTAGTTAGTATTGGACTTTTTAATTTGTAATGATGAGAGTTGAATAGTTTAATTAAAGTTTCTTATTAAATGATAAATGAACGTTATAATCTCTCGGTAATTATCTTTACTTATTTTTTCGTCAATGCCATGAAATCGTGTCATACTTTCAGGACTAATTCTAATTGGGTAGAAGCGGTACACGTCATCTGAAATCTCATAAAAATATCGAGCGTCAGTCCCACCACCGACAAGTCCAGGAACGACAATACTTGTTGGGAACACATTACGAATTGTTTGTTCTAGCGTCTTAAAATTTTTTGAGTCGATACTTGACACAGGAGAAGGATTTGTCAAAAACCCTACCGGCTCTACTTTGATTTTTTCCGAGATTACTTGTCGAATATGATTTTTTACAGACGCAATACTTTCTCCTGGAAGTATTCTAAAATTAATAGTAGCTTCGGCAGTAGTTGGAATAACATTGTTTTTTATACCTCCATTAATGATTGTCGGTGCCGTTGTGGTATGTGCATTTAAAGCTTTTAAAATAGGACTTTTAAAAAGAAAGGGGTTAGCAAAGGCGATTTTTTGAAAAAATGGAAGTTCTGCACCCATGTATTCAAGTTGATAATTAATGGGGTTTACCAATTTATATGGTCTTTGATTATTTTCTAAATCTACAACGGCTTGCGCCAACATACCGATGGTATTCTCTCTGGGAGGTTGTGAACTATGTCCTCCTGTAGTTTCTACAGTCAGTTTAAATGAGGCAAAACCTTTTTCAGCCAAATTAACCATAGCGACAGGATGATCAATCCCTGATATTAAGTTTTCGGCAAGAAACCCACCTTCATCAAGTGTCATGGCAGCATGAATTCCCTTTTCTTTCAAATACGATGCAATAGCAGCAGCTCCATTTTCACCTCCAATTTCTTCATCATGACCAAACGCAAGGTAGATAGTTCGTTTTGGCATGAATGACTCTTCTAGTAGTTTTTCAACAGCTTCCAAGACCCCAATGAGGCTTCCTTTGTCATCCAATGTCCCTCTACCCAAAATGTAATCATTTGTTATTTTACCTTCAAAAGGATGTGCTTCCCAATCATTTATCGTGGGCTCATCTACCGGAACCACATCTTGATGAGACATCAATATGAGTGGCTTTGAAGAGGAATCAGATCCTTTCCATGTATACAATAAACTATAATCATTAATTTTATGGAGAGAGAGTTTTTTATGAACCATGGGAAATGCGTCCTTTATAAAAGTATGCAAGCCAGAAAATGCTGTTGAGTCAGGAATAGCATCCTCATTAAACGAAATCGTGGGGTATTGTATAGACTTTGAAAGGTGCTCAAAAATATCATTGGGTAAATAGATAGATTCTACTGGACTCGATGTGACTTGTTGTGATGTTAATGTCATGGTATTTATGACTAATATTGCGATGATTAAAGCAATTATAGTTCCTAAAAATAGTAAACCTTTTTTCATGAGTTTTTAAACTTTTTTTTGAGTTAATGTTTTGTTTTTAAAGAGATGATGTGATTAAAAAGAAAGTATTTTTTATAATGTTAAGGTAACATAATTTTTAATTTCTAAACCTTCCTCTGAATAAAGTACTAATAGCAAACATTCGAGATCTATTTTTAAAGATGATATATTAGGTAAAATAAGAATAAGTAATTTTTTAATAAAATCAATTTTTCGCTCTTTGACTGAGTTGTATATCTAAAAATAGTATCTCTTTATTTTATGTTAAACTATTTTAATTAAGCTATTTCTCAGCTTATTTTTGTTTTATGAATAAAGCATTAACTCATCAAGAACTGCACAATTTAGCAATGAATCACGTTGGTAAAGATTTAGAGAAAAGAGGTTTTGAATTTGTTGCGATAAATAGCAAGTTAAAAAAGCACCCCCAATTTGTATGTATTGATAAGAATAATCAATATTTCTTTGTGATTGTCCGAGCTGTAATCCTTCCCAAAAATCCAAACAATTATGATGTTGTGTGGATGGAAACCTTTAAAAATCATGCAAGGCAGAAAGAGGCAAAAGTACTGTACGCGGGCGTTGGTCTTGGAAATCCAGACGGAAATGATTTACCAATTTACTTGAATGAGGAATATCTTATTGAATATAACGGTATTCAGGTTATAGAAACTAATTTTAATTAAAATGAAGATAAAGCTCTTATTGTTGTGTGTTATTACGAGTCTTTTAAATTGCAGGCAAAGTGAATTAACCAACATTAAACTATCTGGTTTAGTTTTTGGCACATCTTACGCAATTATTTATCATGGTGATAGAACTTATGAAAAGGAATTTGATAGCTTGTTCTATGTAATTAATAGATCCATGTCTACCTATATCAGAAACTCAGATATATCGAAATGGAATAGAAATGAGCCTGTAACATTGGATCAGCATTTTTTAGAAGTATTTGAAGTTTCTAAAACAATTTATGAAAATACTGATGGTATGTTTGATCCAACCATTGGTGCAGTTGTAAATGCTTGGGATTTTGGGCCCGAGGGTGAAATTGTAAAGTTAGATAGTTTAAAAATTGATAGCTTATTGATGTCCGTTGGGCTTGATAAATTAGACCGAGTCGGCACGAATATCGAAAAGAGTTATGCTGATACTTATTTAGATTTTAATGCGATTGCAAAGGGCTATGCAGTCGATGTTATTGCTAACTTTTTAGACTCAAATCAGATTCAGGATTACCTAATTGAGATAGGGGGAGAACTCCAATCTAGAGGAATAAATCAAAAAAGTTTAAAACCATGGGCTGTTGGAATAGATTGGCCAAATTTTGACGGTTCACAGTCGGTCTTAAAAGCGATTAATCTCATGGATGAGGCAATGGCTACTTCTGGTACTTACCGTAAATTTAAAATTGATGAAAATGGTAATCGATATGCACATATCATTGATGCCTCAACGGGCTATCCTAGTAAAACGAAAATTTTAAGTGTTTCTGTCATAGCAGAAAACTGCATGGTAGCAGATGCCTATGCCACAGCATTTCAAGCGATGGGTATTGATCGAGTTAAAGATTTTTTAATTTTCCGACCAGGAATAAAGGTGTTTTTTATTTTTGAAAATCAAAAAAAGCAATTGGAAACGTTGAGTTTAAATGGGTTTCCTGAGTAGTTTTATTTGTAGACGAAAGGGATTAATTCTCCTTTTGTTAAGCAATAACGTATCAAATCTTTTTCGGAGAATGAAGAGGTGTAATTAATTGCTTTTACTTTAAAGCCTCCTGATCTAAGCTTGTCAAAATAGTCTTGTCCATAAATTCTAACATGGTCATATTGTCCAAATATCTTAGCGCGGTCTCTTTTATTGGTTATTGAATTATCTTCAAAAGTTTTCTTTCTAGTTAAGTCTTGTGGAACCTGAAGTATTCCGTATCCACCGGGTTTTAGTATTCGATATAACTCCCTTATTGCTTTGGTGTCATCTGATATGTGTTCTAAAACATGATTACAAAGAACGACATCAAAATTGTCATCTTTGAACGGTAAATTACAGATGTCGGCCTTTACGTCTGCTATTGGTGATAATAAATCGGTTGTTGTGTAGCTTAAGTTTGGTAATGACTTAAAAATCTTTAAAAAGCATTGTTCAGGTGCAACATGTAAAACTGTTTTTTTTTCCTTAAAAAAATCAGTTTCATTTTTTAAAAACAACCAAAGTAGACGATGTCGTTCTAAACTCAGAGTAGAAGGAGAGAGTGCATTCATTCTCTGCTTACCATATCCGTAGGGTAAAAAGTAGTTGAAGCTTTTATTATCAATAGGATCTGTAAACTGAGATCCTTTTAACAGTAATGCTAAAAGTGGACGAATTAGATAGCTTAACCTAATAAGTATTGGGCGCGGAACTATATTAAGTAATAATTTGAAGAGCTTTTTCAATGTTCTTAAAGTACCAATGCTTTTTGTCTAAATTCGTCTTCTTCACTGCTTTCGATTCCCAGGGCTTCATAGATGTAAGCGAAGGTTGATAAAATTTCAGGTATACCATCAACAATCGCAACATCGTGCTCGAAATGAGCACTTGGTTTATTGTCTAGTGTTGTAATAGTCCATCCGTCTCGATGCTGTTTGATTCGGTGAGTTCCCATATTGATCATGGGTTCGATGGCGACGACTAATCCATTGATAAACTTTTTACCTCTTCCTCGTCTACCGTAATTTGGCATTTCCGGATCTTCATGCATTTTTCTGCCAATTCCATGACCAACTAACTCCCTGACTACACCATAACCATGGGATTCACAAAACTGCTGTATGGCATAACCTACGTCACCAACACGATTACCAACTTTCAACTCACTTATTCCAACATAAAGAGATTCTTTGGTGATTTCAAGCAGTTTTTTAGTATCAGGATGCACTTCTCCCACTTCAAATGTATAGGCATGATCACCATAAAAGCCATTTTTTAGGGCGCCACAATCAATGGATATAATATCTCCCTCTTTTAACGGATCGTTTGTAGGAAATCCATGAACAACTTGTTCATTAGGACTCATACAGAGTGTATTTGGAAAATCGTAAAGACCAAGAAATCCTGGTATCGCATTTTGCGATCGAATAAAATCTTCAGCTAATTTATCTAATTGCATTGTAGTCACTCCTGGTTTAACCTCTTTTGCTAACATTCCAAGAGTCTTAGAAACGATCAAAGCACTCTCGCGCATTAATTCAATTTCTTCAGCGTTTTTTACAATTATCATCTGT